>NZ_WCIM01000013.1:0-29977 GCF_009025585.1 Enterobacter sp. 198 | reverse complement strand
AACCGACCGGCTTAACTGTGAAGTGATTCACATCTGCCGTGTCGATGGAGGCGCATTATAGGGAGTTCTCTGCAGGCCGCAACCGCTAAATGACAGAAAAATGACTGACTGCTGCATTCCCCAGCAAAACCCCGCCTTATACCCTTTTACGCACAGACTTATCCACAGAGATACGAAAAAGTGAAAATTCGCGAGCGTTGCGCAAACGTTTTCGTTAAAATGCTCGCGCTTAACAAGGATGCCTCGTCAGGTGTGTTAGATGAGTTTTTCGCTGGAAAATTCATCTAACGCTCTCTGTAATCGTGAAATCCAGGGGATTTACCATGCAACAACGTCGTCCAGTCCGCCGCGCTCTGCTCAGTGTTTCTGATAAAGCCGGTATCGTCGAATTCGCTCAGGCACTTTCTGCACGCGGTGTGGAGCTGCTTTCTACAGGTGGTACCGCTCGCCTGTTAGCAGAGAAAGGTCTGCCGGTAACCGAAGTGTCCGATTACACCGGTTTTCCGGAAATGATGGATGGACGCGTCAAGACCCTGCACCCGAAGGTCCACGGCGGTATTCTTGGTCGTCGCGGCCAGGACGACGGCATTATGGAAAAGCATGATATCGCGCCAATCGACATGGTCGTCGTTAACCTCTACCCGTTCGCGCAGACCGTTGCCCGCGAAGGCTGCTCTCTGGAAGACGCCGTCGAAAACATTGATATCGGCGGCCCAACCATGGTGCGCTCAGCGGCTAAGAACCATAAAGATGTTGCCATCGTGGTGAAGAGCAGCGACTACAACACCATTATTAATGAGATGGATGCCAACGAAGGGTCGCTGACGCTGGAGACGCGTTTCGACCTCGCCATCAAAGCATTCGAGCACACCGCCGCGTACGACAGCATGATCGCCAACTACTTCGGTAGCCTGGTGCCTGCTTATCATGGCGAAAGCACTGAACCTTCCGGTCGCTTCCCGCGTACGCTGAACCTGAACTTCATTAAGAAGCAGGATATGCGTTACGGTGAGAACAGCCACCAGCAGGCTGCCTTCTATATAGAAGAAGCGGTAAAAGAAGCCTCTGTTGCGACCTCACAGCAGGTTCAGGGCAAGGCACTCTCCTATAACAACATCGCTGACACCGATGCAGCGCTCGAGTGCGTGAAAGCGTTCAGTGAACCCGCCTGCGTAATCGTGAAGCACGCGAACCCATGTGGCGTAGCGGTAAGCACCTCCATTCTTGACGCCTATGATCGCGCCTATAAAACCGACCCAACCTCCGCATTCGGCGGCATTATCGCCTTCAACCGCGAGCTGGACGCTGACACAGCACAGGCCATCATCTCCCGTCAGTTTGTCGAAGTGATCATCGCTCCTTCTGCATCCGACGAAGCCCTGAAAATTACCGCGGCAAAACAGAACGTGCGCGTACTGGTGTGCGGCCACTGGGCTGAGCGCGTACCGGGTCTGGACTTCAAACGCGTGAACGGCGGTCTGCTGGTTCAGGATCGCGATCTGGGCATGGTCACCGCGGGCGATCTGCGCGTCGTGACGAAACGCCAGCCTACCGAGCAGGAACTGCGTGACGCGCTGTTCTGCTGGAAGGTTGCGAAGTTCGTGAAATCCAACGCGATTGTCTATGCAAAAGAGAACATGACCATCGGAATAGGCGCAGGCCAGATGAGCCGCGTTTACTCCGCGAAAATTGCCGGTATCAAAGCGGCTGATGAAGGTCTGGAAGTGAAAGGCTCGGCAATGGCCTCTGACGCCTTCTTCCCGTTCCGTGACGGTATCGACGCTGCTGCTGCTGTGGGCATTACCTGTGTTATCCAGCCTGGCGGCTCAATCCGTGACGACGAAGTCATTGCCGCTGCTGACGAACACGGCATTGCGATGATCTTCACCGACATGCGTCACTTCCGCCATTAATCCACGGAGCAGAAAATGAAAGTATTAGTCATTGGTAATGGCGGGCGCGAGCACGCTCTGGCGTGGAAAGCGGCCCAGTCGCCGCAGGTAAAAACCGTCTTTGTGGCACCGGGTAATGCCGGTACTGCGCTGGAACCCACGTTACAGAACGTCGCTATCGGCGTGACCGATATCCCGGCCCTGTTGAGCTTTGCTCAGCAGGAGAAAATCGATCTGACCATCGTGGGTCCGGAAGCGCCGCTGGTGATTGGCGTCGTTGACGCCTTCCGGGCTGCTGGCCTGCAAATCTTCGGCCCAACGGAAGGGGCTGCACAGCTGGAAGGTTCGAAAGCCTTCACCAAAGATTTCCTCGCACGTCATAACATCCCGACGGCGGAATATCAGAATTTCACCGAAGTAGAGCCAGCCCTGGCTTACTTACGTGAAAAAGGTGCGCCTATCGTTATCAAAGCCGACGGTCTGGCCGCCGGTAAAGGCGTTATCGTGGCGATGACGCTCGAGGAAGCCGAAGCCGCGGTTCAGGATATGCTGGCAGGCAACGCCTTTGGCGATGCGGGCCATCGCATCGTGATTGAAGAGTTCCTTGACGGTGAAGAGGCGAGCTTTATCGTGATGGTCGACGGCGAGCATGTTCTGCCGATGGCCACCAGCCAGGATCATAAACGCGTTGGCAATGCAGATACCGGGCCGAACACCGGCGGTATGGGCGCTTACTCCCCTGCCCCTGTGGTCACTGACGAAGTGCATCAGCGCACCATGGACCGCATTATCTGGCCAACCGTCAAAGGCATGGCTGCTGAAGGTAATACTTACACCGGTTTCCTCTATGCAGGCCTGATGATCGACAAACAGGGCAATCCGAAGGTGATTGAGTTCAACTGCCGCTTCGGCGATCCGGAAACACAGCCAATCATGCTGCGCATGAAATCTGACCTGGTGGAACTGTGTCTTGCCGCCTGTGAAGGTAAGCTGGATGAGAAAACGTCTGAGTGGGATGAACGTGCTTCTCTGGGCGTGGTGATTGCTGCGGGGGGTTATCCGGGTAATTACAATACCGGTGATGAGATCCACGGTTTACCGCTGGAAGAAGTGGAAGGCGCGAAGGTATTCCACGCCGGCACGAAGCTGTCTGACGACGATCGCGTGCTGACCAATGGCGGCCGTGTACTGTGTGCGACCGCGCTGGGTCACACCGTTGCAGAAGCACAGAAGCGTGCCTATGCGCTGATGGCAGATATTCACTGGAACGGTAGCTTTAGCCGCCAGGATATCGGCTATCGCGCAATTGCGCGTGAGCAGGGCGAGTAATTCTTCAGCCAGCCCCTCTCCCGTCAGGGAGAGGGGACGTCACTCAAAAACTCTTTTCTGTCGGCTGCCAGGTGCAGAAGTCTTCGTTCGCGACCAGCAGCAGTTGAGAACCTTCCGGCGCTTCCAGCCACGCCACACTCACTTCCATTGATGAATGCCGCTGACGGCGCTCAATATGTTCGGTTGCCCAGGCTTCAAACTCAGGCTTAACGGTTTGCCCTTCGCAGGTTGTTACCGTGCCATTAGCATGCCAGCGCCCCTGGCGCAGCACAACGCGTCCCTGACGCAGCGCATCGCTGGTCTGGCGGATTTGTTCGGCACGATAACGATAGAGTGCGACTTGATCGCTGGAAAGCTGCTGTTTTTGACCGCTGACTTCCCGCTGCATAAAGCTCAGCTCGCCATGGTCATCAAAACGCACTTTCACATGTTCGGGGGTCTTGCTGTAGACATTCAGTTCTATCAGCGACAGGTCATCGCCCTGCCAGCGATACTCCGCGGTCGACGTATTGCCGTTATGCCACGGACTGAAAGCAGAAAGCAGATGCACTTCGCCGCCAGAATCTTTGCGCCAGATCCTCACCGCACCCTGGTTGTCAGCGTAGCCGCTGGCGGTAAACGGTGGCAGAGAGGTGTCGTGGCTACAGGCGGACAGAAACATCACGCCCGCTAGCGCGAAAAGACCACGCCAGACAGACAAAAGGGGCGTTGCCGCCCCTTCGTTAAAACTGTTCACTGCCACGCGTCTTACTTAACAGCGTCTTTCAGTGCTTTACCAGAAACAAATGCCGGCACGTTAGCTGCGGCGATTTTGATTTCTTTACCGGTCTGCGGGTTGCGGCCAGTACGCTCAGCGCGGTGGTTCACTTTGAAGGTACCGAAACCAACCAGTTGTACAGCATCACCTTCTTTCAGAGACTCAGTAATAGCAGCCAGGGTAGATTCCAGAGCAGCTTTAGCCTGCACTTTAGACAGATCAGCCTTGTCCGCAATTACATCAATCAGTTGAGTCTTGTTCATAAGTTATCCTTTCAATGTGTTTATCGCTTGCTAAGCATCGAGTGCGACGAAAATGCCAAAAAAGCACTCTCCTGCATACACGCACCGATAGCCACTTTTTTTCGCCCCCCAAATGTAGACCAGACAAGGGGCGAAAGGGAAGAGTCGAGGAGCGACAAAACGAGCGTTATATCAAGTTTTGTTGTCTCATTGGTTAAAAATTATACCAATATTGCTCTCACCAGCCTCACGTAAGTCCGCACGGAGCCCTTTTATCAGCTCAATATCGCGTTCTTCACACTCTGCCAGCAGGCGGAAAATTTCCCACTGGATATCCCATTCCTGCTCAACCGCGGGGTTCACTCGCAGCTCTTCGTCGGTCATTTCCCGACCTTCCTGGGTCATTTCCAGCATCGCGACAGTCGTAATGGATGCCTTGCTGACTTCGATAGCATGCTCCAGCGTTTCACCGCTCAGACGGGAATGAATCAGTTCGCTTAATGCCACGCAGGCATCAATGGCCGGATAGACACCATACAGGTCGTAGTCATCCGCCGCCGGGATCGCCTCTTCAAGCTTTTCAAGCTGAGAGTCGAAGTTCACCTTAGCGTCTTTGACCGTCAGCGTCTCCCAGATTAAATCCAGGATGCGGCGATAAATCTGCCCTTCACCAAAGCCTGTCTGCTTGCAGAACGCGGCATAGTTGGGATACATGCGCTCGCACAGGCAAGCCATAAAAGTCACGTGCTGCCAGCTTTCCAGCTTCTCAAGGCGCAGATGAATCGGGTTTTGTAGCATGATGAGGTCTCGAATCGAAAATTAGCCGCAGTTTACCTGAATCATCACTGAATTTCTTGCCAACGCGTAAAAGCCGGACGCCCTGACGCTACGGCATCAGCCCAGCGGGTGGGCTCCGGTAAGCGATACCCTTTCATGCAGCGCTGCACCCACGCCAGCGCACTGTCCGTGCTCACCCGATGCCCGGTGGCGATAAACAGGGGGTTACAACGCGCTTTACTGCGCCAGACCCACGCCAGTTGCTCACCCTTATCGATGAGAGGTGCCAGCGCGCCTGGCTCGGCGGAGAGCGGCTCAAACGCACCGCACAGGCGTTTTTTAGCCACACCGATGGTGGGGACATCCACCAGCAGCCCAAAATGGCTGGCGACGCCTAAGCGGCGCGGATGAGAGATACCATGGCCGTCGACAAACAGCAGGTCGGGTTTTTGCGAGAGTTGCTCCCACGCTGCCAGCAGCGCGGGATATTCACGGAATGAGAGAAAGCCAGGAATGTACGGCATGGTGGTGGCGATACGCGCCACCTTGTACTCCACCAGTTCCAGCGAGGGATACTTCAGCAGCACCATTGCCGCCCGCGTCACTTCACCTCCCTGCTCAAACCCCACATCTGCTCCGCCAATGTACTGCGGCGGGTCTGTGTCCAGACGATCCTCGCGGATCACGGATGAGGCCAGTTCTATCTGTTGAGCGCGTAATGACGCGAGATCCATAACCACTCCTTACTGATGATAATGTGCAGAAAGTCGGTGCACCGCCTCCACAAACGCGCCAGCATGTTCTGGCGGTACATCCTGATGAATACCGTGCCCGAGGTTGAACACGTGTCCTTCGCCCTGGCCGAAACCAGCAAGAATGGAGGCCACCTCTTCCTCAATACGGGCAGGCTGAGCATAGAGCATAGACGGGTCCATGTTGCCCTGCAGCGCCACTTTGTCACCCACGCGACGGCGCGCATCGGCAATATCGGTTGTCCAGTCGAGACCCAGCGCGTCACAGCCGGTTGCGGCCATGGCTTCCAGCCACTGCCCGCCGCCTTTGGTGAACAGCGTCACCGGCACCCGGCGACCTTCGTTTTCACGCAGCAGGCCATCGACGATTTTATGCATGTAATACAGCGAGAACTGCTGGTAATCGCGCCCGGTCAGCACGCCGCCCCAGGTATCGAAAATCATCACCGACTGCGCGCCTGCTTTAATCTGCGCGTTAAGATAGAGTGTGACGCTCTTCGCCAGCTTGTCGAGCAGCGTATGCAGCACCTGTGGCTCCGCGTACATCATCTTTTTAATGACGGTAAAGGCTTTGCTGCTGCCACCTTCTACCATATAGGTCGCCAGCGTCCACGGGCTGCCTGAGAAGCCAATCAGCGGCACTTCGCCTTTCAGTTCACGGCGAATTGTGCGCACGGCGTTCATCACATACCCCAGCTCCTGCTCAGGATCCGGTACCGGCAGCTTATCAACGTCGGCTTTGCTTTTGATCGGGGAGGTGAAACGCGGACCTTCACCGGTTTCGAAATAGAGCCCAAGGCCCATGGCATCCGGAATGGTCAGAATGTCCGAAAAGAGAATAGCGGCATCCAGCGGGTAGCGTCGCAGCGGCTGGAGCGTCACTTCGCAGGCCAGCTCGGCATTTTTGCACAGCGACATAAAATCACCCGCCTGCGCACGCGTGGCTTTGTACTCTGGCAGATAGCGCCCCGCCTGGCGCATCATCCACACCGGGGTGACATCAACGGGCTGGCGCAGCAGCGCACGCAGATAACGATCGTTCTTCAGTTCGGTCATTTTGCAGTTCCTTATTGCGTCAGTCCGTGAGTGTAACACTACTCATACTCGGCCCGACACATTGCCACGGTATCTTCTATCAGCCGACGGGCTACCGTTCCCGGCGGGGGTAACAGTGGCAAATCGTCATAACGGTACCAGTTCGCGTCCAGCAGCTCTTTCTGGTCGATAACAATCTCACCGCTATCGTATTCGGCCATAAACGCCGTCATCAGCGACTGCGGGAACGGCCACGGCTGAGACGTTACGTAACGCAGGTTCTTCACCCGGATCCCGCTCTCTTCCATCACTTCACGCGCCACCGCCTGCTCCAGCGTTTCGCCCACTTCAACGAACCCGGCAAGAACTGTATGAATGCCGTTGCGATGGCGGGTATGTTGCGCCAGCAGGATGGAATCGTCACGCCGGATAGCGACGATAATGCACGGCGCAATCTGCGGATAATAGCGTTCACGGCAGTGGCTGCAGAGCATGGCCCACTCGGTTTTGCTCGGGTGCATGGTATGCCCGCAGTAGCCGCAGTATTTATGCGATCGGTAAAACTCGGCCAGCTGCACGCCACGGCCTGCCAGCTGGAACAGGCCCACATCGAGATCCAGCACCTGACGAACGGATCCCATGTCCTGGCGGCGAGGCTGCTGGATCAACCACACCGGCTCCCCTTGCCACTCGCCGATCTTCAGCGCAGGCTGACCAACGAGATCGAAACGATCGGCAGTGCCATAGGGTATTTCCCCACCGGGCAGCCATAATTTTTGTTCGTGACTGACAATCCACCAACCCAGATCTGATTTTTCAATAATACGATCCATATCTATTGCACTACCTTCGCTTCACTGACATGTTGTTAGCATTGTGGTTACATTTTGGATAAGCAGAATCAATTCTAAACCTTGCGGAGTCGAACATGTTAAACCAGCTAGAAAGCCTGACTGAGCGCGTTAGAGGAAGTAACAAACTGGTGGATCGCTGGCTACATGTGCGCAAGCATCTACTCGTGGCTTATTACAATCTGGTCGGTATTAAGCCTGGCAAAGAATCGTTTATGCGGCTGAATGAAAAAGCGCTGGATGATTTTTGTCAGAGCCTGGTCGACTACCTGTCCGACGGCCATTTCAATATTTATGAACGCATTATCCGCGAAATGGAAGGCACTAGCCCGTATTTAACGGCATCCAAACTCTACCCGCTGCTGGAAGCCAATACCCAGCAGATCATGAATTACTACGATTCCACCCTCGAGAACGCCATCGATCACGACAACTACCTTGAGTTTCAACAGGCGCTGTCCGATCTCGGCGAAGCGCTGGAAGAGCGATTCTCGCTGGAGGATAAGCTGATCGCCCTCGTACTGGATAACGATTCTAAGGCCAGCAACGAAGATAACATCGCGCGGCCTGCTTGAGTTCTTAATCGTTAACGAGTAGTTTACAAACATTCGCCCCTCTCAGGAGGGGGTATTACACGAAATCATTCATGCGATAGCGTGAACGATGGCGTGTAAATTTCTTGTCGGAGTGCCCAGTGTGAAAGCACGGGCTGAGACCGTTAATTCGGGATCCGCGGAACCTGATCAGGCTAATACCTGCGAAGGGAACAAGAGTAAAACTGCTGTAGTATCGCCCCCGGGCGATCTCCTCTTGCTTCATCCGTCGTCTGACAAGCCATGTCCTTCACTTTTGGAATGAGCTATGTCTACTACTAAACTGACCCGCCGCGAACAGCGCGCACAAGCCCAACACTTCATCGACACCCTGGAAGGCACCGCTTTCCCGAACTCTAAGCGTATTTACATCACCGGCTCTCAGGCGGATATCCGCGTTCCGATGCGCGAAATCCAGCTTAGCCCGACGCTTCTTGGCGGCAGCAAAGAAAACCCGCAGTATGAAGACAACGAAGCCGTGCCGGTGTATGACACGTCTGGCCCGTACGGCGATCCTGATGTGGCCATTAACGTGCAGCAGGGTCTGGCAAAACTGCGCCAGCGCTGGATTGACGCGCGTAACGACTGCGAAGAACTGACGGTTCGCAGCTCTGCCTACACCAAAGAGCGTCTGGCCGACGACGGCCTGGACGAACTGCGCTTCGCGGGCCTGCTGACGCCGAAACGTGCGAAAGCGGGCAAATGCGTTACCCAGCTGCACTATGCGCGTCAGGGGATCGTCACCCCGGAGATGGAGTTTATCGCCATCCGTGAAAACATGGGCCGTGAGCGCATCCGTAGCGAAGTGCTGCGCCACCAGCATCCGGGCGAAGGTTTCGGTGCCCGCCTGCCGGAAAACATCACCCCGGAGTTTGTGCGCGATGAAGTGGCCGCTGGCCGCGCGATTATCCCCGCCAACATCAATCACCCGGAATCCGAACCGATGATTATCGGCCGCAACTTCCTGGTGAAGGTCAACGCTAATATCGGTAACTCCGCGGTCACCTCCTCCATCGAAGAAGAGGTCGAGAAGCTGGTCTGGTCAACGCGCTGGGGTGCGGACACGGTAATGGATCTCTCCACCGGGCGTTATATCCACGAAACCCGCGAGTGGATCCTGCGTAACAGCCCGGTGCCTATCGGAACGGTGCCGGTCTATCAGGCGCTGGAGAAAGTGAACGGTATCGCTGAAAACCTCACCTGGGAAGCGTTCCGCGACACGCTGCTGGAGCAGGCTGAACAGGGTGTAGACTACTTCACCATCCACGCGGGGGTGCTGCTGCGCTACGTGCCGATGACCGCGAAGCGTCTGACCGGCATTGTCTCGCGCGGGGGCTCAATCATGGCGAAGTGGTGTCTGTCTCATCATCAGGAAAACTTCCTCTACGAACACTTCCGCGAGATCTGCGAAATCTGTGCCGCTTACGACGTCTCGCTGTCGCTGGGCGACGGCCTGCGCCCTGGTTCCATTCGTGATGCCAATGACGAAGCGCAGTTTGCCGAGCTGCACACGCTGGGCGAGCTGACCAAAATCGCCTGGGAGTATGACGTGCAGGTGATGATTGAAGGCCCGGGCCATGTCCCCATGCAGATGATCCGCCGCAATATGACGGAAGAGCTGGAGCACTGCCATGAAGCACCATTCTATACCCTGGGGCCGTTGACCACCGATATTGCCCCGGGTTACGACCACTTCACCTCCGGAATTGGTGCGGCAATGATCGGCTGGTTCGGTTGTGCCATGCTCTGCTATGTGACGCCAAAAGAGCACCTCGGTCTGCCCAACAAAGAGGACGTGAAGCAGGGGCTTATCACCTACAAAATTGCCGCCCATGCTGCGGACCTGGCGAAAGGCCATCCAGGCGCGCAAATTCGCGATAACGCGATGTCGAAGGCCCGCTTTGAATTCCGCTGGGAAGATCAGTTTAACCTCGCGCTCGACCCGTTTACCGCCCGCGCCTATCACGACGAAACCCTGCCGCAGGAGTCCGGCAAAGTGGCCCATTTCTGCTCCATGTGTGGGCCAAAATTCTGCTCGATGAAGATCAGCCAGGAGGTGCGTGACTACGCCGCCGCGCAAACCATTGAAGTGGGCATGGCGGATATGTCAGAAACCTTCCGCGCGAAAGGCGGCGAAATCTACCTCAAAAAAGAGGAGGCGTAATGTACCAGCCCGATTTCCCACCCGTGCCCTTTCGTTTGGGGCTCTACCCGGTGGTGGACAGCGTGGAGTGGATTGCCCGCCTGCTGGAGGCAGGTGTACGCACGCTGCAGCTACGCATCAAAGATAAACGCGATGAGGAGGTGGAGAACGATGTCGCCGCCGCCATCACGCTGGGGCGTCGGTATAACGCCCGCCTGTTTATCAACGACTACTGGCGACTGGCGATAAAGCACCAGGCCTACGGCGTGCATCTGGGTCAGGAGGACCTGGAGACCACAGACCTGAATGCCATCCGGGAAGCCGGTTTGCGCCTGGGTGTCTCGACCCATGACGATATGGAGATTGACGTGGCGCTGGCGGCTCGCCCTTCGTACATTGCGCTTGGACACGTCTTCCCGACGCAAACTAAACAGATGCCCTCCGCGCCACAAGGGCTGGCACAGCTGGCGGCTCACGTGAAGCGTCTTGCGCAGTACCCGACCGTGGCCATCGGCGGGATTAGCCTTGAACGCGCTTCGGCCGTGCTGGATACCGGTGTCGGCAGTATCGCCGTCGTCAGTGCCATCACTCAGGCCGCAGACTGGCAGGCCGCCACCCGGCAGCTCTTACAACTGGCAGGAGCAGGCGATGAATGATCGTGACTTTATGCGCTATAGCCGCCAGCTCCTGCTGGAGGATATCGCCATCGACGGGCAGCAAAAGCTGCTCGCCAGCCGGGTTTTGATTGTCGGGCTGGGCGGATTAGGCGCGCCTGCCGCGCTCTATCTGGCCGGTGCAGGCGTGGGCACGCTGGTACTGGCCGATGACGACGAGGTGCATCTTAGCAACCTGCAGCGTCAAATCCTCTTTACCACCGAGGATATCAACCAGCCCAAAGTACACATTACCCGCCAGCGCCTGAACCAGCTGAACCCGGATATTGAGCTCATTGCGTGTCAGGAGCGGCTCAGCGGCGACAATCTGCTCCGAGAAGTCGCCCTGGCCGACGTGGTGCTGGACTGCACCGACAATATGGCAACCCGCCAGGCGATCAACGCCGCCTGTGTCGCAAAAAATACGCCGCTTATCACTGCCAGCGCGGTGGGGTTCGGCGGGCAGATGATGGTCCTGACACCGCCGTGGGCGCAGGGCTGCTATCGCTGTCTGTGGCCAGACGATGCTGAGCCAGAGCGTAACTGTCGCACCGCGGGCATTCTTGGCCCGGTTGTGGGGGTGATGGGTACCCTGCAGGCGCTCGAGGCCATCAAGCTGCTCAGCGGTATGGAGACCGAGCGCAACACGTTGCGGTTATTTGACGCCCGCTCCAGCGGCTGGCGTCATCTGGCGTTACACCGCGCCAGCCACTGCCCGGTATGTGGAGGCGGCAATGCGCATTCTGTTTAACGATGAGCCGATGAAATGCGAGGACGGGCTCACCGTTGCCGTGCTGCTCGATAAACTGCGCCAGCTCAAGCCGGGAACGGCGCTGGCGCTCAATCAACAGATCCTGCCGCGCGAGCAGTGGGAACATCAGCAGGTCAGTGAAGGCGACCAGATCCTGCTGTTTCAGGTTATTGCAGGGGGCTGAGATGTTACGTATTGCCGATAAAGTCTTTGATTCACATCTGTTTACCGGAACCGGGAAATTCGCATCACCCCAGCTGATGGTCGATGCCATCCGTGAAAGCGGCAGCCAGCTGGTCACGCTGGCGTTAAAACGCGTGGATCTGCGCCATCACAGTGATGCCATTCTGGCGCCTTTACTGGAAACTGGCGTCACGCTACTGCCAAATACTTCCGGCGCGAAAACGGCCGAAGAGGCCATTTTCGCCGCCCAACTGGCGCGTGAAGCGCTCGGCACACGCTGGCTGAAGCTGGAAATTCACCCGGATGCTCGCTGGCTGTTGCCCGACCCGATCGAGACGCTGAAAGCGGCAGAAAAGCTGGTACAACAAGGGTTCATCGTTCTGCCTTACTGCGGTGCCGATCCGGTACTCTGCAAACGTCTGGAAGACGTTGGCTGCGCCGCCGTTATGCCGCTGGGCGCACCTATTGGCTCCAACCAGGGGCTGGAAACCCGGGCGATGCTGGAGATCATCATTGAGCAGGCCACCGTTCCGGTGGTGGTGGATGCGGGTATTGGCGTACCAAGCCATGCCGCGCAGGCGCTGGAGATGGGGGCGGATGCGGTGTTGGTGAACACGGCCATCGCGGTTGCCGACGATCCGGTCATGATGGCGCGCGCGTTTCGCATGGCGGTGGAGGCTGGCCTGCTGGCACGGCAATCAGGCCCTGGCTCACGCAGTTTTCAGGCGCAGGCCACCAGCCCGCTGACCGGTTTTCTGGAGGCAATCTCATGACCACCTTTACCGACCGCTGGCGGCAGCTTAACTGGGACGACATTGCCCTGCGCATCAACAGCAAAACGCCGGTCGACGTCGAGCGCGCACTGAATGCACGCCATCTGACCCGCGACGATTTAATGGCCCTGCTCTCCCCTGCGGCCAGCGCTTATCTGGAGCCGATGGCCCAGCGCGCCCAGCGTCTCACCCGACAGCGCTTTGGCAACACGGTAAGCTTTTACGTCCCGCTCTATCTCTCAAACCTGTGCGCCAATGACTGTACCTACTGCGGCTTCTCCATGAGCAACCGCATTAAGCGTAAGACGCTTGATGAGGAGGAGATCGCGCGCGAGTGTGCGGCCATCCGGGAAATGGGCTTCGAGCATCTCCTGCTGGTCACCGGTGAACACCAGGGCAAAGTCGGGATGGACTACTTCCGCCAGCACCTTCCTGCCATTCGTCGTCAGTTCGCCTCGTTGCAAATGGAAGTGCAGCCCCTGTCGCAGGATGAGTATGCGGAGCTCAAAACGCTCGGACTGGATGGAGTGATGGTCTATCAGGAAACGTACCACGAAGCGACCTACGCACGGCATCACCTGAAGGGCAAGAAACAGGACTTCTTCTTCCGCCTTGAAACGCCGGACAGGCTCGGACGTGCCGGGATCGACAAAATTGGCCTTGGTGCGCTGATTGGGCTTTCCGATAGCTGGCGCGTGGATTGCTATATGGTGGCGGAACATCTGTTGTGGCTTCAGCAGCACTACTGGCAGAGCCGCTACTCCATCTCCTTCCCCCGGCTGCGCCCGTGTGCTAGCGGGATTGAACCGGCCTCACTCATGGACGAGCGCCAGCTGGTACAAACGATCTGCGCGTTTCGCCTGCTTGCCCCGGAGGTTGAATTATCGCTCTCAACACGTGAATCACCGGCGTTCCGCGACCGCGTGATCCCGCTTGCGATAAACAACGTGAGCGCATTTTCCAAAACACAGCCGGGCGGTTACGCCGATGATCACCCTGAACTGGAGCAGTTTGCCCCGCATGATGGACGACGTCCGGAAGCGGTCGCCGCGGCCCTGAGCGCGCAGGGGCTGCAGCCGGTCTGGAAAGACTGGGACCGCTGGCTGGGAAGAGCCTCGCAATTACGCTGAAACATACTGCAACTCCGCAGAAATAAAACGAGGCGGCACGGAGAGTCACAACCGGATGATTGTCAGCTATCGTCCGGTTTTTTATTGTCATGTGGTCAGCAACGGACGCTGACCAGGGCGAAAAGCTTCTTCCTCGTTTCGCCCTGCCTCTGACTTATCGTGCACACTGAATTTCTGATTTTATGAGTAATTTCTTAGCCATTCTTAAGATAAATCATCTCGTCTGAAATCGTGTTCCGTATAATTCACAGCTAACCGCAGGACTGCGACTATGCTGAGAGGATATCGGCAGACGAAAAGCATTCACCCTCAGGAATGATGTACAACTCATGGCACTTCACAGCAAAAAACTCTCTTTTACCCGGCCAATAATGGCCAGCTTCGCGGGGATACTGTGCAGTTTTGCACTGATCGCTGTCGTGGTTACGCTTTCGCAACGAAAGGATTTTCTTGAGGATTATCATAAAATTAATGGTAATTTCACGCATAATCTGGCGGTTAACTATACCGAATCAATGTTGCGTGAAAACGACTATATTCTTGGTCGTTCTGCGATGTACTTTTCCCGCAACGAAATACTGAATGAGACGCTGAACATCAACCCGACGCAAGGGTTGCAGATGTTGATGCATTTGCAAAACCTGATGCCGACCGTGTCATCCATCTCGCTGGCCGACACGGAAGGGCATTATTTGCACGTTCCAGAAGCGCCTCCCACGGAAAAAAGTAAAAACGCCGATCCGCGGACTCGCCCGTGGTTTGTCGCCTACGCGGAAGCCAGTATTTTCAGCCATTATACCCACCCTTATATGGACTACTTTACCGGGCATCCAACGGTCACGCTTTATAAGCCATTGATTTCAACAGAAGGCAGACTCAAGGGAACCCTCGCCTTTCATCTTGATTTGGCGTCGATGGGGTATACCCTTCGACAGATGGTGGCCCCTGTACAAGGGGAATTCTTCGTCGTCGAGCGCGACGGAACCGTGGTGCTTCATCCTGACACGGGCGCGCTGTTCAAAAAATACGTGAGCGAAGCGCTGATGGACAAAATGACCAGCGGCGAGGGGCATTTATACGACCGGAAAAGTAAAACCTGGTATTACTACTACTCCTTCACTAACCCGGATTGGTTTGTCATCTACCGGGTCTCTGGCGCGACCCTGACGGATATTACCCGCCACGAAACCACTATCGTTGGCTGGGGATTTGCACTGGCGGCGATTATTATCATTCTCTTCGGTTTGTACCTTCGCCATGCCTCGCGTACCGTGCTGATGCATATTATCAACGCCATCAAAACTGGCGACGTCAGCCAGGCACCGCGTCTGGAAGCGATGCTGAGTCATACCATCCAGTCGAATAAAGAGCGTGAGATGGCATATGTCCGCCAGGCAACCCACGATGCGCTAACAGGCTGCAAAAACCGCCGCGCGTTCGATACCGATGTGGAAGAGTTAATGGCGGCTCAACAGCCTTTCGCACTGGCGCTGGTGGACATCGATAACTTCAAATCAATCAACGATACCTGGGGCCACCTTAGCGGCGATATTGTCCTGCGTAACGTGGCGCGTGAAGGGATCCAGATCATGCAACCGCACCACATCTCGGTGTACCGGTATGGTGGAGAAGAGTTTGCGGTGGTCTTCCAGGCTACGCAAATTGCTGATGCAATCTCGTTGCTGGAAGCATGGCGTACCACCATTGAAAAACGCGTCTGGCGGGAAGAAAACCTACAGGTCACGTTCAGTGCAGGCCTGGGGGAATGGCATTTCGAACCGCTGGAGCAATTTGTCGGGAGCGTGGATAACGCACTTTACAGCGCAAAACAGCAGGGTAAAAACCGTATCCTTCGGACCTCCATCCGTTAATTTCTTCCCTCCCACGCTGTCCGTTTCGACGGGCAGCGTGCGCTTTCATGCAAAATTGTAACCGGTTTCAGAAAATCACCCATTTCTTTGTGATGCCTGACACACAATCGCGGTAAAGCGGTTGTTGAAGCGGTCTGCACGGGATAATTATCAATAAACACATGTAGATCGAGGCTGATTATGAAGAACATCGTTTTATGCTGTGCAGCGGGAATGTCAACCAGCATGCTGGTTCAACGTATGAAAGACGCCGCGCAGAAAAAAGGGGTTGAAGTCACCATTAAAGCCGTTCCGGTTGCGGAGTTTAAAGATAATATCGCGACGGCTGACATCGTATTGCTGGGGCCACAGGTTAAATACGAGCAGGCTAAACTTCAGGCGCAGGCCGATCCGCTGGGTAAAAAGGTCGCGGTTATCGACATGATGGATTACGGCATGATGAAAGGTGATGTCGTCCTGGAAAAAGCGCTTAAATTACTGGAGTGACCCGTGGAAGATTTAGAAACAACGATCATGGAACTGCTGGTCAACGCGGGAGCAGCGCGCAGTGCTGCCCTTACGGCGTTGCAGATGGCCCGTAAAGGTGACTTTGACGAAGCCGAAAAGGCGATGGAAGAGTCGCGTGAATACGTGAAACATGCCCACACCATCCAGACGCAGCTGATTGGTCTTGATGAAGGGACCGGAAAGCTGCCGGTTAACCTGATCACCGTCCACTCTCAGGATCACCTGATGAACGCGATGGTCATTCAGGACCTGGCGGGCGATATGATTGAGCTGTATCGTCGGCTACCGCTGATAAACTGAAAAATATGCAGACATAAAAAAACCCGCCGAAGCGGGTTTTTTATTTGCTGAATCAACGATTACTCGTTGTCAGAACCACCCAGACCTGCGTTCAGCAGTTCTGCCAGGCTCGCGGATGCATCTTCAGCAGTTACCTGCGGTGCAGCTGGCAGTTCGCCTGCAGCACGACGACGCATACGATCCTGATGGTACGCATAACCGGTACCAGCCGGGATCAGACGACCCACGATAACGTTCTCTTTCAGACCGCGCAGTTCATCACGCTTACCTGCTACAGCGGCTTCGGTCAGGACACGCGTGGTCTCCTGGAACGATGCTGCAGAGATGAAGGACTCGGTTGCCAGAGACGCTTTGGTGATACCCAGCAGATCGCGCGAGAAGGTCGCAGCGATTTTGCCGTTCGCTTCCAGATCGCGGTTAGCGATCTTGACGCGTGAGTATTCAACCTGCTCGCCTTCCAGGAACTCAGAGCTGCCTGCGCTATCGATGGTTGCTTTACGCAGCATCTGACGAACGATAACTTCGATGTGTTTATCGTTAATCTTAACGCCCTGCAGACGGTATACGTCCTGTACTTCGTTAACGATGTAACGAGTAACAGCATGCACACCACGCAGACGCAGGATGTCGTGCGGCGCTTCTGGACCGTCGGAAACCACGTCACCACGTTCTACACGTTCACCTTCGAACACGTTGAGCTGACGCCATTTAGGAATCATCTCTTCGTACGGCTCGCTGCCATCTACTGGGGTGATAACCAGACGGCGTTTACCTTTGGTCTCTTTACCGAAGGAGATGATACCGCTGATTTCAGCCAGGATTGCAGGCTCTTTCGGACGACGTGCTTCGAACAGATCCGCAACGCGTGGCAGACCACCGGTGATGTCCTTGGTACCGCCGGATTCCTGAGGAATACGCGCCAGGGTGTCACCAGAACTGATCTGTACGCCATCTTCCAGCTGTACAATCGCTTTACCCGGCAGGAAGTACTGCGCAGGCATATCGGTACCAGGGATCAGAACGTCGTTACCCTGAGCATCAACGATTTTCAGTGCAGGACGCAGATCTTTACCACCGGCAGTACGCTCAGCAGAGTCCAGAACGACCAGAGAAGACAGACCGGTCAGCTCGTCGGTCTGACGAGTAATGGTCTGGCCGTCGATCATGTCAGTGAAGCGGATGAAACCACTTACTTCGGTGATAACCGGCATGGTGTGTGGATCCCAGTTTGCAACGGTTTCACCGCCGGCAACCTGCTCGCCATCACCTTTCGCCATAACAGCACCGTAAGGCACTTTATAGCTCTCTTTGGTACGACCGAATTCGTCGATCAGCTTCAGCTCGGTGTTACGAGAGGTCACAACCAGCTTGCCTGCGGAGTTAACAACAGACTTCGCGTTGCTGAGCTTGATGCTACCTTTGTTTTTCACCTGGATGCTGGATTCAGCAGCCGCACGAGATGCCGCACCACCGATGTGGAACGTACGCATCGTCAGCTGTGTACCCGGTTCACCGATGGACTGTGCCGCGATAACACCGATTGCTTCACCTTTGTTGATGATGTGGCCACGCGCCAGGTCACGACCATAGCAGTGCGCACATACACCGAAATCGGTGTCACAAGATACAACGGAACGAACTTTCACAGAGTCAACAGAGTTCGCTTCCAGCAGGTCACACCACTGTTCGTGCAGCAGCGTGTTGCGTGGAACCAGAATGTCTGCGGTACCCGGCTTCAGAATGTCTTCCGCGGTTACACGACCCAGTACGCGATCGCGCAGCGGCTCTTTAACATCACCACCCTCGATAACCGGGGTCATGGTGATACCTTCGAGGGTGCCACAATCGTCTTCGGTCACAACCAGATCCTGCGCAACGTCAACCAGACGACGCGTCAGATAACCGGAGTTCGCTGTTTTCAGTGCGGTATCCGCCAGACCTTTACGCGCACCGTGAGTAGAGATGAAGTACTGGAGTACGTTCAGACCTTCACGGAAGTTCGCGGTGATTGGCGTTTCGATGATGGAGCCATCTGGCTTCGCCATCAGACCACGCATACCTGCCAGCTGACGAATCTGTGCTGCAGAACCACGCGCACCGGAGTCGGCCATCATGTAAATGCTGTTGAAGGAAACCTGCTGCTCTTCTACGCCGTCACGGTTAATCACGGTTTCGGTTTGCAGGTTATCCATCATCGCTTTGGATACACGATCGTTCGCCGCAGCCCAGATATCGATAACTTTGTTATAGCGTTCGCCCGCGGTAACCAGACCAGACTGGAACTGCTCCTGGATCTCAGCAACTTCGGCTTCCGCTTCAGAGATGATCTCGTGTTTCTTCTCTGGGATAACCATGTCATCGATACCAACAGATGCACCTGAACGCGCTGCATATGCAAAGCCGGTGTACATTGTCTGGTCAGCGAAGATAACCGTCGGCTTCAGACCCAGAATGCGGTAACAGGTGTTCAGCATTTTGGAGATCGCTTTCTTACCCAGCGCCTGGTTGACGATGGAGAAAGGCAGACCTTTCGGTACGATCATCCACAGAATGGCACGGCCAACGGTCGTGTCTTTCAGGCTGGTTTTCGCAACGAATTCGCCGTTAGCATCTTTTTCATATTCAGTGATACGCACTTTGACACGCGCATGCAGAGAGGCCAGGCCAGCGCGATAGATACGCTCAGCTTCTTTAGGGCCAGTCAGCACCATGCCTTCGCCTTTGGCGTTAACACAGTCGCGGGTCATGTAGTACAGACCCAATACAACGTCCTGAGAAGGAACGATGATTGGTTCACCGTTCGCTGGAGACAGGATGTTGTTAGTAGACATCATCAGCGCACGCGCTTCGAGCTGGGCTTCCAGCGTCAGCGGTACGTGAACAGCCATCTGGTCACCATCGAAGTCGGCGTTATATGCCGCACAAACCAGCGGGTGCAGCTGGATAGCTTTACCTTCGATCAGTACCGGTTCAAATGCCTGGATACCCAGACGGTGCAGTGTTGGTGCACGGTTCAGCAGTACCGGGTGTTCGCGGATAACTTCGTCCAGGATATCCCAAACGACAGCTTCTTCACGCTCAACCATTTTCTTAGCGGCTTTGATGGTGGTGGCCAGGCCACGCAGTTCCAGCTTGCCGTAGATGAACGGTTTGAACAGCTCCAGTGCCATTTTCTTCGGCAGACCGCACTGATGCAGACGCAGGTATGGACCTACGGTGATAACAGAACGACCGGAGTAGTCAACACGCTTACCGAGCAGGTTCTGACGGAAACGACCCTGTTTACCTTTGATCATATCGGCCAAAGATTTCAGAGGACGTTTGTTAGAACCGGTGATCGCACGACCGCGACGACCGTTATCCAACAGGGCATCTACCGCTTCCTGCAGCATACGTTTTTCGTTACGTACGATGATGTCCGGCGCAGCCAGATCCAGCAGACGTTTCAGACGGTTGTTACGGTTGATAACGCGACGATACAGATCGTTCAGATCCGACGTTGCGAAACGACCACCATCCAGCGGAACCAGCGGACGCAGATCTGGCGGCAGCACCGGCAGAACGGTCAGGATCATCCACTCTGGTTTGTTACCAGACTGAACGAATGCTTCCAGCAGTTTGATACGCTTGGTCAGCTTTTTACGCTTGGTTTCGGAGTTGGTTTCGTTCAGCTCTTCACGCAGCTGCTCGCACTCTTGCTCCAGGTCCATGCTTTTCAGCAGGGCCTGAATAGCTTCCGCACCCATCTTCGCGTCGAATTCGTCACCGAACTCTTCCAGCGCGTCCAGATACTGTTCTTCGGTCAGAATCTGGTGGCGTTCCAGGTTCGTCATACCGCCTTCGATAACCACATAAGATTCGAAGTACAGAACACGTTCGATATCGCGCAGCGGCATATCCAGCAGCAGGCCGATACGGGACGGCAGAGATTTCAGGAACCAGATGTGCGCAGTTGGAGATGCCAGTTCGATGTGGCCCATGCGCTCACGGCGCACTTTGGTCTGGGTCACTTCAACGCCGCACTTCTCACAGATCACACCACGGTGTTTCAGGCGCTTGTACTTACCGCACAGGCACTCGTAGTCTTTTACTGGCCCGAAAATTCGTGCACAGAAAAGGCCGTCACGCTCAGGCTTGAACGTACGGTAGTTGATGGTTTCCGGCTTTTTAACTTCACCGAAAGACCATGAACGGATCATGTCTGGCGAAGCCAGAGCAATTTTGATCGCATCAAACTCTTCGGTTTTAGTCTGCGCTTTCAGAAACTTTAATAAATCTTTCACGGATTTGCTCCCGTCGGAGTTAGCACAATCTGGTGTCGGGGGTTAGCCCGACACCAGTGACCTGTTTGAGCGAGAATTACTCGTCTTCCAGTTCGATGTTGATACCCAGCGAACGAATCTCTTTCAACAGTACGTTGAAGGACTCTGGCATGCCCGGTTCCATCTGATGATTGCCGTCCACGATGTTTTTATACATCTTGGTACGACCGTTCACGTCATCAGACTTAACGGTGAGCATTTCCTGCAGGGTGTATGCTGCGCCGTATGCTTCCAGCGCCCACACTTCCATCTCCCCGAAGCGCTGACCACCGAACTGCGCCTTACCACCCAGCGGCTGCTGAGTAACCAGGCTGTAAGAACCGGTAGAACGAGCGTGCATCTTGTCGTCGACCAGGTGGTTCAGTTTCAGCATGTACATGTAACCTACGGTTACCGGACGCTCGAACTGTTCACCGGTACGGCCATCAAACAGCGTAATCTGACCAGACGTTGGCAGACCACCCAGTTGCAGCAGCTCTTTGATTTCAGCTTCTTTTGCACCGTCGAATACCGGCGTTGCAATCGGCATACCTTTGCGCAGGTTCTCTGCCAGACGCAGCACTTCTTCATCGCTGAAGGTGCTCAGGTCGACTTTCTGACGAACGTCGGTACCCAGATCGTAGGCACGCTGGATGAATTCGCGCAGTTTCGCGACTTCTTCCTGCTGTTTCAGCATGGCGTTGATCTTATCGCCGATACCTTTCGCAGCCATACCCAGGTGGGTTTCCAGAATCTGACCGATGTTCATACGAGACGGTACGCCCAGTGGGTTCAGTACGATATCTACCGGCGTACCGTTAGCATCGTGCGGCATATCTTCGATCGGGTTGATCTTAGAGATAACACCCTTGTTACCGTGACGACCTGCCATCTTATCACCAGGCTGGATCTGACGTTTAACAGCCAGATACACCTTAACAATCTTCAGCACGCCTGGTGCCAGATCGTCGCCCTGAGTGATTTTACGGCGTTTCGCTTCGAGTTTTTTCTCGAACTCGTGTTTCAGTTCGTCATACTGCTCAGCCAGCTGTTCCAGCTGATTTTGTTTCTCTTCGTCGGTCAGGCCCAGTTCCAGCCAGCGATCGCGTGGCAGTTTGTCGAGCTTCTCAGCTTCAACGCCACCGGCAACCAGCACCGCATAGATACGGCTGAACAGACCCGCTTCGAGGATCTGCAGTTCTTCAGACAGGTCTTTCTTAGCCTGTTTGAGCTGCATCTCTTCGATTTCCAGCGCACGCTTATCTTTTTCAACGCCGTCACGGGTGAAGACCTGAACATCGATAACTGTACCGGAAACACCGTTTGGTACGCGCAGAGAAGAGTCTTTAACGTCAGACGCTTTCTCACCGAAGATAGCACGCAGCAGTTTCTCTTCTGGCGTCAGCTGGGTTTCACCTTTCGGCGTTACCTTACCAACCAGAATGTCGCCGCCGGTCACTTCTGCACCGATGTAAACGATACCGGATTCATCCAGTTTGGAGAGCGCAGCTTCACCCACGTTAGGGATGTCAGCGGTGATCTCTTCTGGCCCCAGCTTGGTGTCACGGGACACACATGCCAGTTCCTGAATGTGGATGGTAGTGAAACGATCTTCCTGAACCACACGCTCGGAGACGAGGATGGAGTCTTCGAAGTTGTAACCGTTCCACGGCATGAACGCTACGCGCATGTTCTGACCGAGCGCCAGTTCACCGAGGTCGGTGGACGGACCGTCTGCCAGCACGTCGCCGCGCTCAACGGGCTCACCCAGAGACACACAAGGCATCTGGTTGATACAGGTGTTCTGGTTAGAACGGGTGTATTTGGTCAGGTTATAAATGTCGATACCTGCTTCGCCCGGGTACATCTCGTCTTCGTTAACTTTGATAACGATACGGGAAGCATCCACGTACTGAACAGTACCGCCACGTTTAGCCACCGCAGTAACACCGGAGTCAACGGCAACAGCACGTTCCATACCGGTACCAACCAGCGGCTTATCAGCACGCAAAGTTGGAACGGCCTGACGTTGCATGTTCGCACCCATCAATGCACGGTTGGCGTCATCGTGTTCCAGGAACGGGATCAGGGACGCACCGACGGATACCACCTGCTGGGTGGATACGTCCATGTAGTCAACCTGGTCGCGGCTGAACAAGCTGGATTCGCCTTTGCTACGGCAGGTAACCAGATCTTCTACAAAGTGGCCTTCGTCATCCAGGTTGGAGTTCGCCTGAGCGATAACGTAGTTGCCTTCTTCGATAGCAGACAGGTAGTGAATTTCGTCAGTTACAACACCGTCGGTCACTTTACGGTACGGCGTCTCAAGGAAACCGTATTCGTTAGTCTGTGCGTACACGGACAGGGAGTTGATCAGACCGATGTTTGGACCTTCAGGCGTTTCGATTGGACATACGCGACCGTAGTGAGTCGGGTGTACGTCTCGAACTTCGAAGCCTGCACGTTCACGGGTCAGACCGCCTGGGCCGAGTGCAGAGATACGACGTTTGTGCGTGATCTCAGACAGCGGGTTGTTCTGGTCCATGAACTGAGACAGCTGGCTGGAACCGAAGAACTCTTTCACTGCTGCAGAAATCGGCTTGGCGTTGATCATATCCTGAGGCATCAGGGTATCCAGATCGCCCAGAGACAGACGCTCTTTCACCGCACGCTCAACACGTACCAGGCCAACGCGGAACTGGTTTTCCGCCATTTCGCCTACGGAACGGATACGACGGTTGCCGAGGTGGTCGATATCGTCCACTTCGCCTTTGCCGTTACGGATATCGATGAGCTTCTTCATCACTTCGATGATGTCGTCTTTGCTCAGGATACCGGAACCTTCGATCTCATCACGCAGCAGAGAACGGTTGAACTTCATACGACCAACCGCGGACAGATCGTAGCGGTCTTCGGAGAAGAACAGGTTCTCGAACAGGCTTTCAGCCGCTTCGCGAGTTGGTGGTTCACCAGGGCGCATCATGCGGTAGATTTCTACCAGCGCGCTCAGACGATCGGTCGTTGGATCGACGCGGATAGTCTCAGAGATATAAGGACCGTGGTCCAGATCGTTGGTGAACAGCGTTTCGATGCGTTTGTGGCCAGACTGGCTCAGCTTAGCCAGCAGATCCAGGCTCAGCTCCATGTTCGCCGGGCAGATCAGCTCGCCAGTTGATTCATCAACGTAATCTTTCGCGGCTACTTTTCCAGCAATGTATTCAACCGGAACTTCGATGAGTTTGATATCATCTTTTTCCAGCTGACGGATGTGGCGCGCGGTAATACGGCGGCCTTTTTCCACATACACTTTGCCGTCGGCTTCGATGTCGAACGACGCGGTCTCACCACGCAGACGCTCTGGCACCAGCTCCATCTGCAACTTGTTGTCGCGGATTTCAAAGATTACTTTCTCAAAGAACAGGTCCAGGATCTGTTCAGTGGTGTATTGCAGCGCACGCAAAATGATGGTCGCAGGCAGTTTACGACGACGGTCGATACGGACAAACAGGTTGTCTTTAGGATCGAACTCGAAGTCCAGCCAGGAACCACGGTAAGGAATGATACGCGCGTTATACAGTACTTTACCGGATGAGTGTGTTTTACCTTTATCGCTGTCGAAGAAGACACCCGGGCTACGATGCAGCTGGGAAACGATAACACGCTCAGTACCGTTGATGACGAAAGTACCGTTGTCTGTCATGAGTGGAATTTCACCCATGTAGACTTCTTGTTCTTTAATGTCTTTTACGGTGCCTTCTGGCGCTTCGCGCTCATAGATCACCAGACGCAGTTTTACGCGCAGCGGTGCGGAATAGGTCACGCCACGGATCTGACATTCCTGAACGTCAAACACCGGTTCGCCAAGGCGGTAGCTGACGTACTGCAGCTCGGAGTTACCGCTGTAGCTCTGAATCGGGAACACGGAACGGAAGGCTGCTTCCAGGCCGTACTGCCCTTCAGGATCTTGCTCGATAAACTTCTGGAACGAGTCAAGCTGGATAGAAAGGAGATATGGAATGTCCAGAACTTGTGGACGTTTACCAAAATCCTTACGAATACGTTTTTTCTCGGTATAGGAGTAAACCATAGGGTTCCTCAGCTCGCTGACAAGTCGACCCATCTGTCCGACGAAGGGACAGTTTGTGCAACACCATTTTGTGGACCGGAAAATTGAATACTTTCCGCAATACCTGTTGCTATCACGCTTAAATCATTTCGTCGCGATTTACACAGAGCGCGCACCCTGTCGCAATATATTAAGTCGTCGATAGAAACATGCATTGTCAGGACAACCAGTAGTCAAACAGTGTGAAATGCTACTGATGCCTTACAGCGCAAAAAGGCTGGTGACTAAAAAGTCACCAGCCATCAGCCTAATGACTTAGGCTGCAACCAGAAAAGTTGGCTTATTTAACTTCAACTTCAGCGCCAGCTTCTTCCAGAGATTTTTTCAGTGCTTCTGCGTCGTCTTTGCTCACGCCTTCTTTCAGCGCAGCTGGAGCAGCTTCTACCAGGTCTTTAGCTTCTTTCAGACCCAGGCCAGTTGCGCCACGTACTGCTTTGATAACAGCAACTTTGTTAGCGCCAGCAGCTTTCAGAATTACGTCGAATTCAGTTTTTTCTTCAGCAGCTTCAACCGGGCCAGCAGCTACAGCTACAGCAGCAGCAGCGGAAACACCGAATTTTTCTTCCATTGCAGAGATCAGTTCTACAACGTCCATTACGGACATAGCTGCAACTGCTTCAATGATTTGATCTTTAGTGATAGACATTTAAATTGTTCCTGAAAATCAGAATAAGTTTATACGTAAGCAAATGCTTTATAAAGATAACTGCGATTAAGCAGCTTCTTTTGCATCGCGAACAGCAGCCAGAGTGCGAACCAGTTTGCCAGCCGAAGCTTCTTTCATGGTTGCCATCAGGCGTGCAATTGCTTCTTCGTAGGTCGGCAGGGTTGCCAGGCGATCGATTTGCGATGCCGGGATCAACTCACCTTCAAAGGCTGCAGCTTTGACCTCAAATTTTGCATTCGCTTTCGCGAACTCTTTGAACAGACGAGCAGCAGCGCCCGGGTGTTCCATAGAGTATGCAATAAGGGTCGGACCAACAAACGTGTCTTTCAGGCACTCGAAAGGAGTACCTTCAACTACGCGACGCAGCAGGGTGTTACGAACAACACGCATGTATACGCCAGCTTCACGACCTGCTTTACGCAGTTCAGTCATTTTGTCTACAGTAACGCCACGGGAATCCGCAACTACTGCAGACAGCGCGCCTTTGGCTACTTCGCTGACTTCAGCAACAATCGCTTGTTTGTCTTGAAGATTTAAAGCCATTAGCTTTGCTCCTGGATGTTTGCCGGAACTCATGTTCCGGAACTCACTTCACTCTCCCCAACGGAAAGAGCGTCTTAATACGGTGAGCAGAAACAAGCCAGAGTATCCAAAAATAATCTTAGCGTTCTGTCACCGTCTACGCAGGGCATTAAGTTTCTAGCGAAACACCTGCGGTCTTCGACGGAGGCCTGGATTAGGCCAGGCTCCAACGAACAAATCTTTTAGCCGCTAACTTTTGTTAGCAAACGTGGGGGTAAGATTGTAGACAAAATCACCGCCCACGTAAAGGCATTAGTTTGCAGCAGCGCTCAGGCCAGCCTGGTCAACTGCAACACCTGCACCCATGGTGGTGGAGATGCTAACTTTCTTGATGTACACGCCTTTCGCCTGAGTTGGTTTTGCTTTTTTCAGCGCAACCAGCAGAGCTTCCAGGTTTTCTTTCAGTTTGTCAGCGTCAAAGTCCACTTTACCGATGGTGGTGTGGATGATGCCGTTTTTGTCGTTACGATAACGAACCTGACCTGCTTTAGCGTTCTTAACAGCTTCAGCAACGTTAGGGGTTACAGTACCCACTTTCGGGTTTGGCATCAGGCCGCGTGGACCCAGAACCTGGCCCAGCTGGCCAACAACGCGCATTGCATCTGGAGAAGCAATAACAACGTCAAAGTTCATTTCGCCTTTCTTGATCTGGTCAGCCAGATCTTCCATACCTACCAGTTCAGCGCCGGCAGCTTTAGCCGCTTCAGCGTTTGCACCCTGAGCAAATACAGCTACGCGTACGGAACGGCCAGTACCGTGTGGCAGTACAGTTGCACCACGAACGTTCTGATCAGATTTACGAGCATCGATGCCCAGGTTAACAGCAACGTCAACGCTTTCAACGAACTTAGCGGTAGCCAGTTCTTTCAGCAGAGCGATAGCTTCGTTGATGTCGTACTGTTTGGTCGCATCAACTTTGTCACGGATCACGGACATGCGCTTGGTCAGTTTAGCCATTTCTTAGTCCTCCACTACCAGGCCCATGGAACGTGCAGTACCTTCGATTGAGCGAGTCATCGCTTCAATGTCGGCACCAGTCATGTCGGCAGCTTTGGTCTGCGCGATTTCCTGCAGCTGAGCGCGGGAAATTTTACCCACTTTGTCTTTGTTCGGTTTACCGGAACCAGACTTGATACCCGCCGCTTTCTTCAGCAGAACTGCTGCTGGAGGGGTTTTGGTAACGAAAGTGAAAGAACGGTCAGCGTATACAGTGATAACAACTGGGATTGGCAGACCTTTTTCCATGGATTCGGTTTTGGCGTTGAACGCTTTACAGAATTCCATGATGTTCACACCCTGCTGACCCAGAGCTGGACCAACTGGTGGACTTGGGTTCGCCATACCTGCTGCAACCTGCAGCTTGACGTAGGCTTGTACTTTCTTAGCCATTCTAAAATCCTCTGATTGGGTGATAACGCCTCAAGAAGGCTCCCCGTGAATAAAATCGTTTTACAGGCCGCAGCCCATAAAAACAAAAGGCGCGAAATTGTATTCCAATCTCGCGCCTTGTGCAACGATTAAATCGTCGCTTTTTTGATCGCTGCTTAGGCTTTTTCGACCTGGGCAAAGTCCAGTTCTACCGGGGTCGCACGACCGAAGATAGAAACGGACACTTTCAGGCGGGACTTTTCGTAGTCCACTTCTTCAACCACGCCATTAAAGTCAGCAAACGGACCGTCATTAACACGAACCATTTCACCCGGTTCAAACAGCGTTTTCGGACGCGGCTTATCACCCACCTGCTGCAGGCGGTTCATAATCGCATCAACTTCTTTGTCGCTGATTGGCGCCGGACGGTCAGACGTGCCGCCGATAAAGCCCATCACGCGCGGTACGCTGCGCACCAGGTGCCAGCTCGCGTCGTTCATAACCATCTGAACCAGCACGTAACCCGGGAAGAATTTACGCTCGCTTTTGCGACGTTGGCCGCCACGGATCTCGACCACTTCTTCGGTCGGAACCATAACTTCGCCAAATAACTCTTCCATGTTGTGTAATTTGATATGCTCACGCAGCGACGTTGCTACGCGGCCTTCAAAACCGGAAAACGCCTGAACGACGTACCAGCGCTTTTTAGGGGCTTCAGACATCTCAGAACCTCAGGCCAGTGATAAAGGATACCAGGCGAACCAGAATACCATCCAGTCCCCACAGGATCAGTGACATTACAGCGGTAACCGCCGCTACGATCAGCGTGGTGTGCAATGTTTCCTGGCGAGTCGGCCAAATTACCTTGCGGACTTCGGTACGCGCTTCGCGAGCAAAAGCGACAGTCGCTTTGCCTTTTGTCGTCAACAGCGCGACACCACCCGCTGCAGCAATCAGAATTACCACTGCAAGCGCGCGTAGCGGCAGCATCATGTCACGATAAAGGTAGTTGCCGACAATCGCTACAATCAGCAGCACGGCTACGACTACCCATTTCATCGCTTCCAGGCCGCGCCCGCTCCCTTGAGCTTCGGTATTCGCACTCATAAACCAACCTGTCAGAAGTATTCTACAAACATTTTCACCCCGCGATTGCGAGGCAAACCAAATCGAAATGCTAATTCGCTTTTCGGATTATACGCTCTCTGCAGAGCCTGTCTCAGCAATGATTATGACAAATTTAATCACTGATGAGCCAGGTTCTGATCTGAAAGCGTGCAAAAAGGGCATCAAATGATGCCCTTTTATTGCGCATTGCGTCAAATGTTATCAGCAATTAGCCGAGAACTTTAGCAACCACGCCCGCGCCAACGGTACGGCCACCTTCACGGATTGCGAAACGCAGACCGTCGTCCATCGCGATTGGGTGGATCAGCGTCACAACCATCTTGATGTTGTCGCCTGGCATTACCATCTCAACGCCTTCTGGCAGTTCGATGGTACCGGTCACGTCAGTTGTACGGAAGTAGAACTGTGGACGGTAGCCTTTGAAGAACGGAGTATGACGGCCGCCTTCGTCTTTGGACAGGATGTACACTTCAGATTCGAACTTGGTGTGTGGCTTGATTGAGCCTGGCTTAGCCAGTACCTGACCACGTTCGATTTCTTCACGTTTGATACCACGCAGCAGAACACCTACGTTCTCACCAGCACGGCCTTCGTCCAGCAGTTTGCGGAACATTTCAACGCCAGTACAGGTAGACTTAGCAGTCTCTTTGATACCAACGATTTCAACTTCTTCGCCAACTTTGATGATACCGCGCTCAACACGACCGGTAACAACGGTACCACGACCGGAGATGGAGAATACGTCTTCGATTGGCAGCAGGAACGGCTTGTCAATCGCACGCTCTGGTTCTGGGATGTAAGAATCCAGGAAGCCAGCCAGTTCGATGATTTTCTCTTCCCACTCTGCTTCGCCTTCCAGCGCTTTCAGCGCGGAACCACGAACGATTGGGGTGTCGTCGCCTGGGAAATCGTACTGAGACAGCAGTTCACGAACTTCCATCTCTACCAGTTCCAGCAGCTCTTCGTCATCAACCATGTCACATTTGTTCAGGAACACGATGATGTAAGGAACGCCTACCTGACGACCCAGCAGGATGTGCTCACGAGTCTGAGGCATTGGGCCGTCAGTCGCAGCAACAACCAGGATCGCGCCGTCCATCTGCGCAGCACCGGTGATCATGTTTTTAACATAGTCGGCGTGGCCTGGGCAGTCTACGTGTGCGTAGTGGCGAGTCGGGGTGTCATATTCAACGTGAGAAGTGTTGATGGTGATACCACGCGCTTTTTCTTCTGGTGCGTTATCGATCTGGTCGAATGCACGAGCAG
>NZ_WCIM01000012.1:0-28907 GCF_009025585.1 Enterobacter sp. 198 | reverse complement strand
CACTACAAAGGCAGGTTCTTTAAGGTAAGGAGGTGATCCAACCGCAGGTTCCCCTACGGTTACCTTGTTACGACTTCACCCCAGTCATGAATCACAAAGTGGTAAGCGCCCTCCCGAAGGTTAAGCTACCTACTTCTTTTGCAACCCACTCCCATGGTGTGACGGGCGGTGTGTACAAGGCCCGGGAACGTATTCACCGTAGCATTCTGATCTACGATTACTAGCGATTCCGACTTCATGGAGTCGAGTTGCAGACTCCAATCCGGACTACGACGCACTTTATGAGGTCCGCTTGCTCTCGCGAGTTCGCTTCTCTTTGTATGCGCCATTGTAGCACGTGTGTAGCCCTACTCGTAAGGGCCATGATGACTTGACGTCATCCCCACCTTCCTCCAGTTTATCACTGGCAGTCTCCTTTGAGTTCCCGGCCGGACCGCTGGCAACAAAGGATAAGGGTTGCGCTCGTTGCGGGACTTAACCCAACATTTCACAACACGAGCTGACGACAGCCATGCAGCACCTGTCTCAGAGTTCCCGAAGGCACCAAAGCATCTCTGCTAAGTTCTCTGGATGTCAAGAGTAGGTAAGGTTCTTCGCGTTGCATCGAATTAAACCACATGCTCCACCGCTTGTGCGGGCCCCCGTCAATTCATTTGAGTTTTAACCTTGCGGCCGTACTCCCCAGGCGGTCGACTTAACGCGTTAGCTCCGGAAGCCACGCCTCAAGGGCACAACCTCCAAGTCGACATCGTTTACGGCGTGGACTACCAGGGTATCTAATCCTGTTTGCTCCCCACGCTTTCGCACCTGAGCGTCAGTCTTTGTCCAGGGGGCCGCCTTCGCCACCGGTATTCCTCCAGATCTCTACGCATTTCACCGCTACACCTGGAATTCTACCCCCCTCTACAAGACTCTAGCCTGCCAGTTTCGAATGCAGTTCCCAGGTTGAGCCCGGGGATTTCACATCCGACTTGACAGACCGCCTGCGTGCGCTTTACGCCCAGTAATTCCGATTAACGCTTGCACCCTCCGTATTACCGCGGCTGCTGGCACGGAGTTAGCCGGTGCTTCTTCTGCGGGTAACGTCAATTGCTGTGGTTATTAACCACAACACCTTCCTCCCCGCTGAAAGTACTTTACAACCCGAAGGCCTTCTTCATACACGCGGCATGGCTGCATCAGGCTTGCGCCCATTGTGCAATATTCCCCACTGCTGCCTCCCGTAGGAGTCTGGACCGTGTCTCAGTTCCAGTGTGGCTGGTCATCCTCTCAGACCAGCTAGGGATCGTCGCCTAGGTGAGCCGTTACCCCACCTACTAGCTAATCCCATCTGGGCACATCTGATGGCAAGAGGCCCGAAGGTCCCCCTCTTTGGTCTTGCGACGTTATGCGGTATTAGCTACCGTTTCCAGTAGTTATCCCCCTCCATCAGGCAGTTTCCCAGACATTACTCACCCGTCCGCCACTCGTCACCCGAGAGCAAGCTCTCTGTGCTACCGTTCGACTTGCATGTGTTAGGCCTGCCGCCAGCGTTCAATCTGAGCCATGATCAAACTCTTCAATTTAAGTTTGATGCTCGTGAATTAAACTTCGTAATGAATTACGTATGTTCACTCAGAGACTTGGTATTCATTTTTCGTCCGAGGACGTTAAGAATCCATGTCACTTTGAGTGCCCACACAGATTGTCTGATAAATTGTTAAAGAGCAGTTGCGACGCGGCTTACAGCTCACCGTCGCGAGGTGGCGTATATTACGCTTTCCTCTTTCAGAGTCAACCCTGAAGTTCAGGATTTTTTCTCTTCAACCGACCGGGTTATCTGTGAAGTGATTCACATCCGCCGTGTCGATGGAGGCGCATTATAGGGATCCCAATTTTTAGCACAAGTACTTTTTGGATCTTTTTTTCCAACTGTCGATTTTCCGCGCTTTTCGCTGAAATCCCACCCAATATGCTTAAATATTGACGCTTTTTGCCTTGCCTCGATCCCTTAATATGATCAAGTCTTCTATATAGTGCTCATCGTTCGAGGTAGATATGTCCGCAGTATTACGTCCTTATAAAGATCTTCTCCCCCAAAAAGGCGATCGCGTGATGATCGATGCCAGCAGCGTGGTCATCGGCGATGTTCGAATGGCCGATGACGTCAGTATCTGGCCGCTCGTCGCCATCCGGGGGGATGTAAACCATGTGGCCATTGGTGCACGCACCAATATTCAGGACGGTAGCGTTCTGCACGTAACCCACAAATCCTCCTATAACCCCCAGGGCTATCCACTCATCATTGGAGAAGATGTCACCGTCGGCCATAAAGTGATGCTTCACGGCTGCACTATTGGTAATCGGGTTCTTGTTGGCATGGGGTCGATTTTGCTGGATGGCGTCATTGTAGAAGATGACGTGATGATTGGCGCAGGCAGCCTTGTTCCCCAGAACAAAAGACTGGAGAGCGGCTATCTCTATTTGGGAAGCCCGGTAAAACAGATCCGCCCCCTGAAGGAGGCAGAGATCGAAGGATTAAAATACTCGGCGAATAACTACGTTAAATGGAAGAATGACTATCTGAGTCAGGATACCCAGACCCAGCCCTGATCGTCTTCCTGCTGATCGCGGATTAAATCGCTGGCTTCCTCTTCAAGATCCCAGCGATTTTCACAAAACACCTCTAACGGGTCTGAACCACCAAAGCGGCGCAACAGCGTTTCCCCACGAATGGCACAGGTAAGTTGCATTCCATGCACCAGCACCGGGAAACAGACCGCCTGTTTACTCTCGTCCCAGCTTTCCCTGTCCGGAAAATGAATTGCCTGATTCACGCCGTGAGCTCCCTTTTCAGCTTTTCAATGACCGGTTCGACCAAAGGCAATACACCGTGCCAGAGCAGCACCGCGTGTGCCGCCTGTCCCACCAGCATTCCCAGCCCATCGGCTACGTGTTTTCCGCCGTGCTGTTCACACCAGTTCAAAAAAGGTGTCTTCCCTTTCTGATAGAACATGTCGTAGAAGTAAATATGGGCACTTACCAGCGAAGCAGGGATCGCCGGCACGTCACCACCGATACCACTGGAGGTGGCGTTGATGATCAGATCAAACTCACGATCGGCAAGTTCATCCAGGGCGACCGCGCTCACGCTGCCGGTATGTGCGAACAACGCAGCCAGCGCTTCTGCCCGCGAGAAGGTCCTGTTTGTAATGGTCACCGCGCAATCCAGTGATAGCAGAGGCAGCAATACTCCCCGCGACGCTCCACCCGCACCAATCAGCAGAACCCTGAAACCAGGCTTAATAAACGAGAGCCTTTCCAGATCGCTCAGTAACCCAATTCCGTCAGTGTTGTCTCCCAGCAGGCGTCCATCCTCAAGCCGTTTTAGGGTATTCACTGCACCCGCAAGGGAAGCACGCTCGGTGAGTTCATCCGCACGTTCGAAGGCTTCCTCTTTAAACGGTACCGTTACATTCGCACCTTTGCCACCCGCGTTGAAGAAACCCTCCAGCGCAGGAATAAATGCATCAACGGGCGCCAGCACGCGGCCATAGGGATGATTTATTTGCAGTTGCTCGGCAAACAGTTGATGGATTAACGGTGACTTGCTGTGCGCTATCGGATTACCAAAAACAGCATAGGTTTCCATTGGATTACCCCTGGCGAAAACGTTCGCCGGTCAAGGCGTCGCGGATTTCAGACGGATTGAGGCGCCCTCCCGTCTCACCGACGGCAACCGGGAAATCATTCCCAAACTGCGCCCGTACTTCATCGGTTGTACGGCAAGGTGGCTGCCCGGTCAGATTCGCGCTGGTTGAGACCAGTGGTTTTCCAAAGGCCAGGCAAAGTTCGACCACCAGCGGATGGTCCGTCACGCGCACGGCGAGGGAATCAAAGCGCCCGGTCAACCAGCGCGGCGTTGTCGGCTTCGCCGGGAAAACAAAGGTCACGGGGCCGGGCCATGCTGAGAAAATAGTCTCCCGCTGCTCCGGCGTTAGCATGGAATCATCGATATAAGGCTTAAGCTGCTCATAGTTAGCAGCGATTAAAATAAGCCCTTTTTCGACTGGCCTCTGTTTAAGTGTGAGCAGTCGGCCAACGGCCGTTTCGCTGTCAGGATCGCAACCGACCCCAAAAACAGCTTCAGTTGGATAGGCGATGACTTCTTCATTTTTCAGGACATCCACCGCATGAGCAATGGAGCCTGATGGCAGGTTATTCTTCACTGTTTTGATCCGCCGGAACCGGCTTTCCACATTGTTTACTGGCGCAGAAGCGTTTCAAACCTTGCGCCGTTTTTTTCTCTATCAGTAGCGGATAATTGCAATGAGAGCAGACACCCGCTACCGGTTTGAAATTGATAACAAACTGACATTCAGGATAGCGATCGCAGGAATGAAAGGTCTTACCAAAACGAGAACGGCGCTGCACGAGCTGTCCACGCTGGCATTGAGGACAGGCAATAGCCGTTTCATCAGGTTTATCAATTTGTTCTGTATGTTCACATTCAGGATAGAGGCTACAGCCAATAAACATGCCGAAACGACCCTGACGTAGCGCTAACTCGCCGCCGCAAAGAGGGCAAAGCTGTCCCTCCAGAATTTTGACGATATGTCCATCCGCCTGGCTTTTCAGGGGACGGACATAGTCACATTCCGGATAGTGGGAACAACCGAGAAACGGGCCGTGTTTCCCGGACCGAATAACAAGTTCAGCCCCGCACTGCGGGCAGGGCTCATTTTTATGCACCGTGAATAGTGCTGATTTGGCCATAACAACTCTTGGTGCTGCACATTGAATTAATGCAGCATACCTTCATTCACTTCAAAGAGTAATTCTTCCATTTGCTGATAGGCATTTTCACAGCCTGGAATATTAAACAGAACCATCAGGATGACCCACTTGAGATCTTCCAGTTCGAAGTCTGCCGTATCCAGCGCCATAACGCGCTCTATCACCATCTCTCTCGTTTCGAGGTTTAGCACCTGAATCTGCTCAAGGAATAAAATGAATCCCCGGCAGCTCGCGTCCAGTCTTTCACACTCTTCAGCTGTGTAGATGCGCACAGACAATGGGTCAGAAGCTAACTGCATCGGTTCGGCGAGGCCTTCCTGATAATCAGCCAGTTTTTCCAGCCACATCAACGCATTATAGATATCTTCCCGCTCAAACCCCGCATCGGTAAGATCCTGTGTCAATTTGTCCTGATCCACTCGCATTTCTGCTTCGTTATGGATGTAAGTCTCAAACAAATACATCAGTACGTCGAACATGGCTTGCCCTCCTTAATCGGACATAGCCGCCGGGTACAGCTGCGATCCATCCTGCTAACTCCAGTTCGAGTAGCTGTGCTACCGTAACTGGCACAGGTTGGCCGGCACGTTCAGCGACAACGTCAACAGGTGTTACCTCATCTCCTACGTTAGCCAGGAGCTTGGGAAATGGCAATGCCACCTTTCCCTGATCTGATGAATAATGTCGCTTTTCGGGATCTTCCTGCAGCCATTGCAATCCATATTGCAAATTTTCAAGAATGTCCCTGACTTCCGTTACCGGTGTTGCACCCTGCTTTATCAGCCAGTGCGGCCCTTCGCATCCCGGGTTACCAATTGGGCCGGGTAAGGCAAACACGTCTCGCCCCTGCTCAAGCGCGCACCGTGCGGTCACAAGCGAACCGCTGCGTACCGCTGCTTCAACCACGAACACCCCCTGACTTAGCCCGCTGATAATTCGATTACGCCGGGGAAAGTGTCCCGGCCGGGGCTGCGCTGATAGCGGAAACTCAGACACTATCGCGCCACCAGAATCGATAAGCCGTGCAGCCAGCGCCTGATGCCGACGAGGATAAATACTAAAGAGACCGTTACCCAGCACCGCAACGCTACGCCCTTTTGCCGATAGCGCAGCGTTGTGGGCGACACCGTCAATTCCGCAGGCCAGCCCGCTGGTGATCGTTAAACCACTTTGAGAAAGCTGTTCACAGAGAATTTTTCCCCATCGCTCGCCGTACCATGACGGTGCACGGCTGCCAACAACCGCCAGCTGAACTGCATTCAGTACATCAGGGTTGCCTTTAACAAAGACTGCGCCTGGATAATCCGGGATCGTCCGGAGTAAAGGAGGATAAAGAGGCTGCTCCGCCGTGATCAGATGGTTACCCGGCTGTTCGAGCCAGAGCAGGCTACTTTCCAGCTCACTTTCTCTGAGCGCAAAGAACCGTGCAGCCTGTTTGACAGACAGACCGGCGTCTCTGACAACGGGACCGTCAATGGTTGTCTGGTTGTGCAATCGTGCTGCCGCTTCCAGCATCACATCGCCATAAAGAGAACCGGTGTGTATTAACCGTAGCCATAACTCAGTCGACGTCATCCTTTCCCCTGCCATAAGCGGCCTCCGCAATCATTGCGATTGGTCACTGATGCTGTCAATCGATGGGGGTTTTGTCTAGAATAGGAGATAATATTCTTATCAACTCCTGAACACGACTCTGGAAATTTATGGCAGTTTTGCAAGTGTTACATATTCCGGACGAGCGCCTTCGCATCGTCGCTGAACCGGTAAAAGAAGTGAATGCAGAAATTCAGCGTATCGTTGATGATATGTTCGATACCATGTACGCCGAAGAAGGTATTGGTCTTGCGGCCACTCAGGTCGACATTCACAAGCGTATTATCGTGATCGACGTATCTGAAAATCGCGATGGCCGCCTGGTGTTAATCAATCCTGAGCTGCTCGAGAAGAGTGGCGAAACAGGTATTGAGGAAGGTTGTCTGTCTATTCCGGAACAGCGTGCTTTAGTGCCGCGCGCCGAAAAAGTGAAAATTCGCGCCCTGGATCGTGACGGCAATCCGTTCGAACTGGAAGCTGACGACCTGCTGGCGATCTGTATTCAGCATGAGATGGATCATCTGGTCGGTAAACTGTTTATCGATTATCTCTCGCCGCTGAAGCAGCAACGAATTCGTCAGAAAGTAGAGAAACTGGATCGTTTGCGTTCTCGCGCATAACGTCCCCCCGGATACAAGGATCATCGTGTCTAAATCACTACGTATTATCTTCGCGGGAACCCCTGATTTTGCAGCGCGTCATCTTGACGCGCTGTTATCTTCTGGCCACCAGGTTGTTGGCGTGTTTACCCAACCGGATCGCCCGGCTGGCCGTGGTAAAAAACTGATGCCAGGTCCTGTTAAGGTGCTGGCAGAAGAGCATGGGTTACCTGTTTTCCAGCCAGCATCCTTGCGCCCTCAGGAAAACCAGCAGCTTGTCGCTGACCTGAATGCCGATGTAATGGTGGTGGTGGCTTACGGTTTAATTCTGCCAAAAGCTGTGCTTGATATGCCTCGCCTGGGTTGCATTAACGTGCATGGTTCTCTGCTTCCACGCTGGCGCGGGGCAGCACCTATTCAGCGCTCTTTATGGGCGGGTGATGCTGAAACGGGCGTCACAATCATGAAGATGGATGTAGGTTTAGACACCGGTGGCATGCTTTATAAACTGGCCTGCCCCATTACGGCCGATGATACCAGTGCCACCTTGTATGACAAGCTGGCAGAGCTTGGCCCGCAAGGGCTGATTGAAACCCTCCAGCAGATTGCGAATAATACGGCGAAACCTGAAGTTCAGGATGAAGCGCTGGTCACTTACGCTGAAAAACTGAGTAAAGAAGAAGCCCGGATTGACTGGTCTCTGTCAGCGGCTCAACTTGAACGCTGCATTCGCGCCTTTAATCCATGGCCGATGAGCTGGATGGTTATCGACGAGCAGCCAGTGAAAGTCTGGAAAGCCTCCCTTATTGACGGTCACACAACGGCTGAGCCCGGTACGATTATCGACGCCAGCAAGAACGGTATTCAGGTAGCTACCGCACAAGGGATCCTGAATCTGGAATCGCTACAACCTGCGGGTAAGAAGGCGATGAGCGCACAGGATTTGTTAAATTCTCGTCGCGAATGGTTTATCCCGGGCAATCGCCTTGCCTGACCTCATTTAATTTTAGCGCCCGGTGTTTCCGGGCATTTTTATTTTTACGGTTATGAAAAAACAAAATTTACGCAGTATGGCGGCTCAGGCCGTTGAGCAGGTTGTCGAGCAGGGCCAGTCATTGAGCAATATCCTGCCAGCTTTGCAGCAAAAAGTGTCCGACAAAGACAAAGCTCTGCTTCAGGAGCTCTGTTTTGGCGTCCTGCGCACGCTTTCTCAGCTCGAGTGGCTGGTTAATAAGCTGATGTCACGTCCAATGACCGGCAAGCAGCGCACCGTGCATTATTTGATTATGGTTGGCTTCTATCAGCTTCTTCACACGCGTATCCCGCCTCATGCCGCACTGGCTGAGACAGTGGAAGGTGCCGTTGTGATTAAACGTCCTATGCTGAAAGGGTTGATTAATGGCGTTCTGCGCCAGTTCCAGCGACAGCAGGAAGAGCTTCTGGCTGAGTTCGGACAAAGTGAAGCACGTTATCTGCATCCTGAGTGGCTCCTGAATCGCCTTAAAAAAGCCTGGCCAGAGCAGTGGCAGGCAATTGCCGACGCGAATAATCAGCGTCCGCCGATGTGGTTACGCGTCAACCGTAATCACCATACGCGCGACGCCTGGCTGGCTTTACTGGAAGAGGCTGGAATGAGCGGCTTCACACATGAAGCATATCCTGACGCTGTGCGTTTAGCTTCCCCTGCTCCGGTACATGCTTTACCCGGTTTTGATGAAGGATGGGTGACCGTGCAAGATGCTTCCGCGCAGGGCTGCATGGCCTGGCTGGAACCTAAAAACGGCGAGCACATCCTCGATCTCTGCGCCGCGCCAGGCGGTAAGACGACGCATATTCTGGAAGTGGCCCCTCAGGCAAACGTCATGGCCGTGGATATCGATGAGCAGCGTCTTTCACGCGTCTATGACAACCTTAAGCGCCTGGGAATGAAAGCGCAGGTTAAGCAAGGCGATGGCCGCAAACCCGCAGAATGGTGTGGTGAAACGCAATTCGATCGCATCTTGCTGGATGCGCCATGCTCGGCAACCGGCGTTATTCGTCGCCACCCGGATATTAAGTGGTTACGTCGCGATCGCGATATCAAGGAACTGACTCAACTGCAATCCGACATTCTTGATGCCATTTGGCCACACCTGAAGCCAGGAGGCACACTGGTCTATGCGACCTGTTCGGTCCTTCCGGAAGAAAACAGCCAGCAGATTGCAGCCTTCCTTAAACGTACCCCGGATGCAGTGCTACACGACACGGGCACGCCTGAACGCCCAGGCCTGCAGAATCTGCCGGCCGCTGAAGAAGGTGATGGCTTCTTTTACGCTAAGCTAATCAAAGAGTGATGTTGAGAACAGGTCACGAGATATGAAGATAATCATTCTGGGTGCCGGACAGGTTGGTGGGACGTTGGCTGAAAACCTTGTTGGCGAAAATAATGACATCACGATTGTCGATACCAATGGCGATCGGCTACGTGTTTTACAGGACAAATTTGACCTTCGCGTCGTGCAAGGTCATGGCTCGCACCCGCGTGTCCTGCGTGAAGCGGGCGCCGACGATGCTGACATGCTGGTTGCGGTGACCAGTTCTGACGAAACCAACATGGTGGCATGTCAGGTGGCCTATTCGCTGTTCAACACGCCGAACCGGATCGCGCGCATCCGCTCCCCGGACTATGTCCGGGATGCAGAGAAGCTGTTTAATTCCGAAGCGGTCCCTATCGACCATCTCATCGCCCCAGAACAGCTGGTTATCGACAATATCTACCGCCTGATCGAATATCCTGGTGCGCTGCAGGTGGTGAACTTCGCCGAAGGTAAAGTGAGCCTGGCGGTCGTTAAGGCCTATTACGGCGGCCCATTGATCGGTAATGCGCTCTCCACCATGCGTGAGCATATGCCGCATATTGATACCCGCGTTGCAGCCATTTTCCGCCATGACAGGCCAATTCGCCCACAGGGTTCAACCATAGTCGAGGCAGGTGATGAAGTCTTCTTCATCGCGGCATCTCAGCATATTCGCGCGGTAATGAGCGAACTGCAGCGTCTCGAAAAACCGTATAAACGCATTATGCTCGTTGGCGGTGGTAATATCGGCGCGGGACTGGCGCACCGGCTGGAAAAAGACTACAGCGTGAAGCTGATCGAGCGCGATCAACAGCGCGCGGCTGAGCTGGCTGAAAAGCTGCAAAACACCATCGTGTTTTATGGCGATGCCTCAGATCAAGAGCTGCTGGCAGAAGAGCATATTGATCAAGTTGATCTGTTTATTGCCGTCACTAACGACGACGAGGCGAACATTATGTCCGCCATGCTCGCCAAGCGTATGGGGGCAAAAAAGGTCATGGTGCTTATTCAACGCCGCGCCTACGTTGACCTCGTGCAGGGAAGCGTTATTGATATCGCGATATCACCACAGCAAGCAACCATTTCTGCACTGCTGAGCCATGTTCGTAAGGCGGATATTGTTGGCGTATCCTCCCTTCGCCGCGGTGTGGCTGAAGCCATTGAGGCCGTTGCTCATGGTGATGAAACCACATCACGCGTTGTGGGCCGCGCTATCGATGAAATTAAACTGCCACCGGGAACAATTATTGGTGCCGTGGTGCGTGGAAACGACGTGATGATTGCGAATGATAATTTACGTATCGAGCAAGGCGACCACGTCATTATGTTCCTTACCGATAAAAAGTTTATTACCGACGTCGAACGTTTATTCCAGCCAAGTCCATTCTTCCTGTAATCAATCAGGTGCTTATAAAAGAGCACCTGATTATTAACCCTCTTATTCCCATGCCTTTTATTTTTCATAACGATTAATTATCCCCAATGGAAATTAACTAATCATTTGTTAAACTTATAATCGTCAGTTGGCTCAAGGAGAAGAAAATGAGTTTAGTTAAAGAATTTCGCGAATTTGCGATGCGCGGGAATGTGGTGGATCTGGCAGTGGGTGTCATTATCGGTGCAGCGTTCGGTAAGATCGTTTCATCACTGGTAGCCGACATTATTATGCCTCCCCTCGGGCTGTTAATCGGGGGCATTGATTTTAAACAGTTTGCCGTGACGCTTCGGGATGCACAGGGGGATGTCCCTGCCGTTGTTATGCATTATGGCGTTTTCATTCAGAACATATTTGATTTCGTGATCGTGGCGTTCGCCATTTTTATGGCTATCAAGCTTATCAATAAGCTTAACCGTAAAAAGGCTGAAGAGCCGGCTGCGCCGCCTGCCCCGACAAAAGAAGAAGTGTTATTGACTGAAATTCGCGATCTGTTGAAAGAGCAAAATAACCGCTCTTAATCAGGCGTTGAAAAAAGGAAGGCCAGTGGTAAAAAAGCGATTCGCTTGCTTGCCACTGGCCTCCCAGTTACCCCGTTTTGCATGTTTCCCTTTTCGTAAATAACTCCCTTTTCCTTTTTTATTCTTCTCAATACGCTGCCTGAAAAGCGGGTCGTGGAGCAGTGCCTCAATGGCATTGTCCTGAATTTGCCCTTTCGTATGCTGATAGCGGCTCATAATTTCTCCTGAGCATGGTGTATGTCGACGGGAGTCTAGTCCCGGATGAAGTAAAAATCAACAGCCCTGGGTTCCACTGGCCCCCTGTTCAAGGGCTTCAAGAATTGAACAATAAATACTGCTATGAGCTGTACCGCAGCAGGCGTCATTCAACCGTTGCAGAGAACGCTGCATGGTCTGCAGTTCCTGTATACGCGCTTCAACTTCATCAAGCCTTGCCTGTACGATGCTCTTCGACTCCAGGCAAGTATGGTGTTCAGGATCGATGCGGATCGAAAGTAACTCGCGGATCGAGTCCAGCGTGAAACCGAGCTGGCGAGCGTAGCGGATAAACCGTAAGCGCTGCAGGTCATGATCGGTATAGAGTCGAAATCCACCTTCAGTACGAACCTCGTGATCAATCATCTGCTGCTTTTCGTAATAGCGGATAGTGTCCGGCGTTACGTTAGCAAGCCTGGCAAGTTCACCGATACGGTACATGGTTATTCCTCATTTATTTTCTGCATTAGCCTGTCACTGTACTCACCGTGCAAAAAGTCTGTGCTCATTCCGGCCTGACGCATTTTGAGTTCGATGAGAGCCAGTCGACGGCTAATTTCACGGTGGCGGGGATCATCCTTGCGAATCCCTTTCAGCAGGTCAGCCAGTTGCATGGCCTCTTTACGCTGCTCCAGTTCCGGTGGTAAACAACCGGCATTTTTGAGTAAGCGATATCCGGCCCGTAATTCAGGGGCAACATGCGAATCATCATCAAGCACTAACGGCTCGCCGCGTCCCGCAAGGTTATCAAATTCGCCTTTTCGCTGAGCATCGCTGATATGGCGTTCTGCCCACTGGTCGAGCAACCACATGAATAACTCCAGAGGATGAACAGAAAAGATACAGATATTGTAGAGAAGTGGGGATTCAGCGGATATAAAAAAACCCGCCGAGGCGGGTTTTTTTACGTTACTACAGATTACTCTGCAGCAGCTTCTGCTTTAGATTCTGAACGATCAACCAGCTCGATGTAAGCCATCGGAGCGTTGTCGCCTGCACGGAAGCCACACTTCAGAATACGAGTGTAACCACCGGCACGGCTCGCGAAACGCGGACCCAGTTCGTTAAACAGTTTTGCCACGATCTCGTTATCACGAGTACGGGCGAATGCCAGACGACGATTTGCAACGCTGTCAGTCTTGGCAAGAGTAATCAGCGGCTCAACTACGCGACGCAGCTCTTTCGCTTTAGGCAGGGTCGTCTTGATGATTTCATGACGAACCAGTGAACCTGCCATGTTGCGGAACATAGCCTGGCGATGGCTGCTGTTGCGGTTCAGTTGACGACCACTCTTACGATGGCGCATGACCTTATCCTTCTCAGTAAAACCTTAACCTGTGATCCGGTTACTCGTCAGCAATGCTTGCTGGTGGCCAGTTTTCCAGGCGCATGCCCAGAGACAGACCACGTGAAGCCAGCACGTCTTTAATCTCGGTAAGAGATTTTTTACCCAGGTTCGGCGTTTTCAGCAACTCAACCTCGGTACGCTGTACCAGATCACCGATATAGTGGATAGCTTCTGCCTTGAGGCAGTTAGCAGAGCGGACAGTCAATTCGAGATCGTCAACAGGGCGCAGCAGGATCGGATCGAATTCTGGTTTCTCTTCTTTCACTTCCGGCTGACGAACATCACGTAAGTCAACGAAAGCTTCCAGTTGTTCTGCCAGGATGGTTGCCGCACGACGAATCGCCTCTTCAGGATCGATTGTGCCGTTGGTTTCCATTTCGATGACCAGCTTGTCCAGGTCGGTACGCTGTTCTACACGCGCTGCTTCAACATTGTAGGCAATACGCTCTACAGGGCTGTAGCATGCGTCGACCAGCAGACGGCCGATTGGGCGCTCATCTTCTTCCGAATGAATTCGGGCAGAAGCCGGCACATAACCACGACCGCGCTGAACTTTGATACGCATGCTAATCGCTGCGTTCTCATCGGTCAGGTGGCAGATCACGTGCTGCGGCTTGACGATTTCAACATCACCGTCGTGGGTGATGTCGGCTGCAGTCACAGGGCCAATGCCAGATTTATTCAGAGTAAGAATAACTTCATCTTTACCCTGAACTCTCACCGCCAGCCCTTTCAGGTTGAGCAGGATTTCAAGGATATCTTCCTGAACGCCTTCTTTGGTGCTGTACTCATGAAGTACACCATCAATCTCAACCTCGGTCACCGCGCAACCCGGCATCGATGAGAGCAGAATACGGCGCAGTGCGTTACCCAGAGTATGGCCAAAGCCACGCTCTAAAGGCTCAAGGGTCACCTTGGCGTGCGTCGAACTCACTTGCTCGATATCTACCAGGCGCGGTTTTAGAAACTCTGTCACAGAACCCTGCATTGTGTCCTCTCTTTGGTACTAAGCTTTACTTGGAGTAAAGCTCGACGATCAGGTGTTCGTTAATGTCCGCAGACAGATCAGAACGTTCTGGCTGACGCTTGAACGTACCTTCCATCTTGCCAGCATCAACTTCCAGCCAGGTTGGCTTTTCACGCTGCTCAGCCAGCTCCAGAGCGGCTTTCACGCGAGATTGCTTTTTCGCTTTCTCACGAATGCTAACAACGTCATTCGCTTTAACCTGATAAGAAGCGATGTTAACAACACGACCGTTTACCATGATTGCTTTATGGCTAACCAACTGGCGTGATTCAGCACGAGTCGCGCCGAAGCCCATACGGTAAACAACGTTGTCCAGACGACCTTCCAGCAGAGCCAGCAGGTTTTCACCTGTGTTGCCTTTCAGACGTGCTGCTTCTTTATAGTAGTTACGGAACTGACGCTCCAGCACACCGTACATACGGCGAACTTTTTGCTTTTCACGCAACTGCACACCATAGTCAGACAGACGCGGTTTACGCGCACCGTGCTGGCCAGGAGCTTGTTCAATTTTACACTTGGTATCGATCGCGCGAACGCCAGACTTAAGGAATAAGTCGGTGCCCTCACGACGGCTCAGCTTGAGCTTAGGACCCAAATATCTTGCCATTTTCTATCTCCAACTAACCTAAAAAACGAGCGTTATACGCGACGTTTTTTCGGCGGACGACAACCGTTATGAGGGATCGGAGTCACATCAGTAATATTCGTGATGCGGAAACCAGCGGCGTTCAGAGCGCGAACAGTAGATTCACGACCCGGACCCGGACCTTTAACCATAACTTCCAGATTCTTGATGCCGTATTCTTTTACGGCTTCTGCGCAACGCTCTGCTGCAACCTGAGCTGCAAACGGAGTGGATTTGCGAGAACCACGGAAACCGGAACCACCGGCTGTTGCCCAACCCAAAGCGTTACCCTGACGATCAGTAATAGTAACGATGGTGTTGTTGAAAGAAGCATGGATATGAGCCACGCCGTCAGAGACTTGTTTTCTTACACGTTTACGTGCACGAACTGGTGCCTTTGCCATTATTCAATCACCCCGATTATTTCTTGATCGGTTTGCGCGGACCCTTACGGGTACGTGCGTTGGTCTTAGTACGCTGACCGCGCACTGGCAGACCACGACGATGACGCAAACCGCGATAGCAACCAAGATCCATCAGGCGCTTGATGCTCATGCTGATTTCACGGCGCAGATCACCTTCAACGACAAATTTGGCAACTTCGTCACGCAGCGTGTCGATTTGTTCTTCAGACAGCTCACTGATCTTAACATCTTCAGCGATACCCGCTGCAGCCAGAATGGCTTTGGAACGGGTCTTGCCGACGCCATAGATCGAAGTTAATGCGATCACAGCATGTTTCTGATCAGGAATGTTAATGCCTGCTATACGGGCCACTATGCACTCCTACTATTTAATATGTACGCACCATGCTGAAAAGCCCGTTTTCAGGATACTCAAATGGAAACGTACAGACATACAAAAGATTGGCTGGCTAATCTAGCCAGCTCAACCCAACTTTGCAAGAAAAATATGCGAAATAATCAGCCTTGGCGCTGTTTATGCTTCGGCTCGGCACTGCAAATCACACGGATGACACCATCACGCTTAACGATTTTGCAGTTACGGCATAATTTCTTGACGGAAGCACGAACTTTCATTTTTACTCTCCGTAACTTCTCAGGCGACCATTTAGCGGCCGTAGCCTTTCAGGTTCGCCTTCTTCAATGCAGACTCATACTGACTGGACATCATCAGAGTTTGCACTTGAGCCATAAAGTCCATAATCACGACAACAACGATAAGCAGTGAGGTCCCACCGAAGTAGAACGGTACCTTCATTGCATCACGCATGAACTCCGGGATCAGGCAGATAAAAGTAATATAAAGCGCACCAACCAAAGTCAGGCGAGTCATTACTTTATCAATATACTTCGCCGTTTGCTCTCCCGGACGAATTCCTGGTACAAATGCACCGGACTTCTTCAGGTTATCTGCTGTTTCACGCGGGTTGAAAACCAACGCCGTGTAGAAGAAACAGAAGAAGATGATCGCAGACGCATAGAGTAACACATAAAGTGGTTGCCCAGGCTGCAAATACAGCGAAATTGTTGTCAGCCAGTTCCAACCAGTACCGCCCCCGAACCATGACGCGATGGTTGCCGGGAACAGAATAATACTGGAAGCGAAGATAGCCGGGATAACCCCCGCCATGTTCACTTTCAGCGGTAAATGTGTGCTCTGTGCAGCATAGACACGACGACCTTGTTGACGCTTAGCGTAGTTCACCACAATGCGGCGTTGACCACGTTCAACGAAGACAACAAAGAACGTCACTGCAAATACTAATACTGCAACCAACAGCAACAGGAGGAAGTGCAGGTCGCCTTGACGCGCTTGCTCGATAGTGTGGGCAATGGCTGGCGGGAGACCCGCAACAATACCAGCGAAGATAATGATTGAGATACCGTTACCGATACCACGCTCAGTAATCTGTTCGCCGAGCCACATCAGGAACATTGTTCCTGTGACCAGACTTACAACAGCGGTGAAATAGAATGCAAAGCCTGGGTTTAATACCAGGCCCTGCATACCAGGCATATTCGGTAGACCGGTAGCAATACCGATCGACTGGAATATTGCCAGCACCAAAGTGCCGTAACGGGTGTACTGGCTTATCTTACGACGTCCAGACTCCCCTTCTTTCTTCAGTTCTGCCAGGGCCGGATGAACGACCGTCAGCAGCTGGATAATAATCGATGCCGAAATATACGGCATGATACCCAGAGCGAAGATAGAAGCACGGCTGAGAGCACCACCAGAGAACATGTTAAACATTTCAATGATGGTGCCTCGCTGTTGCTCAAGCAGTTTGGCAAGTACAGCGGCATCGATACCAGGGATCGGAATAAAAGAGCCAACACGGAACACAATCAGCGCGCCGATAACAAACAGCAGTCTGCGTTTCAGCTCGCCAAATCCACCTTTGGCACTTTGAAAATCTAATCCCGGTTGCTTAGCCATCTGCTACTTATTCCTCAATTTTACCGCCAGCGGCTTCGATAGCAGCACGAGCACCTTTAGTAACACGCAGGCCACGAACAGTTACCGGAGTAGAAACTTCACCAGCCAGGATCACTTTCGCGAACTCGATCTGGATACCGATAATGTTTGCCGCTTTCAGCGTGTTCAGGTCTACAACGCCGCCTTCAACTTTCGCCAGGTCAGACAGACGGATTTCCGCTGTAATCGCTGCTTTGCGAGAAGTGAAGCCGAACTTCGGCAGACGACGGTACAGTGGCATCTGGCCACCCTCGAAACCGCGACGTACGCCACCGCCAGAACGAGAGTTCTGACCTTTGTGACCACGACCACCGGTTTTGCCGAGGCCAGAACCGATACCACGACCCAGGCGTTTACCCGCCTTTTTAGAGCCTTCGGCCGGAGACAGAGTATTTAAACGCATCTCTTACTCCTCAACTTTAACCATGAAGTAAACCGCGTTGACCATACCACGAACAGCGGGAGTATCCTCACGCTCAACGGTATGACCAATACGACGCAGACCCAGGCCAAGCAGCGTTGCCTTGTGTTTCGGCAGACGACCGATTGCACTGCGGGTTTGAGTGATTTTAATAGTCTTTGCCATGGTCAATTACCCCAGAATTTCTTCAACGGATTTACCACGCTTGGCAGCGACCATTTCTGGAGAATTCATATTTTCCAGGCCATCAATAGTTGCACGAACCACGTTAATCGGGTTGGTGGAACCGTATGCTTTAGCCAGAACGTTATGAACCCCAGCAACTTCCAGAACGGCGCGCATTGCACCACCGGCGATGATACCGGTACCTTCTGAAGCTGGCTGCATGAATACACGAGAACCCGTGTGAACACCTTTAACTGGGTGCTGCAGGGTACCGTTGTTCAGCGCGACGTTAATCATATTGCGACGGGCTTTTTCCATCGCTTTCTGGATCGCTGCTGGAACTTCACGCGCTTTACCGTAACCAAAACCAACGCGACCGTTACCATCGCCAACTACAGTCAGAGCTGTGAAGGAGAAAATACGACCACCTTTAACGGTTTTAGATACGCGGTTAACCGCGATCAGCTTTTCCTGCAGTTCGCCAGCCTGTTTTTCGATGTGAGCCATCTTACACCTCTACCTTAGAACTGAAGGCCAGCTTCACGGGCAGCATCTGCCAGTGCCTGGACACGACCATGATATTGGAACCCGGAACGGTCAAAGGAAACATTGCTGATGCCTTTTTCCAGAGCGCGTTCTGCAACAGCTTTACCTACAGCTGCAGCGGCGTCTTTGTTACCGGTGTACTTCAATTGCTCTGCAATAGCTTTTTCTACAGTAGAAGCAGCTACCAGAACTTCAGAACCGTTTGGTGCAATGACCTGTGCGTAAATATGACGCGGGGTACGATGTACCACCAGGCGAGTTGCACCCAGCTCTTTGAGCTTGCGGCGTGCGCGGGTCGCACGACGGATACGAGCAGATTTCTTATCCATAGTGTTACCTTACTTCTTCTTAGCCTCTTTGGTACGCACGACTTCGTCGGCGTAACGAACACCCTTGCCTTTATAAGGCTCAGGACGACGGTAGGCGCGCAGATCTGCTGCAACCTGACCGATCAGCTGTTTATCAGCGCCTTTCAGCACGATTTCAGTCTGGGTCGGACATTCTGCAGTGATACCGGCCGGCAGCGGATGCTCAACAGGGTGTGAGAAGCCCAGAGACAGGCCTACTGCATTCCCTTTGATAGCTGCACGATAACCTACACCAACCAGTTGAAGCTTTTTAGTGAAGCCTTCGGTAACACCAACAACCATTGAGTTCAGCAGGGCACGCGCGGTACCAGCCTGAGCCCATCCATCCACGAAACCATCACGTGGACCGAAGGTCAGAGCATTATCTGCATGTTTAACTTCAACAGCTTTGTTGAGGGTACGAGTCAGCTCGCCGTTTTTACCTTTGATCGTAATAACCTGACCGTCGATTTTTACATCAACGCCGGCAGGAATAACGACCGGTGCTTTAGCAACACGAGACATTCTTTCCTCCGATTAGGCTACGTAGCAGATAATTTCGCCACCAAGACCAGCCTGGCGCGCTGCACGATCAGTCATAACACCTTTAGAGGTAGAAACAACTGCGATACCAAGACCAGCCATAACTTTAGGCAGCTCATCTTTTTTCTTATAGATGCGCAGACCTGGGCGGCTGACACGCTGAATGCTTTCTACAACAGCTTTACCCTGGAAATACTTGAGAGTAAGTTCCAGTTCCGGCTTGGTGTCGCCTTCAACTTTAAAATCTTCGATAAAACCTTCTTCCTTCAGCACGTTGGCAATTGCCACTTTCAGCTTGGCGGAAGGCATGGTGACCGCAACTTTGTTCGCGGCCTGACCGTTACGGATACGGGTCAGCATATCCGCGATCGGATCTTGCATGCTCATCTGTCTTTACTCCCGTGATTCAATTGGTAATTACCAGCTAGCCTTTTTCAAGCCTGGTACTTCACCGCGCATGGCGGCTTCACGCAGTTTGATACGGCTCAACCCAAACTTGCCCACATAACCATGTGGACGACCTGTTTGACGACAGCGGTTACGCTGACGAGACGGGCTGGAATCACGCGGCAGAGACTGCAGCTTGAGAACCGCATTCCAACGATCTTCGTCGGAAGCGTTCACATCAGAAATGATCGCTTTCAGTTCAGCGCGTTTAGCGAAGAATTTATCAGCTAAAGCTACGCGTTTTACTTCGCGTGCTTTCATTGATTGCTTAGCCATTCAGTAACCCTACCTTACTTGCGGAACGGGAAGTCAAAGGCAGCCAGCAGAGCACGGCCTTCTTCATCAGATTTCGCAGTAGTGGTAATGGTAATATCCAAACCACGCACGCGGTCGACTTTATCGTAGTCGATCTCTGGGAAGATGATCTGCTCACGGACACCCATGCTGTAGTTACCACGACCGTCGAAAGACTTAGCGGACAAGCCACGGAAGTCACGGATACGTGGTACAGCAATAGTGATCAGGCGCTCAAAGAACTCCCACATGCGTTCGCCACGCAGAGTTACTTTACAGCCGATCGGATAGCCCTGACGGATTTTGAAGCCTGCAACAGATTTGCGTGCTTTGGTGATCAGCGGTTTTTGACCGGAGATTGCTGTCAGGTCAGCTGCTGCGTTATCCAGCAGTTTCTTGTCAGCGATCGCTTCACCAACACCCATGTTCAGGGTGATCTTCTCGACCCGAGGGACTTGCATGACAGAATTGTAGTTAAACTCAGTCATGAGTTTGTTAACTACTTCGTCTTTGTAGTAATCATGCAGTTTCGCCATCGTACTACTCCAAATTACTTGATAGTTTCGCTGTTAGACTTGAAGAAACGGACTTTTTTCCCGTCTTCGAATCTAAAGCCTACACGGTCAGCCTTGCCGGTTGCCGCATTGAAGATTGCAACGTTAGAAACCTGAATAGCAGCTTCTTTTTCAACGATGCCGCCTGGTTGGTTCAGGGCCGGAACCGGCTTCTGATGTTTCTTAACCAGGTTGATACCTTCAACAATGACCTTGCCGGAAGACAGGACATTTTTTACTTTACCGCGTTTACCTTTATCTTTACCGGTTAACACGATAACTTCGTCATCACGACGGATTTTCGCTGCCATGATTCGCTCCTTAGAGTACTTCTGGTGCCAGAGAGATAATTTTCATGAACTTTTCAGTACGAAGTTCACGAGTTACCGGCCCAAAGATACGCGTGCCGATTGGCTGCTCACTGTTATTGTTCAAAATAACGCATGCATTACCATCGAAGCGAATGACAGAACCGTCAGGGCGACGAACACCCTTCTTGGTGCGCACCACTACCGCTTTCAGCACATCACCTTTTTTGACCTTACCACGTGGAATTGCTTCTTTGATGGTGATCTTGATGATGTCGCCTACGCCTGCGTAGCGACGGTGCGAGCCACCCAGAACCTTGATACACATTACGCGACGTGCACCGGAGTTGTCGGCGACGTTCAGCATAGTCTGTTCTTGGATCATTTTAGTGCTCCGCTAATGTCAACTACTACCTGAGACTCTAAAATCAGAGCCGTTAAAAAGCCCCATATCGAGGGCGCGGCATTATAACACCGCTTCTACAATATGGGTAGAAAAAATAAACGGCTCATCGCTGAGCCGTTTATTCGTATTGAGAATGCGTACTCTATTACAGAACCGCTTTCTCTACAACGCGAACCAGCGTCCAGGACTTAGTCTTGGACAGTGGACGGCATTCACGGATTTCAACCTTGTCGCCGATACCACATTCGTTGTTCTCGTCATGTACGTGCAGTTTGGTCGTACGTTTGATGAATTTACCGTAGATCGGGTGTTTCACAATACGTTCGATAGCTACAACGATGGATTTCTCCATTTTGTCGCTAACAACACGACCTTGCAGAGTACGGATTTTATCGGTCATTACGCACCCGCCTTCTGAGTCAGTAAAGTCTTAACGCGCGCAACATTGCGACGCACTTGCTTCAGCAGGTGAGTCTGTTGCAGCTGGCCACTTGCAGCCTGCATACGCAGGTTGAACTGCTCACGCAGCAGGTTCAGCAGCTCAGCGTTCAGCTCTTCAACGCTTTTTTCACGCAGCTCTTTTGCTTTCATTACATCACCGTCTTAGTTACAAAGGTGGTTTTGATAGGCAGTTTCGCTGCTGCCAGGCCGAAGGCTTCACGGGCCAGCTCTTCCGGAACGCCGTCCATTTCATAAAGGACTTTGCCCGGTTGGATCAAGGCAACCCAGTACTCCACGTTACCTTTACCTTTACCCATACGAACTTCCAGCGGCTTCTCGGTGATCGGTTTGTCCGGGAATACACGGATCCAGATCTTACCTTGACGCTTAACTGCACGGGTCATTGCACGACGTGCTGCTTCGATCTGACGTGCAGTCAGACGACCACGGCCAACAGCTTTCAGACCGAAAGTGCCGAAGCTAACATCCGTACCCTGCGCCAGACCACGGTTGCGGCCTTTGTGCACTTTACGGAATTTTGTACGCTTTGGTTGTAACATCAGCGACGCTCCTTATTTACGGCCTTTACGCTGCTGCTTTTTAGGTTGAGCAGCCGGTTTTTCCGGTTGTTCAACAGCAGCCATACCACCCAGGATCTCACCTTTGAAGATCCATACCTTAACGCCGATTACACCGTAAGTGGTGTGCGCTTCAGAGGTGTTGTAGTCGATGTCAGCACGCAGAGTGTGCAGCGGTACGCGACCTTCGCGGTACCATTCGGTACGTGCGATTTCCGCGCCGCCCAGACGGCCGCTAACTTCAACTTTGATACCCTTAGCGCCCAGACGCATTGCGTTCTGTACAGCACGCTTCATAGCACGACGGAACATAACACGACGTTCCAGCTGTGAAGTGATGCTATCAGCAACCAATTTAGCGTCCAGTTCAGGCTTACGAACTTCAGCGATATTGATCTGTGCAGGAACGCCAGCGATATCCGCTACGACCTTGCGCAGTTTTTCTACGTCTTCGCCTTTCTTACCGATAACGATGCCAGGACGAGCAGTGTGAATGGTTACACGAATGCTCTTAGCTGGACGCTCGATAACGATACGAGATACAGACGCTTTAGCCAGTTCCTTAGTCAGGTACTGACGTACTTTAAAATCGCTGTCCAGGTTGTCAGCGAATTCTTTGGTGTTCGCAAACCAGGTAGAGTTCCATGGTTTTACAATACCCAGGCGAATACCATTAGGATGTACTTTCTGACCCATTGCTAGTCTCCAGAGTCTCAGCGATCGGACACAACCACAGTAATGTGGCTGGTGCGCTTCAGGATGCGATCTGCACGACCTTTCGCACGCGGCATAATGCGCTTCATGCTTGGGCCTTCATCTACGAAAATTTTCGCGACTTTCAGATCGTCGATGTCAGCGCCATCGTTGTGTTCAGCGTTAGCAATGGCAGATTCCAGTACTTTCTTGACCAATACCGCAGCTTTCTTGTTGGTATAGGTCAGGATGTCCAGGGCCTGCGACACTTTCTTACCGCGAATCAGGTCAGCAACAAGGCGAACCTTCTGAGCAGAAGAACGAGCATGGCGATGTTGAGCTAAAGTTTCCATCTCTTCCTCCTACCTTATTTCTTCTTCGCTTTTTTATCAGCAGCGTGGCCGCGATAAGTACGAGTCGGTGCGAATTCACCCAGTTTGTGACCAACCATTTCGTCGGTAACAAAGACTGGAACGTGCTGACGACCATTATGGACAGCGATGGTCAAACCGATCATGTTAGGAAAGATCGTTGAACGACGGGACCAAGTGCGCAGGGGCTTCTTGTCTCCGCTTTCCACCGCTTTCTCTACCTTCTTCAGCAAGTGCAGGTCAATAAAAGGACCTTTCTTGAGAGAACGTGGCATGGCTTATCCTCTAAAATTATTTGCTACGGCGACGTACGATAAATTTATCAGTACGCTTGTTGCTGCGGGTCTTCTTACCTTTGGTCTGAACGCCCCACGGAGTTACCGGGTGCTTACCAAAGTTACGACCTTCACCACCACCATGTGGGTGGTCTACTGGGTTCATCGCAGTACCGCGAACGGTAGGACGAACACCACGCCAGCGTGCAGCACCAGCTTTACCCAGAACGCGCAGCATATGCTCAGCATTGCCAACTTCGCCCAGAGTAGCGCGGCAATCTGCTTCGACTTTACGCATTTCACCAGAACGCAGACGCAGGGTGACATAAGCACCGTCACGAGCAACGATCTGAACGTAAGTACCCGCGGAACGCGCCAGCTGACCGCCTTTACCTGGTTTCATTTCTACGTTATGAACGGTAGAACCAACCGGGATATTGCGCATCGGCAGGGTGTTGCCTGCTTTGATTGCAGCATCAACGCCAGACTGAATCTGGTCGCCAGCTTTCAGGCCTTTAGGGGCCAGGATGTAACGGCGTTCACCGTCTTTGTACAGAACCAGCGCGATGTTCGCGGAACGGTTCGGATCGTACTCAAGACGTTCAACAACTGCTGGGATACCGTCTTTGTTGCGTTTGAAGTCAACAATACGATAAGCCTGCTTGTGGCCACCACCGATGTGACGAGTGGTGATACGGCCATTGTTGTTACGACCACCGGATTTGCTGTTTTTTTCCAGCAACGGAGCAAAAGGTTTGCCCTTGTGCAGCTCAGGGTTAACCACTTTAACTACGTGGCGACGACCCGGAGATGTCGGTTTACATTTAACAACTGCCATTGTATTACTCCTCCGACTTACTCAGCGCCGCCAACGAAGTCCAGGTTCTGGCCTTCTTTAAGGGTGACGTAAGCTTTTTTCCAGTCGCTACGACGACCGATACGCTGTCCGTGACGTTTAACTTTCCCTTTAACAACCAGGGTGTTAACGACTTCGACTTCGACTTCAAACAGTTTCTGCACAGCAGCTTTGATCTCTGCTTTGGTCGCGTCTTTAGCAACTTTGAGAACGATGGTGTTTGTTTTTTCCATCGCAGTAGACGCTTTTTCAGAAACGTGCGGTGCGCGAAGCACCTTCAGCAGACGTTCTTCACGAATCATGCCAGCATCTCCTCAACTTGCTTAACAGCATCAGCAGTCATTACGACTTTGTCGAAGGCGATCAGGCTAACCGGGTCGATACCAGTCGCATCGCGTACGTCAACCTTGTGCAGGTTACGTGCGGCCAGGAACAGGTTCTCGTCCAGCTCACCGGTGATGATCAGCACATCTTCCAGAGCCATGTCTTTCAGTTTCTGTGCCAGCAGCTTAGTTTTAGGCGCTTCTACAGAGAACTTCTCGACAACGATCAGACGATCCTGACGTACCAGTTCGGACAGAATGCTTTTCAGCGCGCCGCGGTACATCTTTTTGTTAACTTTTTGACTGTGTTCCTGTGGACGCGCAGCGAAGGTCACGCCACCTGAACGCCAGATCGGGCTCTTGATAGAACCTGAACGCGCACGGCCGGTACCTTTCTGGCGCCATGGCTTTTTGCCAGAACCAGTTACTTCAGCACGAGTCTTCTGAGCACGAGTACCCTGACGAGCACCAGCTGCATAAGCAACAACAACCTGGTGAACCAGCGCTTCGTTGAAATCACGACCGAAGGTAGTTTCGGAAACAGTCAGCGCGCTCTGCGCGTCTTTCAATACTAATTCCATTGCTATCCCCTTACGCCTTCACAGCTGGTTTAACGATCAGGTCGCTACCGGTAGCACCCGGAACAGCACCCTTAACCAGCAGCAGGTTGCGCTCAGCGTCAACACGTACTACGTCCAGGCTCTGAACGGTTACACGTTCGTTACCCAGCTGACCTGCCATTTTCTTGCCTTTGAACACTTTGCCCGGAGTCTGGTTCTGACCGATAGAACCCGGAACGCGGTGAGACAAGGAGTTACCGTGAGTAGCGTCCTGGGTACGGAAGTTCCAGCGCTTAACGGTACCAGCAAAACCTTTACCTTTAGAGGTACCGGTTACGTCAACTTTTTTAACGTCAGCAAACAGCTCAACGCTAATGTCTTGACCTACGGTGAACTCTTCGCCTTCAGCAAGACGGAATTCCCACAGACCACGGCCAGCTTCAACGCCAGCTTTAGCGAAGTGACCCGCTTCTGGTTTGGTTACACGGTTAGCTTTTTTAGCACCGGTGGTAACCTGAACAGCGCGGTAGCCATCGTTAGCCAGATCTTTAACCTGAGTAACGCGGTTTGCTTCAACTTCGATTACGGTTACTGGGATAGAAACGCCATCTTCAGTGAAGATGCGGGTCATTCCCACTTTTTTACCGACTAAACCAATCATTGTTTCAACCTCTCAATCGCTCGATGACCTGATTAACCCAGGCTGATCTGCACGTCTACACCGGCAGCCAGATCCAGACGCATCAGAGCATCAACGGTTTTCTCAGTTGGCTCAACGATGTCAACCAGACGCTTGTGAGTGCGGATTTCGTACTGATCACGCGCATCTTTGTTAACGTGCGGAGAGATCAGAACGGTAAAGCGCTCTTTGCGGGTCGGCAGCGGGATCGGACCACGGACTTGCGCACCAGTGCGCTTAGCAGTCTCGACGATTTCCGCGGTTGATTGATCGATCAGACGATGATCAAACGCTTTAAGGCGGATACGGATTCTTTGGTTCTGCATGAGACCAGAGCTCCAATTATTTTATAAACGAAAATGATTACTCCTCAAACCCATTACGATTGATGGGAGAGTGTAACCGTTCTTACGTAGCTCCCCGATTGGGAGCATTGTTGAGTAACAAAATTAGCTACTCCGGTTCGGATTGAACCCGCCGTCAACTACGACAAGCCCGCGCATTATACGTAAATCTGAGCAAGACGCAAGTGCCGTTTAGAAATTAAGCGCCAAAGACATGCGATGCGTAGGGCATTCCATTATTTGCAGCAACCTGTCTGCTTTCATCTCTTCTTATGAACCCCTCACGCAATTCCTGTGTACGGACGTTGCTGGCCTTGCATCATGAGAAGAGTATGCACCAAACATCTTTGAGGCTTTGCGTATGCTGATTCCCCTCCCCTTTCTGCTCGTTTACTTCGCACTCTCCGGTTTACTGGTACGTGAAGATATTCGTGCCGGCCTTCTCCCGGATAAATACCTCTGTCCCCTCTTATGGACCGGCCTGCTCTTCCAGCTTTGCCTTCATCCTGACTTTCTTTCGAACGCAGTGGCTGGCGCGATGGCAGGGTATGTGAGCTTTGCGATTATCTACTGGGGCTACCGGCTTCTGACTGGACGTGAAGGGATGGGCTATGGCGATGTGAAATATCTTTCGGCACTGGGGGCGTGGCACGGTTGGCACATATTGCCCGCACTGGTGTTAACCGCCGCATTGTTGGCGCTTCTTTACCAGCTGATTCTCGCTTTACCGGCTCCTGATAAACAGGCATTAAAAAACCCACTGCCTTTTGGGCCATTTCTGGCGGCAGCGGGTTTAAGCGTTGGCTGGCAGACGCTGTTTAGTCAGCCACTTTAATCTGGGATTGAAGATAATTCTGCAGACCAATTTTACTGATGAGATCCAGCTCAGTTTCAAGCCAGTCAATGTGCCCTTCTTCATCGGCCAGAATCTGGATCATCATATCGCGGCTGACGTAGTCATGAACACTGTCCGCATAGGCAATGGCTTCGCGGAGATCTTTTGCGCCTTCAAGCTCAAGCCTGAGGTCGGACCGTAGCATCTCTTCAACATCTTCACCGATGCCGAGTTTGCCGAGATCCTGCAGGTTAGGAATGCCTTCAAGGAATAAAATACGCTCGATGTATTTATCGGCATGTTTCATCTCATCGATGGATTCGTGGTATTCAACATCGTTGAGGCGCATCAGGCCCCAGTTTTTGAACATTCTCGCATGGAGAAAATACTGATTGATCGCGACAAGCTCATTTCCCAATAATTTATTGAGATAACTTATGATTTTAACATCACCTTTCATTATATAGTCCCTCCGCTTCCACTCATTGAAGCGTAGATCGGGCTACAGGGATGTCAAAAAAAAGATGGGCGCTTACGCAATCTCTTTGTATTCCGGGATCTGCATCAATTCGTCCTGCATGATCTCACGTGCAGCACGTACACATTTACCGCATTGATTTCCCACTGGAACAAATTTGCGAAGCTGCTGGAAGGACTGTGGCTGAAACTGGCGAACGGCCTGACGTATTTTTTTGTCGCTTACACCATTACATAAACAAACGTACATAAAGACTCCCGTTCAAAATATGCGCAAAGTGTAAGTGAGAATGGTTATGATTACAATAGCACAAACCCCCGTATACGGGGCGGGAGAGGACGAAAAATGCGAAAATTTGTGACAGACATATAACGGCAGAAAACAAAAAAGGACGCCGAAGCGTCCTTTTTTAATTCAGGGATAAGTAATTAGCCCAGAACTTTAGCAACAACGCCCGCGCCAACGGTACGGCCGCCTTCACGGATTGCGAAACGCAGACCGTCGTCCATCGCGATTGGGTGGATCAGCGTCACAACCATCTTGATGTTGTCGCCTGGCATTACCATCTCAACGCCTTCTGGCAGTTCGATGGTACCGGTCACGTCAGTTGTACGGAAGTAGAACTGTGGACGGTAGCCTTTGAAGAACGGAGTATGACGGCCGCCTTCGTCTTTGGACAGGATGTACACTTCAGATTCGAACTTGGTGTGTGGCTTGATTGAGCCTGGCTTAGCCAGTACCTGACCACGTTCGATTTCTTCACGTTTGATACCACGCAGCAGAACACCTACGTTCTCACCAGCACGGCCTTCGTCCAGCAGTTTGCGGAACATTTCAACGCCAGTACAGGTAGACTTAGCAGTCTCTTTGATACCAACGATTTCAACTTCTTCGCCAACTTTGATGATACCGCGCTCAACACGACCGGTAACAACGGTACCACGACCGGAGATGGAGAATACGTCTTCGATTGGCAGCAGGAACGGCTTGTCAATCGCACGCTCTGGTTCTGGGATGTAAGAATCCAGGAAGCCAGCCAGTTCGATGATTTTCTCTTCCCACTCTGCTTCGCCTTCCAGCGCTTTCAGCGCGGAACCACGAACGATTGGGGTGTCGTCGCCTGGGAAATCGTACTGAGACAGCAGTTCACGAACTTCCATCTCTACCAGTTCCAGCAGCTCTTCGTCATCAACCATGTCACATTTGTTCAGGAACACGATGATGTAAGGAACGCCTACCTGACGACCCAGCAGGATGTGCTCACGAGTCTGAGGCATTGGGCCGTCAGTCGCAGCAACAACCAGGATCGCGCCGTCCATCTGCGCAGCACCGGTGATCATGTTTTTAACATAGTCGGCGTGGCCTGGGCAGTCTACGTGTGCGTAGTGGCGAGTCGGGGTGTCATATTCAACGTGAGAAGTGTTGATGGTGATACCACGCGCTTTTTCTTCTGGTGCGTTATCGATCTGGTCGAATGCACGAGCAG
>NZ_WCIM01000011.1:0-254066 GCF_009025585.1 Enterobacter sp. 198 | reverse complement strand
CACTACAAAGGCAGGTTCTTTAAGGTAAGGAGGTGATCCAACCGCAGGTTCCCCTACGGTTACCTTGTTACGACTTCACCCCAGTCATGAATCACAAAGTGGTAAGCGCCCTCCCGAAGGTTAAGCTACCTACTTCTTTTGCAACCCACTCCCATGGTGTGACGGGCGGTGTGTACAAGGCCCGGGAACGTATTCACCGTAGCATTCTGATCTACGATTACTAGCGATTCCGACTTCATGGAGTCGAGTTGCAGACTCCAATCCGGACTACGACGCACTTTATGAGGTCCGCTTGCTCTCGCGAGTTCGCTTCTCTTTGTATGCGCCATTGTAGCACGTGTGTAGCCCTACTCGTAAGGGCCATGATGACTTGACGTCATCCCCACCTTCCTCCAGTTTATCACTGGCAGTCTCCTTTGAGTTCCCGGCCGGACCGCTGGCAACAAAGGATAAGGGTTGCGCTCGTTGCGGGACTTAACCCAACATTTCACAACACGAGCTGACGACAGCCATGCAGCACCTGTCTCAGAGTTCCCGAAGGCACCAAAGCATCTCTGCTAAGTTCTCTGGATGTCAAGAGTAGGTAAGGTTCTTCGCGTTGCATCGAATTAAACCACATGCTCCACCGCTTGTGCGGGCCCCCGTCAATTCATTTGAGTTTTAACCTTGCGGCCGTACTCCCCAGGCGGTCGACTTAACGCGTTAGCTCCGGAAGCCACGCCTCAAGGGCACAACCTCCAAGTCGACATCGTTTACGGCGTGGACTACCAGGGTATCTAATCCTGTTTGCTCCCCACGCTTTCGCACCTGAGCGTCAGTCTTTGTCCAGGGGGCCGCCTTCGCCACCGGTATTCCTCCAGATCTCTACGCATTTCACCGCTACACCTGGAATTCTACCCCCCTCTACAAGACTCTAGCCTGCCAGTTTCGAATGCAGTTCCCAGGTTGAGCCCGGGGATTTCACATCCGACTTGACAGACCGCCTGCGTGCGCTTTACGCCCAGTAATTCCGATTAACGCTTGCACCCTCCGTATTACCGCGGCTGCTGGCACGGAGTTAGCCGGTGCTTCTTCTGCGGGTAACGTCAATTGCTGTGGTTATTAACCACAACACCTTCCTCCCCGCTGAAAGTACTTTACAACCCGAAGGCCTTCTTCATACACGCGGCATGGCTGCATCAGGCTTGCGCCCATTGTGCAATATTCCCCACTGCTGCCTCCCGTAGGAGTCTGGACCGTGTCTCAGTTCCAGTGTGGCTGGTCATCCTCTCAGACCAGCTAGGGATCGTCGCCTAGGTGAGCCGTTACCCCACCTACTAGCTAATCCCATCTGGGCACATCTGATGGCAAGAGGCCCGAAGGTCCCCCTCTTTGGTCTTGCGACGTTATGCGGTATTAGCTACCGTTTCCAGTAGTTATCCCCCTCCATCAGGCAGTTTCCCAGACATTACTCACCCGTCCGCCACTCGTCACCCGAGAGCAAGCTCTCTGTGCTACCGTTCGACTTGCATGTGTTAGGCCTGCCGCCAGCGTTCAATCTGAGCCATGATCAAACTCTTCAATTTAAGTTTGATGCTCGTGAATTAAACTTCGTAATGAATTACGTATGTTCACTCAGAGACTTGGTATTCATTTTTTGTCCGAAGACATTAAGAATCCATGTCACTTTGAGTGCCCACACAGATTGTCTGATAAATTGTTAAAGAGCAGTGCCGCTTCGTTTTCGCTGCGGCGCGGGGTGTGCATATTACGCTTTCCCGCTTCAGAGTCAAGCATTTATTTTCGCTTATCTCTGCTGACCCGGCGGCGTGTGTGCCGTTGTTCCGTGTCAGTGGAGGCGCATTATAGGGAGTTATTCTGAAGTGACAAGAGGAAATTCAAAAAAAGTTTCTGTCCGTGTTTTTTTTCACCAACAGGGGTGAAATCAAGCTACAAATTGTTCTATTTGATGTATCTGCAACCACAATAACACCCGAGGTGGCATAATTATCAGCATGAATCTTTAAGGAATAAACGCGATGCCATTAAGCGCACAACAACTGGCTGCCCAAAAAAACCTGTCGTATGTGCTGGCAGAAAAACTGGCTCAGCTGATTTTAGCGGGTAAATATGCCCCGGGGAGCATCCTGCCGGGTGAAATGGAGTTGGGTGAGCAGTTTGGGGTGAGCCGTACCGCCGTTCGCGAAGCGGTGAAAACCTTAACGGCAAAAGGCATGGTGCTTCCGCGTCCTCGCATTGGTACGCGTGTGATGCCACAGAGCAACTGGAACTTCCTCGATCAGGAACTGCTCTCATGGTGGATGACGGAAGATAACTTTCATCAGGTTGTCGATCACTTCCTGGTGATGCGCAGCAGTCTTGAACCTCAGGCCTGCCTCCTTGCCGCCACGCTCGGGACGGCAGAACAGAAAGCGCAGCTCAATGCCCTGATGGAAGAGATGGTGTTCCTGAAAAAACACTTCAACCGCGAACGCTGGATTGAGGTCGATATGGCCTGGCATGAACACATCTATATGATGAGCGCCAATCCGTTCCTGACATCCTTTGCCTCTTTATTCCATTCGGTATACCACACCTACTTTACCTCTATTACGCAAGACGAAGTGGTAAAGCTGGATTTGCACCAGGCGATTGTTGATGCCATTCAGGAGAGCGACGGGCAGCGAGCCCAGGATGCATGCCAGGCATTGCTGGCCGCGCCAACCCACCAGCAGGTACATAAATGAGAGAGAAAAAAGCGCGCAGCATGGCCGGATTGCCGTGGATTGCAGCCATGGCGTTCTTTATGCAGGCACTGGATGCCACCATCCTCAACACAGCGCTACCCGCGATTGCACAAAGCCTTAACCGATCCCCGCTGGCGATGCAGTCCGCCATCATCAGTTATACCCTGACTGTCGCGATGCTCATTCCGGTGAGCGGCTGGCTGGCTGACCGCTTCGGCACCCGCAAAATATTCATGCTGGCTGTGACGCTCTTTACGCTCGGCTCTTTGGCCTGTGCGCTGTCAACGTCTCTTACAGAGCTGGTCATCTTCCGTGTTCTTCAGGGCGTTGGCGGGGCGATGATGATGCCCGTGGCGCGTCTGGCGTTACTGCGCGCCTATCCGCGCAGTGAACTGCTTCCTGTGCTCAACTTTGTCACAATGCCCGGCCTGGTCGGCCCCATACTGGGTCCGGTTCTCGGCGGGGTATTCGTCACCTGGGCAAGCTGGCACTGGATCTTCCTGATTAATATTCCCATTGGCGTCGCGGGGCTGCTTTATGCCCGCAAATATATGCCGAACTTCACCACCCCAAGACGCCGTTTCGATATGCGTGGTTTTTTCCTGTTTGGCCTGAGCCTGGTGCTCTTCTCCAGTGGGATGGAGCTGTTTGGTGAGAAGATCGTGGCGACATGGATTGCACTCTCCGTCATCCTCGGCGGTATTTTGCTGTTCCTTCTTTATATACGTCATGCACGCCGTCACCCGACGCCGTTAATTTCTCTGTCGCTGTTTAACACCCGAACGTTTTCCGTGGGGATTGCGGGCAACATTGCCTCACGCCTGGGGACGGGCTGCGTGCCGTTCCTGATGCCACTGATGCTGCAGGTGGGTTTCGGCTACCCGGCTCTGATTGCCGGTTGCATGATGGCACCCACGGCGATGGGCTCTATTCTGGCCAAATCAACCGTCACGCAGGTGTTGCGCTGGTTTGGCTATCGTAAGACGCTGGTAGGTGTAACGGTCTTTATCGGGCTGATGATCGCGCAGTTCTCCCTGCAATCCGCCTCTTTACCGGTCTGGATGCTGATCCTGCCCCTGTTTGTGCTGGGAATGGCCATGTCGACACAGTTCACGTCGATGAACACCATCACCCTCGCCGACCTGACCGACGATAACGCCAGTAGCGGCAACAGCGTGCTGGCAGTGACTCAGCAGTTATCGATCAGTCTGGGGGTGGCCGTCAGTGCGGCGGTGCTGCGGTTTTATGAAGGTTTTGACAGCGCGAACACCGTCGAACAGTTCCACTATACCTTTATTACCATGGGCGCACTCACCGTCGTGTCGGCGCTGGTCTTTATGCTGTTAAAACCCAAAGATGGCCGCAACCTGATCAAAGAGCGCCACAAAGCAAAGGCTAAACCGAACCCCGTTCCATCAGAACAGGAGTAAGCTGCAGACGTTGCTGCTGCAGGCCGGGCTCGGCCATTCGGTGGATAAGCACATCGATGGCCAGCTCGCCCAGTTCATCTTTTGGCTGATGAATCGTGGTGAGCGGCGGCGTCATGTAGCGGGCCAGTTCAATGTCATCGTAACCAATCACCGCCATATCGTGTGGAACACGCAGTCCCGCCTGATATAACGCCTGATACGCGCCAAACGCCATCGCATCGTTGCCGATAAACACAGCCTGCGGACGCTGCGCTTGCGACAGCAATTTCTGCATAGCTTCAAAGCCGCCGTTAAATTCGAAATCACCGGTAATACGGTAGCCATCCGGAACAGTAAGCCCCGCCCGCGCCATCGCAGAAAGATACCCCTCAAGACGCAAACGCGCCGGGGTTTTATCCAGGGGGCCGGTAATGCAGGCGATGCGGGTATAGCCTTTATCGATCAGATACTGGGTGGCCATGTCACCTCCCAGCAGCGAGTTATCCTGAATGAGATCGCTGGTACCGTCGAACGGCGCCCAGTCCATCATCACCGTGGGAATAGAAGGGTAGCGCTGAATAATCTCTTTCGAGGGCTGATGTGTTTCGGTACACAGCAGCAGTAACCCGTCGACGCGTTTTTGCATCAGCGTCTCCAGGTTGCGGTTCATTCGCTGCTCATCCCCTTCGGTATTGCACAGCACCAGGCTGTAACCACGCTCGAAGCAGCTGCGTTCGACACCGCGAACAAGTTCAGAATAAAAGGGGTTGGTACTGGCGGTGATCAGCATGCCGATGGTGCGCGTCTGGTTGAGCTTGAGGCTGCGCGCCAGCGCGGACGGCGCATAGTTGAGATCTTTAACCGCGGCTTCGACTTTTTCCCGAATCGCCTCGCTAACGAAGCGATCGTTATTAATGACGTGGGAGACTGTCGACGTAGAAACGCCCGCCTGGCGGGCGACATCTTTCATTGTGGCCAAGCGTTACCCCTGCTGACTTAAGAATTCATCAATCTCTTTACGCCATGGAACGGAAGGCTGGGCACCTTTGCGCGTTACGGCAATCGCCGCGGCGGCATGGGCAAAGCGGATAGCATCATCCATTCTCTTGCCTTCCAGCAGCGCAGTCACCAATGCACCGTTAAAGGTATCTCCCGCCGCGATGGTATCAATCGCCTTAACCTTAAAGCCCGGCACGCGACGGCCTTCCCCGTTTACGCTGGCCCACACTCCACGACTGCCGAGGGTAATGATAACGGTGCCGATGCCTTTATCGTGCAGCACTTTCGCCGCCCGCGCGGCGTCGTCATCATTTTCAACGCGAACGCCTGTCAGTTTCTCCGCTTCAGTTTCGTTCGGGGTAATGATATCCACCAGCGCCAGCAGCTCGTCTGATAATACCCGCGCAGGCGCAGGATTGAGTACGACAGTGGTATGATTTTGATGCGCTATCTCTGCGGCCGCCAGGACGCTTTCAACGGGTGATTCCAGCTGCATCAGAAGCGCTTCGGCATTCGCGATGATCTCGCGCTGCGCGTTTACCCGCTCAGTGGTCAGCGCGGCGTTAGCCCCCGCATGAATACCGATGACATTCTCACCTTCCGCGTTGACGAAAATCAGCGCCACGCCGGTTGACTCCCCTTCGACAACGCTGACAGGCGCAATATCAATGTTATCGCTGGCCAGCTGTTTGCGTACGCGCTCACCGGTATCGTCATCACCCGTGCAGGCAATAAAGGCGATCTTCGCCCCACTGCGTCCTGCGGCGACGGCCTGGTTGGCGCCCTTACCGCCGAACGCTACCTGATACTGATTACCGGTGACGGTTTCGCCCGGTGTCGGGAACGATTCAAGGTTAAGAATGTGATCGGCATTGATACTGCCAAGGACGACAAGATTGCCTGCGGTTTTCATGGTTGAGGTGTCCATCTGAGAGCGCCACCGGTGTGACCCGGTGGCGTATGCCACACTTTTCTTTATAGGGTGTCCCTCAGGCAGCCAGCGACTGCCTGATTCGCCTTTTACTGCTTGATGACCAGTTTCAGGTCAACAGGATATTTGGCCTGAACTTTTTCGCCCTTCAGCACTTTATCAGCAGTCTGCACGCCCGTTGCGCCGATCTGCTCAGGCAGCTGAGCGATGGTCGCCGCCAGTTTGCCATCTTTTACTGCTTTTTCACCATCCGGCGTGCCGTCAAATCCGACAACCATCACATCAGATTTACCTGCGGTCTGCAGAGCACGCAGCGCGCCCAGCGCCATTTCGTCGTTCTGTGCAAACACAGCCTGCACGTCAGGGTGCGCGGTCAGCAGGTTCTGCATCACGTTCAGACCTTTCGTGCGGTCGAAGTCAGCAGGCTGGCTGGCCAGTACGTTAAATTTGTGCGCTGCAACAGCCTGCTGGAAGCCTTCACCACGCTCACGCGCCGCTGACGTACCGGCAATACCCTGCAGTTCGATAACTTTCGCGCCTTCACCCGCTTTCTTCGCGATGTAGTCACCCGCGATTTTGCCACCCAGTACGTTATCAGAAGCGATGTGGCTGACTACGTCGCCTTTCGTCGCCTGACGGTCAAGGGTGATGACCGGGATCTTCGCCTGGTTTGCCATCTTCACGGCGTTACCCACGGCGTCAGAATCCGTTGGGTTGATCAGCAGGATTTTGGTGCCACGTACGGTTAAGTCCTGAACGTTTGCCAGCTCTTTCGCCGGGTTGTTCTGAGAGTCCAGCACCACCAGGTTGTAGCCCAGTTTGTCAGCTTCTTTCTGTGCTCCGTCCTTCAGAGAGACGAAGAACGGGTTGTTCAGCGTGGAGATAACCAGCGCGATGGTGTCTTTCGCCATTGCGTTAGCACTTACGGTTGCGCTCAGCGCGACAGCAGAAACCAGGGTAGCCAGTTTTTTCATGTTCATATCTAAGATGTCCTGTAGTGTCGTCAGTTACTGTTTTTTGTTGTCTACCAGAACCGCCAGCAAAATCACCACTGCTTTAACGATCATCTGGTAATAGGAGGAAACACCCAATAAATTCAAACCATTATTCAGGAAACCAAGGATCAGTGCGCCGATCAATGTCCCAACAATGCGACCTTTACCGCCCGCAAGACTCGTACCGCCCAGAACGACTGCCGCAATGGCATCCAGCTCATACCCCGTCCCCGCCGTTGGCTGCGCAGAAGAGAGGCGCGCCACTTCGATGATGCCTGCCAGAGAGGCCAGCAGACCACACAGCGAATAGACGATGATTTTGACTTTATTGACGCTGATCCCGGACAGACGCGTTGCCGCTTCGTTACCGCCCAGCGCATAGATATAACGACCCAGACGGGTGTGATGCAGCATGTACCACGCCGCGAGGAAAACGATAGCCATGATCCAGACCGGCGTCGGGATACCCAGCGGACGACCAATACCGAACCAGCCAAACAGATCGGCGTTATCCGTAAAGCCGGTATTTACCGGACTGCCGTTGGTGTAAACCATGGTGACACCGCGCAGCAGGAGCATCATGACCAGCGTCGCAATGAACGCCTGAACGCGACCTTTCGCCACAATCACACCGGTCACGGCACCAATTGCCGCCCCAAGTGCCAGCGCAGCTGCAACGGCCACCAGCGCGTTGACTTCAATCCCTACAATTGAAGCCGCAACCGCACCGGTGAGCGCCAGCAGGGAACCGACGGACAGATCGATACCCGACGTCAAAATCACCAGCGTCATCCCTACCGCCATAATGGCGTTAACCGACGTCTGCTGAAGAATATTGAACAGGTTATTAACGGTAAAAAAGTTTGGGCTCATGGTCGAAACAATCGCGATCAACACCAGCAGGGCAATCAGCGATTTTTGTTCCAGCAGCCATGCTTTTGTGAAATAACGGCGACCAGAAACAGCCTGGGTAGTCATCTTCTTACTCCTGATTCACGCGATTAAGCTTGCCCACAGCGGCAGCCATCAGAACTTCCTGGGTGGCCTGCTCGCGAGTGAATTCACCACCGAGATGCCCTTCATGCATGACGATAATGCGATCGCTCATGCCTAATACTTCTGGCATCTCGGAAGAGACCAGAATGATGCTCAGGCCGTCGGCCTTGAACTGGTTAATCAGCTGATAGATCTCTTTCTTGGCCCCAACGTCCACGCCGCGGGTTGGCTCATCAAGGATCAGCACTTTCGGACGCGTCATCAGACCGCGTGCAATGGCCACTTTCTGCTGATTCCCACCGGACAACAGGCCAATCGCCTGCTCCATCGACGGCGTTTTAACGTTGAAGAGACGGATAAAATCGCTGACCGCCTGCTGTTCATCTTTGTGCTTCAGGCTGCCACCGCTGCGGCTGAAATAGCGCAGGGCAGTAAGCGACATGTTCTCTTTTACCGACATCCCCAGCACTAAGCCGTCACGCTTGCGGTCTTCAGAGATATAGACGATGCCGTTTGCCAGGCCATCCTGTGGAGAGCGAGTCACCACCTCATGACCGTCGAGCGTGACATAACCGCTGGTACGCGGCAGTGCGCCATAGAGCACTTTCATCAGCTCGGTACGGCCTGCCCCCATTAACCCCGCCACGCCAAGGATCTCCCCCTGGCGCAGGGTAAAGGTGACATCGTTCACGCCCGGGCCACAGAGGTTGTCCACCTTCAGGCGGATCTCACCCGGTGCTTTGTCCAGATGCGGATACTGGTCTTCGAGCTTACGTCCCACCATCATTTCGATAAGGGTATCTTCGGTCAGCGTGGCGACTTCGCGCTCGGCAATGAATTGCCCGTCGCGGAAGACCGTTACGTCGTCGCAGATCTCGAAAATCTCTTTCATACGGTGAGAGATATAGACAATCCCGCGTCCCTGCGATTTCAGCTCGCGGATAACGCGGAATAAAGATTCGGTTTCGGTATCGGTCAGCGCGTCCGTCGGTTCATCCATAATGATGACCTTCGACTCAAAGCTCAGCACCTTCGCGATTTCAACCATTTGCTGATCGCCAATGGAAAGGTCGCCCACCAGACGGTCGCTCTTGAAGCGCAGGTTTAGCTTCGCCAGCAGTTTATCCGCTTCGGCATACATCGTTTTCCAGTCGATTTTGCCAAACCGGTTAACGAACTCACGTCCGAGGAAGATGTTTTCCGCAATGCTGAGCTGCGGGATCAGGTTCAGCTCCTGGTGGATAATACCGATCCCCGCATCCTGGGAGGATTTCGGGCCGTTGAACGTGGTCTCTTTACCCAGCCACAGCAGCGAGCCGGCATCGCGTTGATAGATACCGGTCAGCACTTTCATCATGGTGGATTTGCCGGCCCCGTTTTCGCCCACCAGCGCCATTACGCGTCCGGGATAAACGTTCAGTGCCGCGCCAGAGAGGGCTTTTACGCCCGGGAACGCTTTATCGATCCCTTTCAGTTGCAGTAATGCGTCCATGATGGCCTCAGAAGGTGACGCCAGCACAGAGAATGATATTCGCATACGGGGAACACTCCCCGCTGCGAATCACCGCCTGACTGTCTGCGGTTTGTTGTTTGAATTGCTCGTGCGTTGTGTAACGAATTTCTATGGTGTTTCCCTGGTGTTGTTGCAGTTGCTCAATGTGGCTGAGCAACGTTTCGTGGAGTTGCGGATTATGGTGTTTAATTTCCGTCGCGAGAATGGCCGCCTCAACCTGCATCTCCGCCGTCACCACGTCCAGTACCTGCATAAACGAGGGCACGCCCTGCGTTAACGCCATATCAATACGGGTTGTGCTGCGCGGAACCGGTAAGCCTGCATCGCAAACCACCAGCGTATCGGTATGCCCAAGACGGGAAATAACCGATGAGATTTCTGCGTTAAGAACGGTGCCTTTCTTCATTTTCTTGCTCCACTAGCGAAACGTTTCGCTGAAATCAGTTTAGTCTTAACGGTGTTCAGAAAACCACCATGACATAACAGATTTGTGATCGGCGTCGAAACGTTTCGCTACGTGAAATGAGAAGGCGATAAATGCAAAAACGGTAACCCTTTGGTTACCGCTTTTTTAGGGTTGCACCCTCTCCATCCAGGAGAGGGCTTCAGGCCACTTGAGGACCTAGATTTCGACCTGCGTTCCCAGCTCAATCACACGGTTAGGCGGGATCTCAAACTGGTCAGGCGCGCGAAGGGCGTTACGCTGCAGGATAAGATACAACTTGCCGCGCAGACGCAAATACCAGGGGCGCTTGCCGATAATCAGCGACTCGTGGGACATAAAGAACGAGGTCTCCATCATGCGACAGCTCAGACCTTCCAGACCGCAGCGATGGAATACCTCTTCGACGTTTGGTGTCTCACGCCAGCCGTAGCTTGCCACTACGCGCCAGAAGGTCGGCGACAGTTGCTCGATTTGCACGCGGCGGACATTGTGGACGTACGGGGCATCTTCGGTGCGCAGGGTCAGCAGGATCACGCGCTCGTGCAGCACTTTGTTGTGCTTGAGGTTATGCATCAGCGCAAACGGGATAACGTTCAGCGCACGCGACATATACACCGCGGTGCCCGGCACGCGTACCGGCGGCGATTTCTCCAGCGAGGCAATCATAGCCTCCAGGGAGTTACCGTGCTCATGCATACGGCGCAGAAGGCGGAAACGTTCGCTTTTCCACGTGGTCATGACAATGAACATCACCAGACCGAGCGTCAACGGCAGCCAGCCACCGGAGACAATCTTGTCGAGGTTGGCGGAGAACAGCGGCACGTCAATGCACAGGAAGCCGACCAGAATCATCATCACGAGGAATTTGTTCCAGTGCCAGTTTCGGTACGCTACCGTGGTGGAGAGCAGCGAGGTCAGTACCATCGTACCGGTTACCGCAATACCGTACGCCGCCGCCAGGTTGCTGGAGTGCTCGAAGCTGACGATGACAATCACCACGGCGAAATAGAGCAGCCAGTTGATGAACGGAATGTAAATCTGGCCCGACTCCATCTCGGAGGTATGGATAATGCGCATAGGCGAGAGATACCCCAGACGCACAGCCTGACGCGTCAGAGAGAACACGCCTGAAATTACCGCCTGCGAGGCAATAACGGTCGCCAGCGTCGCCAGAATCAGCATGGGCACCAGCGCCCAGTCCGGAGCCAGCAGGAAGAATGGGTTCTTAATCGCCTCCGGGTTTTGCAGCAGCAGCGCACCCTGACCGAAATAGTTCAGCACCAGCGACGGCAGGACCACTAAAAACCACGCCACGCGGATAGGCAGTTTCCCGAAGTGCCCCATATCGGCATACAGCGCCTCAACACCGGTGATAGAGAGCACGACGGCACCGAGCGCGACGAAGGAAACCACTTTGTATTCAAGGAAGAAATGCACGGCCCAGTATGGGTTCAGCGCATGCAGCACGTCCGGGTTAGCAATAATGCTGCGTAAACCTAGTGCCGCCAGGACCAGGAACCAGGCCAGCATAATCGGAGCGAACAGCTTGCCCACCAGCCCGGTGCCATGCTTCTGGATGATGAACAGCAGCGTCAGGACAAGGATCGCCAGCGGAACAACCCACGAATCAAGCTGTGGCGCGATAATCTCCAGCCCCTCTATCGCCGAGAGAACCGAAATCGCGGGCGTAATGACGACTTCCCCATAGAAGAAGCTGCCGCCAATCAGGCCGATAATGACCAGCACCGACGTCATTCTGGCGGAGGTATTCCGCCCGGCAAGGGACATCAGAGTCAGGATCCCCCCTTCACCGGCGTTATCTGCACGCATAACGAAGGAGAGGTATTTCACTGAAACCACCAGGATCAGCAGCCAGAAGATGAGGGACAGGAAGCCAAAGACGGCATCGCGCTCAACACCAAAACCAAACTGACCGGACAGACATTCACGAAGCGTATAAAGCGGGCTGGTGCCGATATCACCGTAGACAACCCCGATCGCCGCAAGCGTTATTGCGGGTAATGATTGCTTATTATCAGTGCTCATAGACTAGTCTTTTCGTTTAAATAACAAATGTGTGCTTAGTCCCTTGGCCCACAAAAAGCGCACAGTATGCACGATTCAATGCAAAATCGTACCCCTAAATGCAACCGCATTAATGTAGCGCAAAGAAAATAGCGCCGCACTTCAGTCTATTACCAGCCCTGACTGAAACGTCTATACTCGCTTCAATTGGCCGCCACGACGGCGAAAGGATGCAAAACTATTATGGCTCACTCACATTTAATAGCAGAAAGAATTTCCCGCCTCAGCGGCGCGCTGGAAAAAGGCCTTTTCGAGCGTAGCCACGCCATTCGCCTCTGTTTACTGGCGGCGTTGAGCGGTGAAAGCGTCTTTCTGCTTGGTCCTCCGGGCATCGCCAAAAGCCTGATTGCCCGCCGGCTGAAATTTGCCTTTCAGAACGCCCGCGCTTTCGAATACCTGATGACCCGCTTTTCCACCCCAGAAGAAGTTTTCGGCCCGCTTTCCATTCAGGCGCTGAAAGATGAGGGGCGCTATCAGCGCCTGACTGAGGGGTATCTTCCGGAAGCGGAAATTGTTTTTCTTGATGAGATCTGGAAAGCGGGGCCGGCTATTCTGAACACCCTGCTCACGGCGATAAACGAACGCCGATTCCGCAACGGTGCCAGCGAAGAGAAAATCCCGATGCGCCTGCTGGTGGCGGCCTCTAACGAACTCCCGGAAGCCGACAGCAGCCTTGAAGCGCTGTATGACCGCATGCTGATCCGCCTGTGGCTCGACAAAGTGCAGGATAAATCCAACTTCCGCTCGATGCTGATCAGCCAGCAGGATGAGAATGAAAACCCGGTCCCCGCTTCGCTGCAGGTCACGGATGAGGAGTATTACCAGTGGCAGGAGGATATCGGCAAAATCACACTGCCGGATTCGGTGTTTGAGCTGATCTATCTGCTGCGCCAGCAGCTCGATTTACTGCCTTCTGCGCCGTATGTTTCCGATCGTCGCTGGAAAAAAGCGATCCGCCTGCTGCAGGCCAGCGCCCTGTTCAGCGGCCGCGATGCCGTTGCGCCAATCGATCTGATCCTTTTAAAAGATTGTCTCTGGCACGACGCGGAAGGCATGAACCTGATGCAGCAGCAGCTTGACGTATTGATGACCGGACACGCCTGGGGCCAGCAGTCCATGCTCAACCAGCTGGGAGCGATTGCCCAACGGCGTATTCAGCTGCAGCAACAACAAAGCGACAAAACAGCACTGAAAGTAAACCGCCTTGGCGGCATGTTCGCCCGCAAAGCGCATTATGAGCTGCCGTCCGAACTGACCAGTACAACGCTGACGCTCCTGCTTCAACAGCCCCTTAAGCTGCATGACATGCAGGTGGTCCATATCACCGTGGAGCGAGAGCCACTGGCTCAGTGGCTTGATAAGGGCGGGGAGATCCGCGGCAAACTCAACGGCATCGGTTTTGCCCAGCCGCTGACGCTGGAAGTGGACAGCAGCCAGCATCTGGTGATCCGCGACGTCAGCCTACAGGGTTCGCGTCTTGCGCTTCCAGGAACCGCCTCTGACAGCGTGCCGGAAGAGATTAAACGCCAGCTTGAAGCGCTGGATACGGAATGGCACCAGCAACATACGCGCTTCAGCGAGCAGCAAAAATGCCTCTTTATTCATAGCGACTGGTTAGGTCGCATCGAAGCCAGCCTGCAGGATGTCAGCGCGCAGATCAAACAGGCTCGTCAATGCTAACGCTGGATACGCTTAACGTCATGCTGGCCGTCAGCGAAGAGGGGTTGATCGAAGAGGTGGTCATCACCCTTCTGGCCTCCCCGCAGCTGGCGGCTTTTTTTGAAAAATTCCCGCGGCTCAAAAAGGCGATGACCGACGATCTCCCGCGCTGGCGCGAAAATCTGCGCCAGCGGTTTAAAGAGACCGAAGTCCCCCCAGAATTAACTGACGAGGTGGCCTGCTATCAGCAGTGCCAGCGGCTCTCTACGTCACAGTTTATCGCCCAGCTCCCGCAAACCCTGACGTTACTCGACACGGTACACTCTCCGTTTGCCAGCCAGGCGCGAGCGCTGGTCACGGATAACGCCACGTTTACCCCCGCGCTACACACCCTCTTTTTACAACGCTGGCGCCTCAGCCTGGTGGTGCAGGCCACAACGTTGAACCAGCAGTTGCTGGATGAGGAGCGTGAACAGCTGCTTAGCGAAGTGCAGGAACGCATGACCTTAAGCGGTCAGCTGGAGCAGGTGCTGGTGGAAAATGATAACGCCGCCGGGCGTCTTTGGGATATGAGCGCCGGTCAGCTGCGGCGCGGAGATTACCAGCTCATCGTCAAGTACGGCGATTTTCTGGCACAGCAGCCAGAGCTGATGAAGCTTGCCGAACAGCTGGGTCGCTCACGGGAGGCCAAATCGGTCCCAAAGAAAGATGCCCCAATGGAGACCTTCCGCACCCTGGTCCGTGAACCGGCCACCGTGCCTGAGCAAGTGGATGGGCTCCAGCAAAGCGACGATATTTTGCGCCTGCTGCCCACGGAGTTGAGTACGCTGGGGATGACCGAGCTTGAGTACGAGTTTTATCGCCGGCTGGTGGAAAAACAGCTTCTGACCTACCGGTTGCATGGCGAAGCCTGGCGTGAAAAGCTCAGCCAGCGCCCGGTCATCCATCAGGATTTTGACGAACAGCCGCGCGGGCCCTTTATTGTGTGCGTGGATACGTCCGGCTCGATGGGAGGGTTTAACGAACAGTGCGCGAAAGCGTTCTGCCTGGCTCTGATGCGCGTGGCGCTCGCCGATCGACGTCGCTGCTTCATCATGCTCTTTTCCAGCGAAGTTGTGGGGTATGAACTGACCCATCAGCAGGGTATTGAGCAGGCGATCCGCTTTTTAAGCCAGCGCTTTCGTGGCGGTACCGATCTGGCCAGCTGTTTTCGAAGCATCGTTGAGCGGATGCAGGGCGGAGACTGGTATGACGCTGACGCCGTGGTCATCTCCGATTTTATTGCCCAGCGGCTACCGGATGACGTGGTGAATAAAGTGAAGGAGCTACAGCGAGTGCACCAGCACCGTTTCCATGCTGTGGCGATGTCTGCCCATGGAAAGCCCGGCATCATGCGCATCTTCGATCATATCTGGCGCTTTGATACCGGGTTACGTAGCCGCCTGCTAAGACGCTGGCAGCGCTAATTACAGAAGAGATTCAACGCGATCGCGTACCTGTTGTGGCCAGACACCGCACTGCACCTGACCAATATGAGGCAGCTGCAACAGCAGCATGGTCAGACGGGACTGGCCAATACCGCCGCCAATGGTCTGCGGCATCTCTCCGCGCAGCAGCGCCTGGTGCCACTCCAGCGTAAGACGATCTTCATCCCCGGTCAGTGCCAGCTGACGTTTCAGGGCGTCAGCATCCACGCGGATCCCCATTGAAGAGAGCTCGAACGCATCTTCCAGCACCGGGTTCCAGACCAGAATATCGCCGTTCAGACCGGCGAGTTCGCCGTCACCCGTCGTGCTCCAGTCATCATAATCCGGCGCACGCACATCATGGCGTTTACCGTCAGACAATTTGCCGCCAATCCCGATCAAGAATACAGCACCCAATTCTTTGGCGATCGCACGCTCACGGCCTTTGGCATCCAGATCGGGATAACGGCTCAGCAGTTCCTGGCTGTGGACAAAGTGGATCGATTCCGGCAGGAACGGTGCCAGACCAAACTCTTTGCTCACTGCCGCTTCGGTCGCTTTGATCCCGGCGTAGATCGCCTCAACGGTGGATTTCAGCGTACCGACGTGACGCTCGCCATCGCCCATGACGCGCTCCCAGTCCCATTGATCGACGTAGACAGAGTGCATTGGCGTAAGACGGTCTTCATCGGGGCGAAGGGCTTTCATGTGCGTGTAAAGCCCTTCGCCCGCGCTGAAGTCGTGTTGTCCCAGGGTTTGACGTTTCCACTTCGCAAGGGAATGCACCACTTCGAACTGGGCGTCTGGCAGTGTTTTCACTTTCACCTGTACCGCTTTTTCGCATCCAGAAAGGTTGTCCTGCGTCCCGTCACCCACGCGGCTGAGAATGGGCGCCTGGACTTCGATCAGACCAAGCTTGTCTTCCAGCTGACGTGAAAAATGGGATTTAACGAAGCTGATCTGGCGTTGTTTTGCGATGTAAGCGGTTTTCATTATTTATACTCCTGCGTCCTGTTGATAGAGATTAAGCAACAGAAATGGCCTGTTATTCAATAACCCATCAACAAAAAGCCACCTTCACTTTTTATTCATTAAAATAAGGCGCTAGAATAGAAAGATTCATTAATGTTAATAAGAAAAAGCTATGGAAAATTATCAGATCGATAATCTGGACCGCGGCATCCTGGAGGCCTTGATGGCCAATGCACGTACTGCCTACGCGGAACTGGCAAAACAGTTTGGCGTCAGTCCGGGCACAATCCACGTTCGCGTGGAAAAGATGAAACAGGCGGGGATCATTACCGGCGCACGTATCGACGTCAGCCCTAAGCAGCTGGGTTATGACGTCTGCTGCTTTATTGGCATTATTCTCAAAAGCGCCAAAGACTATCCGTCAGCCCTGGCGAAGCTCAACGCGCTTGAAGAAGTCACGGAGGCGTACTACACCACCGGGCACTACAGTATCTTTATAAAGGTGATGTGCCGCTCCATTGATGCCCTCCAGCAGGTACTTATCAACAAGATCCAAACAATTGATGAAATTCAGTCCACTGAAACATTGATCTCCCTGCAGAACCCGATCATGCGTACCATCCGCCCCTGATCGGGCAAATTCATTCCCACATTTTCCACAGGTAGATCCCAGCTCGTTCACAGCGTACAATGAGCCCCTCTTTATTTGAGCGAGCGATCAATGGCAGACATTACCCTTATCAGTGGCAGCACCCTGGGCGGCGCGGAATACGTTGCGGAACATCTGGCTGAGAAGCTGGAAGACGCGGGCTTTTCCACCGAAACACTGCACGGCCCGTTGCTTGACGATCTCCCGACTGATGGGGTCTGGCTACTGATCACCTCGACGCACGGCGCAGGCGATCTGCCGGATAATCTGCAACCTTTATATGACGAACTGCTGGAACAGCAGCCTGACCTGTCAAACGTCCGTTTTGGCGCGGTGGGTATCGGCAGTCGTGAATATGACACCTTTTGCGGTGCAATAGAGAAAGTCGAAGCCGCTGTGACGGCCTGTGGGGCAAAACAGCTGGGTGAAACACTGAAGATCAACATCCTCGATCATGACATTCCGGAAGATCCAGCGGAGATCTGGCTGGGTGAATGGAAAAATTTACTCAAAAACGATTAAAGATCGCGCGAACAGATGTGGATAACTCTGGTTAAAAGCTCGTATTAAGCGGTAGTTATCCAAGTTATAACTCTGAGGCCGTTTTGGCCCTGTGTATAAAGTCGCGATCTGATCCCAGCTTATACTGGCCAGGATCACCGATCATTCACAGCAAACGATCCTTTCTAACTGCATGATCTTCATCGTGAGATCGGGCTTATCCACAGAGGTACTCGATCCTAATAAGAGATCACAATAGAACAGATCTCTAAATAAAAAGATCTTCTTTTTAATAGCCCAGGATCCCAATGCTTTCTCGAAAGACTAAAGTTGAGTAGAATCCACGGCCCAGGCTTCAATCCATTTTCATACCGCTTTACGCGAGGCAGACCACCATGTTTTATCAGGATCCTTTTGACGTCATCATCATTGGCGGGGGTCATGCAGGCACTGAGGCCGCAATGGCCGCAGCGCGAATGGGTCAGCAGACCCTGCTTTTGACACACAATATCGACACGCTGGGACAAATGTCCTGTAATCCGGCGATTGGCGGCATTGGGAAAGGACACCTGGTAAAAGAAGTGGATGCACTTGGCGGCCTGATGGCGAAAGCGATCGATCATGCCGGCATCCAGTTTAGGATACTAAACGCGAGCAAAGGTCCCGCTGTGCGCGCTACCCGTGCTCAGGCAGACCGCGTGCTTTACCGTCAGGCGGTACGTACTGCCCTGGAGAATCAGCCAAACCTGATGATCTTCCAGCAGGCGGTAGAAGATCTTATCGTTGAAAACGATCGCGTTGTGGGTGCCGTAACCCAGATGGGCCTCAAGTTCCGCGCGAAAGCCGTCGTACTGACAGTCGGGACCTTCCTGGATGGCAAAATCCATATCGGTCTGGATAACTACAGCGGTGGCCGTGCTGGCGATCCGCCGTCCATTCCGCTGTCTCGTCGCCTGCGTGAACTTCCGCTGCGCGTCAGTCGCCTGAAAACAGGCACGCCACCGCGTATTGATGCGCGCACCATTGATTTCAGCGTGCTGGCACAACAGCACGGTGATAACCCCATGCCGGTGTTCTCGTTCATGGGCAATGCGGCTCAACATCCGCAGCAGGTACCTTGCTACATCACGCATACCAACGAAAAAACCCATGACGTGATCCGCAATAACCTTGACCGCAGCCCAATGTACGCTGGCGTGATCGAAGGAATCGGCCCGCGTTACTGTCCGTCGATCGAAGACAAAGTGATGCGCTTTGCCGATCGTAACCAGCACCAGATCTTCCTGGAGCCGGAAGGACTGACGTCAAATGAAATTTACCCGAACGGCATCTCCACCAGCCTGCCGTTCGATGTGCAGATGCAAATTGTTCGCTCAATGCAGGGTATGGAGAACGCGAAAATCGTTCGTCCTGGCTACGCTATTGAGTACGATTTCTTCGATCCGCGTGACCTGAAGCCAACCCTGGAGAGCAAATTCATCCACGGTCTGTTCTTCGCCGGCCAGATTAACGGCACGACCGGTTACGAAGAAGCTGCCGCTCAGGGTCTGCTTGCCGGTCTGAACGCAGCACGCTTCTCTGCGGAGAAAGAGGGCTGGGCACCTGCGCGTTCTCAGGCTTATCTGGGCGTGCTGGTCGACGATCTTTGCACCCTGGGTACCAAAGAACCGTACCGTATGTTTACCTCTCGCGCGGAATATCGCCTGATGCTGCGCGAAGATAACGCCGACCTGCGTCTGACCGAAGTGGGTCGTGAACTGGGTCTGGTGGATGACGAACGCTGGGCGCGCTTCAACGAAAAACTGGAACGCATTGAGCAGGAACGTCAGCGCCTGAAAACCACCTGGGTGAATCCCCAGGCGGAAACCGCTGCAGAAGTGAATGCTCACTTAACTGCGCCGCTTTCGCGCGAAGCCAGCGGCGAAGACTTGCTGCGTCGCCCTGAAGTGACCTACGAGAACCTGGTGAAACTGACCGCGTTCGCGCCTGGCCTTGAAGACGCTGAAGCGGCTGAACAGGTTGAGATCCAGGTCAAATACGAAGGTTACATCGCGCGTCAGCAGGATGAGATTGAAAAACAGCAGCGCAACGAAAATACGCTGCTGCCGGAAATGCTGGACTACCGTCAGGTGACGGGGCTTTCCAATGAAGTGATCGCCAAGCTGAACGATCACAAGCCTGTGTCTATCGGTCAGGCATCCCGTATCTCCGGTGTCACACCTGCCGCGATTTCGATTCTGCTGGTGTGGCTGAAAAAGCAAGGTATGCTGCGCCGTAGCGCATAGTATCCAGTGCTTTTGGCGGGTGGCGCTTCGCTACCCGCCCTGCTAATTCGTAGGCCCGGTAAGCGCCACCGGGCAATTTATGTCTAAACAGGTACCCACTGTGCTCAATAAACTCTCTCGTCTGCTGGAACAGGCAGGTATTTCGCTCACCGATCACCAGAAAACTCAGCTGGTGGCCTATGTCGATATGCTGAACAAATGGAATAAAGCGTACAACCTGACGTCTGTTCGCGACCCCAACGAGATGCTGGTTCGTCATATCCTCGATAGCATCGTGGTTGCGCCGTATCTTAAAGGGGAGCGCTTTATCGATGTGGGCACAGGTCCTGGCCTGCCGGGGATCCCGCTGTCGATTGTCCGCCCTGAGAGCCATTTCACGCTGCTGGACAGCCTTGGCAAACGCGTCCGTTTTTTACGTCAGGTCCAGCATGAGCTGAAGCTGGAGAACATCGCCCCTGTACAGAGCAGGGTAGAGGCGTTCCCCGCGGAGCCGCCGTTTGACGGTGTTATCAGCCGCGCGTTTGCGTCGCTCAATGATATGGTGAGCTGGTGTAAGCACTTGCCTGCACAAGATGGCCGCTTTTATGCCCTGAAAGGGCAGTTGCCGGGCGATGAAATTGAACAGCTTCCGGAGGGTTTTGCTGTCGAATCCGTTGAGAAATTAAACATTCCTCAGCTTGAGGGTGAACGCCATCTGGTGATAATTAAGCCAAACAATTTTTAAATATTTAATAAAAATTGTGGAATTAGTGCTGTTCTGACCATGTTAAATAACAGCACAAATTCTCGGGTTTTACCGAAGAGAGTTTAACCTCTGTGTTACTAAGGTTTTTCTAACGGTTAACGTAACAGCCATTGTTCAGCATGAAGATAGTCAACATCGAAAATATCAGCCTGCTAAAAGTGGAATACGGCAACCAGAATCGAATGTTAAATATTTATTAAGAATGTCAATAAAAGGTTTTTATTGTATACCGGGCTGTTTTGAAAATAGTTACGATAATTTGTCTTTAATTTCATAAAGATGAAATAAACCGATTTGCGTCTTTGATAAATACACCCTTATCGCAAATGTGTATTTTGTGATCTCGTGCACGCTTTGTAGCCAACGTTTTCGCGCTGTTTGCAGTTTTGGTCGAAGGTCGTGGCTTTCAGGAAAAGTTAAAAAATAGCGGCGGGGAAAAATATTTAAACATTTATTCACCTTTTCGCTACTTAATGTTTGAAATCACGGGTGCGCACCGTATAATTTGACCGCTTTTTGATGCTTGACTCTGAGCCTTAAAGGACGTTTTATACGACACGCGGCATACCTCGAAGGGAGCAGGAGTAAAAACGTGATGTCTGTGTCGCTCTTGAGTAGAAACGTTGCTCGTAAGCTTCTGTTCATTCAGTTTCTGGCTGTGATAGCAAGTGGACTGCTGTTTAGCCTCAAAGACCCCTTCTGGGGCATCTCCGCCGTGTGCGGGGGTTTGGCGGTTGTTCTGCCAAACGTATTGTTTATGATTTTTGCCTGGCGTCATCAGGCACATACACCCGCCAAAGGCCGTGTGGCCTGGTCCTTCGCTCTCGGTGAAGTGTGTAAGGTGTTGCTGACCTTTGCTCTACTGGTGATGGCGCTGGCGGTTTTGAAAGTGGTATTCATGCCGCTGATAGCAACGTGGGTTTTGGTGCTGGTGGTACAAGTTCTGGCTCCAGCTGTAATCAACAACAAAGGGTAAAAGGCATCATGGCTTCAGAAAATATGACGCCGCAGGATTACATAGGTCACCATCTGAATAACCTTCAGCTGGACCTGCGTACATTCTCGCTGGTGGATCCGCATAACCCCCCGGCCACCTTCTGGACGATCAACATCGACTCCATGTTCTTCTCGGTCGTTTTGGGTCTTCTGTTCCTGGCCATGTTCCGCGGTGTTGCGAAAAGAGCGACCAGCGGTGTTCCAGGGAAATTCCAGACGTTCATCGAAATGATCATCGGCTTCGTCCATGGCAGCGTCAAAGACATGTACCATGGTAAGAGCAAGCTGATTGCTCCGCTGGCCCTGACCGTGTTCGTTTGGGTGTTCCTGATGAACCTGATGGACCTGCTGCCAATCGATTTCCTGCCGTGGATTGGCGAACATGTCCTCGGTCTGCCAGCACTGCGCGTGGTGCCGTCCGCTGACGTGAACATCACCCTGTCGATGGCGCTGGGCGTGTTTATCCTGATTCTTTTCTACAGCATCAAAATGAAAGGCGTAAGCGGCTTCGTGAAAGAGCTTACCTTGCAGCCGTTCAACCACTGGGCGTTTATTCCGGTCAACCTGATCCTGGAAGGCGTTAGCCTGCTGTCCAAACCTGTTTCACTGGGTCTGCGACTGTTCGGCAACATGTATGCGGGTGAGCTGATTTTCATTCTGATCGCGGGTCTTCTGCCGTGGTGGTCACAGTGGATTCTGAATGTGCCTTGGGCCATTTTCCACATCCTGATCATTACGCTGCAAGCCTTTATCTTCATGGTTCTGACGATCGTCTATCTGTCGATGGCGTCTGAAGAGCACTGATTTTTTACCAACACTACTACGTTTTAATTGAAACAAACTGGAGACTGTCATGGAAAACCTGAATATGGATCTGCTGTACATGGCTGCCGCTGTGATGATGGGTCTGGCGGCTATCGGTGCTGCGATCGGTATCGGCATCCTCGGGGGCAAATTCCTGGAAGGCGCAGCGCGTCAACCTGATCTGATTCCTCTGCTGCGTACTCAGTTCTTTATCGTTATGGGTCTGGTGGATGCTATCCCAATGATCGCTGTAGGTCTGGGTCTGTACGTGATGTTTGCTGTCGCGTAGTAGTAGTTTTAAAACCCTAAGCCACAGATATTAAAGAGGTATTGTGCTGTGAACATGAACGCAACAATCCTCGGCCAGGCCATCGCGTTTATTCTCTTTGTCTGGTTCTGCATGAAGTATGTATGGCCGCCTTTAATGGCTGCCATCGAAAAACGTCAGAAAGAAATTGCTGACGGTCTGGCTTCTGCAGAACGCGCTAAGAAAGATTTGGACCTTGCACAGGCCAACGCGACAGACCAGCTGAAAAAAGCGAAAGCGGAAGCTCAGGTTATCATCGAACAGGCTAACAAACGCCGTTCGCAGATCCTGGACGAAGCCAAAGCTGAAGCAGAACAGGAACGTACTAAGATCGTGACACAAGCTCAGGCTGAAATTGAAGCTGAGCGTAAACGTGCTCGCGAAGAACTGCGTAAGCAGGTTGCGATTCTGGCTGTTGCTGGCGCCGAGAAGATCATCGAACGTTCCGTGGATGAAGCTGCTAACAGCGACATCGTGGACAAACTTGTCGCTGAACTGTAAGGAGGGAGGGGCTGATGTCTGAATTTGTTACGGTAGCTCGCCCCTACGCCAAAGCAGCTTTTGACTTTGCTGTCGAACACCAAAATGTCGATCGCTGGCAGGATATGCTGGCGTTTGCCGCTGAGGTGACGAAAAACGAACAAATGGCCGAGTTGCTTTCTGGTGCGTTAGCGCCTGAAACTCTCGCCGCGTCGTTTATCGCCGTGTGCGGAGAGCAACTGGATGCCAATGGTCAGAACCTGATTAAGGTAATGGCAGAAAATGGTCGTCTCCGTGTGCTCCCGGATGTTCTCGAGCAGTTTGAGCACTTACGTGCCCTTAGTGAAGCTACCGCTGAAGTCGAAGTGACTTCTGCGACTGAACTGAGTGATGAACAGCTTGCGAAAATTACCGCCGCGATGGAAAAACGTCTGTCACGCAAAGTTAAGCTGAATTGCAAAATCGATAAGTCTGTAATGGCAGGCGTAATCATCCGTTCGGGTGATATGGTCATTGATGGCAGCGTACGCGGCCGTCTTGAACGCCTTGCAGACGTCTTGCAGTCTTAAGGGGACTGGAGCATGCAACTGAATTCCACCGAAATCAGCGAACTGATCAAGCAGCGCATTGCTCAGTTCAGTGTTGTGAGCGAAGCTCACAACGAAGGTACTATTGTTTCTGTAAGTGACGGTGTTATCCGCATCCACGGCCTGGCCGATTGTATGCAGGGTGAGATGATTTCCCTGCCGGGTAACCGTTACGCTATCGCACTGAACCTGGAGCGCGACTCCGTAGGTGCAGTTGTGATGGGTCCATACGCTGACCTCGCCGAAGGCATGAAGGTTAAGTGTACTGGCCGTATTCTGGAAGTGCCGGTTGGCCGTGGCCTGCTGGGTCGCGTTGTTAACACCCTGGGTGCGCCAATCGACGGTAAAGGTCCGGTTGAGCACGATGGCTTCTCCCCAATCGAAGTTATCGCACCAGGCGTTATCGACCGTCAGTCCGTTGATCAGCCAGTGCAGACTGGTTATAAGTCCGTTGATGCCATGATTCCAATCGGTCGTGGCCAGCGTGAACTGATCATCGGTGACCGTCAGACCGGTAAAACCGCGATGGCTATCGACGCCATCATCAACCAGCGTGACTCCGGCATCAAATGTGTGTACGTGGCTATCGGCCAGAAAGCGTCCACCATTTCTAACGTGGTTCGTAAACTGGAAGAGCACGGCGCGCTGTCTAACACCATCGTTGTTGTGGCGACCGCTTCTGAATCTGCTGCACTGCAATACCTGGCACCATACGCCGGTTGCGCAATGGGCGAATACTTCCGTGACCGCGGTGAAGATGCGCTGATCGTATACGATGACCTGTCTAAACAGGCCGTTGCATATCGTCAGGTTTCCCTGCTGCTCCGTCGTCCACCTGGACGTGAAGCGTTCCCTGGCGACGTATTCTACCTCCACTCTCGTCTGCTGGAGCGTGCTTCCCGCGTTAACGCGGAATACGTCGAGAACTTCACCAAAGGTGAAGTGAAGGGTAAAACCGGCTCTCTGACCGCGCTGCCAATCATTGAAACCCAGGCGGGTGACGTTTCTGCGTTCGTTCCGACCAACGTAATCTCCATTACCGATGGTCAGATCTTCCTGGAAACCAACCTGTTTAACTCCGGTATTCGTCCGGCAGTTAACCCGGGTATCTCCGTATCCCGTGTGGGTGGTGCTGCTCAGACCAAGATCATCAAGAAACTGTCCGGTGGTATTCGTACCGCGCTGGCACAGTATCGTGAACTGGCTGCGTTCTCTCAGTTCGCATCCGATCTGGACGAAGCAACCCGTAAACAGCTGAGCCACGGTCAGAAAGTGACCGAGCTGCTGAAGCAAAAACAGTACGCACCAATGTCTGTTGCTCAGCAGGGCCTGGTTCTGTTCGCGGCTGAACGCGGTTACCTCGAAGATGTGGAACTGGCGAAAATCGGTAGCTTCGAAGCCGCTCTGCTGGCTTACGTCGACCGTGATCACGCTCCGCTGATGCAAGAGATCAACCAGACCGGTGGCTATAACGACGAAATCGAAGGTAAGCTGAAAGCTATCCTCGATTCCTTCAAAGCAACCCAATCCTGGTAATCGTCCGGCGGCTTGTCTCAGGACAAGCCGCCTGGCATTGAGGAGAAGCTCATGGCCGGCGCAAAAGAGATACGTAGTAAGATCGCAAGCGTCCAGAACACGCAAAAGATCACTAAAGCGATGGAGATGGTCGCCGCTTCCAAAATGCGTAAATCGCAGGATCGCATGGCGGCCAGCCGTCCTTATGCAGAAACCATGCGCAAAGTGATTGGTCACCTTGCAAACGGTAATCTGGAATATAAGCACCCTTACCTGGAAGAACGCGACGTTAAGCGCGTGGGCTACCTGGTGGTGTCGACCGACCGTGGTCTGTGTGGCGGCTTGAACATTAACCTGTTCAAAAAACTGCTGGCGGATATGAAAGCATGGTCTGAAAAAGGCGTTCAGTGCGATATCGCAATGATCGGCTCTAAAGGCGTCTCTTTCTTTAACTCCGTTGGTGGCAACATTGTCGCTCAGGTGACGGGTATGGGTGATAACCCTTCCCTGTCCGAGCTGATCGGCCCGGTTAAAGTGATGTTGCAGGCTTATGATGAAGGCCGTCTGGACAGACTGTACGTTGTCAGCAACAAATTTATTAACACCATGTCTCAGGTTCCAACGCTCACTCAGATGCTGCCTTTACCGGCATCAGAAGATGACGAGCTGAAGCAAAAATCCTGGGATTACCTGTATGAACCCGATCCGAAACCGCTGTTGGATACCCTGCTGCGTCGTTACGTTGAATCTCAGGTTTATCAGGGCGTTGTAGAAAACCTGGCCAGCGAGCAGGCCGCACGAATGGTGGCGATGAAAGCCGCGACCGATAATGGCGGCAGCCTGATTAAAGAGCTGCAGTTGGTTTACAACAAAGCTCGTCAGGCCAGCATTACTCAGGAACTCACCGAGATCGTCTCGGGGGCCGCCGCGGTTTAACCAGGTTTACGAATTACGTAGAGGATTCAAGATGGCTACTGGAAAGATTGTCCAGGTAATCGGCGCCGTGGTGGACGTCGAGTTCCCTCAGGACGCCGTACCACGCGTGTACGACGCGCTTGAGGTACAGAATGGTAACGAGAGCCTGGTGCTGGAAGTTCAGCAGCAGCTCGGCGGCGGTATCGTGCGTACCATCGCGATGGGTTCTTCCGACGGTCTGCGTCGTGGTCTGGAAGTTAAAGACCTTGAGCACCCGATCGAAGTCCCGGTAGGTAAAGCAACACTGGGTCGTATCATGAACGTATTGGGTCAACCAATCGACATGAAAGGCGACATCGGTGAAGAAGAGCGTTGGGCTATCCACCGCGCAGCACCTTCCTACGAAGAGCTGTCCAGCTCTCAGGAACTGCTGGAAACCGGCATCAAAGTTATCGACCTGATGTGTCCGTTTGCGAAGGGCGGTAAAGTTGGTCTGTTCGGTGGTGCGGGTGTAGGTAAAACCGTAAACATGATGGAGCTGATCCGTAACATCGCGATCGAGCACTCCGGTTACTCCGTATTTGCGGGCGTAGGTGAACGTACTCGTGAGGGTAACGACTTCTACCACGAAATGACCGACTCCAACGTTCTGGACAAAGTATCCCTGGTTTACGGTCAGATGAACGAGCCACCAGGAAACCGTCTGCGCGTTGCGCTGACTGGCCTGACTATGGCTGAGAAGTTCCGTGACGAAGGCCGTGACGTTCTGCTGTTCGTTGATAACATCTATCGTTACACCCTGGCCGGTACTGAAGTATCTGCACTGCTGGGTCGTATGCCTTCAGCGGTAGGTTATCAGCCGACGCTGGCGGAAGAGATGGGTGTTCTTCAGGAACGTATCACCTCTACCAAAACCGGTTCTATCACCTCCGTTCAGGCGGTATACGTACCTGCGGATGACTTGACTGACCCATCCCCAGCCACCACCTTTGCGCACCTTGACGCAACCGTGGTACTGAGCCGTCAGATCGCGTCTCTGGGTATCTACCCGGCCGTTGACCCGCTGGACTCCACCAGCCGTCAGCTGGATCCACTGGTTGTGGGTCAGGAACACTACGACACCGCGCGTGGCGTACAGTCCCTGCTGCAGCGTTACCAGGAACTGAAAGACATCATCGCCATCCTGGGTATGGATGAGCTGTCTGAAGAAGACAAACTGGTGGTAGCACGTGCGCGTAAGATCCAGCGCTTCCTGTCCCAGCCGTTCTTCGTTGCGGAAGTATTCACCGGTTCTCCGGGTAAATACGTTTCCCTGAAAGACACCATCCGTGGCTTTAAAGGCATCATGGAAGGCGAATACGATCACCTGCCGGAGCAGGCGTTCTACATGGTTGGTTCCATCGACGAAGCCGTGGAAAAAGCCAAAAAACTTTAACGCCTTAATCGGAGGGTGATATGGCAATGACTTACCACCTGGACGTCGTCAGCGCAGAGCAACAAATGTTCTCTGGTCTGGTCGAGAAAATCCAGGTAACGGGTAGTGAAGGTGAACTGGGTATTTTCCCGGGTCACGCACCGCTGCTCACCGCCATTAAGCCTGGTATGATCCGCATCGTTAAACAGTTCGGTCATGAAGAGTTTATCTATCTGTCCGGCGGCATTCTTGAAGTGCAGCCTGGCAGCGTGACCGTTCTGGCCGATACCGCTATTCGTGGCCAGGATCTCGACGAAGCACGAGCCCTGGAATCGAAGCGTAAGGCTGAAGAGCACATTAGCAGCTCTCATGGTGACGTGGATTACGCTCAGGCGTCTGCGGAGCTGGCCAAAGCGATCGCGAAACTGCGCGTTATCGAGTTGACCAAAAAAGCGATGTAACACCGGCTTGAAAAGCACAAAGCCAGTCTGGTTTCCAGGCTGGCTTTTTTTATGGTTTCGTATCACACCGATCTTTATTCATGATCCAAAAGAATAGCTAAGCTATTGTGTGTGCTAGCGACTTATCGCGAGAAGGCTATTTTCCAGAGAAAAAGGGGTTTACTCTGCCCCTAAAAATCGCCTCAAATAGCCATTATTGGCTGATGTTGAACGTTTTACCACCATTCCATTTTATGACGCAAAATATGTAGAATTTTCAACGTCAACGGGTTTAACTTCTTACTCAAATTACAGTCAGGACGCGTATGTTGAACAATACAATGAGCGTGGTCATCCTTGCCGCCGGTAAAGGTACCCGCATGTATTCCGATCTTCCAAAGGTACTGCACACGCTGGCAGGAAAGCCGATGGTGCAGCATGTCATTGATGCCGCTAATGAACTGGGTGCCCGTCAGGTCCATCTGGTCTATGGTCACGGCGGCGATCTGCTTAAAAAGACGCTGAACGATGACAAACTCAACTGGGTGCTTCAGGCAGAACAGTTGGGGACCGGACACGCCATGCAGCAGGCCGCCCCGTTCTTTGCGGATGACGAAGATATTCTGATGCTTTACGGCGACGTCCCGCTGATCTCTGTCGACACCCTTGCCCGCCTGCGTGAAGCTAAACCGCAGGGTGGCATCGGGTTGTTAACCGTCGTGCTTGACGATCCGACCGGCTATGGCCGCATTACCCGCGAAAACGGTAACGTAACGGGTATCGTTGAGCATAAAGATGCCAGCGACGCACAGCGTCAGATTCAGGAGATCAACACCGGTATCCTGATTGCCAATGGCGCGGACCTGAAGCGCTGGCTGTCGAAGCTCACCAACAATAATGCGCAGGGTGAGTACTACATCACCGACATCATCGCGATGGCCTATCAGGAAGGGCGTGAGATTGCGGCGGTTCATCCGGCACGCATTAGCGAAACCGAAGGGGTGAATAACCGCCTTCAGCTTTCCCGCCTGGAACGCGTTTATCAGTCCGAACAGGCTGAAAAACTGCTCCTGGCAGGCGTTATGCTGCGCGACCCGGCGCGTTTCGATCTGCGCGGGACCTTATCTCACGGGCGCGACGTTGAAATCGATACTAACGTTATCTTTGAAGGCAACGTCACGCTTGGCCACCGCGTCAAAATTGGTGCCGGTTGTGTTATCAAAAACAGCGTCATCGGTGATGACTGCGACATTAGCCCGTACAGTGTGGTTGAAGATGCACATCTGGACGCGGCATGCACCATTGGGCCGTTCGCACGTCTGCGCCCTGGCGCTGAATTGCTCGAAGGCGCCCATGTTGGCAACTTCGTTGAGATGAAAAAAGCGCGTCTGGGCAAAGGTTCCAAAGCCGGCCATTTAACCTACCTGGGCGATGCAGAAATTGGCGATAACGTGAACATTGGTGCAGGAACAATCACCTGCAACTATGACGGTGCCAACAAGTTTAAAACCATCATCGGTGATGATGTGTTTGTCGGTTCTGATACACAACTGGTGGCACCGGTGACGGTCGGGAACGGGGTAACCATTGCCGCCGGGACGACCGTGACGCGCGATGTTGCCGACAATGAGCTGGTGCTGAGCCGCGTGCCGCAGGTTCACAAGCAGGGCTGGAAACGCCCGGTGAAGAAAAAGTAACGACCTGCACCCTGCTCTCTCCCGCGAGGAGAGAGCTCGTTCGGTGCGGTGTTTTTTGCCCTCGCCCCTTTGGGGAGAGGGATGGGGTGAGGGGATAACATAATCCTCCCCCCAAAGGCAGTACTTATAACAATAACCCCACTCTCTACAAGGCTCGGGGTGCCCGGAAAGGGCAAATACAGGTCAGCGACAACGCATGGCATAACGCCATAATCAGGAAATTAAACTATGTGTGGAATTGTTGGCGCAGTTGCGCAGCGTGATATTGCTGAAATCCTTCTCGAAGGTTTACGTCGTCTGGAATACCGTGGTTACGACTCTGCCGGTCTGGCAGTTGTGGATGCAGAAGGGCATATGACCCGTCTGCGTCGTCTCGGTAAAGTGCAGATGCTGGCCCAGGCTGCGGAAGATCATCCGCTGCACGGTGGTACGGGTATTGCGCACACCCGCTGGGCGACCCACGGCGAACCGTCTGAAGGCAATGCGCACCCGCATGTGTCCGAACACATCGTGGTCGTGCATAACGGCATTATCGAAAACCACGAACCGCTGCGCGAAGAACTTAAAGCGCGCGGCTATACCTTCGTCTCTGAAACCGACACCGAAGTTATTGCTCACCTGGTTCACTGGGAGCTGGAGCAGGGCGGTACACTGCGTGAAGCGGTGCTGCGCGCGATCCCTCAGCTGCGCGGTGCGTACGGTACGGTAATCATGGATTCACGCGATCCGTCCACGCTGCTGGCCGCACGTTCCGGTAGCCCAATGGTTATCGGTCTGGGCATGGGCGAGAACTTTATCGCCTCTGACCAGCTGGCACTTCTGCCGGTTACCCGTCGCTTTATCTTCCTGGAAGAGGGTGATATCGCGGAAGTGACGCGTCGCAGCGTGACGGTATTCGATACCAAAGGCGAGCAGGTGAAACGCCCGGAGATCGAATCCAATCTGCAGTACGACGCAGGCGACAAAGGCGCTTACCGTCACTACATGCAGAAAGAAATTTACGAGCAGCCGAACGCCATCAAAAACACCCTGACCGGGCGCATCAGCCACGGCGAGGTGGACCTGAGCGAACTGGGTGCCAACGCCAATGAGCTGCTCGGTAAGGTTGAGCATATTCAGATCGTGGCCTGCGGTACCTCCTACAACTCCGGTATGGTCTCACGCTACTGGTTTGAATCCCTGGCCGGTGTTCCGTGTGACGTGGAAATCGCTTCAGAATTCCGCTACCGCAAATCCGCGGTGCGTCGTAATAGCCTGATGATCACCCTTTCCCAGTCTGGCGAAACGGCGGACACCCTGGCGGCGCTGCGTCTCTCTAAAGAGCTGGGTTATCTGGGCTCTCTGGCCATCTGTAACGTGCCGGGTTCTTCGCTGGTTCGTGAATCCGATCTGGCGCTGATGACCAACGCGGGTACGGAAATCGGCGTGGCCTCCACCAAAGCGTTTACCACTCAGCTGACCGTTCTGCTGATGCTGGTGGCGAAACTGGCGCGTCTGAAAGGTCAGGATGCGTCTGTTGAGCATGACATCGTTCATGGCCTGCAGGCGCTGCCAAGCCGTATTGAGCAGATGCTGTCTCAGGACAAACGCATTGAAGCGCTGGCGGAGGATTTCTCTGACAAACATCACGCCCTGTTCCTCGGCCGTGGCGATCAGTATCCAATTGCGCTGGAAGGCGCGTTGAAGCTGAAAGAGATCTCCTACATCCACGCGGAAGCTTACGCAGCAGGCGAGCTGAAACACGGCCCGCTGGCGCTGATTGACGCAGACATGCCGGTCATTGTTGTGGCACCTAACAACGAACTGCTGGAAAAACTGAAGTCCAATATCGAAGAAGTCCGCGCCCGCGGTGGTGTACTGTACGTCTTCGCCGATAAAGACGCCGGCTTTGCGAGCAGCGGCAATATGCACATCATCGAGATGCCGCATGTGGAAGAGGTGATTGCCCCTATCTTCTACACCGTTCCGCTGCAGTTGCTGGCCTATCACGTCGCGCTGATCAAAGGCACTGACGTTGACCAGCCACGTAACCTGGCGAAATCGGTCACCGTAGAATAATCCCCTCAGGCTCCACCTTCGGGTGGAGCTTTTTTACCCTTCCTGGTTTGTTTTTAATCAACCCATCCGCATTTTTATTTATGACAATCTGTCATCTTCAGCTACTTTTTTCAGTGTCACATAAAGAAAATATTTCTGAAAACTTGCTGTCACGTAAGTGGTTAACTAGATGATAATTAAATGAATTTTTATTGATATTTAAGTTAAATTTCCATTGTCATAAAACTGTCATAATTCGTACATTTATCTGTCACCTGTTTGTCCTATTTTGCTCATCGTAGCCACTAAACAACGATTTACGAAAATCTTGCAGGAGACATTATGAAAGTTATGCGTACCACTGTCGCAACTGTTGTCGCCGCGACCTTATCTCTGAGCGCGTTCTCTGTATTTGCAGAAGCAAGCCTGACTGGCGCTGGTGCAACCTTCCCTGCGCCGGTGTATGCCAAATGGGCGGATACCTACCAGAAAGAAACCGGTAACAAGGTTAACTATCAGGGTATCGGCTCCTCCGGTGGCGTAAAACAAATTACCGCGAATACCGTTGATTTCGGCGCATCAGACGCTCCACTGTCTGATGACAAACTGGCGCAGGAAGGCCTGTTCCAGTTCCCGACCGTTATCGGTGGTGTTGTGCTGGCCGTTAACATTCCAGGCCTGAAATCAGGCGAGCTGGTCCTGGACGGCAAAACCCTGGGTGACATCTACCTCGGTAAAATCAAAAAATGGGATGACGAAGCCATCACCAAACTGAACCCGGGTGTCAAACTGCCTTCGCAGAACATCGCAGTGGTTCGTCGTGCAGATGGTTCCGGTACCTCTTTCGTTTTCACCAGCTACCTGGCGAAAGTGAACGAAGAGTGGAAATCTAAAGTCGGTTCCGGCTCTACCGTTAACTGGCCAACCGGTCTGGGTGGTAAAGGCAACGACGGTATCGCCGCGTTCGTACAGCGTCTGCCTGGTTCTATCGGCTATGTAGAGTATGCGTATGCTAAGCAGAACAACCTGTCCTACACCAAACTGGTTTCTGCCGATGGCAAGCCAGTCAGCCCGACTGAAGAGAACTTTGCTAACGCTGCAAAAGGCGCTGACTGGAGCAAATCCTTCGCTCAGGATCTGACTAACCAGAAAGGCGATGGTGCGTGGCCAATCACCTCTACCACCTTCATTCTGGTTCACAAAGAGCAGAAGAAACCTGAGCAGGGCGCTGAAGTGTTGAAGTTCTTCGACTGGGCGTACAAAAACGGCGGCAAACAGGCTAACGCGCTGGATTACGCCACCCTGCCGGACAACGTGGTTGAGCAGATTCGCGCTGCATGGAAAACCAACGTGAAAGACAGCAGCGGTAAAGCATTGTATTAATTTAGTATTCTGACGAAAATGGCGGGTGGCGCTCGCGCTACCCGCCGATTTCGTAAACGCGTTTAACAGAAGAGTGATTTATGGCTGCAACAAAGCCTGCATTTAACCCTCCGGGTAAAAAAGGTGACATGATTTTCAGCGCGCTGGTCAAACTGGCTGCGCTGATTGTGCTATTGCTGCTGGGCGGCATTATCGTGTCCCTGATTTTCTCCTCCTGGCCGAGCATCCAGAAATTCGGTTTCTCCTTCCTGTGGACCAAAGAGTGGGATGCGCCGAACGATATCTACGGTGCGCTGGTGCCGATTTACGGCACGCTGGTGACGTCGTTTATCGCCCTGCTGATTGCGGTGCCGGTGAGCTTTGGTATTGCCCTGTTCCTGACGGAACTGGCGCCGGGCTGGCTGCGTCGTCCACTGGGTATCGCCATTGAACTGCTGGCCGCTATTCCAAGTATCGTGTACGGCATGTGGGGCCTGTTTATCTTTGCTCCCCTGTTCGCAACGTACTTCCAGGAACCGGTGGGGAATGTTCTCTCCGCCATTCCGTTTGTCGGCACCCTGTTCTCTGGCCCGGCTTTCGGTATCGGTATTCTGGCTGCGGGGGTGATCCTCGCCATTATGATTATTCCGTACATTGCGGCGGTAATGCGCGATGTCTTCGAACAAACGCCGGTGATGATGAAAGAGTCGGCCTACGGCATCGGCTGCACCACCTGGGAAGTTATCTGGCGCATCGTCCTTCCGTTCACCAAAAATGGGGTGATTGGCGGCGTCATGCTGGGGTTAGGCCGTGCTTTGGGTGAAACCATGGCGGTGACCTTTATTATCGGTAACACCTACCAGCTCGATAGCGCCTCCCTCTACATGCCGGGCAACAGTATTACTTCCGCACTGGCGAATGAATTTGCCGAAGCGGAATCCGGGCTGCACGTCGCGGCGCTGATGGAACTGGGCCTGATCCTGTTTGTGATTACCTTCATTGTGCTGGCGATCTCCAAGCTAATGATCCTGCGTCTCGCAAAAAATGAGGGGGCACGCTAATGGCAACTCTCGAAATGCAAAGCACCACTGCGCTGGCGGAATCCCGTCGCAAAATGCAGGCGAAGCGTCGTTTCAAAAACCGCGTTGCGTTGACGCTCTCAATGGCAACGATGGCGTTCGGTCTGTTCTGGCTGGTCTGGATCCTGTTCTCGACCGTTGTACGCGGCATCGACGGGATGTCGCTGTCACTGTTCACCGAGATGACGCCGCCGCCAAATACGGCGGGCGGCGGCCTGGCGAATGCCCTGGCGGGAAGCGGTTTGCTGATCCTCTGGGCGACGGTAGTTGGTACACCGCTTGGCATTATGGCGGGGATTTATCTGGCGGAGTACGGGCGTAAATCCTGGCTGGCAGAGGTGATTCGTTTCATTAACGACATCCTGCTGTCTGCGCCGTCTATCGTGGTCGGTCTGTTTGTTTACACCATTGTGGTGGCGCAAATGGAACACTTCTCCGGCTGGGCAGGTGTGATTGCGCTGGCGCTGCTGCAGGTACCTATCGTCATTCGTACCACCGAGAACATGCTGAAACTGGTGCCGGATAGCCTGCGTGAAGCGGCTTACGCGCTGGGCACGCCGAAGTGGAAAATGATCTCCGCGATTACGCTGAAAGCCTCCGTATCGGGGATCATGACCGGTATCCTGCTGGCCATTGCCCGTATTGCAGGCGAAACGGCACCGCTGCTGTTTACTGCCCTCTCCAACCAGTTCTGGAGTACGGACATGATGCAGCCGATCGCCAACCTGCCGGTGACGATTTTTAAATTTGCGATGAGCCCATTCGCGGAATGGCAGCAGCTGGCCTGGGCCGGGGTGCTGATCATTACCCTTTGCGTACTGTTGCTGAACATTCTGGCGCGCGTCATTTTCGCGAAGCAGAAACACGGTTAAATTTTTACGGCGCGGCAGATCGCGGCGCCGAATGAGGAAATGAGTCAATGAGTATGGTTGATACTGCCCCGGGTAAGATTCAGGTTCGTGATTTGAACTTCTACTACGGCAAATTCCATGCCCTGAAGAACATCAACCTGGATATCGCCAGGAACCAGGTCACGGCATTTATCGGTCCGTCTGGCTGTGGCAAATCCACGCTGCTGCGTACCTTTAACAAAATGTATTCGCTCTATCCGGAGCAGCGTGCCGAAGGTGAAATCATCCTGGATGGCGATAACATTCTGACCAACAGCCAGGATATCGCCCTGCTGCGTGCGAAAGTCGGGATGGTGTTCCAGAAACCGACGCCGTTCCCGATGTCCATCTATGACAACATCGCCTTTGGCGTACGTCTGTTTGAAAAGCTCTCCCGTACGGATATGGATGAGCGCGTTCAGTGGGCTTTGACCAAGGCCGCATTATGGAACGAAACCAAAGATAAGTTGCACCAGAGCGGTTACTCTCTCTCCGGTGGTCAGCAGCAGCGTCTGTGCATTGCGCGTGGTATCGCCATTCGCCCGGAAGTGTTGTTGCTGGATGAGCCGTGTTCAGCTCTGGACCCGATCTCAACCGGCCGTATTGAAGAGTTGATCACCGAGCTGAAGCAGGATTACACCGTGGTTATCGTGACCCACAACATGCAGCAGGCTGCGCGTTGTTCCGATTACACGGCGTTTATGTACCTGGGCGAGTTGATTGAGTTCAGTAATACGGACGATCTGTTCACCAAGCCCGCTAAAAAGCAAACAGAAGACTATATCACCGGTCGTTACGGTTGATTCAGGAGCGCGCTATGGACAATCTCAATCTTAACAAACACATTTCAGGCCAGTTCAACGCAGAGCTGGAAAGTATTCGCACTCAGGTGATGACCATGGGTGGCATGGTTGAGCAGCAGCTTTCCGATGCCATTACCGCGATGCACAACCAGGACAGCGAGCTGGCGAAGCGCGTTATCGAAGGTGATAAAAACGTCAATATGATGGAAGTCGCCATTGATGAAGCCTGCGTGCGTATTATCGCCAAGCGTCAGCCAACGGCGAGCGACCTGCGTCTGGTTATGGCGATCATCAAAACCATCGCCGAGCTGGAGCGTATTGGTGACGTTGCAGATAAAATCTGCCGCACCGCGCTGGAGAAATTCTCTCAGCAGCACCAGCCACTGCTGGTGAGCCTCGAGTCGCTGGGTCGTCATACCGTGCAGATGCTGCATGACGTACTGGATGCCTTTGCGCGTATGGATCTGGACGAAGCGGTACGTATCTACCGTGAAGACAAAAAGGTCGACCAGGAGTATGAAGGCATCGTGCGTCAGCTGATGACCTACATGATGGAAGACTCCCGTACGATCCCAAGCGTCCTGACCGCGCTGTTCTGCGCGCGCTCAATTGAGCGTATCGGTGACCGTTGCCAGAACATTTGCGAATACATCTTCTACTTCGTGAAAGGACAGGATTTCCGTCACGTTGGCGGCGATGAGCTGGACAAGCTGCTGGCGGGTAAAGATCCGAAAGAGTGATGCGCTAACATGCCCGGTGCTGCTGTGCTTACCGGGCCTGTGAACCTTATAGGCCGGATAAGCGTCAGTGCTATCCGGCTTTTTTTCAGCGAGTAATATTCCACCCGCGAGCCTTCCACAATTCTGGCAGCTGCGCCAGATCGGTGAAGGTCGTCACTTTTGGATGATCGATCGGTTTGTTGTGCGGATCGGCGCAGAAGTAAAACACCTCCATACCCGCATCAATCCCCGACTGCGCTCCCGCAGAAGAGTCATCCACCAGAATGCAGTTCGCCACGTTAACATTCATCGCTTTTGCTGCATGGAACATCAACGCCGGGTCTGGCTTCCAGCGCTGGATATCGTAGCCGCTGAACAGTTTTTCCGGGAAGTGGTGCAACATTTCAAGCTTACCCAGCGAGTGCTGCATTTTGCTGACCGGACCGTTCGAGACCACGCAGATGGGCACCGTCATCGCATCCAGAAGCGCATTCGCCCCGGCAATGACCTCCAGCTCGGAGTCGAAGAGGCGTGCGACCTCGGCGCGGTAGACCGGCTCCAGATCTGCTTTTGCCAGATCCACACCGTGCTCTTCGTTAATGATGTCGATGATCTCGTAGAGCTTCACGCCTTTAAAGCGTTTAAACACCTCTTCGAGATCCAGCGTAATGCCAAATTCCCTGAACATGGTCACATACGCGCGGGAACAAATGACCTCACTGTCGACCAGCGTACCGTCGCAGTCGAAAAATACCGCTTCAATTCCGGACATGCCTTTCCCTTTTTACAAGTTTAACGTTTACGTACGGCAGTTTAATGAGACGCAATCGTTGCCGTATAAGCAAAATCAATGAAAAAATGTCTCTCGTAACCGCCACTATTGTCGCATTTTGGTATAGGATAGCGACGAATTTTCCCTCCTTGTTCGGAAATTGATGATGAGTCAACAACACACTACCCAGACATCTGGTCAGGGTCTGCTTGAGCGCGTGTTTAAACTGCGTGAGCACGGCACAACGGCACGCACCGAAGTGATCGCCGGTTTCACCACCTTCCTGACGATGGTCTATATCGTTTTTGTTAACCCACAAATTCTGGGCGTTGCTGGCATGGACACCAGCGCCGTCTTCGTGACCACCTGTCTGATCGCTGCGCTGGGCAGTATCCTGATGGGTGTGTTCGCTAACCTGCCCGTGGCGCTGGCCCCGGCAATGGGTCTAAACGCTTTCTTCGCGTTCGTGGTCGTCCAGGCGATGGGTCTGCCATGGCAGGTCGGCATGGGCGCTATCTTCTGGGGCGCGGTTGGCCTGCTGTTGCTGACCATTTTCCGCGTACGTTACTGGATGATAGCCAATATTCCGGTGAGCCTGCGCGTGGGCATTACCAGCGGTATTGGTCTGTTTATCGGCATGATGGGTCTGAAAAACGCAGGCGTTATCGTGGCTAACCCGGACACGCTGGTGAGCATCGGTCACCTGACCTCGCACAACGTGCTGCTGGGCGTGCTGGGCTTCTTTATCATCGCTATCCTGGCTTCGCGCAATATTCATGCGGCCGTGCTGGTTTCCATCGTGGTCACCACGCTACTGGGCTGGATGCTGGGCGATGTGCAGTACAAAGGGATTGTCTCCGCGCCACCGAGCGTATCTACCGTCATTGGGCACGTCGATCTGGCAGGCTCCCTGAACCTGGGTCTGGCGGGCGTGATTTTCTCCTTCATGCTGGTTAACCTGTTTGACTCCTCCGGTACGCTGATTGGCGTGACCGACAAAGCCGGCCTGGCGGATGAGAATGGGAAATTCCCGCGCATGAAGCAGGCGCTGTTCGTTGACAGTGTCTCCTCTGTCACCGGCGCGTTTATCGGTACATCGTCTGTTACCGCTTACATTGAATCCTCTTCAGGTGTCTCTGTGGGTGGCCGTACCGGTCTGACGGCGGTTGTGGTGGGTATCCTGTTCCTGCTGGTGATCTTCCTGTCGCCGCTGGCGGGCATGGTGCCTCCGTATGCGGCAGCCGGCGCGCTGATCTACGTGGGGGTGTTAATGACCTCCAGCCTGTCGCGCGTGAAGTGGGATGATTTAACCGAAGCGGTGCCTGCGTTTATTACCGCGGTGATGATGCCGTTCAGCTTCTCGATCACCGAAGGTATCGCGCTGGGCTTTATCTCCTACTGCGTCATGAAGATTGGTACCGGTCGCTTCCGCGACCTCAGCCCGTGCGTCATCATTGTGGCGCTGCTGTTTGTGCTGAAGATTGTTTTTATTGATGCCAAATAAACAGAAAGCCCTTTTCGTCGAAAAGGGCTTTTGTGTTTGCGCCCTCTCCCTGTGGGAGAGGGCCAGAGTGAGGGTGTCAGGCTACGTTTAAGCTTTCACTCGCTTAATATAATCACCAAACGCGGTGAGCTGGCCAGAAAGATGGTCACGCGTACTTTGATCTACCACTTCACCCGTCTGCGGGTCGACCTTGTTCTGAATCACGCCCCCCATAAATTCCGGTTTGTTCATTACCATCGCATCCAGGAAGACCAGGATCTGACGCAGATGGTACTGGCAGCGTGCCCCGCCAATCGCGCCCATAGAGCTGGTCTGGATCAGCACCGGTTTACCCGACAGCGGTTGCTCCGGGAGACGGGATAACCAGTCAATGGCATTCTTCAGACCACCCGGGACGGAGTAGTTATATTCAGGCGTAACAATCACCACGCCGTCGGCCTGGCGGATCTGCTCTGCAAGCGCTTCTACGCTCTGTGGAAACCCTTCTTCCTGCTGCACATCCGCGTCGTAAAGCGGAATGTCGCCAATCGATGGCAGGGCGCTAATGTCCATACCTGCCGGTGCCAGCTGAGGCAGCGTGCGGGCAACCATCCCGTTAAATGAACCTTTGCGCAGGCTTCCCAGTAACGTAACAACTTTCAACGTATCAGACATGATTACTCCTGTTTCATCATGATGACCCTGAATGGATCAGCTAAGGGTATATGCTTTTTCTGCCGGTAAACTGGTTAATCTCATCAGGCGCGCGGCGGGTTCGTTGGCTCGCTCGGGCACATCCGGAAGGCTACTCCATCCGTGTTGACTGTCAAATTCCCAGATTTTCAATCGTTCGATGGCGGGGGTCACCGCGATGGACCAAATCAGTACGTCTTCGGCATCGCTGAGCGCCTCTACCAGCGTGGCTTTAGCGGAACGCAGACGTCCGGAGCCTGGAAGCAATTGCAGCAGGCTGGCGTCGTCTGATGCACAGCCACAGAGTTTTCGAATGCTCTGGCGTAAGGTAATGAGCTGAGCTCTGGCCTCGATGGGATCGTTCTGGTTACGCACCCACAGCTTTTCATTGCTGGAAAGCGGGTAGTCATCGTGCGGGTTCGCGCCGTGGAAGCCGCGGGTTGCGTGCTGAAGCTCCATGTCCAGGCCGCAATCCCCTTCAGTAGTGAGCGCGACGCCAATGATATTGCCCGTGTAGGCAATGGAGAAACGCGGCAGCTCCGGGTCGGCAAAGACCGGGCGGCCTTCAGGTTGGGTGAGGATATCCGGCAGTTCACTGGTGCCGTACAGCATGAACATCAGCTCAGCGAGAAGCGCGCGGGATGCCAAAAACCGCGTCCGGCGATGCTCCGGCAGTTTACGTGTTTCCTGGTGACACGCGGATGAAATTCTGGCCGATACGAGATGTCCCTCTGTCAGTATCCCTCTTGCAAAGTGCGTTGCCATTTTTCGCTCCTTGATAATGGTCGTATTCGGTTAAACGGTTACATGATTATCGCTTAACTTGCCTTCTGTTTTAATCAGTAAATGGGAGTAAGAGAAGCCTGAGGACCCAACTTTACATTTTCTTAGGCAAAAATAAGCGCTGGAGCGGCATATAGCGCTTTGATTGTCTCACGGAGCCAGAGGATTTTCGGATTATGGCTGTTTCGTTTATGCCAGATCAGCGTGAAAGGAACGGTCAGTTTTTCAGCCTGGGCTTCATCAATGGGAATGGGCAGGGCGATCAGCTTACGCTGGTGGAGTTGATTATAGTGATGGCAGTAGTGTGGCGCCGTGGCGATGTAGTTATGGCCGGGCTGCGCCGCCATAAACATCGACTGTTCGAAACCGGGCAGGCTCATGGCGATATTACGCTCACGTCCCATCTCTCTGAGCACCTCATCAAGCGCCCAGGTGTCGCTGCGCTCCCAGAAGATGCTGATATGCGGATAGCGCAGGAAAGTCTCCAGGTTCCACTCTTCCTGAAGAGCCGGATGATCTTCGCGCAAATAGACGCAGGGGCGGTCGCTGAACAGAATTTCGTAGTCGATAAACCACGGCATCAGCTTCAACAGCTCGCGGGAGCGCGGATGCGTTTCACGGCCCGTGAAGCCAAGATCGACTTCTCCGCGCGTAATGGCATCCACCGAGTCGTAATCCCAGTGGCGCATCTTTACCGTGGCCTGTGGATAGCGCTGATTGACCTGCTCGAGCAGGGCATTAAAGCGGATCAGCATCAGAGGCGTTTCCGCGGCCAGCACGAACGTCAGCCCGCCCGGGGAGTCATGATGGAATTTATCGAGGATCTGATTGCCAATCTGCATCCAGTCGGCCAGATCCTGCTCCAGGCTCATCGTCAGCGGTGTCGGCAGCAGGCCTAACGGTGTTTTCACAAACAGCGGATCGTCAAACCAGTCGCGCAACTTCGCCAGCGATTTACTTACCGCGGACGGGGTCACGTTCATCCGTTTCGCGGCTTTGGTTACGCTGCGCTCCTGCAGCAAAAGCTGCAGGCACAACAACAGGTTAAGATCGAGACTGCTGATTGGCTTCTTCATAATGGGCCGCGGGCTGGATGACCATAAGTAAGGTAATGCAGAGCATGCTACAACCAATCAGAATCCCGATCAGCATATTGAGCGCATTAAGGCCGATGACCGCCGCCAGCCATATCCACAGCGACGAACCGCAGACCTGCGCAATACCCAGTACCGAGCTTGCCACACCCGCGCGCAGCGAGAACGGGCCAAGCGCCTGACTCATCGCCACGCCAAAGCCGACGGAGAAGCCGGCGCAAATCAGCGTAATCCCTACCAGCATCAGCGCATGTGTGCTGGTGGTCGCCAGAATCCCCCCCGCAGCGAGGAACAGTACCTGCGAGGTTAGCATGAGCGTGCGCTGACGGAAGATATTCAGTGCGAACGGCGTCGAGAACGAGACGGCCATACTGACCATTGCGGTAAGTGCCATCACGGTGGAATACTCACCGCGATCAAACCCCATGGTCTCCATCAGCAACACCGGGGAAACGTTTACATACGTCAGGATCACCGCCACGCTCAGTGTGGTAATGGCCAGGCGACTCAGGAAAAAGCGGTTTAGCAGCGTCTCGGCCGGATGAAGGGTTGCCGTATGGCCTGCGTTTTGCGAGCCTGGATGGGTCTCTTTCAGCACCGTGATCGAGAGGATAAAGACCAGCGCACCCATGGCCGCCATCGTCCAGAACAGGCTCTGCCACGGGAATTTCAGCATGATCAGATAGCCCACCACCGGCGCCATCACCGGAATGATGCAGGTAATACCGTTGAGCATGGAAAGCACTTTGGCACGGCGCTGGGCGCTTAAGGTATCGCGTAGGATGGCGAAGGCCACCACATAACAGCCACCGGCACCTATCCCCTGAATAAAGCGTCCTGTCAGGAACAGGGTACTGTCCTGGGCCAGGGAGCAGAGCATTGACGCCAGAGCGAAGATGATGGCACAGGTAATGGCCACGGGCTGACGACCCGCTTTGTCCGCGATTTTCCCGGCAAATACCATCGATGATGCCATCCCGGCGAGATAGGCCGAAAACGCAATATGCAGCTGCGCCTCGCTGGCACCCAGATCGCGGGCAATGTGCGGCAGCCCCACCAGATACATATCAATACCCGATGGATAAAGCAGAACCAGCGCAAAACTACAAAACAGAAAACGAGCCATAAACCCCCCATAGATGCAGGCAAGCAGAATAGGGGGATAAAAGGGATTAGGCGAGTTGCCATTTGGACAAAGGTGATTTCCCGGGAGGAAATCACCCTTAATCAGCGGTAATTACTTGCCGATACAGAAGCTCGAGAAAATCCGTCCCAGCAGATCGTCCGAGGTAAATTCGCCGGTTATCTCACTCAGATTTTGCTGCGCCAGACGCAGCTCTTCCGCCAGCAGTTCACCAGCCCATGCGCCAAGCAGCTGCGCTTTCCCCTGATCGAGGTGGCGTGCCGCGTCTTCCAGCGCCTGAAGGTGACGACGGCGCGCAAGGAAGCCGCCTTCCATACTGGTATCAAAGCCCATGCTCTGTTTGAGATGGTTGCGCAGGTCGTCAACGCCTTCACCGGTACGGGCCGACAGGCGAATAAGTGAGTGGCCATTCACTTCACTAATACCCAGCGTTTCGCCGGTCACATCCGCTTTGTTACGCACCACGGTGATCGGCAGTTTTGCCGGCAGGCGGGCAATAAAGTCGGGCCAGATGTCCGCCGGATCAACGGCATCGGTCGTGGTACCGTCCACCATAAACAGCACGCGGTCAGCCTGCTCAATCTCCTGCCAGGCGCGTTCGATACCGATGCGCTCTACTTCGTCACTGGCGTCGCGAAGACCTGCCGTGTCGATGATGTGCAGCGGCATACCGTCGATATGAATATGTTCACGCAGCACGTCGCGGGTGGTACCGGCGATGTCGGTGACGATCGCCGCTTCACGGCCCGCCAGGGCGTTGAGCAGGCTCGATTTACCGGCGTTAGGGCGGCCCGCAATCACGACCTTCATCCCCTCGCGCAGCAGGCTACCCTGACGTGCTTCGGCACGCACCGCGTCGAGATCGGCCATCACGCTATTGAGCTGAGCTTCAATTTTACCATCTGAGAGGAAGTCGATCTCCTCATCCGGGAAATCGATAGCTGCTTCGACATAGATGCGCAGGTGAGTAAGTGCTTCCACAAGATGATTCACGCGCGCCGAGAACGCGCCCTGAAGCGAGTTCAGTGCGGAGCGGGCTGCCTGCTCGGAGCTGGCGTCGATCAGGTCAGCAATTGCTTCTGCCTGTGCGAGGTCGAGCTTGTCGTTCAGGAAGGCACGCTCGGAGAACTCACCAGGCTTTGCAATGCGCAGGCCCGGCAGCGTCAGAATGCGTTTTAACAGCAGGTCGAGAATGACCGGGCCACCGTGGCCCTGCAGCTCCAGTACGTCTTCTCCGGTAAAGGAGTTCGGGCCCGGGAACCACAGCGCAATGCCCTGGTCCAGCGGCGTGCCGTCAGTGTCTTTAAACGGCAGATAATCAGCGTAGCGCGGCTTTGGCAGTTTACCCAGCACCGCTTCGGCGACCTCGCGGGCCTTCAGGCCGGAGATACGCAGAATGCCTACACCACCGCGTCCCGGTGGGGTTGCCTGGGCGACGATAGTGTCGTTATGGCTCATGGTTGGTCTCGTTCAATACAAATAAAAAAGGCGGTCAATCGACCGCCCTTATTTTAGCGTTAACTTACCGAATCAGGACTTTTTCTTTTCGCGGCTATGCAGGCCACGTTTTTCCAGACCACGGTAAATCAGCTGCTGCTGGATAATGGTCACCAGGTTGCTGACGATATAGTACAGCACCAGACCTGACGGGAACCACAGGAAGAACACGGTGAAGATGACCGGCATAAAGGTCATGATCTTCTGCTGCATCGGGTCGGTCACGGTGGTCGGCGACATCTTCTGGATGAAGAACATCGTTACGCCCATCAGGATCGGCAGGATGTAGTACGGGTCCTGTGCAGACAGGTCATGGATCCACAGGGCGAACGGCGCGTGGCGCAGCTCAACGGAACCCATCAGCATGTAGTACAGTGCAAGGAAGATTGGCATCTGAATCAGCAGCGGGAAGCAACCACCCAGTGGGTTCACTTTCTCTGCTTTATACAGGGCCATCATCTCCTGGCTCTGACGCTGTTTGTCATCGCCCAGACGCTCACGCATTGCCTGAATCTTCGGCTGCAGCATACGCATCTTCGCCATGGAGGTGTACTGCGCTTTAGTCAGCGGGTACATGATGCCACGTACGATGAAGGTGATAACGATGATGGAGAAGCCCCAGTTACCCAGGAAGCTGTGGATGAACTTCAGCAGCTTAAACAGCGGCTGAGAGATGAACCACAACCAGCCGTAGTCCACGGTCAGATCCAGGTGCGGCGCAACGGCAGCCATTTTGTCCTGGATTTCCGGACCGACCCACAGGGTGCTTGCCATCTTACCGGTTTGACCCGGCTGTACCAGAACCGGCTGAGATTTGTAGCCAATGGCTGCAAGACCGTTACCCAGGTTCGCGGTATAGAAGTTGTTAGTACCGTCGTTCGTTGGCACCCACGCAGTGGCGAAATACTGCTGCAGCATTGCCACCCAACCGCCTTTAGCGCTGACGTTCAGGTTTTCGTTATCGGCAATGGTGTCGAATTTGTATTTCTCGTACTTCGCATCAGGCGTGGAGTACGCCGCGCCACGGAAGGTATGCAGCGCAAAGTTGCTGCTTCCGGTGTCACGGTGAGACGGCAGATTGATGGACTGCTTCAGCTGACCAAAGGTCGACAGTTCCAGCGGTTTAGCACCGGTGTTCTGAACGCTGTAGCCCACGTTCACCGCATATTCACCGCGTTTCAGGGTGAAGGTTTTGGTGAAGGTGTTGCCCGCGGCGTCGGTGTAGGTCATCGGGATAGCGATTTCGTTCTGACCATCAGCCAGCACGAAGGTCTCTTTCTCGACGTTGTACAGTGGACGCGCACCGTTAGCCGGGTTATCCGGGCCATCACGACCGGTCAGGCCGCTCTGAGCCTGGTAGATAAACTCAGGCGTGGTTTCCAGTAACTGGAACGGTTCGTTAGACTTCAGCTCTTTTGGGTAGGTCAACAGCAGCGCCTGCTCAACATCACCACCACGGGTGTTGATAGTCAGCTCAAGCACATCGGTCTTAACCGTAATCTGTTTCCCCTGGCCACTGGCCGGTACGCCCTGGTCGGCGGCGCTACCCGCTGCGGTGGTCGTAGTCTGCGTGGTCTGCTGCTGGGGTTGAGGATTTTTATCCTGCTCCCATGCCTGCCAGATCATGAAAGACACGAACAACAAAGCGATGATAAGAAGATTGCGTTGCGAATCCATCGTTAGTGTTCTCTGGTATCAAAGGGTCCTGGCGGGACGGGATCGTCTCCACCTGGGTGTAAAGGGTGGCATTTTAATACGCGTTTCACCGTCAACCAACTGCCTTTTATCACTCCAAACCTGCGCAATGCCTCAATTCCGTAGCTTGAGCATGTTGGCGTGAAACGGCAGTGCGGCCCGAGTAGCGGACTAATCAGGCGTTGATAGACCCGAATGAGGGCTATCAGGACCCGCGAGCCAGGCGACAATGGCGGCGCCATAATTTTTCCAACGCTTCCGAGAGAGCACGGTTATCGAGGTCGGCAACCCCTTTTTTAGCCACCACCACGAAATCCATTGAAGGCAGTTCGTGCTGACGTAAACGGAAGCTTTCACGCGTCAGACGTTTAATCCGATTGCGTTCATGCGCACGCTTAACGTTTTTCTTGGCGACAGTAAGACCGATGCGGGGATGCCCCAGCGAATTCAGGCGGCCGAGGATGGTGATTTGCGGCGTGCCAGCCCGTTGTGGCTGCTGGAAGACGAAAGTGAAATGAGTGGGAGTTAACAAACGTAACTCCCTGGGAAATGCTAGCTTAACCACTCAGGGGTTAGCTTTATTACTTGGAAACGGTCAGACGAGCGCGGCCTTTAGCACGACGACGTGCCAGAACCTGACGACCATTTTTAGTAGCCATACGAGCACGGAAGCCGTGAGAACGGTTGCGCTTCAGTACAGACGGTTGAAAAGTGCGTTTCATGGCGATTTCTACCTAAACTTGAATAAATTCACTGACTTTTGCGTATACCCGAACGAGTTTCGAACGACTAACGCCTCAGCGTGGGTGATTAAAGAGGCCGGATTGTAATAATTGTACACTCCGGAGTCAATTCTCTTTCCTTATTTCCCGCGTATTTCCGCACGTTTTCGCGTGGAAAATGAGCAACGGACGACGCAGGAAGATGAGCACCACGCGCCGGGTCGAGGATTATACGGCCTCCCAAACAAAGCGCAAGGATCGTCCCGGATCTTCGTTAGATCATTTAAGCAAGAAATTGTCTGTGCTCATTAATTTTTCCAATATGCGGGCTAAATCGTAGGGTACTCGCCCCAGGATCGTTTACACTTACCCGGTTTCCGATCTTCCTGTGGATAAATCGGGAAGAATCTGTGAGAAACAGAAGATCTCTGGCTCAGTTTAGGCTATGATCCGCGGTCCCGATCGGGATCCAGCGATCCTGGCCGGGTATAACCGCAGATAGCGGTTCGCACATCACCCTTTTGCACAGGGTCATGTCGATGTGCGCCAACAATCATGAATATTCAATAGTTTTCTTTTATTGTTCGAGTGGAGTCCGCCGTGTCACTTTCGCTTTGGCAGCAGTGTCTTGCCCGATTGCAGGATGAGTTACCAGCCACAGAATTCAGTATGTGGATCCGCCCCTTGCAGGCGGAACTGAGCGATAACACGCTGGCTTTGTATGCGCCAAACCGTTTTGTGCTCGATTGGGTAAGGGATAAATACCTTAATAACATCAATGGACTGCTGAATGATTTCTGCGGATCCGATGCGCCACAGCTACGCTTTGAAGTGGGAACAAAACCGGTCACGCAGACCGTGCGTGAAACGGTAAATGTGGCAATACCTGCTCAGGCAGCCCCCGCTCCGGCACCTCGCGCCCTTCCGGCGACCCGCTCGGGCTGGGACAACGTGCCTGCTCCGGCAGAGCAAACCTACCGTTCTAACGTCAATGTTAAACACACGTTCGATAACTTCGTTGAAGGTAAATCGAACCAGCTGGCGCGCGCGGCGGCACGCCAGGTTGCAGATAACCCCGGTGGTGCTTACAACCCGCTGTTCCTTTATGGCGGCACGGGTTTGGGTAAAACGCACCTTCTGCATGCGGTAGGCAACGGCATTATGGCGCGTAAGCCAAATGCGAAAGTGGTGTATATGCACTCCGAGCGCTTCGTTCAGGACATGGTAAAAGCCCTGCAAAACAATGCGATCGAAGAGTTTAAACGCTACTACCGTTCTGTTGACGCACTGCTTATCGATGACATCCAGTTCTTTGCCAACAAAGAACGATCCCAGGAAGAGTTTTTCCACACCTTTAATGCGCTGCTGGAAGGTAATCAGCAGATCATTTTGACGTCGGATCGTTATCCAAAAGAGATCAACGGCGTTGAAGATCGTCTGAAATCCCGTTTTGGCTGGGGCCTGACCGTGGCGATCGAGCCACCGGAACTGGAAACCCGCGTCGCGATCCTGATGAAGAAAGCCGATGAAAACGACATTCGCCTGCCGGGTGAAGTGGCGTTCTTTATTGCCAAGCGTCTGCGCTCCAACGTCCGTGAGCTTGAAGGGGCACTGAACCGCGTGATTGCCAATGCCAACTTCACCGGCCGTGCGATCACCATCGATTTTGTGCGTGAAGCGCTGCGCGATTTGCTGGCATTGCAGGAAAAATTGGTCACTATCGACAATATTCAAAAGACGGTGGCCGAGTACTACAAAATCAAAGTGGCAGATTTGCTGTCTAAACGTCGTTCCCGCTCGGTGGCGCGTCCGCGTCAGATGGCGATGGCGCTGGCAAAGGAGTTAACCAACCACAGTCTGCCGGAGATCGGCGATGCGTTTGGTGGCCGTGACCATACGACCGTGCTGCACGCTTGTCGTAAGATTGAGCAGTTACGCGAAGAAAGCCACGACATAAAAGAAGATTTTTCCAATTTAATCAGAACATTATCATCGTGACGCTATGAAATTTACCGTTGAACGTGAACATTTATTAAAACCGCTGCAACAGGTGAGTGGCCCATTAGGTGGCCGCCCAACGCTGCCAATTCTCGGAAACCTGCTGCTTCAGGTCGCGAACGGTACGCTGTCGCTGACCGGCACAGATCTGGAAATGGAAATGATCGCGCGCGTTACGCTGTCTCAGCCGCATGAAGCGGGCGCGACCACTGTTCCGGCACGTAAATTCTTTGATATCTGCCGCGGGCTGCCGGAAGGCGCTGAAATTGCCGTGCAGCTGGAAGGCGACCGTATGCTGGTGCGCTCTGGCCGTAGCCGTTTCTCGCTCTCCACGCTGCCTGCCGCGGACTTCCCGAACCTGGACGACTGGCAGAGTGAAGTTGAATTCACCCTGCCGCAGGCAACGATGAAGCGTCTGATTGAAGCCACGCAGTTCTCAATGGCGCATCAGGACGTTCGTTACTACTTAAACGGCATGCTGTTCGAAACCGAAGGTGAAGAGCTGCGTACCGTGGCTACCGACGGTCACCGACTGGCAGTCTGTTCCATGCCCATTGGCGACTCGCTGCCAAACCATTCGGTGATCGTACCGCGTAAAGGGGTGATTGAGCTGATGCGTATGCTCGACGGTGGTGATACGCCACTGCGCGTGCAGATCGGCAGCAATAACATCCGTGCTCACGTGGGTGATTTTGTCTTCACATCGAAGCTGGTTGACGGTCGTTTCCCGGATTATCGCCGCGTATTGCCGAAGAACCCGGACAAAACGCTGGAAGCCGGTTGCGACAGCCTCAAGCAGGCCTTTGCCCGCGCCGCGATTCTCTCTAACGAGAAATTCCGCGGGGTGCGTCTGTATGTGAGCGAAAATCAGATCAAAATCACCGCCAACAACCCGGAGCAGGAAGAGGCAGAAGAGATTCTGGACGTCACCTATGCCGGGACTGAGATGGAAATCGGCTTTAACGTCAGCTATGTGCTGGATGTGTTGAACGCGCTTAAATGCGAGAACGTTCGCATTCTGCTGACCGACTCCGTTTCGAGTGTACAGATTGAAGATGCGGCCAGCCAAAGTGCGGCTTATGTTGTCATGCCGATGAGGCTGTAGTGAACGCTATCGGGCTATCTTTCTTGCCTTTTTCAACCCGGGCTGTGCTCGCCCCTGTATCGTACTTCGTGTACGCACCAGGGTCTGCGTGCAGTCCGCGTTGAAACGGGCTGAGCCGATTACGCCCTGGCCCGAAGAAATCCAGATATGTCACTGACGCGCCTTTTAATTAAAGATTTCCGCAATATCGAAAACGCGGATCTCGCTTTATCCCCTGGCTTTAATTTCCTGGTTGGCGCGAACGGCAGCGGCAAAACCAGCGTGCTTGAGGCCATCTACACGCTCGGCCATGGCCGGGCGTTTCGCAGTCTGCAAATTGGCCGCGTCATTCGCCACGAACAGGAAGCCTTTGTTCTGCACGGGCGTTTGCAGGGCGAGGAGCGTGAAACGGCCATCGGTCTGACCAAAGACAAGCAGGGCGACAGCAAGGTTCGTATCGACGGTACTGACGGCCACAAAGTGGCTGAGCTCGCGCTGCTGATGCCGATGCAGCTGATTACGCCGGAGGGGTTTACTTTACTCAATGGCGGCCCCAAATACAGAAGAGCCTTCCTTGACTGGGGATGCTTTCACAACGAAGCCGGTTTCTTTAACGCCTGGAGCAACCTGAAGCGCCTGCTTAAGCAGCGTAACGCTGCACTGCGCCAGGTGACACGCTACGCCCAGCTGCGCCCGTGGGACAAGGAATTAATTCCCCTTGCGGAACAAATCAGCTACTGGCGTGCCGAATACAGCGCGGGTATCGCCGACGATATGGCCGACACCTGCAAACAGTTTTTACCTGAATTCTCTCTCACCTTCTCCTTCCAGCGCGGCTGGGAGAAAGAGACAGATTATGCCGAAGTGTTAGAGAGAAATTTCGAGCGCGACCGCATGCTGACCTACACCGCACATGGCCCGCACAAGGCGGATTTCCGCATTCGTGCCGACGGTGCGCCGGTGGAAGACACGCTGTCGCGTGGGCAGCTCAAGCTTTTGATGTGCGCGCTGCGCCTGGCGCAGGGAGAGTTTTTGACCCGCGAGAGCGGGCGACGCTGCCTGTACCTGATAGATGATTTTGCCTCGGAACTTGACGACGCGCGGCGCGGGCTGCTTGCCAGCCGCTTAAAAGCCACGCAGTCACAGGTTTTCGTCAGTGCGATTAGCGCTGAACACGTTATAGACATGTCGGACGAAAATTCGAAGATGTTTACCGTGGAAAAGGGTAAAATAACGGATTAACCCAAGTTGAAATGAGCGAGAAACGTTGATGTCGAATTCTTATGACTCCTCCAGTATCAAAGTCCTGAAAGGGCTGGATGCGGTGCGTAAGCGCCCGGGTATGTATATCGGCGACACGGATGACGGCACCGGTCTGCACCACATGGTATTCGAGGTGGTAGATAACGCTATCGACGAAGCGCTCGCGGGTCACTGTAAAGACATCGTGGTCACGATCCATGCGGACAACTCCGTCTCCGTCACCGATGACGGTCGTGGCATCCCAACCGGTATTCACCCGGAAGAGGGCGTATCGGCTGCGGAAGTTATCATGACCGTTCTGCACGCAGGCGGTAAGTTCGATGATAACTCCTATAAAGTTTCCGGCGGTCTGCACGGTGTAGGTGTGTCCGTGGTTAACGCCCTGTCGCAGAAACTGGAGCTGGTTATCCAGCGCGAAGGCAAAATTCACCGTCAGCTGTATACGCATGGCGTGCCGCAGGCACCGCTGGCTGTTACGGGTGACACCGACAAAACCGGTACCATGGTGCGTTTCTGGCCGAGCCTTGAAACGTTCACCAACGTTACCGAGTTCGAATATGAGATTCTGGCGAAACGCCTGCGTGAACTGTCGTTCCTGAACTCCGGCGTCTCGATTCGTCTGCGTGACAAACGCGACAACAGAGAAGACCACTTCCACTACGAAGGCGGTATCCGGGCGTTCGTTGAGTATCTGAACAAGAACAAAACGCCTATTCACCCGAATATCTTCTACTTCTCTACCGAAAAAGACGGTATTGGCGTGGAAGTGGCGCTGCAGTGGAACGACGGTTTCCAGGAAAACATCTACTGCTTCACCAACAACATTCCACAGCGTGACGGCGGTACTCACCTTGCGGGCTTCCGTGCGGCGATGACCCGTACCCTGAATGCCTACATGGACAAAGAAGGCTACAGCAAAAAAGCGAAAGTCAGCGCCACCGGTGATGATGCCCGTGAAGGCCTGATTGCGGTTGTCTCCGTGAAGGTACCGGATCCGAAGTTCTCCTCTCAGACTAAAGACAAGCTGGTCTCTTCTGAGGTGAAATCGGCGGTTGAACAGCAGATGAACGAACTGCTGAGCGAATACCTGCTGGAAAACCCGTCAGACGCGAAAATCGTGGTTGGCAAAATTATCGATGCGGCACGTGCCCGTGAAGCGGCGCGTAAAGCCCGTGAAATGACCCGTCGTAAAGGCGCGCTGGATTTAGCTGGCCTGCCAGGCAAACTGGCTGACTGCCAGGAACGCGATCCGGCGCTGTCTGAACTGTACCTTGTGGAAGGGGACTCCGCGGGCGGATCTGCGAAGCAGGGCCGTAACCGTAAGAATCAGGCTATCCTGCCGCTGAAGGGTAAAATCCTCAACGTAGAGAAGGCCCGTTTCGACAAGATGCTCTCTTCTCAGGAAGTGGCAACGCTGATCACCGCGCTCGGTTGCGGCATCGGCCGTGACGAGTACAACCCGGACAAACTGCGCTACCACAGCATCATCATCATGACCGATGCGGACGTCGACGGCTCGCACATCCGTACGCTGCTGTTGACCTTCTTCTATCGTCAGATGCCAGAAATTGTTGAACGTGGCCACGTCTACATTGCACAGCCACCGCTGTACAAAGTGAAGAAAGGCAAACAGGAACAGTACATCAAAGACGACGAAGCGATGGATCAGTACCAAATCGCGATCGCGCTTGATGGTGCGACCCTGCATGCGAACTCTCACGCCCCTGCACTGGCCGGTGAGCCGCTGGAGCGTCTGGTGTCCGAGTTTAACGCGGCACAGAAAATGATTGGTCGTATGGAGCGTCGTTATCCTAAATCGCTGCTGAAGGCGCTGATTTATCAGCCAACCCTGACGGAAGCCGATCTGAGCGATGAACAGGTTGTTACCCGCTGGGTGAACACCCTGGTAACCGAGCTGAACGAGAAAGAGCAGCACGGCAGCCAGTGGAAGTTTGATGTCCAGCAGAACGCTCAGCAGCAGTTCGAACCGATTGTGCGCGTGCGTACTCACGGCGTTGATACCGATTACCCCCTGGAGCACGAGTTTGTGACCGGTCCGGAATATCGCCGTATCTGTACGCTGGGTGAGAAGCTCCGTGGTCTTATTGAAGATGATGCGTTTATCGAACGTGGTGAACGTCGTCAGCCGGTAGCAAGCTTCGAGCAGGCGCTGGAATGGCTGGTGAAAGAGTCCCGTCGTGGTCTGTCTATTCAGCGTTATAAAGGTCTGGGTGAAATGAACCCGGATCAGCTGTGGGAAACCACCATGGATCCGGAAAGCCGTCGTATGCTGCGCGTGACCGTTAAAGACGCGATTGCAGCCGATCAGCTGTTTACAACCCTGATGGGCGATGCGGTTGAACCACGTCGTGCCTTTATCGAAGAGAACGCCCTGAAAGCGGCGAATATCGATATCTAAGGGTGGTTATACCGCAAGTCAGAGGCCGCGCATTTAGCGCGGCTTTTTTGTGGGCGCAGAATTATCAGCATCCAGTTCCAGTGACAGGACTGACGGTAACCGGCTGACCAGCATGTCGACCGCAATCCTGACTCGCAGGGGCAGATGCGGCGTCTGCTGCCAGACCGCGTGAACGTCGAAACGCACATCCGGCGCCTGTTTTAAGAGTGGGATGAGCCTTCCATTCTGCAGCTCTTTGCGCACCATCCAGCAGGGTAACCATGCAATACCATGCCCGGCCAGCGCTGCGTCGCAGATAGCCTGCAGATCGTCCATATTGAGGGATGAGCGGGGAATTAGGGTGTGCGATATTCCTTCGTGGTCCGCCAGTTCCCACGGTAACACCCTGCCGGCACGCAGGTAGTTAATGGCCTTATGCTGGCGTAAATCGGCAACGGTTTCAGGCTGGCCGTTATTTCTCAGGTATTCCGGCGCGGCGCACAGCACCATTCGGTGTTCCCCCAGGCGTCTGGCGACCAGCATGGTGCTGTCCGGCAGTGCGCCGTTTCGCACCGCCATATCAAACCCTTCCTCGACGATATCCACTACGCGATCGCTGAATGACATTTCCAGCTCAAGGGCAGGATGCTCCTGCGTCAAGGCTATCAGCAGCGGGGCGATGCACTGGCGACCAAACAGCACCGGCATGGCAACACGCAGACGGCCACTCACCTGATGTTTCCCTGTTTCCAGCAGCGACTCCGCGCCACGGATTTCCTGGAGTGCTCGCAGGCAGCGTTCATAAAAAAGGGCACCGTTATCGGTCAGGCTTTGGCTACGCGTTGTACGCTGAAACAGGCGTACTCCCAGCCGCGCTTCAAGGCGAGCAATGCTTTTCCCTACCGCCGAGCGCGACAAATGCAAACGCACCGCGGCCTGAGCAAAACTGCCTGCCTCTACGGCGGCGACAAAAACGGGAATATCCTTCAGCGTATCGGTCATGGATTGTCGTTATTCAGGAATCAATAGTGGGAAAAGGTATCGCCACTGGCGACCGTGAGTCAACGTTAGACTGTCAGTACTGAAGTGCATTTGATAACAGGAGAAAAAGATGACAGAGATGATGCAACGCTGGTCAATGGACGCCCTTGGGTGTGAAAACCTCAGACTCACTCAGGCGCCAGTACCCCAGCCGGGCCCGGGTGAAGTGCGCGTGCGGGTAAACGCTGTTGCGCTCAACTATCGCGATAAAATGGTCATCGAAGGCAACATGCCGATCGCGCTCACCTTCCCGTTTACTCCGGCATCTGACATGGCAGGCGTGGTGGACAGTACGGGTGAAGGCGTTACCCGCTTTAAACCCGGTGCTCGCGTCATCTCCACCTTCTCTCCGGAGTGGGTAGACGGTAAACCGAAAGGCGACGCCCGCAATTTGCCCTACCAGACGCTGGGCGGTTACTTTCAGGGGATGCTGTCTGAATACGTGATCATGCGTGAAAACTGGCTGGTGGCCGCCCCGGAAACGCTGGATGACGCAGAGGCCAGCACCTTACCCTGCGCGGGGCTTACCGCATGGTTTGCGCTGGTGGAGCGCGGACAGTTACGTGCCGGACAGTCGGTGCTGGTGCAAGGCACAGGCGGTGTCGCAATCTTCGCGTTGCAAATCGCCAAAGCACACGGTGCAGAAGTTTTTGTGACGTCGGGCAGTGATGAAAAACTGGCGCTGGCTAAAACGCTCGGTGCCGATCGGGGCATCAACCGGCTTAAAGGGAACTGGGCTGACGAGATTTACGCGCTGACGCAGGATCGCGGTATCGACCATATTATTGAAACCGTTGGCGGGGAGAACCTGAGACATTCCCTGCGGGCCGTTGCCGTTCACGGGCGCATATCCGTCATTGGCGTGTTGGCCGGGAGTGAAATCTCGCTGCCTGCCAGCGAACTCTTGCTGAAATCACCGGTGATTCAGGGGATTGGTGTCGGGCACCGCCGTGCGCTGGAAGACTTTGTCCGCGCGGTCGATGTCACGGGGCTGAAACCGGTGATTGAACACCGCTACCGTTTTAACCAGCTTGAAGAGGCGCTTGTACACCTCGACCGCGGTGCTTTTGGCAAAATAGTCCTCACCAGCGAGTAAGCCGTTATCCCCGGGACAGGCGTAAAAGGGGGCTTTTGTTGCGCAATGTAGCTCTATTTTTGTGGGCTTAATCGCGTTAGCATGAGGCAGCACTCATTTATCCCGGGGACCCTATGGCTATCAAACTTATTGCTATCGACATGGACGGCACGCTGTTGCTGCCAGACCACACTATTTCTCCAGCCGTTAAAAACGCGATTGCCGCTGCGCGCGCAAAAGGCGTGAATGTGGTACTGACCACCGGTCGTCCGTATGCGGGCGTGCACAGCTACCTGAAAGAGCTGCACATGAATCAGCCGGGCGATTACTGCATTACCTATAACGGTGCGCTGGTACAGAAGGCGGTGGATGGCAGCACGGTGGCGCAAACCGCGCTGAACTATGACGATTACCTATTCCTGGAAAAACTGTCCCGCGAGGTCGGTTCCCATTTCCACGCGCTCGATCGCAATACGCTCTATACCGCTAACCGTGATATCAGCTATTACACCGTACATGAATCCTATGTCGCGACGATCCCACTGGTGTTCTGCGAAGCTGAGAAAATGGATCCGAGCACCCAGTTCCTGAAAGTGATGATGATTGATGAGCCTGACATCCTGGATAAAGCGATAGCGCGCATTCCGGCTGAGGTAAAAGAGAAATACACCGTGCTGAAAAGTGCGCCGTACTTCCTCGAAATCCTGGATAAACGCGTCAATAAAGGCACCGGTGTGAAATCGCTGGCAGATACGCTGGGCATCAAACCGGACGAGATCATGGCGCTGGGCGATCAGGAAAACGACATTGCGATGATTGAATATGCGGGCATGGGTGTGGCAATGGACAATGCGATCCCGTCGGTGAAAGACGTGGCCAATTTCGTGACCAAATCTAACCTCGAAGACGGCGTTGCCTACGCGATCGAGAAATTTGTTCTGCAGTAACAGCGTTTCACGCTCATCAGCCTCGGTTATCAACCGGGGCTTTTTTTTGCGCTGAATTTATCAAATTGTTCTTTTTGTGATCTTGATTGTAGTACAACATTAATTGATTGTACTACATTACAGCCACGGTAATGACGAAAGGCGTCACGTTTGTACTGCAAAAGTGAGGCGAAATTCAGCGGTCGAGGTAAAGTAGTCCTGAACATACAGAGCATAAGGACTCTCCATGACTCTCAATAAAACCGATCGCATCGTCATCACGCTGGGCACCCAGATCGTGGGTGGAAAGTACGTTCCCGGTTCACCGCTGCCTGCTGAGGCAGAGCTGTGTGAGGAGTTTGAAACCTCGCGCAACATCATTCGGGAAGTGTTTCGCTCGCTCATGGCAAAGCGGCTGATTGAAATGAAACGCTACCGCGGCGCCTTTGTCGCCCCGCGTAATCAGTGGAACTACCTCGACACCGATGTCCTGCAGTGGGTGCTGGAAAACGACTACGATCCAAGGCTGATTGGCGCGATGAGTGAGGTACGAAACCTGGTAGAGCCGGCCATCGCCCGTTGGGCTGCGGAACGTGCAACGTCAGGAGACCTGGCTCAGATTGAGTCCGCCCTGAACGACATGATTGCCAATAACCAGAACCGGGATGCGTTCAACGAAGCGGACATCCGCTATCACGAAGCGGTGCTGCAGTCGGTCCATAACCCGGTATTACAGCAGCTTAGCGTTGCCATCAGCTCGCTACAGCGCGCGGTATTTGAACGAACCTGGATGGGCGATGAGGCCAACATGCCAAAAACGCTCCAGGAACATAAAGCGCTGTTCGATGCAATCCGGCATCAGGACGGCGATGCGGCAGAGCAGGCGGCACTCACGATGATCGCCAGCTCGACACGAAGGTTGAAGGAAATCACATGACATCTCGCTACATCGCTATTGACTGGGGATCGACCAATCTGCGCGCCTGGCTGTATCAGGGCGAGCAGTGCCTGGAAAGCAGGCAATCAGAAGCAGGCGTGACGCGCCTGAACGGTAAATCCCCCGAGGCGGTGTTAGCAGAGGTGACACACAACTGGCGCGAGGGCGCCACGCCGGTGGTCATGGCGGGCATGGTGGGCAGTAACGTGGGCTGGAAGGTCGCGCCTTATCTGCCCGTACCTGCCGCGTTCGCTGCCATTGGCGAGCAGTTAACGTCCGTTGGTGACAATATCTGGATTATTCCAGGATTGTGCGTTTCCCGGAACGATAACCACAATGTGATGCGCGGCGAAGAGACCCAGCTCCTTGGCGCGCGCACGCTCTCTCCTTCTTCTGTCTACGTCATGCCCGGCACGCACTGTAAATGGGTGCAGGCCGACGCTGAGCACATCCACGATTTTCGCACCGTGATGACCGGTGAGCTGCACCACTTGCTGCTGACGCACTCGCTGGTGGGCGCGGGGTTGCCGGAGCAGGACGCTTCGCCCGAGGCCTTTGCCGCCGGGCTGGAGCGGGGTATCGCCAGCCCTGCCGTTTTGCCGCAACTTTTTGAAGTTCGCGCTTCGCATGTACTGGGCACGCTTCCCCGTACGCAGGTCAGCGAATTTTTATCGGGCCTGTTGATTGGCGCGGAAGTCGCCAGCCTGAGCGAGCAGTTCGCCGGGCAACAGGCCATCACCCTCGTCGCGGGTTCATCGCTGACCTCTCGCTACCGCCAGGCGTTCAATGCCATCGGGCGGGACGTAGCAGCGGTAGAAGGCGACACGGCATTTCAGGCAGGAATAAGGAGCATCGCTCATGCAGTGGCAAACTAATCTTCCCCTCATCGCTATCCTGCGCGGCGTCACGCCCGACGAGGTATTAGCGCACGTAGGTGCGGCGATCGACGCCGGTTTTGACGCCGTGGAAATACCGCTTAATTCCCCTGAGTGGGAAAAGAGCATCCCGGCGGTTGTGGACGCGTTTGGTGATAAGGCGCTGATTGGCGCTGGCACCGTTCTGCAACCGGAGCAGGTGGACCAGCTTGCGCAGATGGGCTGCAGGCTGATTGTGACGCCGAATATTCACCCTGAGGTGATCCGTCGCGCAGTGGGCTACGGCATGACCGTCTGCCCGGGATGCGCAACGGCAACAGAAGCGTTCGCGGCTCTCGATGCGGGCGCGCAGTCGCTCAAAATTTTCCCGTCATCGGCTTTTGGTCCGGCCTATATCAGCGCGCTGAAAGCGGTATTGCCCGCCAGCGTACCGGTCTTTGCGGTGGGGGGCGTGACGCCAGAAAACCTGGCGCAGTGGATCAACGCAGGTTGTGTCGGGGCGGGTCTGGGCAGCGATCTCTATCGCGCCGGGCAATCCGTCGAACGTACCGCACAGCAGGCGGCCGCATTTGTGAAAGCGTATCGAGAGGCAGTGAAATGAAAATAACCAAACTCACCACGTACCGTTTACCGCCGCGTTGGCTGTTCCTGAAAATCGAAACCGATGAAGGCGTGGTCGGCTGGGGCGAACCGGTCATTGAAGGGCGTGCGCGTACCGTGGAAGCGGCGGTGCATGAGCTGGGCGAGTACCTGACAGGACAAGATCCTGCCCGCATCAACGACCTGTGGCAGGTGATGTACCGCGCGGGTTTCTACCGGGGCGGACCGGTTCTGATGAGCGCCATCGCCGGTATCGATCAGGCGTTATGGGACATCAAAGGCAAAGTGCTGAATGCGCCGGTCTGGCAACTGATGGGCGGCCTGGTGCGCGACAAAATCAAAGCCTACAGCTGGGTGGGCGGCGACCGTCCCGCGGAAGTGATCGACGGTATCAGGCAGTTGCGCAATATTGGTTTTGACACCTTTAAACTGAACGGCTGCGAAGAGATGGGCGTCATCGACAACGCACGGGCGGTAGACCGCGCGGTAAATACTGTGGCGCAGATCCGTGAAGCGTTCGGCAACGAGATTGAGTTTGGCCTGGACTTCCACGGTCGCGTCAGCGCGCCGATGGCCAAAGTGCTGATTAAAGAGCTGGAGCCGTACCGTCCGCTGTTTATCGAAGAGCCGGTGTTAGCCGAGCAGGCGGAGTACTACCCGAAACTGGCCGCACAGACGCATATCCCGATTGCCGCCGGTGAGCGCATGTTCTCGCGCTTCGAGTTCAAACGCGTGCTGGAAGCTGGCGGCCTGGCGATATTGCAGCCGGATCTGTCGCATGCCGGCGGCATCACGGAATGCTACAAAATCGCCGGGATGGCGGAAGCCTACGACGTGGCGCTGGCACCGCATTGTCCGCTGGGGCCGATCGCACTGGCAGCCTGTCTGCACGTCGACTTTGTCTCGCGCAACGCGGTGTTCCAGGAACAGAGCATGGGCATTCACTATAACAAGGGCGCGGAACTGCTCGACTTTGTGAAAAACAAAGATGATTTCAGCATGGAAGGCGGTTTCTTTAAACCGTTAACGAAGCCGGGCCTTGGCGTGGATATCGACGAAGCCAAAGTCATTGAGCTGAGTAAAAACGCGCCGGACTGGCGCAACCCGTTATGGCGTCATGAAGATGGCTCTGTCGCTGAGTGGTAATTCAGCCTTAGCACATCGCCACTAAAAAGTAATTTCAACAATAACAAACACACCCTCTGTAAATTACAGGGCATGGTGAGCGGCTTCGCTATGCCCAAAATCTGGAGACAGATTGCGATGGATATTCCCGTTACTGCTGCAAAAACCGGGCGTCGGCGCTACCTGACGCTGGTCATGATTTTTATTACTGTGGTCATCTGTTACGTTGACCGCGCCAACCTTGCCGTGGCTTCAGCCCATATTCAGGAGGAGTTTGGGATCAGCAAAGCGGAAATGGGCTACGTCTTTTCGGCGTTTGCCTGGCTGTATACGCTGTGCCAGATCCCCGGCGGCTGGTTCCTTGACCGCGTCGGCTCGCGCCTGACCTATTTCATTGCCATCTTCGGCTGGTCGGTGGCGACCCTGTTCCAGGGCTTTGCCACCGGGCTGATGTCGCTGATTGGCCTGCGTGCGATCACCGGGATTTTCGAAGCCCCGGCGTTTCCGACCAATAACCGCATGGTGACCAGCTGGTTCCCGGAGCATGAACGCGCCTCGGCCGTTGGGTTCTACACCTCCGGGCAGTTTGTCGGCCTGGCGTTCCTGACGCCGCTGCTGATCTGGATCCAGGAACTGCTGAGCTGGCACTGGGTCTTTATTGTGACCGGAGGGATCGGCATTATCTGGTCGTTGATCTGGTTCAAGGTCTATCAACCGCCGCGTCTCACCAAAAGTATCAGCAACGCTGAACTGGACTATATCCGCGACGGTGGCGGTCTGGTGGATGGCGATGCGCCGGTGAAAAAAGAGGCGCGTCAGCCGCTGACCAAAGCCGACTGGAAGCTGGTTTTCCACCGCAAGCTGGTGGGGGTTTATCTGGGGCAGTTCGCGGTGACCTCCACGCTGTGGTTCTTCCTGACCTGGTTCCCGAACTATCTGACCCAGGAAAAAGGCATCACCGCGCTGAAGGCGGGCTTTATGACCACCGTACCGTTCCTGGCGGCCTTCTTTGGTGTTCTGCTTTCCGGCTGGCTGGCGGACAGGCTGGTGAAAAAAGGGTTCTCGCTGGGTGTCGCGCGTAAAACGCCTATTATCTGCGGGCTGCTGATCTCCACCTGCATCATGGGTGCAAACTACACCAACGATCCGGTCTGGATTATGACGCTGATGGCGATTGCGTTCTTCGGGAACGGTTTTGCCTCCATCACCTGGTCGCTGGTCTCCTCGCTGGCCCCGATGCGCCTGATTGGTCTGACCGGTGGCGTGTTCAACTTTGTCGGCGGCCTGGGGGGGATCACGGTTCCGCTGGTCATCGGTTATCTGGCTCAGGACTATGGCTTTGGCCCGGCACTGATCTATATCTCCGCAGTGGCCTTGCTCGGTGCGCTCTCCTATATCCTGCTGGTAGGTGACGTCAAACGTGTAGGCTAATTCCCCGCAATGTTTTACCCTGATGCGATAACTGCGCATCAGGGTAACGCCATGAAACAAATCACCTTCGCCTCCCGTCATCACCAGCTTACCAATATCAATACCTGGACGCCGGACAGCCAGTGGCTGGCCTACGATGTGCGTCCGTCCGGCGCATCGTTCACCGGTGAAACCATTGAGCGGGTCAATGTTATTACGGGTGACGTCGAGGTGATCTATCTCGCCAGTCACGGTGCGCATGTTGGCGTGGTGACCATTCATCCGCAGCAGGACAAATATGTCTTTCTCCACGGCCCGGAAAACCCGGATGCAGACTGGCACTACGATTTTCATCATCGTCAGGGCGTGGTTGTACACAACGGTCAGGTGAGTAACCTGGATGCCATGGATATCACGCCGCCTTATACCGCAGGCGCGCTGCGTGGCGGCAGCCACGTGCACGTTTTTAGCCCTGACGGACAGTTCGTGAGCTTTACCTACAACGACCATGTATTGCATGAGCGTGACCCGAAGCTCGATTTACGCAACGTCGGCGTCGCAGCGCCTTTTGGCCCGGTGACGCCGCAAGGGACGCATCCACGTGAATATTCCGGCACCTTCTGGAGCGTGCTGGTGAGCCGCACGACGCCCGCGCCTCAGCCCGGCAGCGATGAGATCAACCGAGCCTATGAAGAGGGTTGGGTGGGCAATGACAGGCTGGCGTTTATCGGCGATACCGTGTCTGCGACAGGCGAGAAAGTGCCAGAACTGTTTATTGTGGATCTGCCCAACGACGAGCAGGGATGGAAACGCGCGGGCGATGCGCCGCTGCAGGGAACTCCTGAGACGCTGCCTGCGCCCCCGGCGGGTGTCATGCAGCGCCGGCTGACCTTTACCCACCAGCGGGCATTCCCGGGGCTGGTAAACGTGCCGCGTCACTGGGTGCGCTGTAACCCGCAGGGGACGCAGATTGCATTTCTGATGCGTGATGATAAGGGCATTGTGCAGCTGTGGCTTATCGCCCCTGAAGGCGGCGAACCACGCCAGTTGACGCATAACGAAAGTGATATTCAGTCGGCATTTACCTGGCACCCTGCCGGTCACCGTCTTGGATTTGTGCTGGAAGAGCGGATTGCCTGCTGTGATGCGCAAACCGGAGAGGTGACGTTTTTGACGTCCGATCACGGCAATCCACCGTCTGGTGATGCGGTCGTGTTTTCCCCGGACGGGCGTTTTATTGCATGGATGGAAGAGACAGAAGGTTTCCGTCAGCTTTGGCTAACGGAAACCGGGCAGCGTTAACGCGTTGGCGTTAAGCGGGTGGAATGACGGAATTGGTGGCCAGATTTTGTTGCTCGCTTTTCTCTACCCGCGAGCGCACGGAGCTGTCCTTACGGAACATATCCCACGGCAGCAAAAGCGTATCGGCCACAGCCGTAAACGGCATATCCAGGATGACCAGGGATTTTGTGCCCCAGTTGGTATCGTCATCGGAGATCATCTCAGCGCTGGCACGCGTCCCCGGATATGTTCCTTCTTTACCGCCGGTGTGAGACATCACGCTCGAACACCCGCAAAGTAAAACAACCCCGCTGAACGTCGTCAGCTTTATCAGAACATTTTTCATCATCACTCAGTCATCGTTAATGGCACTGCATAAACCTGCAACTCAGGGTTATAGCGAGCCTCGTTCAAAATGGATAGCCCGATAACCCCGCACTGTGGCAGCCATCGCAATTTAACCCTTTGTGCTGTTGTCCCAGTCTAAGCGAGATGCACGAAAGTGCAAAAAAAAGTGCCCCCGCTGCGCTTGAAAAGACCGGTTCCAGACCCATTTTAAGAATGTAACCCGATAACGAACACGCCTGCGGGGTGTTCAGGGGCACACTGGCCTGTCCATGGTGGAAGGCTACAATTTCTCGCTGATTTCAGGAGCTTTTATTTATGCGTAACTTCGATCTTTCCCCGCTATACCGTTCTGCAATTGGTTTTGACCGCCTGTTTAACCATTTAGAAAATAACCAAAGCCAGAGCAACGGCTACCCTCCATACAATGTTGAACTGGTGGATGAAAACCACTACCGCATCGCCATTGCCGTCGCCGGTTTTGCAGAGAACGAACTGGAGATCACCGCGCAGGACAACCTGCTGGTGGTGAAAGGTTCACATACGGCTGAGCAGAAAGAACGCACCTACCTTTATCAGGGTATCGCCGAGCGCAACTTTGAACGCAAGTTCCAGTTAGCCGAGAACATTCACGTGAAAGGCGCGAACCTGGTCAACGGCCTGCTGTTTATCGAACTGGAACGGGTGATTCCGGAAGAGAAAAAACCGCGCCGTATCGAGATCAACTGATTATGCGGGTCGCGCGAGCGGCCCACCCAGAATTGCTTGCCGTAATGGGAGCATATGTGAATCCATGAGGATTTGCAGGAACAACTGCGCACAAAAATAAACTGTGCCGAACTCGCTTCTCAGAAGGAGATTTAGTATGCGTAACTACGATTTATCCCCCCTGCTGCGTCAGTGGATTGGTTTTGACAAACTGGCTAATGCCCTGCAAAGCACCACCGAGCAACAGACGTTTCCGCCGTACAACATCGAAAAAAGCGATGACAACCACTATCGCATCACCCTTGCGCTGGCCGGGTTCCGCCAGGACGATCTGGATATTCAGCTCGAAGGCACGCGCCTGACCGTGAAAGGTACGCCGGAAAAACAAGAAACCGAGACCAAATGGCTGCACCAGGGCCTGGTTAATCAGCCGTTTAGCCTGAGCTTTACTCTGGCTGACCATATGGAAGTGTCCGGCGCGACATTTACCAACGGGCTGCTGCATATCGACCTGACCCGCAACGTGCCGGAAGCCATTGCACCGCAGCGTATCGCCATTAGCGAGCGTCCTGCGCTGAACAGTTAACCCTCTGCGGGTTGTTGCCTCTCCCACAGGGAGAGGATGAAAAGATAACGCCCTGCCCCGGCAGGGCTTTTTTGTGCGCCATCGCCCATACAACCGCGTGCGGCTCTGAGAGAATCCGTAGCATAACTAAGGTTATGCACAGGAAGTGGATCATGAGTGATATCGCGTTAACCGTTAGCGTGTTGGCCCTGGTCGCAGTGGTGGGTCTGTGGATTGGCAATGTTAAAATCCGCGGCGTCGGATTTGGGATAGGCGGGGTGCTGTTCGGCGGGATTTTTGTTGGCCATTTTGCCGACCAGCTTGGGCTGGTGCTCAGCGCCGAAATGCTCCATTTCATCCAGGAATTCGGTCTGATCCTCTTCGTCTACACCATCGGTATTCAGGTGGGGCCTGGCTTTTTCGCTTCCCTTCGGGTCTCCGGATTACGGCTGAACCTGTTTGCCTTCGGCATTGTGGTGATGGGAGGGCTGGTCACCGCCATTCTGCATAAGCTCTTCGATATTCCGCTGCCGGTGGTGCTGGGTATTTTCTCCGGGGCGGTCACCAATACGCCTGCACTGGGTGCAGGGCAGCAAATTTTGCGCGACCTTGGCATCTCTCCCGGTATTGTCGACCAGATGGGGATGAGCTACGCCATGGCCTATCCGTTTGGGATTTGCGGCATTCTGCTCTCCATGTGGCTGGTGCGGGTACTCTTTCGCATTAACGTCGAAAACGAGGCAAAAGACCACGAAACTACGCTCACCAACGGCCATATGCCGATCAAAACCATCAACATTCGCGTCGATAACCCCAACCTCAACAATATGGCGATTCAGGATGTGCCGATCCTGAACAGCGCCAATATTATCTGCTCGCGCCTTAAACGTGACGATATGCTGATGGTACCCGCGCCCGGGACCATTATTCAGCAGGGTGACCTGCTGCACCTGGTCGGACAGCCCGGGGATTTAAACAACGCGCGGCTGGTGATTGGTCAGGAGGTGGAGACCTCGCTTTCCACGCGCGGCACCGATATGCGTGTAGAACGTGTCGTGGTGACCAACGAGCACGTGCTTGGCAAGAAAATACGTGATTTGCAGGTTAAAGAGCGCTATGACGTCGTGATCTCCCGTCTTAACCGTGCTGGGGTGGAACTGGTCGCCAGCCCGGAAGCCAGCCTGCAGTTCGGCGATATCCTGAACCTGGTTGGGCGCCCGTCATCCATTGATGCGGTAGCGGACATGGTGGGTAACGCCCAGCAAAAACTGCAGCAGGTGCAGATGTTGCCGGTCTTTATCGGTATCGGGCTGGGGGTGCTGCTTGGCTCCATTCCGCTGTATGTCCCGGGTTTTCCGGTTGCGCTCAAGCTGGGCCTGGCGGGTGGACCGCTGATTATGGCACTGATCCTCGGGCGTATCGGCTGTATCGGTAAGCTCTACTGGTTTATGCCGCCGAGCGCCAACCTGGCGCTGCGCGAGCTGGGGATTGTGCTGTTTCTGGCGGTGGTCGGCCTGAAATCCGGGGGCGATTTTATCGATACCCTGGTGAAGGGCGAGGGTATGAGCTGGGTCGGCTACGGGATATTTATCACGGCGATTCCGCTCCTGACGATGGGGATCCTGGCGCGGATGTTCGCCAAAATGAACTATCTGACGCTCTGCGGCATGCTCGCCGGATCAATGACTGACCCACCCGCACTGGCCTTTGCCAACAACCTGCACGCCACCAGCGGCGCGGCGGCGCTGTCATACGCCACGGTCTACCCGCTGGTGATGTTCCTGCGTATTATTACCCCGCAGCTACTGGCGGTGCTGTTCTGGGGGATGAGTTAGCAGATCGTCCGGGTGGATGCGCCGCAGATGGTAGTCCACCTGGTAATCACGGGTATTACGGAACATCACGGAATAATTGAGAAATTCGCCGCTGTCGCTGTAGGAGAGAGACGTTATCCGCAGCAGCGGCGTCTGTTCCGGCAGGTTCAGGTAACCGGCGAGCTGTTTATCTGCCAGCACCGGCGTCAGGCTCTCATAGTTGCCGCTGATGGTTATTCCGCACTCCTTCTCGATGTAATCAAACTTCGACCCTTCCAGATGTGCCAGTGAAAGCGTGCGGAACAGCTTCACGGGCATAAAGCTGTCCTCCAGCATCAGGGGTTTTCCGTCGACATAACGCACCCGGCGCGAGAAGTAGATACGCTCATCCACCTGAATGCGGAGCTGGCTGGCGATAGCGGGCGGAGCGGGCATCACTTCGAACTGTAGCACCTTGCTCTGCACCTCTTTTCCCTGCTGGCGCAGCACCTCCACCAGCCCGGTCAGATTGGTGGTTTCGTGGTGGACATCTTTACGCGCCACGAATGTCCCGCTACCGTGTCGGCGTTCAACCAGCCCCCAGTTCACCAGCAGATCCAGCGCCTTCCGAATGGTCATCCGCGCCACGCCAAACTCCTGCGCCAGCGCTTTCTCACCCGGCAGCGGACTCCCGATATTGTAGTCCGACGAATTCAGCCGCAGCCGCAACCTGTCAGCGATAGATTTGTAGATCACCAGTAGACCTCTCTTCCCGTATTAACGCGTGGCTTGCGTCCTGACATGTCCATATTAACAACGAAAAGTAGACCTGACTGGTCAAAATAAAACCATGAATGCGATCACGAATCGCAGCGGCACGTCATGTTCGCCCATGGGTAAATTCTTATGCTCACTTCAGGCCCAGCAAAAAATCATAAAGGCCTCTACCCCCTACAGGTTGTTACGTGAGGATTTAAAAATGCTCAGTCAAATACAACGTTTTGGCGGCGCCATGTTTACCCCGGTGTTGTTATTTCCCTTTGCCGGGATCGTGGTCGGGATCGCCATCATGCTTCGCAACCCGCTGTTTGTGGGCGAGGCCTTAACCGCCCCCGATAATCTGTTCGCGCAAATTGTTCACATCATTGAAGAGGGCGGCTGGGCGGTGTTTCGCAATATGCCGCTGATTTTTGCCGTGGGTTTACCGATTGGTCTGGCGAAGCAGGCGCAGGGCCGCGCCTGCCTGGCGGTGCTGATCAGTTTTCTGACCTGGAACTACTTTATCAATGCGATGGGGATGACATGGGGTCATTTCTTTGGCGTCGACTTCGCCGCTGAGCCCACTGCCGGCAGCGGACTGGCCATGATTGCCGGTATCAAAACGCTCGATACCAGCATCATTGGGGCGATTGTGATTTCGGGGATTGTCACCGCCATCCACAACCGCTATTTCGACAAGCAGCTGCCTGTTTTCCTGGGGATTTTTCAGGGCACCTCGTTTGTCGTTATCCTCGCCTTCTTTGTGATGATCCCCTGCGCCTGGCTGACGTTGATGGGCTGGCCGAAAGTGCAGCTCGGCATTGAGTCCCTGCAGGCCTTTTTACGCTCTGCCGGTGCGCTGGGGGTGTGGGTTTATACCTTCCTGGAACGCATTCTGATCCCTACCGGATTACACCACTTTGTCTACGGTCCGTTTATCTTTGGCCCGGCAGCGGTCGAGGGCGGCATCCAGGTTTATTGGGCGCAGCATCTTCAGGAATTTAGCCAAAGCACGTTGCCGCTGAAAACCCTGTTCCCGGAAGGCGGTTTTGCGCTTCACGGCAACGCCAAAGTGTTTGGCTCTGTCGGGATTGCGCTGGCGCTCTGGTACACCGCATCACCGGAAAACCGCGTCAAAGTGGCAGGCCTGCTGATCCCGGCCACGCTGACCGCCGTGCTGGTGGGCATTACCGAGCCGCTGGAATTCACCTTCCTGTTCATTTCGCCGCTGCTGTTTGCCGTCCACGCCGTTCTGGCCGCCACGATGGCGACGGTGATGTACATCTTCGGCGTCGTGGGCAACATGGGCGGCGGACTGCTGGACCAGTTTCTGCCGCAAAACTGGATCCCCATGTTCCACAACCACGCCTCGACGGTATTCACCCAGATGGGTATCGGTCTTTGCTTCACCGGCCTCTATTTCGTGGTCTTCAAAACGCTGATTGAACGGCTGAACCTTAAAACCCCGGGCCGTGAAGAGAGCGAAGTCAAACTTTACAGCAAGGCGGATTATAAAGCGGCGCGCGGGCAAACCACCGCACCGGCTGCCGCCAGCCAGCAGGTTGGGCAAGCCGCCGGATTCCTGCAGGCGCTGGGCGGCGCGGCCAATATCGAAAGCATTAATAACTGCGCCACCCGCTTACGTATCGCGCTGGTCGACATGGCGCAAACCCAAAGCGACGACGTCTTTAAGGCCCTGGGCGCACATGGTGTGGTGCGACGCGGCAACGGCATTCAGGTGATTGTTGGACTGCACGTCCCTCAGGTGCGAGACCAGCTTGAATCGCTGATGAAAACCCCTTCAACAAACGAACAAACTACCCTGACAGAGGCTATATCATGAAAAAATTCTCAGTTGTCATTGCAGGTGGCGGCAGTACCTTCACGCCGGGTATCGTCCTGATGCTGTTAGCCAACCGCGACCGTTTTCCGCTGCGCGCGCTGAAATTCTATGACAACGACGGCGCACGTCAGGAGACCATCGCCGAGGCGTGCAAGATCATCCTTAAAGAGCAGGCTCCGGAGATTGAGTTTAGCTACACCACCGATCCTGAAGCGGCCTTTACCGACGTCGATTTTGTGATGGCACATATCCGCGTGGGGAAATACCCGATGCGTGAAAAAGACGAGAAAATCCCCCTGCGTCACGGTGTGCTGGGTCAGGAGACCTGCGGACCCGGCGGGATCGCCTACGGCATGCGCTCTATTGGCGGAGTGCTGGAGCTGGTCGATTACATGACGCAATACTCCCCGAATGCGTGGATGCTGAACTACTCCAACCCGGCGGCCATCGTGGCTGAAGCGACCCGTCGCCTGCGACCCAACGCCAAAATCCTCAACATCTGCGATATGCCCATCGGCATTGAAGGGCGTATGGCGCAGATAGTCGGCCTTAAAGACCGTAAAGAGATGCGCGTGCGTTACTACGGGCTGAACCACTTCGGATGGTGGACATCCATTGAAGATGCAAACGGCAATGATTTAATGCCGAAACTGCGCGAATATGTCGCGAAAAACGGCTATGTACCACCCTCTGACAATGCCCATACCGAAGCCAGCTGGAACGACACGTTCGCGAAGGCAAAAGATGTGCAGGCGCTGGATCCGGACACCATGCCAAACACCTATCTGAAATATTACCTGTTCCCGGACTACGTGGTCGCGCACTCCAATCCGGAACGCACGCGCGCTAACGAGGTGATGGATCACCGTGAGAAGCATGTGTTCAGCGCCTGCCGGGCGATTATCGAAGCCGGTGTATCGTCCGCCGGAGAGCTGGAAATCGACGAACATGCGTCGTACATCGTCGATCTGGCGACTGCGATTGCCTTCAACACTCAGGAGCGCATGCTGCTGATTGTGCCCAACAACGGTGCCATTCATAACTTTGATGCCGACGCGATGGTAGAAATTCCGTGCCTGGTCGGTCATAACGGGCCGGAGCCGTTAACGGTGGGCGATATTCCACACTTCCAGAAAGGGTTGATGAGCCAACAGGTAGCGGTGGAAAAACTGGTAGTGGATGCCTGGGAGCAGCGCTCGTACCAGAAATTGTGGCAGGCGATTACGCTGTCGAAAACGGTGCCGAGCGCCTCCGTTGCGAAAGCGATTCTGGATGACCTGATCGAGGCCAACAAAGCGTACTGGCCAGCGCTGCATTAATCGTCCTGACCGGCATCGCCCGATGCCGGTCTCCTTGTCCTTGTCGATTTACGCTATGCTGGAACCTGCCTGTAGCAGACAAGGAATCTTCATGAAAATTTCTCGCCTCGGTGAAGCCCCTGACTACCGCTTCTCGCTGGCTAATGAGCGTACGTTCCTCGCATGGATCCGCACCGCGTTGGGCTTTCTCGCAGCGGGTGTGGGGCTTGACCAGCTCGCGCCTGATTTTGCCACGCCGCTGATCCGCGAAGTGCTGGCGTTGCTGCTGTGCCTGTTTGCCGGTGTGCTGGCCATATACGGCTACCTGCGCTGGCTGCGTAACGAAAAGGCGATGCGGCTTAAGCAGGATCTCCCCTATACGCGTGGGTTACTCATCATCAGCATGATTTTGCTGGCGGTAGCGGGCGTGGTGATGGTGCTGGTGTTGTATGGTGGATAACCGCAAAGCGCGACGCGAAGCCGACCCCGGCCTGCAGCCGGAGCGGACGTCGCTGGCCTGGCTGCGTACGTTACTGGGGTATGGCGCGCTGATTGCCCTCGCCATCAAGCACAACTGGCATCGCACAGGCGTGCCATTCTGGGTCTCACTGGTCGTACTGGCGCTTGTAGCGATCGTTTTGTGGCGCTATACCCGCAGTCGCAACGTAATGGATGTGACGCAGGACGATTTTGTACAGCCGAAGGCGGTGCGCGATAAGTTCCTGATCGCCCTCGCGGTGCTGTCGTTGTCACTGCTGTTTGCGGTCACCCATCTGCAGTTTATTTTTTCCCTTTAGCCAGGTACTTCGCCATCTCGTCTTCCGGCACCATTCCGCCGCCGGTTGCCCAGACCAGATGGGTCGCGTTCGCGGATGCGACAGGAACACGCAGCGGCCCGGCCATGCCCGCCAGCGCCGACGGCTCAAGGCGAATGCCTTCTTCCTGCGCCAGCCAGCCGAGCATGTCGTACATGCTTTGATCGGAAAGAGTATAGAACCCGTCAAGCAGGCGCTCCATCGCCCGGCCCACAAAGCCAGACGCGCGTCCAACCGCCAGCCCGTCGGCGGCCGTCACGTTGTCGATACCCAGATCCTGCACGGCGATGGCATCATGCAGCCCGGTGTAGACGCCCAGCAGCATGCACGGGGAGTGCGTAGGCTCGGCGAAGAAACAGTGTACGTTATCGCCAAAGGCCAGCTTCAGGCCAAACGCCACGCCGCCAGGACCGCCACCGACGCCACAGGGCAAATAGACGTACAGCGGATGTTCCGCATCCACCACGCGGCCCTGCGCGGCAAACTGCGCTTTTAGCCGCTCGCCTGCCACCGCATAGCCGAGGAACAGCGTGCGGGAGTTCTCATCGTCGATAAAGAAACAGTTCGGATCGCTCTCCGCGGCCTTACGTCCTTGCTCCACCGCCACGCCGTAATCCTGCTCATATTCCACGACGATCACACCGTGGCTACGCAGTTTGGCTTTTTTCCACTCACGGGCATCGGCAGACATGTGCACCGTAACCTGAAAGCCGATGCGCGCGCTCATGATGCCAATGGACATCCCGAGGTTGCCGGTGGATCCCACCGCGATACTGTACTGGCTGAAGAACGTTTTAAAACGCGGCTCCAGCAGGATGCTGTAATCGTCTTCGACGCTCAGCAACCCTGCTTCCAGCGCCAGTTTTTCGGCGTGAGTCAGCACTTCATAGATGCCCCCGCGCGCTTTGATGGAGCCAGAGATAGGCAGATGACTGTCTTTTTTCAGCAGCAGCGTGCCGGGAATGGCTGTCCCCGATTCGTTCTCCAGCCTTTTCTGCATCGCCGGGATAGCCACCAGTTCGGACTCGATAATCCCCTGCGTGGCCGCCGTTTCGGGGAACGCTTTTGCCAGATACGGCGCAAAGCGGTTAAGGCGTGCATGCGCATCGTCCACATCGGCTTTGTTCAGCCCGACATACGGCAACCCTTCAGCAAGCGAGGTGGTGCGTGGGTTTAGCCAGGTGGTCTCTTTCAGGGCAATCAGATCCTCAATCAGAGGGAACTGTGCGGTTAAGGTGCTGATAGTTGCGTTTTCCATAGTACGTCTCTTCGCGCTCAGATAATGAAAGAAAGCAGGAATGTGCTGCCAAGTGCAAGTACCGAGGCGATAAACGTCGCCGTCGTATAGTACTTCAGGGTCTCGTTCAGGCTGGCACCGCAGTACTGCTTCACCAGCCAGAAGAGGGAATCGGTCACGATCGTGCAGCCAATGGCACCGGAACCGATGGCAATGGTGATAATCTCCGGACTGACGTTGGGATAGAGCGGCAGCATGGGTGCGACGATGGCAGTTGCGCCCATCATCGCCACCGTGGCCGACCCCACCGCCGCGTGCAGAACCAGCGCCACCAGCCACGCGAGCAGGATCGGGTGCATATTCAGGTTCGACAGAATGTGCGCCAGGGTATCGGCCAGGCCGCTGGTTTTAAGGATGGCGTTAAACGCGCCGCCCGCGCCGATTATCAACAGAATGTTGGCGATGGCGCCAAAGCCATGCTCGGTATGGGTCAGCATCGTACCCATCCCCATATGCTGGCGCAGCCCCAGCAGGTAATAGGCGACGAACACGGCGATGAACATGGCGGTGATCGGGTTACCGATAAATTCCAGCAGCGTATACAGCGTGCCTTCTCTTGCCATATTCAGCTCGGCGAGGGTCTTCACCAGCATCAGGCCGATGGGCAGCAGCACGGTAAACAGCGTGGCTCCCAGCGAGGGCAGCGTATGTTCTTCACGAACGTTGAGGTCAGAAAATTCAGCCGGAACGGCTTTGAAGGGCAGGCGATCGCCCAGCAATTTCAGGAACAGCGGGCCGCCAACCAGTGAGGCCAGCAGGCCAACCATCAGACCGTAGACAATAACCGTCCCCACGTCCGCCCCCAGCTTATTCGTGACAAACAGGGCAGCCGGGTGCGGCGGAACCACGCAGTGCACCGCCATCAGCGCGGTACAGAGGGGAATGGCCAGCTTCAGCAGCGAGGTATGGGTCTTTTTGGCGATGGAGAAGGCCAGCGGGATCAGCAGGACGACGCCGACTTCAACAAACAGCGTAATGCCGCAGATAAGCCCCACCAGTACCATGATGACATCGGCTGACAGCCAGCGGCAACGCTGAAGCGCTATCCCAATGCGTTCTGCCGCACCGGACACCTCCATCATCTTGCCGAGGATGGTGCCAAGCCCGATCACCGCCGCCAGGAAGCCGAGCGTGCCGCCAATACCGCTTTCAATGGCATTTACCATGTCCAGCGGGCGCATTCCCATCATGGCACCGACAAAAAAGCTCGCCAGCAGCAACGCCAGGAACGGGTGAAACTTCAGTTTTACGATAGTTAATACGATTAACGCGATGCTGATGAGCAGCGTCGCCACAACCCAGACCTGAGCACCCATATCTCACCTCACCCTTATGTTATTTACGGGTATTGGACGAAAAATCAGCGTGTGCTGACAAACGATATAAATTGCCTTTCAGGTGAGCCAGATTGGATCAAACGCGTGATTGGACTCAAAAAAGCGCACTTAATGCGTGTTTGGTTCACATAAATTCAACTTTGAGCGGTATCCTGAGCAGCAAAAGTCTGTGTGAGAAGTGCGATGAATGACGCAAATGAAGGCCGAAACAGGCTGTTAAACGGCTGGCAGCTGTCAAAAATGTATACGTTTGAAGTGGCCGCCCGCCACGAGTCCTTCGCGCTGGCGGCGGAGGAGCTGTCGCTCAGCCCCAGTGCGGTGAGTCACCGTATCAACCTGCTGGAAGAGGAGTTAGGGATAGCGCTGTTTGTCCGCTCCCACCGTAAAGTGGAGCTGACGCAGGAGGGTAAACGCGTCTACTGGACGCTGAAATCGTCGCTGGATACGTTGAACCAGGAGATCCTGGATATCAAGAACCAGGCGCTGTCCGGCACGTTGACGGTTTACTCTCGCCCGTCGATTGCCCAGTGCTGGCTGGTGCCTATGCTCGGAGATTTCACCCGGCGTTATCCCGCGATCTCGCTGACCATCCTGACCGGCAATGAAAACGTCAATATGCAGCGAACCGGTATCGATCTGGCGCTCTATTTCGACGATACGCCGCCAGCCAATTTGACGCATCACTTCCTGATGGACGAGGCGATTTTACCCGTCTGCTCGCCGGCGTATGCCCGGGAACATGACCTGCTGAAAAACCCCGCCCACCTCAGCCACTGTACGCTCCTGCACGATCGCCAGGCCTGGAGCAACGATTCCGGTACCGACGAATGGCTCAGCTGGGCGGCACATTTTGCAGTGAACATGCCATCATCATCGGGCATTGGCTTCGATCGTTCTGATTTAGCGATTGTCGCGGCAATGAACCATGTCGGGGTCGCGATGGGGCGAAAACGGCTGGTACAAAAGCGGCTCGAACGCGGTGAGTTGATTGCACCGTTTGGGGAGAAAACGCTTAAATGCCATCAGCATTACTACATGTCGACCCTGCCAGGACGACAGTGGCCGAAAATAGATGCCTTTATTAGCTGGCTGAGAGAACTGGCTGGCTGAAGAATTATTACGCTTTGGCGCTACACCAAATGTGAAAAAGCGTGCTAAATACAGGTAATGCTTTTGATTTCTCGCAAGGTACACCGTGTTAAAGCCTTTGATTGCCACTGCGTTACTGTTCTCTTCCGGCTGGGTGATTGCCGCTGAGCCACCGCTGACGGCTGTGCTTTATGCGCAAAAGCTGGGCGTGGGGATGGACGTAGACTGGGCGCGCACCGAGCGCGGCATTCGGGAGTTCGATCCGCTGGTGGTTCGCGATTTTCGTGCGAAGGGTATCAGCCATGTGCGTATCCGCGTGGCCGATGAACCGACGGAAGCGCGGCTGATTCATCTGCGTAAGCTGGTGGAAGCCTGCGAGCAATACGGGGTGATCCCGATTATCGCTTATCAGGCCGATGAATATAAAAACGACCCGAAAGCCGAGACGGAAAAAGAGGTGATTAACTGGTGGATTGCCGTGGCGCACTACTTCGGCCAAAGCTATCCCCTGCTGGGTTTTGACCTGATTTATGAACCGGCGGACAAGCTCAACCATAACGCCGCGTCGCTTAACCGGGTTTACGAGAAAACCGTCAAAGACATTCATGCAATTGATGCTAATCGCATGATCTTCATCGCGCCACGTCTGCGGGCTGCGCCAGAGGACCTCTCCAGCCTGAAACTCCCGGCGCACAGCCAAAATTATCTGCTGGCGGAGTGGCACATTTTCCCGTGGGGTCCGCTAAAGAGTAACGGTAAATATCCGTGGACGTCCGGGACGGTGGCGGAGAAAGCGGCTATCCATAATCGTATTGCGACCGCGCTGCACTGGCAGCAAAAAACCGGTCACGTCAGCTGGGTGGGCGGCTGGGGCGTGGGTGAATCAAATCACTTCACCCCAACCGCATCGCAAATGGCGTTTGCCTCGTTTATGGCCTGCGAACTGCAAAAGGCCAAAGTTCCCTACGCTATCAACGCGGATATTCAGTTTTACGACGGGGAAGAGGGCGCCTGGCGTCCTGCGCCAGAGCCGCTGCTGCAGGCCATGATCGCGCCTGTTTGTGAAAAGCCCGGCGAGAAGCCGGGCCATCATGCGGTTAAACCGGCTGCTCGTGATGGGGAACACGCGACGCCAGCGGCAGCCAGCACAGTAAAATCAGCAGCCCCATCAGCGTCATCAGCAACCCCAGACTAGCCTGGCCAGTTTGCGGCATCATCGCCGAGAGCCAGGCCAGCGCGCCGGAACCGATGTTCTGCAGTCCCCCCACCAGTGCGCCCGCCGTGCCTGCGAGGAACGGGAACGGCTCCATTGCGCCGCTGGTGGCGAGCGGGAACAGCATCCCCGCGCCGAAGAAGAACAGCGCCGCCGGGATCAGCAGCGTCCAGACGGTCATCACACCAAACAGCCCCGGGATCCACATCATCAGACCTGCCAGCAGGCAGCTGATCACCGACTGCCACATCAGCGTTGAGAAACGCTTGTTCTGACGGCCGGCAAACCAGGCACCAAAGAACGCGGCCGGGATGGGCAGAATAAACAGGATACTGACCACCATGCTGCTCAGGCCAAGCCCGGCACCCAGCAGCACGCCGGAGCAGGCTTCAAACACGGCAATACCCGCCAGGCCACCAACCAGCATCAGCAGATAACAGGTAAACGCGCCGTTGCCGAACAGCGTTTTATAGCTGGTGATAAGGCGGGTGCGTGGCGCGTCCGTTGGCCGGGTTTCCGGCATCCACCGCGCCATGCTGAAGGTCACAATTACGCACAGCACCAGCAGGAAAGCGTAGCAGGCACGCCAGGACCACATCGTATCGAGCAGGCCACCAATCAGCGGCGCCAGCAGCGGGCTCACCAGAATCCCCATATTTAACAAACTGTTGGCATGGCGGAGCTGGGTGCCCTGATAGAGATCGCGTGGCAGGGTTCGCGCCATCACCCCTCCGACGCCGGTGCCTACACCCTGCAGGGCGCTGGCGGCAATCAATATGGTCAGGTTATGGGTGGTAATGGCAATCACCGTCGCCACCATGAAAATGGACATACCCACCAGAATCACCGGGCGACGCCCGACGCGGTCAGACAGCGGTCCATAGAACAGCTGCGAAACGCCGTAGGTCAGCAGATAAGCTGCCATTACGCTCTGTACTGCGCCCTCGCGGACGTTAAGTTCCTTTGCCATATCGGCGATCGCCGGAATGTAGATGGTTTGCGCCATCTGACCGACGGCCACCAGTAACACCAGCATCAACAATAAGTTAACGTTCCTGTGTTTTTTCATGTCGCTGAATACTTTTGTCAAAAGAGAGAAATAAAGAATAAGTGACTACGCATTCCCATAAATGCGCGAGGAATCTACCACAAAGAGATGACAAATTAAGCATTTCTGTGATGAATGTCAGAAGGGGTAAAGGCAGGATTTGTAAACAAGATCGGCAACTAATGTTGCCAGTGATTTATGCCAGGCGCAGCAGGATCGCCCCGCCCGCAATTCCCACTGCGGCCGCGATACGCAGGCCCGCAACCTTCTCTTTTAACAGCACAAATGCGATCAGCGCCCCGAAGAGGATGGATGTTTCACGCAGGGCGGCGACCACGGCCAGCGGAGCCTGGGTCATCGCCCAGAGCGCCAGCCCGTAAGAGCCCATGGTGCCGATACCCCCGAGCAGCCCTTTTTTCCAGTGCGTACGCAGGTATCTGGAAGCTTCCCGTCGGCGTGCCATCATCGCCCACAAGAGCAGGCAGAAGCCATTCATAAAGAAGGTCCACAGCGTATAGCCCAGCGCGGTGTCTGATAACCGCACGCCGGTGCCGTCGACCAGCGTATATCCGGCGATAAAGCAGGCATTGAGCAGTGCAAGCCAGACCCCCTTACGCGACGTCATGCGGCCGTTCATGGCCATAGCCAGAATCGACAGGCAGATCACGGCGATGCCGGACCACGCGAGCCATGACAGGCTATCTCCCAGCACCAGCACGCTTATCAATGCCACCAGCAGCGGTGCCGTACCGCGCATCAGCGGATAGGTCTGGCTCATATCGGAGACCTGGTAGGTCTTTGCAACCAGCACCGTGTACACCACCTGCAGCGCGCAGGAGACCCCTAAAAACGGCCAGCTGGCAGCAGACGGCTGTGGGGAGAAGGGCAGTAATACCAGGGCGATAAACGCGGCGGAACCGCTAACGCTGATTGCTGAATAGAGCTTGTCTGTACCGGCTTTAACAATGGCGTTCCAGCTGGCATGCAGCAGCGCGGCGAACAGTAAAATGCAGAAGACGGTAATGGTCATGGCGTATCTGGCGGTGAATTGTCACTCAACTGTAACATTCACAACCTGATGCTGCCAGCCGGTCACACCGCGCAAAACAGACGGTGTGTGACCCGTGGTTCATCCGAGACCAGCGTAAAGCCCGCCTGATGATAAAACCCGTATGCAGCGTCCGGCGCGTGGGTGTTGAGAAAATCAAACCAGATGCTGGCATCGGCCATTACCACGGTCAGAAGCTGCTTACCAATGCCCAGCCCGCGGCACTTCTCGCTGACGTAGAGATGACGAATGCGGCCGGCGCGCGGCTGCTGGCTGAAGGGATCGCGGTTAAGACCGCATACGCCCACCAGCTTGCCGTTCAAAAAGGCGCCCAGCAGCTTTTCGCCCGGTGCGTTAAAACGGTTTTCACCGCGCTGCCAGTTCTCTTCCAGCCGGCGCAGCATGTTGAAATTCGATGCGATACTTTCGGCCTTTAAGGCGATATAGCCTGGTTCTTCTGGCGTGACAGGCTCAATTAACAGACGCGACATAGCATTCCCTCGTTATTAAAGAGGGGCGGTTGCCCGCCCCTCTCAGGTGCGACTTGAACCTGAATCACCGAAGGTATTTCAGGACAGCATCAAGTAGTTGCAGTACAGCAACAATGAGTTTGAGGATAAGTATCACCATATCCACTACGCTCATACGCGTCTCCTTTTGGTTAAAAGGAGCACGATGCTGGCGTACCTTTCCGCCGCCTGTGACCAGCACCTGGATTGACGTAACACAGTGTGCTCACTTCAGGGGGTTAAGGCACTGACGGCACCACCCGTTTCAGCCAGGACTTCGTTGCGCCGGTAGAACTGCGGCCCCCTCGCTCACTGCGAATACCCTCAGTATAGATAAATACTGTATGCATGAACAGTATTTTTTGGACAAAATTCAGAAGGCGGTCCATACTCAAAAACGTCAAAATCCGTGCCTGAATTGCGCGTTCGTCTTCGATCGCGTATACTTTTTGCGTTGACGTAACACAGTGTGTTCTGCGGCGACCAACCGCAAAACCTCTGAAAAAAAACCTCGCTCAGGCGAGGTTTTTTGTTTTCCGCACGCAACAAACGAAACGTGATCTTCGACGCATTTTTGCGCAGATGAAAATATTTCCATTGTCATGCCCGAAAAGCTGTGTTTGTATAAATTCTATCAATAGATTCCAAACACAGGTCCCCAATGACAGCATCCATGTTCACCTCGACCCTACTAGCAACTGCGCAACCAGCCGCAGTGGTCGTCGTGCGTGTGGTGGTGGTCGTCGGCAATGCGCCGTAGGGACTGGATCAACACACGAATCCAAAACCCCGCCGGCGCAAACCGGGCGGGGTTTTTCGTTTAAGGACCCTCCCCGGAAAGTCGGCTCAGAAGAAAAGGACTGGAGCATGGCAAGTTCGGGCACAACATCCACCAAAACGCGTTTCACGGGCGCGCAGTTAATCGTTCATTTGCTGGAACGACAGGGCATCACCACGGTTGCGGGGATCCCGGGCGGCACCGTGCTGCCGCTGTATGATGCGTTAAGCCAAAGCACGCAGATTCGTCACGTTCTGGCGCGTCACGAGCAGGGTGCGGGTTTCATCGCTCAGGGTATGGCGCGTACGCAGGGCAAACCTGCGGTCTGTATGGCCTGCAGTGGCCCGGGTGCGACTAACCTGGTCACCGCTATCGCCGACGCGCGCCTGGACTCAATTCCACTGATCTGCATCACCGGCCAGGTGCCGTCCTCCATGATCGGTACCGACGCGTTTCAGGAAGTGGATACCTACGGCATCTCTATCCCCATCACTAAACATAACTATTTAGTTCGCGATATCGCCGAGCTTCCTCAGGTTATCAGCGATGCGTTTCGTATTGCGCAATCCGGCCGTCCCGGCCCGGTGTGGATAGACATTCCTAAGGATGTTCAGACCGCAGAGATCGAGATTGACATGCTGCCGGAGCCGGGTGAACGCGCGCCTGCGCCGCAGTTCAGTGCAGAGAGCGTGCAGGCTGCAGCGGCGATGATTAACGCCGCCAGACGCCCGGTGCTTTATCTGGGTGGCGGGGCGATTAATGCCTCCGACGCGGTACGCCAGCTCGCAGAGAAAGCCAGCCTCCCCACCACCATGACCCTGATGGCGCTGGGTATGTTGCCAAAAGCGCACCCGCTGTCGCTGGGTATGCTGGGGATGCACGGCGCGCGCAGCACGAACTATATTCTGCAAGAAGCGGATTTGCTGATTGTTCTGGGTGCACGTTTTGATGACCGGGCGATTGGCAAGACCGAGCAGTTCTGCCCGAACGCCAAAATCATCCATGTGGATATCGACCGTGCCGAGCTGGGTAAAATCAAGCAGCCGCATGTGGCGATTCAGGGTGATGTTGCCGAGGTGCTGGCGCAGTTGATTCCGCAAACGGACGCTTCCGATCGCGCCGACTGGCGTCAGCTGGTTGCCGATCTGCAAAAAGAGTTCCCGGGCGCTATCCCAACCGAGGGGGACCCGCTGAGCCATTACGGGCTGATTAACGCCGTGGCCGCCTGCGTTGATGACAGCGCGATTATCACCACCGACGTGGGCCAGCACCAGATGTGGACCGCCCAGGCCTACCCGCTGAACCGTCCGCGTCAGTGGCTGACCTCGGGTGGGCTGGGGACCATGGGCTTTGGCCTGCCGGCGGCAGTGGGCGCGGCGCTGGCCAATCCCGATCGCAAGGTGATCTGCTTCTCCGGTGACGGTAGCCTGATGATGAACATTCAGGAAATGGCGACGGCAGCCGAAAACCAGTTAGACGTGAAAATCATCCTGATGAACAACCAGGCGCTGGGGCTGGTGCACCAGCAGCAGAGTCTGTTCTATACGCAGGGCGTGTTTGCCGCGACCTATCCAGGAACGATTAACTTTATGCAGATTGCCGCCGGTTTTGGTCTGCATACCTGCGATTTGAACGCCGAAGCGGACCCTCATGCGGCGCTGCAGGCGGCGATTTCTCGTCCTGGCCCGGCGCTGATCCACGTGCGTATCGATCCTGAACAAAAAGTGTACCCGATGGTGCCGCCAGGTGCGGCAAATACTGAGATGGTGGGGGAATAAGCCATGCAGAAACAACATGATAACGTCATTCTGGAACTCACCGTCCGCAACCACCCTGGCGTGATGACGCACGTCTGTGGGCTTTTTGCCCGCCGCGCGTTTAACGTGGAAGGTATCCTCTGTCTGCCCATTCAGGGCAGCGAGCACAGCCGCATCTGGCTACTGGTGAATGACGATCAGCGTCTGGAGCAGATGATTGCGCAGATCGACAAGCTGGAAGATGTCGAGAAAGTGGTGCGCAACCAGTCCGATCCCACCATGTTTAACAAAATTGCGGTGTTCTTCGAGTAAATAGCGCAAAGCTTGAACCCCCACGCGCTTATCGTTAAGGTAAGCGCGTTTTTTAACCCGCCAGGAACGCGCCATGACCACCATCGCCCTTATTGACGACCACCTCATCGTCCGCTCCGGATTTGCCCAGCTGCTGAACCTTGAGCCTGATTTTCAGGTGGTGGCGGAGTTCGGCTCCGGTCGCGAGGCGCTGGCAGGTTTGCCCGGGCGCGGTGTCCAGGTCTGTATCTGCGATATCTCGATGCCGGATCTCTCAGGACTCGAGCTGCTGAGCCAGTTGCCGAAAGGGATGGCGATCGTGATGCTCTCGGTCCATGACAGCCCGGCGCTGGTGGAGCAGGCACTGAACGCAGGCGCACGCGGATTTCTTTCCAAGCGCTGCAGCCCGGACGAACTGATCGCTGCCGTGCGCACGGTCTCCACCGGCGGGTGCTACCTGACGCCGGATATCGCCATCAAGCTGGCGGCAGGGCGACAAGACCCACTCACCCGACGCGAACGTCAGGTGGCAGAAAAACTGGCACAGGGGATGTCGGTGAAAGAGATTGCCGTGGACCTGGGGCTGTCGCCAAAAACCGTTCACGTTCACCGCGCTAATCTGATGGAAAAACTCGGCGTCAGTAATGACGTTGAGCTGGCGCGCCGCATGTTCGACAGCTGGCAATGAACCCGCTGTTTTCACGGCTGATCGCCGTTGCTGCCAGTTTTTCCATTTTCTCCGCCGCCTGGTTCTGCCTGTGGAGCATCAGCCTGCATCTGGTTGAACGCCCGGAGCTGGCGGTGCTGCTTTTCCCGTTTGGCCTGCGTCTGGGGCTGATGCTGCAATGCCCGCGCGGTTTCTGGCCGGTACTGCTGGGCGCCGAATGGCTGATGCTGGTCTGGCTGGCGCAGGAGGTGGCGCTGGCGCACTTGCCTTTACTGGTGACGGGCAGCGTACTCACGCTGATCCCGGTGGCGCTGATCTCCCGTTATCGTCACCAGCGCGACTGGCGCACGCTGCTGCGTCAGGGGGCTGCGCTGATTGCCGCCGCGCTGTTGCAGTCCCTGCCGTGGACCGGCGAGGAGGAGATGCTTAACGCCCTTCTGCTGACGCTGACCGGCGGTCTGACGCTGGCTCCCACCTGCCTGGTTATCTGGCACTACCTCACCAGTAACGTCTGGCAGCCGCTCGGACCGGCGCTGGTCTCTCAGCCGGTAAACTGGCGCGCCCGGCATCTTATCTGGTATCTGCTGCTGTTTGCGATCAGCCTGTGGCTGCAGCTTGGCCTGCCCGATGAGCTGTCGCGCTTTACCCCGTTTTGCCTGGCGTTGCCGATTATTGCCCTTGCGTGGCACTACGGCTGGCAGGGCGCGCTGATTGCCACCCTGATGAACGCTATCGCGCTGATTGCCAGCCAGACCTGGCACGATCACCCCGTCGATTTACTGCTCTCCCTGCTGGCCCAGAGCCTGACCGGGCTGCTGCTGGGGGCCGGGATTCAGCGCCTGCGTGAACTTAACCACTCATTACAAACCGAGCTGGCGCGTAATCGCCGTCTGGCAGAACGCCTGCTGGAAACGGAAGAGAGCGTCCGGCAGGAGGTGGCCCGCGAGTTGCACGATGACATCGGCCAGACCATTACCGCCATTCGCACTCAGGCGGGCATCGTTCAGCGTCTGGCGGCCGAAAACGCCGGCGTAAAGCAGGGCGGGGCACATATCGAACAGCTCTCTCTTGGCGTGTATGACTCGGTGCGGCGACTGCTTGGCAGGCTGCGACCGCGCCAGCTGGACGACCTTACGCTTGAGCAGGCGGTACGGTCTCTGATGCGCGAGATGGAGCTGGAAAGCCGCGGGATCGTCAGCCATCTTGACTGGCGCATCAATGAATCTTTGCTGAGCGAGGGTCAGCGCGTCACGCTGTTCCGCGTCTGTCAGGAAGGGCTGAATAATATTGTTAAGCACGCGAGCGCCAGCGCGGTAACGCTGCAGGGATGGCAACAGGATGAACGCCTGATGCTGGTGATTGAAGATGATGGCTGCGGTCTGCCGCCGGGCTCCGGCCAGCTGGGTTTTGGCCTGGCGGGCATGCGTGAGCGCGTTAAGGCGTTGGGCGGCACCCTGACGATCTCCTGCACCCACGGCACGCGCGTCAGCGTCAGTTTACCGCTGAGGAGTCAGCATGTTTAAAACCCCGGCGAATGCCGCCCCGCTAAACGATAAACGTGAAATTGACGCCCGCTATCGTTACTGGCGTCGCCATATCCTGATCACCATCTGGCTGGGGTATGCGCTTTTTTACTTTACCCGCAAAAGTTTCAACGCCGCCGCGCCGGAAATCCTCGCCAGCGGGGTGATGACACGCACCGATATTGGCCTGCTGGCGACGCTGTTTTACATCACCTACGGCCTGTCGAAGTTCTTCTCCGGTATCGTCAGCGACCGCTCGAATGCCCGTTATTTTATGGGCTCTGGACTCATTGCCACCGGCGTGGTGAACATTCTGTTTGGCTTCTCCACCTCGCTCTGGGCCTTTGCGCTGCTGTGGGCGTTGAACGCCTTTTTCCAGGGATGGGGCGCGCCGGTGTGTGCCCGTCTGCTTACCGCCTGGTACTCGCGCAACGAGCGTGGCGGCTGGTGGGCTATCTGGAACACGGCGCATAACGTCGGGGGGGCGCTTATTCCGATGGTGGTCGGGGCGGCGGCGCTGCACTACGGCTGGCGCACGGGAATGATGATTGCCGGCGGGCTGGCGATCGTTGCCGGGCTGTTTCTTTGCTGGCGACTGCGTGACAGGCCACAAACCGTGGGCCTGCCCGCGGTAGGCGACTGGCGGCACGACGAGATGGAAGTCGCTCAACAGCAGGAAGGTGCAGGGCTGACGCGTAAAGAGATCCTCACCAAATATGTGCTGTTAAATCCCTATATCTGGTTACTCTCCCTCTGCTACGTGCTGGTCTACGTGGTGCGTGCGGCGATCAACGACTGGGGCAATCTGTATATGTCCGAAACCCTGGGCGTCGATCTGGTGACCGCCAACTCGGCGGTGACGATGTTCGAGCTGGGCGGCTTTATCGGCGCGCTGGTGGCGGGATGGGGCTCGGATAAGCTCTTCAACGGTAACCGCGGGCCGATGAACCTGATCTTCGCCGCCGGGATTTTACTTTCCGTTGGTTCGCTATGGCTGATGCCGTTTGCCAGCTACGTGATGCAGGCGGCGTGTTTCTTCACCACCGGCTTTTTCGTCTTTGGCCCGCAGATGCTGATCGGCATGGCGGCGGCGGAGTGTTCACACAAAGACGCCGCGGGAGCAGCGACGGGCTTTGTCGGGCTGTTTGCTTACCTTGGCGCTTCGCTCTCCGGCTGGCCGCTGGCGCGGGTGATCGACGTCTGGCACTGGAGCGGTTTCTTCGCCGTGATCGCCATCGCGGCAGGAATTTCGGCCCTGCTGCTGCTGCCGTTCCTGCATGCGCAGGCACCGCGCGAGGCACACGAAGCGTGATGTGCTTCACCTTTTCATCCCGAATGGCGCAAAACTAAGAAATTTTCCTGGTTTCACCTGGACGCTGTCTCAGGCGTCGCTCCCGGCTGGTTTTTACAATGCTGCAAAAATCAGCTCAGGAGTAAACCAATCATGCTGGCCTTCTTAAATCAGGTGCGCAAACCGACCCTGGATCTGCCGCTCGATGTGCGGCGTAAAATGTGGTTCAAACCGTTCATGCAGTCTTACCTGGTGGTCTTTATCGGCTACCTGACCATGTACCTGATCCGCAAAAACTTTAACATCGCGCAGAACGACATGATCTCAACCTACGGGCTGAGCATGACGCAACTGGGGATGATTGGCCTGGGCTTCTCTATCACTTACGGCGTGGGTAAAACCGTCGTTTCCTACTACGCGGACGGCAAAAACACCAAGCAGTTCCTGCCGTTTATGCTGATCCTCTCCGCCATCTGTATGCTCGGCTTCAGCGCCAGCATGGGCGCGGGCTCCGTCAGCCTGTTCATGATGATCGCCTTCTACGCCCTGAGCGGTTTCTTCCAGAGTACCGGCGGGTCGTGCAGTTACTCCACCATCACCAAATGGACCCCTCGCCGCAAGCGTGGTTCGTACCTCGGCATGTGGAACATCTCCCACAACCTCGGTGGGGCAGGTGCGGCAGGCGTGGCGCTGTTCGGCGCAAACTACCTGTTCGACGGCCACGTGATCGGCATGTTTATCTTCCCGTCGATTATCGCCCTGATCGTCGGCTTTATTGGCCTGCGCTACGGCAGCGACTCACCGGAATCGTACGGCCTCGGCAAAGCCGAAGAGCTGTTCGGCGAGGAGATCAGCGAAGAGGACAAAGAGACCGAAGAAAACGAGATGTCCAAATGGCAGATCTTTGTTGAGTACGTGCTGAAAAACAAAGTGATCTGGCTGCTGTGCTTCTCAAACATTTTCCTGTACGTGGTGCGCATCGGCATCGACCAGTGGTCGACCGTGTATGCCTTCCAGGAGCTGAAGCTCTCCAAAGAAGTTGCGATTCAGGGCTTCACCCTGTTCGAAGTGGGCGCGCTGGTCGGCACGCTGCTGTGGGGCTGGCTCTCGGACCTCGCCAATGGTCGCCGCGCGCTGGTGGCCTGCGTCGCGCTGGCGCTGATTATCGCCACGCTCGGCGTCTACCAGCACGCCAGCAACCAGTACGTTTACCTGGCGTCCCTGTTCGCGCTCGGCTTCCTGGTGTTTGGTCCACAGCTGCTGATCGGCGTGGCAGCAGTCGGCTTCGTACCGAAAAAAGCGATCGGCGCTGCCGATGGAATTAAAGGCACCTTCGCCTACCTGATCGGTGACAGCTTCGCCAAGCTGGGTCTGGGTATGATCGCCGACGGTACGCCGATTTTCGGCCTCACCGGCTGGGCGGGCACCTTTGCCGCGCTGGATGCCGCCGCCATCGGCTGTATCGTCCTGATGGCGATGGTCGCGGTGCTGGAAGAACGTAAGATCCGCCGTGAAAATCGGATGCAGAAATTAAAAGTAGCCTGAGTGTGCAGGTAACTTCTTTGCCCGGTTGACCGCCGGGCTTTTTTTTACATTCCACCTTTACCCCCCTTTACAGACCCGCTCCCTGCAATGCTCTACATTTTAATTTTGCTGCCGCACCCCGCGGCTTTTGTCCGTTTTGTTATGGAGAGCTTGCATGGTAAACCGACGACTATCCTGTCTTGCGCTATTGGTGGCGCTTGCCTCCCCCGCTCTGGCGGCGGATGCGCCGACGTACGGCGAGAAGCTGGAGGGGTTTGATTACGCCTGGCCGGTTAAGCATTTCACCTTTACCTCGCAACATCAGCCGCTTGATATGGCCTATCTGGACGTTAAGCCAGAAAAACCCAACGGCCGCACCGTGGTGCTGATGCACGGTAAAAACTTCTGCGCCGGAACGTGGGAGGGGACTATCCGCGCACTTTCCGCCAGCGGATACCGCGTGGTGGCACCAGACCAGATTGGTTTTTGTAAATCCACCAAACCCGAGCATTACCAGTACACCTTCCAGCAGCTGGCGGATAACACCCACGCGTTGCTTAAGCAGCTCGGCGTCGATCGCGTGACGGTTATTGGGCACTCGACCGGCGGCATGCTGGCGACCCGCTACGCGCTGATGTGGCCGCAGGAAGTGGAACAGCTGGTGATGGTTAACCCGATTGGTTTAGAAGACTGGAAAGCCCGCGGCGTACCGCATATTACGGTCGATCAGTGGTATCAGCGTGAACTTAAAACCAGCGCCGATGGCATTCGTCAGTACGAGAAAAATACCTACTATGCCGGGGAGTGGAAGCCGGAGTATGAGCGTTGGGTGACGATGCTGGCCGGGCTGAACAATGGGCCGGGCAAAACGCGTGTCGCCTGGAACTCAGCCCTGCTCTACGACATGATTTATACCCAGCCGGTGATCTACGAATTTGGTGAACTGAAGATGCCGGTATTATTGATGATCGGCACCAAAGACAACACCGCCATCGGGAAAGACCTCGCCCCGCCGGCGATCCGCAAGACGCTGGGCAACTATGCAGTACTGGGTAAGGAGACGGAAAAACGCATTCCGCATGCGACGCTGGTTGAGTTTAACGACATGGGCCATGCGCCGCAGATGCAGGACCCTCAGCGCTTCCATGACGCGCTGCTGAAAGGGCTGCAGGCACGCTGACCGGTCTAAAGCAACAGCCCCGCAGCCCGTTCTGCGCGGGCTGTCTTCGGCGCACTACACGCCAGCATGCCAGGCGCTGCCCTCATAACGATTTTCCACCTTTTTTCACTGCACTATTATGGCCTTGACCGCTGTCGACGCCGCGCGTTTCCCGCTATGATGAGCGGCTGACGTAGAGGAGAACGCATGGTCTGGATAATGCTGGCAACGCTTGCCGTGGTGTTTGTGGTGGGATTTCGGGTCCTGACCTCAGATTCACGTCGCGCAATTAAACGCCTGAGCGAGCGGCTGGGGATCACCCCGGTTCCTGTAGAATCGATGATCGATCAGTTCGGTAAAACGCCCGGCAATGAGTTTATCCGCTACCTTGAACGCCCGGACGAGGCGCATCTGCAAAACGCGGCGCAGGTGCTGCTGATCTGGCAGGTCTGCATTGTTAATGGCAGTGAAGAGAATTTGCTTGCCTGGCACCGTATGCTGCGTAAAGCCCGTCTGGCCGCGCCGATCACGGACGCGCAGGTCCGTCTGACGCTGGGTTTTATGCGTGAAATGGAGCCCGATCCGCAGGAGCTAAACGCCTTCCAGTTACGCTATAACCAGCTTTTCCTGCCGGAAGAGGGCGTGTTTTACCTGCATTAAGCCGTTTTCCCGCATAACACATTCTGTGCGTTAAGAATCTCCTCTCTATTTTCATTGAGGCGAGTGGCGGCATAGATATCTATGTTTAACCTTTTTGCCTCGGCGTCCGTGAGTTCACGGTAGCAAAGTCCTTCCTGATTAAAGGTGCATTTCGACTGAGGCAGTAGCGCAAATCCTTTCCCTCTTGCGATACGGCTTAGCATCACAAGGGTATCATCCGGCTCTTTTATCCGCTTCAGAGGCGTTTTCAGCGTATCAAAGTAGCTTTCGCATTTGTCGTAAAATGACGGGTTGGCACTTCTGGAAAACCAGAAAATGGGAAGATCGCTAATATCCTCCAGCGCGACTTTCTCTTTCAGGCTGGCAGGGTGTAAAGAGGGCATTGCGATGAGCAACGGTTCCTGGCAGACCCAGCGGTATTGAACAATGTCTTCATGACCCGTTCCTTTTTCACCGGTCAGCACCAGATCCAGCATGTTTTTAGACAAGCTTTGCAGCAGTTGGGCTGACGTCAGGTCCGGCGTTTCGACATCATCTCCCGCGTTCATTTTGTGAAGCTGGGTATTCACGGGTTCAATATATTCAAAATTAAGGGTCCGTGTGAGTCCAATACGCAGGCTCGTTTCAGAAGAGAGAGGATCTTCTTTTAGGTTACTGATGTCTTTGAGTATTTTTTCAGCCTGAACAACCAGCGCACGGCCTGCTTCTGTGAGGCTAACGTCATGCGTGTTGCGGCTGAACAACTGACGTTTCAGAACCGCTTCAAGGCATTTTATCTGACGCGTCAATGGCGGTTGAGTCATGCGTAGGCGTTCGGCAGCCTTACGGAAGTTCAGTTCATGTGCGACAGCGAGAAAGCATTGTAATTGTTTGATACTGGGCAGGTTATTGCTGATTAAATGTTCTGCTGTGGCCATACGTGGGTCCTGAATGCGAAAAGGTATTTCGTCTTTTTTCCATTTCGATATTACACGCTAAATGCTGGCAGTAAACCCATTTCAACAGTAATACCAAAAATATATTACAAATTTAACAATTCCAATTGTTTCCTATATTGATAAATTTCTACCCGAATCCTCACTCAATCAATATTCGGAGTAATTATGTCGTCTAAATATGTACTGGTATCACGCTTCCCGTTAAAAAATACTTTTACAGAGAAAGATTTTACCTCCTTAAAAAGCAATGAAAACGTTCGCTAGTTTTCCTGTGAAGAAAACGGTGTTAATGAACTGCTGGAACTGCGCGCTTTCAATGACATTAAAGAAATTGCGTGTGCTGAGAGTGAAATGGAATCCATGTTCCATCGTTTCTCTGCTGTTCTTTCTGCCGATATTCGTCGCGAACTGCTTAAGTTTGTTGAATCCCCAATCGATAATAAAAAGAGTTTACCCGAATCTAATTATATTCAGTTTCGTCACGTTGAGGTGCCCGCCCATAACTATCAATAGTATCGTCAGTGGCGCGATGAAACCACGCCGCATTTTTTGACGTTGATGAGACGCTAATAAATATTAAAAGCATGTTTGATTTCTATGACTTCTGGTGCAGGGAAAATAATCAAAACGATCGTCTTCAACGCTATATGTCTCGTTTTCGCGTCGACGTAAAAAACGGTGTGCCAAGGGAGACGCTGAACAGAGAGTATTATCGCCAGTTTAAAGGTGTGTCTTGTCGTTATCTGGAAGAAATGGGCGATGAATGGTTCAGGCGTAAGCCAGAAAACGAATTTTTTATTGAGAGTGCCGTTTCAGCACTTAAAAGCCATCAGAGACAGAACATGTACATCGTATTTATATCGGGCTCTATGCTTCCGATTCTGTCACCCATTGCGAAATATCTTGGGGTAACGGACATACTCTGTGCTCCGTTAATAATAAATGACGCAGGCGAGTTGACGGGGGAAATCGGCCTGCCCGAAACAATTGGAGCGGGTAAAAAAGACGCCCTGATGACGTTTTGCCGGGATAAGGAGATTAATCCAGCGGATTGTTATGCCTAAGGTGACGATCTTTCGGATATTCCAATGCTCGAAGCCATTGGGCATCCCGTCTGTGTGGGAGAGCATTCCGCGCTTACCCGATATGCAGCAGAAAAAAATTGGCACATTATTTAAACCATTATTGAGGTAAGTAGTATGACTTCAGAACTCTCTCCGCAAAATATGATGTTAAGGTCATGGCTTGCGTTATTCATTCTGGCTATTTCAACGTTTACTATTGTCACTACCGAACTGGCGCCGGTCGGATTATTAACGCCAATCGCAGAGGGATTACGGTCTTCGGAATCCGCGGTGGGCATGACCGTGTCGCTTTATGCCTGGGTGGGGGCGTTGAGTGCGCTGTTTGCCTCCGTCTTTTTAGGCAATGTGGCTAAGAAGCGGCTTTTACTCGTGCTCACCGTGGTGCTTCTGATCTCTAACGTCATGGCCGCGACGGTAAACACCTACGGAATGCTGCTTAGTGCCCGCGTGCTGGGCGCGCTTGCTCACGGTGCATTCTGGGCGATGATCGGCGCAACGGCGGTTGCCGTGGTTCCTGCCAGATATATTGGTGCGGCGACGTCAATCGTATTTGGTGGCGTTTCCGCAGCAAGCGTTTTTGGCGTACCGGTTTCCAACTACATTGGTATCCACTTCGGCTGGCGGCAGGCATTTTGGCTGATGGCCGCGCTGAGCGTAATTGCCTTTGTGGGTATTAGCGTGCTTGTTCCCCAGATCGCCAGCAAAAGCGCGCTTGGCCTGGATGCGCTTAAGGGTGTGCTGAAATCGTCTACCCTGTGGAAAATTTACTCAGCAACCCTGCTGGCTGTTACGGCGCACTTTGCCGCCTTTACGTACATTGAACCCTGGCTTCACACGCAGAGTTTACTGTCCACCGCCTTTATTCCCGCCGTGCTTTTTGTTTACGGCATCGCGGGTCTGGCCGGTAATTTCCTGACCGGCGTGATGATTGATAAGTATCTCAAGCTGACGGTTTCGCTGTCTGTACTGCTGATCTGTGCAGTGCTGCTGTTTCTGGGCCTGTCAGGTTCCTCGCTCTCTGCTGCGCTGATATTCACCAGCATGATTATCTGGGGCGTTGCCGTGTCAGGAATATTTGTCGGCTTCCAGACGTGGGTTTTACGTATGGCTGAAGATAAAGCCTTCCCGGCCTCCGCAATCTACGTTTCGTTTTTCAATACCGCCATTGGTATCGGCGCGTCGGTCGGTGCCTGGATGGTTTCATCATTTTCAATGCCGCTCCTGTATATCGTCGCCGGCACGGCTATCGGCCTGTCCGTTCTGCTTGTCGCGGTTATTCCTGCAACCTTGACCGCAAAACAATCCCGTATGGAGAAATCTTATGAGTCAAATTAATGACCGCACGCGCTATGGCAGAGAGATCATGGACCGTCTTGAAGCAGGGCTCGCGGATAAAGTCACCCGCCGCCTGAGCGAACTGGACCCGGGCCTGCCCGCCCTGATAACCGACTATGCGTTCGGGGATGTGGTGGGACGTCCGGGACTGGAACTCAAAACGCGCGAAATGCTGACTGTCGCCTCGCTTGTGACGCTGGGTAATGCTATGCCGCAGCTGGAACTGCACATGAGAGGCGCGCTCAACACCGGCGTGACGCCGGAAGAGCTGCTTGAAATTGTGATACAGATGGCGGTGTATGCCGGCGTTCCCGCCTGTATGAACGGTCTTACCGCCTACCGCGCGGCAATCGCTGCGACGGGTCATACGTTGCCGGGACTGAAAGGGAGTCATGCATGAGCGAGGTTGTCATTATTGCAGCCCGCCGCACGGCGACGGGCGCATTTCTGGGCGCGCTTGCTGAGCATTCCGCCGCTGACCTGGGAAGCCGGGTCATTCAGGCGCTCCTGAAAGAATCTGGCGTAGAGGCCAGTAATATCTCTCAGGTCATTATGGGTCAGGTTCTTACGGCGGGGCAATCGCGCTTTGCCGGATTTTGGTGACGCTGGTTCATGCCCTGGTCCGTAATGACGGCAAGTGTGGCGTCGCCGCGCTGTGCGTAGGCGGTGGGGAAGGCGTCGCGTTGAGCGTTTATCGCTAACGGCACGGCGTATCCGATATAAAAAAACCGGGAAAACCCGGTTTTTTTTATTTTCATGATGAGGTATCAGGCGTTCACGCCCTTCATACCTTCGGCAGAATAGCGATCGCCTTTAATTGCTATCCGGCGATGCAGGTTGTTCAATGATTCAATATCGCTCTTCTCAAGCTCAATGTTGGCAGCGTGCGCGTTCTCGGCCAGATAGCCGGTGTGCTTAGTGCCCGGGATGGGAACCAGCCGATCGTATTGCGCTAACAGCCAGGCAAGGGCAATCTGACCCGCGGTACAGCCGTATTTCGCCGCCAGCGGGTGGATGACATCGAGCAGCTGGCGATTATGATCGAGGCTGGACTGCATAAAGCGCTCGTTATTTTTACGGAAATCACCCTCTGCAAATTCGCTATTGTTCAGGTATTTTCCCGTCAGGAAGCCTCTGCCAAGAGGCGAGTAGGGCACCAGACCAATGCCTAACGCTTTCACGACCGGCAGAATGCTTTCCTCGATATCGCGTGTCCACAGAGAATATTCCGTTTGCAGCGCGGTGACCGGATGTACCGCATGGGCCCGTTGCAGCGTTGACGCCGACACTTCGCAAAGGCCTATGTGGTTGATCTTACCCTCTTTCACAAGGGTGCGCAGACAATCCATACTCTCTTCGACCGGGGTGGTGTTACTCAGTCTGTGTAGATAAAAGAGGTCGATTCGCTCCACGCCAAGCCGCTTGAGGGACTCATTACAGCAGCGGATGATATAGTCAGGCGTATTGTTGATGGTGCGGGCATAAGACTCGTCGGGAGAGCGATCGATGCCGCATTTCGTGGCTATTTTGAACTGCTCGCGAGTGCTTTTATCCAGCCCGGCAAGAAAATGACCGATTAGTCTTTCATTATGACCACGGCCATATAAATTTGCGGTATCAATAAACGTCACGTTCAGATCGATGAGGCTATGCAATACCCGCAGCGAGGCGTTGTCATCAGTCTGGCCATAAAATTCACTCAGACCCATGGCACCGTAGCCGACGGCACTGACGGTAAGATTTTGAGATAAATTACGTGTTTTCATAGTTTCTCCTTTTCAGACGCTATGATTGTTTCACCTCAAATGTGGATACTGAATTTTCATTTTCGTTATGCAGAAAAGGTATCAGTCGACGACGCGCTCTCTTCAGGCTCATTAAAAACGACAAAAGTTGTCAAATCGTTAAATCCGTCACACTTTTGATGATAAACTGCGCGACTTTTCCGCACGTTTTTATCTCAGGTGACGCCATGACAGAACACATTCAGCCCACACCCAGACCGCAGACCCTGGAGGTCACTCGCCCCAACTGGTCGGCGGTTTTCTCCGTGGCATTTTGCGTTGCCTGCCTGATTACCGTTGAGTTTCTGCCGGTGAGCCTGCTGACGCCGATGGCGCAGGATCTGGGCATTTCCGAAGGGGTGGCGGGGCAGTCTGTTACCGTGACTGCGTTTGTGGCGATGTTCGCGAGCCTGTTTATTACCCAGGTGATCGGCACCATCGACCGCCGTAAAGTGGTCATTCTGTTCAGCGTGCTGCTGACGCTCTCCTGCCTGCTGGTCTCTTTTGCCAATAACTTCACCCTGCTGCTGCTGGGTCGCGCCTGTCTGGGGCTGGGATTAGGCGGCTTCTGGGCGATGTCGGCCTCGCTCACCATGCGTCTGGTTCCCGCGCGCACCGTGCCGAAAGCCCTCTCCGTGATCTTTGGTGCTGTTTCGATTGCGCTGGTCATTGCTGCGCCGTTGGGCAGTTTCCTTGGCGGGATCATCGGCTGGCGTAACGTCTTTAACGCTGCCGCGGTGATGGGGGTGCTTTGCATTCTCTGGGTCTGGAAAGCGCTGCCGTCCTTACCGGGGGAAGCGGCACACCATAAACAGAATATGTTCAGCCTGCTGAAGCGCCCGGGCGTGCTGGCGGGGATGACCGCCATCTTTATGGCATTTGCCGGACAGTTTGCCTTCTTCACCTATATCCGCCCGGTATTCATGAACATGGCCGGGTTTGATGTGGATGGCCTGACGCTGGTGCTCCTGAGCTTCGGTATCGCCAGCTTTGTCGGTACCTCGCTGTCGTCCCCGTTCCTGAAGCGTTCCCTGAAAGTGGCGCTGGCGGGTGCGCCGCTGGTGCTGGCAATTAGCGCTGCGGTGCTGGTGCTGTGGGGCAGCGATAAGTGGGTTGCGTCGGCGATTGCGATCATCTGGGGCTTTGCTTTTGCGCTGGTGCCGGTGGGCTGGTCGACGTGGATCACCCGCTCGCTCGCCGATCAGGCGGAAAAAGCCGGGTCGATTCAGGTCGCGGTGATCCAGCTGGCGAACACCTGCGGTGCGGCGATCGGCGGCGTTGCGCTGGACCATTTGGGGCTGACGTCACCGCTGGTGATTTCCGGTACGCTGATGCTGCTGACCGCGCTGCTGGTGGCGGGGAAGGTTAAGGCGAAGTAATGCTTTTCTCCCTCTCCCGTGGGAGAGGGATGGGGGGAGGGCATCAGGCTATGCCGATGTCTGAACCCGTCTTCTCGAATCCATCGAAATCAGCACCACCGACGACACAATCAACAGCGTGCCCAGCCAGTCCGGCAGCGTAAACGCCACCCCAAGCAAAATCACCGACAGCAGGGCGCTGCTCAGCGGCTCGGCACAGCTCAGAATGCTCGCCTTCGGCCCGCCAATCATCTGCGCGCCTTTCAGATACAGGCTGAACGTCAGCGCTGTGCCAATCACCACCAGATAGAAAAACGCCAGCAGCAGGCTGCCATCAATCACGAAGGTGGTCCCGCGTCCGGCGTAGAACGGCGTCAGCACGACCCCCGCGATTAACATACTCCAGCCAACAATCGGCAGCGTGCCGTAGCGGGCGATAAGCGTCGACGGGTAGGTTGTATAAAACGCGGCGGCAAAGGCCGAGGCGATACCGAAGAACAGGGCGGCAGGGGAGATGGAGAGCGAGGTCGGATCGCCGTGGGTGACCAGCAGGAAGGTGCCGACAAGTGACGTCAAAATGGCGGATAAAACAAACACGCCGGGACGTTTTTTCCTCGCCAGCGCGAACCAGGCGACGATGATCGTTGGCGAGAGAAACTGCAGCACGGTGGCCGTCGCCGCGTTGGATTTTTCAATCGTCAGCAGGAAGGTGAGCTGGACGGTGAGCGCACCAACCAGCGAGAAAAACAGCAGGCTGAGGGCGTCTTTACGATGTTTGATGACTGAGAAAATCTTGTCGCCATGAACGAAGGAGAGGGTCAGCAAGATGACGCCGGTAAACAGCAGGCGAATCATCGTCAGGTAAGGGGACGAGATCTGGCTTTTCTCCATGATGTACTGTGCGCAAACCCCTGAGCTGCCCCATAAAACGGCGGCGATCAGAACGTTGAGCATTCCTTTACGTGTGGAACCCATGTTCTCCCCTGTTATGTTGGTTTTTGTGTAGCATAACATGGGTCTTGCCGGGTGCGGTGTGGCCTGATGCCCTCACCCCGGCCCTCTCCCACAGGGAGAGGGTGCAAACACGAAAAACGGCAACGTGCGTTGCCGTTTTGCTTTTACCTTGCTTAGAACCACGCTTCCCACATCGCGCCGACGTTGAAATCATCCAGCGTCTCATCTTTTGTACCGTTCACACGGGCGGTGCGTTCGTTATCCACTTTGCCGCCGGTCACGTAGAAGCGCAGCATTGGGCGGAACTCTGGCCCCATGGCGATAGACATGTTCTGCGACAGGGTCAGCTTCCAGCCTTTGTTATCACCGCCATTGTCGTAATCCACGTGCTGCCAGCCCGCTTCCAGCCAGGTGGAGTGAACGTCGTTCCACCAGTGCATCGGGCGCACGATGGCGTTGTAGTTCTTACGGTTGTCGGTTTTATCGCGGCTGTTGTCGTAGTCGTGGAAGGCGAGGATGTACTCCACCTGCGTGGCCTGGGTGAATTTGTACAGCCCTTCGAAGCTGGCGTAGACCGTGGTCAGATCCTCGGTTTTGTTGAATACGCTGTTATCCGCGTTATCAGAATAACGGGCAATCACCTTATTCACGCCGCTGTCGTTGGTGTGGCTCAGCACCACGCCGCCCTGCCAGGCCTTCAGACGCTCTTCACTCTCAATGGCTTTGGAGTCAAAACCGTAGTTCGCGTACAGCTCCAGATCCAGCGGGCCGACTTTCATGCCGTGGATTTTTGAGGTCGCAGCGTAGTTACCTTTGTCGCCCGTGCCGGAACCGCCGGTACAGGTAATGCGCGACGGGTTCGCCTCATCTTCCATCACTTCCGGACTACAGGATTCCACCGCGGCCACCGCGGCAACGTCAAACTGCACGCCGCCGATGTCGAAGTTCTTCACCCCGGCACCCTGGCCGTCGTGGTTCATCCAGAAGTAATCGTTGATACCCTGCTGTGGACGCTGGTGGAAGTCACGGCCGGCCCAGAAGTAGGCGTTCGGGTTGGAGGCCATAATGTTGGTCACACCGGCATAGGCTTTTTTCAGGTTAACCTCGTCGCCCCAGTGGTCGATCATCACGTTGATGTCCCAGATGGCACCGTTGTCGCCCTTGAAGGCTTTGGAGAGCTGGAATTCACCGCCGTTGCCTTCGTTACCCAGACGACCGATTGCGGATGCACCGTTATAGGAACCGTCTACCGCCACGTATTTCTGATCGGCTGCCTGGAAGTGCGCGCCGTAGCGGGCATAGCCGGTAAATTTAACCCCAAACGGAATCGCGAGGTCCGGTGATTGCGCCGCGCTTTGCGGTTCGGTGACCACGTCCGCTTTTTTCGCGACGGCGGCGTCCATTTTGGCCTGCCGTTCGGCCAGCGCTTTGTCTACCGCTTTCGCCACGATGGCGTCGATTTGCTCTTGCGTAAATTCTTGTGCGAGTACAGAAATTGGGCAAAGCGCGGCGACAACCGCCATGGTTAATGGAAGTTTTTTAATATAATTCATGGTTATCTCAATATAGTTTAATTTTATTCAGACAATAACCATCCCGCTCCGATCTGACAGAGTTTGTCGCTATCATCAGAACAAGTGGATTTCTATTTTAGGTACAGAGTGATTACATTAACGTTTTTTCGCCATACATTATCTCTGATATAAATGGATTATTTCTTCGGATAATTCACGTGCCAGCAGGGAATTCATTAAATGATCCTGCGCGTGAACCATTATTAAGGTCATCGGCTGGCGGGCTTCGCCCGCATCCTGTTCGATCAGTTTGGTCTGCATTTTGTGCGCCTGGCGCGCGTAGCCATCGGCTTCGCGCAGCAGGCTTTTGGCTTCGTCAAGGTTGCCCTGACGCGCCGCGTGCAGGGCTTCAAAGCACAGGCTACGCGACTGACCGGCGTTGACGATAATTTCCATTACGGCTTCTTCTAATGCGATCATTACACTGACTCTCTGTCAAAACTGTTATTTAATGCGGTGGCGGCAAACCACTCGCCGCTTTTCTTGATGGTGCGCTGCTGGGTAGTTAAATCGAGCTGGATAAATCCGTAGCGATTTTTATACGCATTACACCACGACCAGTTATCAATAAAGGTCCACATATGGTAGCCAAGACACTGGCACCCTTCGCTAATACCTTTATGCAGCCAGGCCAAATGTTCGGAAATAAAATCGATGCGGTATTGATCGTTTATCTGACCATTCTCAATAAAGCGCTGTTCATTTTCGACACCCATACCGTTCTCAGAAATAAAACAGGGTGGGTTACCGTAATTGTCGCGCAGGTTAATCAGAATATCGTAAATACCCGGCTCATAAATTTCCCAGCCACGGTATGGATTCATCTTGCGGCCAGGCATTTCGTAATTATCAAAGAACCACTCCGGCATAAACGGTGCCTGTGGGTTCACCGCACTGTCACGGCATTTCACGCGACGCGGCTGATAATAGTTAATGCCGAGCAGGTCGATTTTTCCTTCCGCAATCAGGAAACTGTCTTCCGGTTTGCAGGCGGGGAGCTGATCGTAAGATTTCAGCAACGCCACCAGATCCGCCGGGTATTCACCGCGCAGGACGGGGTCAAGGAAGCTGCGGTTAAACATCAGGTCCGCAATGTGTGCCGCTTTGACGTCAGCCGGGTTTTGCGAGCGCGGATAGGACGGCGTCAGGTTCAGTACGATACCGATCTCCCCGGCGTAGTGCCCGGCACGGTAAGCGCGTACCGCCTGCGCATGCGCCAGCACGGTGTGATACGCCACGGTGGCCGCACGACGAAAATCCACCACGTTGGGATAGTGGAAATCGTACAGATAGCCGCCTTCCACCGGCACAATCGGCTCGTTGAAGGTAAACCAGTGCAGCACGCGATCGCCAAACAGATCGAAGCAAATCTGCGCATAACGGGCGTAAGCGTCCACCACGTTGCGGTTTTCCCAGCCGCCAATCTCCTGCATCGCCATCGGCATGTCGAAGTGGAACAGGGTGATAAACGGGGTAATACCCTGTTCAATCAGCTCATCAATGACCTGATGATAAAAATCGACCGCTTCCGGGTTCACTTCACCGATACCGTCGGGGATCAGGCGCGCCCAGCTAATCGAGGTGCGAAAGCTGTTGTGGTTCAGCTGCTTTAACAGCTGAATGTCCGTTTTCCAGTGTTGATAAAACGTGGAGGTGTGCTGCGGTCCCACGCCATTATGAAAACGGTTCGGCTCGCGGGCAAACCAGTAATCCCAGGTGGTTTCACCCTCTCGTGTCCCTTCGGTCTGGAGGGCGGAGCTTGCGCTGCCCCACCAGAAATTATCGGGAAATGCGTATTTCATGACCTTTCCTCTTTGACTTAATGACTTGCTGTTTCAGCGGCACCGACGGTTGCCTGGGCTTTCTGCTCTTCGTTTTTCATCAACGTACGCTCGTAAGCACGCAGGAACGGCAGGTACATCAGCGCTGACATCACCATACACACCAGACACATCACCACCGGGCTCAACGCCCAGTTTGCCGCCCACGATGCGCCAATAGGGGCCGGGGTCGTCCACGGGGTTAACGACACCACCTGTGCCAGCCAGCCCATTTTGGTGGCGCCGTACGCCAGGCAGGCGTTCACCAGCGGAACAAACACGAACGGGATAAACAGCATCGGGTTCATGATGATTGGCGCGCCGAACAGAATCGGTTCGTTGATGTTAAAGAAGCTGGGCACAACGCCCATTTTGCCGATGGTGCGCAGGTGTGTGACGCGGCTGCGCAGCAGCAGGAAGGCCAGCGGAAGCGTGGAGCCGACGCCGCCAATCAGCAGGTAGTGGTCCCAGAAACCCTGCAGGTAAACGTGTGGCAGCGCCGCGCCAGCCGCCAGTGCCGCCTGGTTTGCGGACAGGTTGGCCATCCAGAACGGGTTCATGATGCCGGTGACAATCAGCGAGCCGTGGATACCGGCAAACCAGAAGATCTGGCACAGCAGCACGGAGAGCAGAATGGCAGGCAGGGAGTCAGATGCAGAGACCAGCGGTTCCAGCAGGTGCATAATCGCCTGCGGGATAATCATCCCGGTTTGTGCTTCGATAAACAGGTTCAGCGGGTGCAGGGTACCGATCACCACCATGACCGGGATCAGGATCTCAAACGAACGCGCCACACCGGTCGGCACTTCTTTCGGCAGACGGATGGTCACGTTGTTCTGCTTCAGCCACGCATACACGCGGGTGGAGTAGATGGCGGTAATCAGCGCGGTGAAAATCCCCTGGCCGGAGAGGTACTGGGTCGAGATCTTGCCGTCGGCATACGGAGCCGCCACCAGCAGGAAGGCCATAAAGGCCAGCAGACCGGACATCACCGGATCGAGGTTAAACTGACGCCCCAGGCTTGCACCAATCCCCACCGAAATGAAGAACGTCATCACGCCCATGCTGAGGTTGAACGGCAGCATCAGCTGTTCACGGTAAGTCTGGGAGAAATCCAGCCAGCCGCGGGCAAAGCTGTTTGTCGTATCCGCGGAGAAGGGCGGGAAGATGAACACCAGCATAAACGAGCCGATGATCATAAACGGCAGCGCGGCGGTAAAGCCGTCGCGGATGGCAATCACATACTTTTGCTGGCCGAGCTTCGCGGCCAGCGGGGTAATTGACTGCTCAATAACCGCGACCATTGATTGATATAACGAACTCATGTGAACACCTTTTAGTGTGCCGCTTCGATGAGCGACAGAGCATAGTCCAGTACTTTATCGCCACGTTGCATACCGTAATCCATCATGTCGATGGGTTGGACCGGGATGCCCTTTGTAGCCGCCTTGTCTGAGAGTGTCTGTAACATGTACTTCACCTGGGGTCCGAGAAGGACAACCTGGTACTGCGGAAACTGCGTATCAAATTCGGAAACGCCATACGCGTCTATTTTTACCGGCAACCCGCGCTCTTTCGCGACATCGACCATTTTGCTGACCAGCAGGCTGGTGGACATCCCGGCAGAGCAACACAGCATAATCTTGAACATCGACAACCATCCTCTAAATGTAAAAAGTTATTGCGAGGATGATTGGACATTATACGGAAACCGGTTTCCATTTATAAAAGACAGAAGTGTGACAACCATCAAGATCCACTACTTATGACGCTAATTAACCAGATGCATGTCACATAATTTGCGCGTTTTGACATCATTTTGAGTTGAAATGGAAAATCGGTTTCCATGAAAAACGGAAAAGGATATACTCCATTCTGGCTATAATATGAGCCGTAGCGGTGATGGAATTTGCAGGTGCGAAGTAAGCCTGCCAGGGGAAAGAGATGTCGACAATCAATGATGTATCACGTCTTGCCGGGGTGTCTAAAGCCACGGTATCGCGAGTGTTGAGTGGGTCGCGTGGCGTAAAGGAAGCCAGCCGCCAGGCCGTTTTAAAAGCGGTTGATGAACTGAACTACCGGCCCAATGTAATTGCGCAGTCGCTGCTGAGCCAGTCGACGGGGTGTATTGGGGTGATTTGCGCGCAGGAGAATATTAACCAGACCACCGGTTATCTTTACGCGCTGGAAAAGCACCTCAGCCAGCATCAAAAACATCTGCTGTTGCGCTTCGCGCATACCAAAGCGGAAGTGATGCACGCCCTGGAAGAACTTTCCTGTGGGTTATGTGATGACATCCTGGTGATTGGCGCGCGTTTCCCGCTGGACGTCGAGATGGACAATGTCATTCTCGTTGACTGTATGGAGTCCGATAATTCCAACAGCATCCAGTTCGATCACGCCTTTGCCGCCGAAACCGCCTGTAACTATCTGACCAGCCAGGGGCGACGCCAGATAGCCCTGATCCATCCGCAAGGCAGCGGTTTCGCCGACCAGGTGTTGCTGGGCTATAAACACGCGCTGGAGAAAAATTTCCTGCCCTTTAATCGCAACCTCGTCTTTATGGATGCCACCTCCTCATCCGTTGCGCTGCAGGAGTTGCTTAACAATGCGAGCACGCTGAATTTTAACGCGCTGCTGGTGGCGGACGAACAGGAAGCTCAGCGGGTGATCCCGCAGCTGCAGGCATTTAATAAATCCGTGCCGGACGACATTATGGTCTTTAGCCTTGCCGGATCGCTGCATCTGCCGGGTATCCCGGTGATCCCGGCCATTGAATACTCGATGGATGCTATGGCGGCACGTATTGTGGGCTGGCTGACGGAGAAAACGCAGATGCTCGGGTCCTATGTTCTGCGCGGGGATTTGATTATTCCGGATGTACGAAAGCGCTAAAAAAAAGCGTGAAGCCCGGCTTCACGCTTAATAATCTTCCATACAATCCACCTGACTGACCGCGTCCCAGTAAGCATCCAGATTGTCGCGCTTCACGGCCGTGATGGCGTTTTTGATCAACAGTTGATTGGCCTCAGACGACAAAATCATCGCCTGCCAGGCTTTATCGCTCTGCTTTTTCTGGGGCGTACAGGCCTTCTTCACATCTTTAAGGATCTGCTGCTTTATCTGGGCCTCTTTCACGGGATCGTCTTTTTCCTGGGCATGGACAAACGCGGCGAAGAGCAGACAAACGAGCAGGCAAACCAGGTGTGCAGCTTTCATCAAAATCCCCTTTAGACGTCACAGGCTTCCCATGAAATATATCGTTACATTCAGTGTAGCGACGCCAGCCGAAAGTATGAATTTTTGTCTTCCTGCGTATGAGAATCCTGCACCTGCACCTGCACCTGCACCTGCACCTGCACCTGGACCGGCGGTTATTGAATCCCTCCCCCCAGCGACTGCCACAGCGTAATACGGTTTTCAAAGTCGGTCTGCTGCAGGGCAATCAATGATGCCCGTGCCGACCACAGGGCGCGCTGCGCGGTGAGAACGGTCAGGTAATCACCCGCACCCACCTGATAGCTGCGCGTTGCCACATCCAGCGTTTTTTGCTCTGCCGCCACGTATTCACGTTGCGCGTCAAGCTCTTCACTCAGGGTTTCGCGGCGCGCCAGCGCATCGGCTACATCTTTGAACGCGCTCTGGATGGTTTTCTCATAGGTGGCAATCAGCCCTTTTTTCTCCGCTTCGGCATAGCGCAGTTGCGCCATGTTATTGCCGCCGCTGAACAGCGGCAGGGAGATGGACGGTGCGAACGACCAGACCTTCATGCCGTGGCTGAACAATGACGAGAGCGAATCGCTGCCGACCCCGGCGCTGGTGGTAAGCGACATCGTCGGGAAGAAGTTGGCGCGCGCAGCACCGATGTTGGCATTCGCGCTCAACAGGTTATGTTCAGCCTCCTGAATATCCGGGCGACGCAGTAGCGTGGCGGAGCTAACGCCCGCCGGGATCAGGGTGATGGCGTTATCGCTCAGGCTCTCCAGCGTACCGGGTAGCAGGTTTTCCGGTACCGTCTCGCCCGCCAGCAAATTCAGGGCGTTTTTGTCCTGCATCACCAGCGTCTGATAGCTGGCGACGCTGGCGCGGGCCTGCTGATAAACCGCCATTGCTTCGCTGACATCCGTTGCGGCGGCGACCCCGACGTCCTGCTGACGCTGCACAATCTTGAGCGAGTTCGCTGCGCTCTCCTGAGTGGATTTTGCCAGCGCCAGATTGCTGTTATCTGCCGCCAGAGTAATCCAGGCGGTGGTCAGCTCGCTGACCATTGTCAGGCGCGTGTTCTGCGCCGTGAACTCGCTGGCAAGCCAGGTTTCACGCGCGGCGCGCGAGAGGCTCTGGTTACGACCAAACAGATCCAGCTCGAAGCTGGAGACGGCGCCGTTAGCCTCATCGCTGGTGCTCACGCCGCTGGCCAGCGTGCGGCTGCGGGTATGGCTCAGGCTGGCATCCACCGACGGGAACAGAGACGAGCGCGTCTCACCATACTGGGCGCGGGCGGCGTCGATATCAGCAATCGCTTTTTGCACATCGCGGTTGCCGGTGAGTGCCATTGTTACCACCTTGTTCAGGCGGTGATCGTTCATCACCTGCTGCCACTGGCTGACCACGGCGGTGGCTTCGCCGTGGGCGCCCGGCAACGTGGCCGGGACGGGCGCGTCAGGACGCTGATAGGTAGGGTCTAACGAAACACAGCCTGCGCTCAGCAGCGCTAACACTAAAACAGATACACGAAACATTATGACCTCCGGTTTGCGTGCTTACCGGAGAAGAGACGTTTCACCAGTACGAAGAATAATGGAACAAAGAAGATGGCCAGCAGCGTTGCCGCGAGCGTCCCGCCGATGATGCCGGTCCCAATCGCCACGCGGCTGTTGGCGCCTGCACCGGTGGCGACGGCCAGCGGTGTTACCCCGGCGATAAACGCCAGCGACGTCATGATGATCGGACGCAGTCGCGTCTGAGCCGCACGCAGCGCGGCACGCGTCAGGGAGTAACCTTCCGCGACTTTCGCCTCCGCAAACTCAACGATCAAAATGGCGTTTTTTGACGACAGGCCGATGGTGGTCAGCAGCGCTACCTGGAAATAGACGTCGTTGCTCAGCCCGCGCAGCGAGGCGGCCAGCGCCGCGCCCAGCACCCCAAGCGGGATCACCAGAATGACTGAAATCGGCACCGACCAGCTCTCATACAGCGCGGCCAGGCACAGGAATACCACCAGGATGGAGAGGGCATACAAGCTCATCGCCTGACCGCTCGCCAGTTTCTCCTGTAACGACAACCCGCTCCACGCCCAGGTTGTGCCGGCCGGCAGGTTGTTCGCCAGCTGTTCCATCCGGGTCATCGCCGTACCGGAGCTGGCACCACTGGCGTTCTCGCCCTGAATTTCATAGGCCGCCGAGCCGTTGTAGCGCACCAGACTCTCCGGGCCATACTCCCAGCGCGTAGTGGCGAAAGCGGAGAACGGTGTCATGGTGCTGTCGCTGCCGCGTACGTACCATTTGTTGAGATCGGAAGGCACGGCGCGGTAATCGCTGTCTCCCTGGATGTAGACCTTTTTCACGCGGCCCCGATCGATAAAGTCATTCACGTAGGTTCCGCCCCAGGCGCTGGAGAGGGTATCGGTGACGTCGCTCAGGGAAAGCCCCAGCGATACGGCTTTGTTGTTGTCGATATCCACCTGCAGCTGCGGCATCTGCGGCAAATCATTGGCGCGAACGGCATGCAGGGAGGTGTCCTGATTCGCCTGGCCGATTAGCTGATTACGCATCTTCAGCAACGTGTCGCGATCGGTGCTGCCGCTGGCCATGAGCTCGAAGGTAAAACCGTTGCTCTGGCCGAGGCCGTCTACGGCCGGGGGCGTCATGGCAAAGACGGTGGCATCGCGAAGGGAGCCGAGTTCCTGAGTGGCGCGCAGGGCAATCGCCTGAGCGGTGTTCTCATCGCCTTTACGCTCGGACCAGTTTTTCAGGGAGACAAACGCCATCCCGGCATTCTGGCCGCTGCCGCTAAAGCTAAAGCCCTCGACCGTAAAAATCACATCGGTGTTGGCTTTCTCTTTAGTGAGGAACCATTCGCGAACCTGACGACTGATCTCCGCGGTACGTACCGCTGTCGCACCGGCAGGCAGGGTGTACTGCACCATGATTTCACCCTGGTCCTCCGTGGGCAGGAAGCTGCCGGGCAGCTTCAGCATTGCCACGGCCATCGCGCCACAGAGCAGGGTGTAGACCACCAGCATGCCCGCGGAGCGGCGCAGCGCGCGCAGGACTTTATTCTGGTAGCCATGCTCGGTCTTACTGTAGAAGCGGTTAAACGCGCCGAAAAACCCTTTTTTGTGAGGAGGCGTATGGCGCAGTATCGAGCCGCAGAGCGCGGGTGTCAGGGTCAGCGCCACCACCACCGAGAGGATCATCGCTGAGATAATGGTGACCGAAAACTGGCGGTAGATGACGCCGGTTGAGCCGCCGAAGAAGGCCATCGGCAGAAACACGGCGGAAAGCACCAGCGCAATGGCGACCAGCGCACCGGAAATTTCGCCCATCGATTTTTCGGTGGCTTCGCGGGCGGGCAGACCTTCATCGCGCATAATGCGCTCGACGTTTTCCACTACCACGATGGCGTCATCGACCAGCAGACCTATCGCCAGCACCATCGCAAACAGCGTCAGGGTATTAATGGAATAACCGAACAGCGCCAGCACGCCAAAGGTGCCCAACAGAACTACCGGCACCGCCAGCGCGGGGATGAGCGTGGCGCGAATGTTCTGCAGAAACAGATACATCACCACCACCACGAGGATAATGGCCTCAAACAGCGTCTGAATCACATCTTCCACCGAGATCTTAATGAACTCGGTGCTGTCTTTCGGATAGGCCACATCATAGCCTTCCGGCATTGCCCGTTTGAATTCGGCAATTTTATCTTTCACCGCGGTGGCGGTATTGAGCGCATTTGCGCCCGGCGAGAGCATCACCGCCATACCGGCTGCCGGGTGACCATTCAGCCTGGCGGTAGCCGTGTAATCCTCGCTGCCCATCTCCACGCGCGCCACGTCGCCGATACGCACCACTGCGCCGCTGGACTGGCTCTTAACGATGATATTTTTAAACTGATCGACCGTCTGCAGGCGCGACTGGGCACGCACGGTGGCGGTCAACTGCTGGGTACCGGACGCGGGTAACGCGCCGATTTTACCGGCGGAAACCTGCACGTTCTGCGCTTCAATAGCGCTCTGAACGTCGGATGGCATCAGCGAGTACGACGCCAGCTTTGCCGGGTCAAGCCAGATGCGCATGGCGTATTCCGCACCAAACACCTGCAGGCTGCCGACGCCCTCTACGCGTGCCAGCGGATCCTGCATATTACTCACCAGCCAGTCGGCGATATCCGAACTGCTGGCATGGTCGGTTTTATCGTACACGCCCATGATCAGCAGGAAGTTACTCTGCGATTTTTGCACCGTAATGCCGGCCTGCTGTACCTCGGTCGGCAAGCGCGACTCGGCCTGCTGAACCTTGTTCTGCACCTGAACCTGCGCGGTATCCGGGTCGGTTCCCTGTTCGAACGTGACGGTGATGCTTACCGAGCCGTCCGAACTGCTGGTGGAGGTAAAATAGAGCAGGTTATCCAGCCCGGTCAGCTGTTGCTCAATGACCTGGGTGACGCTGTTTTCCAGAGTCTGTGCCGACGCGCCAGTATAGGTGGCAGAGATTTTTATCGACGGCGGAGCGACGTCGGGATACTGCGCGACGGGCAGGGTACGGATCGCCAGCACCCCGGCGAGCATAATCAGAATAGCAATCACCCAGGCAAAAACCGGGCGACGCACGAAGAAGCGGGAAAACATCAGGCGTTTCCTCCCGCGGTTTTCATCTCTTCGGCGTTAACTTGCTGACCGGCGGTCACTTTATCGGTGCCTTCCACAATCAGCTTATCGCCAGCCTTCAGTCCACTCAGCACCAGCCATTTGTCGCCGTAGGTGTCACCCGTTTCCAGCTGACGTTGTTCCACCTTATTGCCGGCCCCCACCACCAGCGCGGTGGCGTTGCCTTTGGCATCACGGGTAATTCCCTGCTGCGGGGCGAGGATGGCCTCGCTCATTACCCCTTCATCCACTCTGGCGCGAACAAACATCCCGGGCAGAAGCTGATGCTGCGGGTTGGGGAAGACGGCGCGCAGTGTGACCGACCCGGTGGATTCGTCCACTGCCACTTCAGTCAGGGCCAGACGGCCTTTTTCCTGATAGGTGCTGCCATCTTCAAGGATCAACGATACGCTCAATGTCTCGCTGTTGCTGGCAAGCGTTTGTTTGCGTAATCGCAGAAGATCGGCGCTGGAGCGGGTTAAATCGACGTACATATTGTCCAGACCGCGAATGGTGGCGAGCGCGGTCTCTTGCTGGGCAGTGACCAGTGCGCCGGGGGTGACCGAAGAGATGCCAATACGTCCGGCAATCGGGGCGGTCACCGTGGTCCAGTTGAGGTTAATGCGCGCGCTTTCCTGGGCTGCTTTTTTCGACTCCACGCTGGCCTTGTCCTGCGCGCAGGTGGACTTTGCATCTTCGGCATCCTGACGCGATACGCCGTCGTCTTTCACCAGATGTGTATAGCGTTGAGCTTTCTGGCAATCGGCCTGCACCAGCGCCTGCGCCTGTTTCAGGGCCGCGGCGGCTTCATCGTAGGCGGCGCGGTAGCTGGAGGGGTCAATTTGATACAGCGCCTGTCCGGCTTGCACGGTATCGCCTTCGGTAAAGAGCCGTTTCTGAATAATGCCGCCCACCTGAGGACGCACTTCCGCGCTCATGGCGGCCGTGGTGCGTCCGGTCAGTTCACTGACCACGGAAACGGGTTGGCTCAGGAGCGTAACAATCCCCACTTGCGGGAGGGGATGTTGAGGAGCAGATGTTTGTGCATTATCGCACCCCGTCAGGAGGAATAATGCTGCGATGGAGGTTGTTATGGCTTTCATAATTTTTTCCAGGGTGAACGATGCCTGCCCTGTTAATGGCTTAACAAGGAAGGGGGCTATTTAAAGGCACAGCGATACCGCATCTCCGGCAGAGCCGGAAATGTTAATAAGGGAATAACGTCTTCCCGCTAATTATTCACATGCGATTACTTCGCAGAGAAAAGCATATTTAAAATATTTTGATAAAGAGGCTCTAATTGTTCAGAGGGTACGTTTAAGGGGGTGAGTCGGCGGTAAATAGACCCCTCAATCATTACCGCAGTAATCTCCACGCAGCAGCGAATATGATCATCACTCAGGTGGGGAAACTGTTTTTTCAGGTGTGCGCAGGCATTAGCAAACATCCGCTTTTCCGCTTCGACCAGCATGGCCGCCACCTGGGGATTACGCGTGGCTTCAGCCGACATCTCAAGCATCAGCGCATCGTCATCTTCATTCAGGGTCTGTCGCCAGGCGAGCGCCTGAGGCATCCCCTCGACCAGCGTTTTACCCTGAATCTCTTCGATGCGTGAGTCGATGATACGGCGAATCATCTCTTCAATAATCGCATCTTTGTTACTGAAATAACGGTAGATTTGCCCGACGCTGAGCTTTGCCTCACTGGCGATCTGCGACATGCTGGCCGCATGAAAACCGCTGGCGCGAAAGCACTGACGCGCGGCAGCGATGATGTCGTCCTGACGCTGTTTTTGGCGTTCTTCCAGTTTTGTGCTCATCGTCGGTTACCCTATAAAAGTGAGAATGATCGTTCTCATTATACGTTTCAGGTGCGTATTGGAAAGACTTTTTTTAAGTACTTATTGAATGAATATTTCAATGTTTAAAGAATGGAGAAAAAAAGGAGTTTTGATGAAGGAAAGGCTGTGCAATATTAAGATTGCACAGAAAATAAGGAGAAAAATATGCATCTGAGCACGACGGATAACGTCACACACGATGAAAAAGAAGAATTATTAACAGGGCTTCGCGCCTACAACGGACAATTTTTAGATCTCTCAAACTTTAGCGGCGACATTGGCGTTTATGTGCGAGACGATAAGGGCGTGATGCTGGGCGGGTTAATTGGCGTGCGCAAAGGCGACTGGCTAAACATCGATTTTCTGTGGGTCAGCGACACCGAGCGGGGATCGGGCGTCGGCAGCCAGCTTATCAAAACGGCAGAAGACGAAGCCCGACGCAAAGGCTGCACCCATGCGCTGGTGGATACGGTCAGCTTCCAGGCACGTCCATTCTATGAAAAGCAGGGCTATCAGCTGCAGATGTCGTTGCCGGATTACCCGTACCCGGGTATGCAAAGGCATTATCTGACCAAATCCCTTTAACCACCTATGCCGTTGCCCATCACGGCCAGCGCATGACGCACAATGATCTCTGGCGAGAGGGCGTGTAGCCTCTCGTCGTTGCGCATTCTTGAGAACGGCACCAGCACCAGGCTTAGCAGCGTGGTGAACAGCAGTTCTGGCGCGAGTGCCCGGTTCAGTTGCCCTTCCTGCTGCCAGCGTTTAAGGGTGGCGAGCGTTGCCTGGTATTTGTCGTCACCAAACCGCGCGTGCAGATGCGTGCGCAGTACAGGCATCTCCCCGATGACCTCCTGCATCCACAGCGGGGCAAACCAGCGGTGCTGCTCCGCCAGCTCGGCCAGTACCTTCACCATTTGCGTTAATGCGTTGACCGGCGAGTCGGGGTTTTCGGCGAAAATTGCGCCGATCCGATTACGTAAGGGCAGGAAGCGCTCCTCAATCATCGCGTCGAGCAATTGTTCTCGTGAATTGAAGTAGTAATGCAGCATCGCTGGCGTTACGCCCGCTTCTTTGGCGATGGCGTTCAGCGAGGTTTGAGCGATCCCCTGGCGGGAAAAGAGGCTCAACGCAATATCCAGCAGCTGTTCGCGGCTGGCGGTTGCCCGCTTTCCGCCGCGTGGTCGACCGGGGCGGCGCGGTTCAGAATTGTCCTTATGTGCTGGCATAGTCGCAGGATCTCTTGATCTTATTCATCACTTACTTAAATATTAATTATCTAGTTAATTAATTTCAAGCGATCTCTTATGGAGTCCGACGTAATGACTCAACCTGCGCAAAACGCGCCGTCGATAAAGCTGCTGTTCAGCGCGCTGCTGCTGGTGATGCTGCTTTCGGCGCTGGACCAGACGATTGTTTCCACGGCGTTGCCCACCATCGTTGGGGAACTGGGTGGCCTGGATAAGCTCTCCTGGGTGGTGACGGCCTATATCCTCAGCTCGACCATTGTGGTGCCGCTGTACGGAAAATTCGGCGATCTGTTTGGGCGTAAAATCGTCCTTCAAATCGCTATTGTGCTGTTTCTGGCGGGGTCGGTGCTCTGCGGTCTGGCGCAAAACATGACCCAGCTGGTGCTGATGCGCGGCCTGCAGGGGCTGGGCGGTGGCGGTCTGATGGTCATCAGTATGGCCGCTGTGGCGGACGTTATTCCGCCTGCGGAGCGTGGCCGCTATCAGGGGCTGTTTGGCGGCGTATTTGGTCTGGCGACGGTGATCGGGCCGCTTATCGGCGGGTTTATCGTGCAGCATGCCTCCTGGCGCTGGATTTTTTATATCAATCTGCCGCTCGGTCTCTTTGCCCTGCTGGTGATAGGCGCGGTGTTCCACGGCAGCGCACGGCGCAACAAGCACGAAATTGATTATCTGGGGGCGATTTACCTCAGCATGGCGCTGCTGTGTATCATCCTGTTTACCACTGAAGGCGGGACGATACGCCAGTGGAACGACCCGCAGCTGTGGTGCATTCTGGCCTTTGGCCTGACGGGTATCGCCGGGTTTATCTATGAGGAGCGTCTGGCCTGGGAGCCAATCATTCCGCTCTCGCTGTTCCGCGATCGCAGCTTTCTGCTCTGCAGCCTGATTGGCTTTATTATCGGGATGTCGCTCTTTGGCTCGGTCACCTTCCTGCCGCTCTATCTGCAGGTTGTGAAAGACGCCACGCCGACTCAGGCCGGTCTGCAGCTGATCCCGCTGATGGGCGGACTGCTGCTAACCTCGATCATCAGCGGGCGGATTATCAGCCGTACCGGAAAATACCGTCTGTTCCCGATCGCCGGTACGCTGCTTGGCGTGGTGGGCATGGTGCTGCTGACGCGCATCTCGATCCACTCGCCGACCTGGCAGCTGTACATTTTTACCGGCGTGCTGGGGATGGGTCTGGGGCTGGTCATGCAGGTACTGGTGCTGGCCGTGCAAAACAGCGTCTCTGCCGATCAATACGGGGTGGCGACTTCCGGGGTCACGCTGTTTCGTTCCATTGGCGGGGCCATCGGCGTCGCGCTGTTTGGCGCGGTCTTCACCCACGTTTTGCAATCGGGTCTAATGGACCGTTTACCGCAAGGGGCGGAGTTACCGCATGAGCTCAATCCTGCGGCCATTCACCGGCTGCCAGAGGCCCTGCGGCTCGATTACCTTGATGCGTTTGGCTCAGCCATTCACGCGGTGTTCCTGCTGGCGGCAAGCATTATGGTGCTGGCGTTTGTACTGTCGTGGTTTTTACGTGAAACGCCGTTACGCCGTGCGGGCATGCTCAGGTCGGATCAATAGCGCCCCCGCACATATAACTTATCCGTCTTATTGATGCTTTTTCGTTTTTTAGCCAGCCGTACCGTTGTCGATATAGTCACTGAAACGTTTATCAAAAGGATATGTCTCGTGAAACTTCGATTGGGTGCTCTGGTTCTCGCGGGCCTGCTGCTGGCAGGTTGCGATCAAGGCGGCAGCGATGCCAAACACATCAAAGTCGGCGTGATTAACGGCGCTGAGCAGGATGTCGCGGAAGTCGCTAAAAAAGTGGCGAAAGAGAAATACGGTCTGGATGTGGAACTGGTGGGGTTCAGCGGCTCGCTGTTGCCCAATGATGCCACCAGTCAGGGCGATCTTGATGCCAATGTCTTCCAGCATCGCCCGTTCCTGGCAGAAGATAATAAGGCGCATCACTACAAGCTGGTTGCTGTGGCGAACACCTTTGTTTTCCCGATGGCCGGCTACTCCCGCAAGATCAAATCCGTGTCTGAGCTGAAGGACGGCGCGACCATCGCCATTCCAAACGATCCGACCAACCTTGGCCGCGCACTGCTGCTGTTGCAAAAAGAGAAGCTGATTACCCTGAAGCCGGACGTTGGCCTGCTGCCGACGGCGCTGGATATCACCGCCAATCCGAAGCATTTGAACATTATGGAGCTGGAAGGGGCGCAACTGCCGCGCGTGCTGGATGATCCGAAAGTGGATGTTGCCATTATCAGCACCACCTATCTCCAGCAAACCGGGCTGTCGCCGGTGCATGACAGCGTGTTTATTGAAGATAAAAACTCGCCGTATGTGAACATCGTGGTGACGCGGGAAGACAACAAAGACGCGGAAAACGTGAAGGAATTTATCCAGTCGTATCAGTCGCCGGAAGTGGCGAAGGCCGCAGAGACCCTCTTTAACGGTGGCGCGGTGCCGGGCTGGTAGTCAGGACAAAGGCGTATAACAGGGTGTTATACGCCTTACCGGGTTATTTCAGGTTGGCTTTAAAGAACGAGGCCAGTTTTGCAAACGGGATCAGATCCGTGCGGTCATACAGGTCAACGTGGCCTGCATTCGGCACGATATACAGCTCTTTCGGTTCACCGGCGCGTTTATAGGCATCTTCGCTAAACTCTTTCGAATGCGCTTTATCACCCGTGATAAACAGCATCGGACGCGGTGAAATGGTTTCGATATCGTTGAACGGATAGAAGTTCATAAACTTACCGATGCTGCTCATCATCGGTTTCGTCGTCAGCGCCTCTTTCTCGCCCTGTGGCGTGTACCCGCCGCGTTCGGTGCGATAAAAATCGAAGAACTCACGCTGGATAGCCGGCGTAGAATCATCCAGCTTATTTACCGTCCCGGGAATGTAGGCTGTCTCTGCACCCTGATACTCTTTCAGACGCTGCTCAGCGGCAGAGGCAATCATCGCTTTACGCTGTTCAACCGTCACGGAATGGTTGAGGCCGTTGCGGAAGGCGGAGCCCATGTCATACATGCTGACGGTGGCGATCGCTTTCATGCGCGGGTCAATTTTCGCCGCGCTAATAACGAAGCTGCCGCTGCCGCAAATGCCCAGTGCACCGATGCGCTGTGGATCGACAAAAGACTGAGTGCTCAGATAATCCACGGCCGCGCTGAAATCATCGGAATAGATTTCTGGTGAGATCAGATGCCCCGGTTTACCTTCGCTTTCCCCCCAGAATGAGAGATCAATCGCCAGGGTGACAAAGCCCTGTTCCGCGAGCTTTTGCGCATAGAGACTGGCGCTTTGCTCTTTCACCGCGCCCATCGGATGGCCGACCACGATCGCCGGCAGTCTGGCGTTTTTATCCGCCTCTTTTGGCCGATACAGATTGCCGACGACGTTCATCTGATACTGGTTTTTAAAGGTCACCTTCTGCTGCGTAACCTTATCGCTTTTATAGAAATTATCTGCGCCCCGGGACATATCGGCAGCGCTGGCGGCGAAGGCGCTGACTAACAGCCCGAGCGCCATGGTGAATCTTCTCATGATTAACTCCTGTGAAGTGTGTCGTTGTGTGAGGTGTAAAACGTGAACATGGCAGCGGCGATAAGCAGTACACCGCTGAGTGCAAAGGTGCTTTGCCAGCCGCTGTGGTCAAAGGCCAGGCCACCGAGCGTGGAGCCGAGCGCAATGGAGAGCTGCACCATTGCCACCATCAGTCCGCCACCCGCTTCGGCATTTTCAGGAAGCGTTCTGGCAACCCAGGTCCACCAGCCGACGGGGGCGGCCGTCGCGACCAGTCCCCAGAGGCCGAGCAGGGCGGTGACGGCGGCAAGGTGATGGCCGAAGGCCATCAGTGCCGCGGCAATCAGCGCCATCACCACGGGAATGGCGACCAGCGTGGTGTAAAATCCGCGGCGCAGAAACGTGCCGATCAGCAGGGTGCCGATAAAACCCGCCACGCCAATGACCAGCAGGATTAACGATAACTGCGTCGCGCTGGCGAAAGTCACGGTTTCCAGGAACGGACGCACGTAGGTAAACAGCGCGAACTGCCCCATGAAAAAGACGCCGCACGCGACCATTCCTTTTGCCACCAGTGGGGTCTTCAGCAGGCCGAAGGCGCTGGTGGACGACGCGGTGCGCTTTTCCACGGGCATGGAAGGCAGGCTGAACCACTGCCAGATAAACGCGAGCAGGCTCACGGGCACCAGGCAGTAAAAGGCACCGCGCCAGCCGATTGTCGCCCCCAGCCAGCTGCCGAGCGGAGCCGCAACGACGGTCGCCAGGGCGTTGCCACCGTTAAAAATGGCGAGCGCACGTTGAACCTGATGCGGTGGCACAAGGCGAATTGCGGTCGCCGCGGAGAGCGACCAGAAGCCGCCAATGGCCACGCCAAGCAGTGCGCGTCCCAGCATATAAAGGGGATAGCTCTCAGCCACGGCGATAATCAGACCGGAGACGGCCATCAACGCCGTCAGGCCCAGCAGCAGCGATTTGCGGTTAATGCCTCCCGCAAGAGAAGAGAGAAACAGGCTGGTCAATACGGCCAGCGCGCCGGATATCGCGATCCCGAGGCCCGCCAGGCCTTCACTGACGGCGAGATCCCGCGAAACGGGCGTCAGCAGACTTACAGGCATAAATTCTGAGGCGACCAGCGTAAAAGCGCAGAGGGTCATTGCCAGCACGCCGCTCCAGCAGGCACGGGACTGGCGCGCTGATGTTTCGTTCACCATAGCGGACATCGTGTTTACCTTGTTATTCGTTCGGCCAGATTCGGACAAGCCGGGGCCGGGCGCTATTCACGGGAATAACGCATGCAGATGAAAGGTTGGAATGTGGTTGACGTCAGGTCACAGTGAAAATTTTACACGGCGGGTGTATTCTGACTAGCTAATCAATGCTTAATGAGCTTATAAGTTTGGCTTATAAATGAGGGTGCGATGAAGCGTAACCTGAACGATCTTTTTGCTTTTGTCACCGTGGCGCGTGAGGGCAGTTTTACCCGTGCCGCGGCACAGTTGGGCGTGACCCAGCCCGCGTTAAGCCAGGCCATAACCGGGCTGGAGAACCGGATGCAGATCCGCCTGCTGACCCGCACCACCCGCAGCGTTTCCCCCACCGCAGCCGGCGAACGCTTGCTTAACGCCATTGGCAACCGTTTCGATGAAATCGAAGCGGAGCTGGACATGTTGACGGAGCTTCGCGACAAACCCGCCGGCACGGTGAGGATCACCTGTGGACCCGATGTGTTATCGCGCACCCTGTTGCCTAAGTTGACGCCGCTTTTGCGGCAATACCCCGATATTCACATTGAGTTCGACGCCAATCACGGTTTTCGCGATATCGTTGCCGACCGCTTCGATGCGGGCGTTCGTATGGGAGATACCATCGATAAAGACATGATCGCGTTGCCGATAGGCCCGCAGTTGCGTATGGCCGCGGTCGCCTCGCCGGACTACTTCGCCCGTCATCCTGTTCCGCAAACGCCGCATGAGCTGACGCAGCACCAGTGCATTAACCAGAGGATGATTAAATCCGGCGGGATTTACGTCTGGGATTTTGATCAGGACGGTGGCGATCTGAACGTGCGCGTGAATGGCCAGCTGACCTTCAATACTTCCTGGCATATTGTCGAAGCTGCCCTGGCGGGATTCGGGATTGCTTTCCTGCCCGAAGACGAGTTTGGCGATCATATTGCTGAAGGCCGGTTAATCCGCGTGCTGGAACCCTGGTGTCTGCCCTTCCCGGGGTATTATCTCTACTACCCGAGCCGAAAGCAGCCGTCTCCGGCCTTTTCGCTGGTGGTGGATGCGTTGCGGATGCGATAACGTTGACCCGATTTCATCGATCATCGCCCTGTGGCCCACATCGTTACGCGCGGCATCGGGCTATTCTCCTCTTCACACTATGAGGAGAATACCCATGAACATCACCCAGATTCGTAATGCCACTCAGCTGATTACCTACGCCGGGAAACGCTTTTTAATCGACCCAATGCTGGCCCCGAAGGGCGCTTATCCGGGCTTCCCCGGCACGGCGCATGCGGAGATCCGCAACCCGATGGTCGAGCTTCCCGTTGACGTCAACACGTTGCTTGAGGCGGATGCGGTGATCGTCACCCATACACATGACGATCACTGGGATCGCGCCGCAGTCGAACTGATCGGCAAAGATAAACCTGTCTTTGTGCAGAACGACAGCGACGCCGCGCTGCTGCGCAGCCAGGGATTTACCCACCTGACGGTAATGACCGAGGAGACGGCGTTTGGCGATATCCGGATCGCGAAAACCCGCGGCGGCCAGCACGGTACCGATCGTGCTTACGCCGTGCCGGAGCTGGCGGAACGGCTGGGTGAAGCCTGTGGCGTGGTTTTACGTCATCCTGATGAGAAGACGCTCTACATTGTCGGGGATACCATCTGGCGTGATGAAGTGGCAGCCGATCTGCATAAGCATCAGCCGGATGTGGTGGTGCTTAACGCGGGCTATGCTCACGTCATCGGGTTTGGGCCGATTATCATGGGCCAGGAAGATGTGCTCAACGTCCACTTCCTGCTGCCGCAGGCGAAAATTGTGGCGACCCATATGGAGGCCATCAACCACTGTCTGTTGACCCGCCATGCGCTGCGTGAGTACGTTGACGCGAACCTGATTGGAGATGCGGTGAGCATTCCCGAGGATGGTGAAACCGTTATATTCTGAGCATCACCAGGGGAAAGGAGAGATACATGGCGCTAATCAACGTCGCGATTGTTGCGGTAGACGGGTTCAGCCCGTTCCACTACTCCGTTCCCTGCATTTTGTTTGGTGATACGGTATCCGGCGAAAAGCGCTTTAGTGTGTTGATCTGCGCCGAAAAACCCGGATTACTGACATCCAAAGACGGGTTTGCGCTTAACGCGACTCACGATTTCTCCGCCATCGGCCAGGCAGATATCGTCGTGGTGCCTTACTGGCAGCATGTTCAGCAACGCCCGCCCCAGACGCTTCTCGACAGCCTGGTCCAGGCCAGAGACAACGGGGCGGAGATCGTCGGGCTTTGTCTGGGGTCGTTTGTGCTGGGTTATGCGGGCATTCTCGACGGTAAACGCGCGGCCACGCACTGGGAGTTTGAACATCAGTTTCAGACGCTTTTCCCGGACGTAAAGCTGGATATCAATGCGCTATACGTCGATGACGGCAATATCATCACCTCTGCGGGTACCGCTGCCGCGCTTGACTGCTGCCTGTACATCATCCGCCAGCGCTTTGGCAGCGTGGTCGCTAACCAGATTGCCCGCCGTATGATCGTGCCGCCACACCGCGAGGGGGGGCAGGCACAGTTTATTGCCCAGCCGGTACCGAAAGATACCCGTGACGGACGAATCAACTCCCTGATTGACTATCTCCAGCAGCACATTGCCGAATCGCATAATCTGGACTCGCTGGCAGAGGTGGTATCGATGAGCCGCCGCACGCTTACCCGCCATTTTGTAAAAGCCACCGGGATGAGCGTGGCCGACTGGCTGACCACCGAGCGCCTGCGGCGCAGCCAGATATTGTTAGAAGCCGGGAATATGCCCATTGAAAGCGTGGCAGAGCTGGTAGGGTTTAACTCTGCGGTGACCTGGCGCCAGCAATTTAAGGCGCGTTTTGGCGTGAGTCCGGCAGAATGGCGTAAGACTTTTCGGCTTCGTCATTAATTTATTACTGCTTCCTCGGCGATGCGGCGTTCGATACCCGCTATGTTTCCAACGTGGTACTCGACCAGACCGATAACCGCTACCTGAACGGTATCGGCTCCGATCTGGATCGGATGCGCTATCTGATGGATAACGCCGCGGCGGCGCAGCAGTCGCTGGGCCTGCTGTTTGGCGTCTCGCTGACTGAGGATCAGATTGCTGCGCTCGACCACAGCTTACTGTGGTGGGAGAAGGCCACCGTCAACGGCGAAACGGTTCTGGAGTCATTGAGTTCTGAATATTTCGGAAGCAAAGGACAGGCTGCCAATGAGGCTATACAAAACAAATTAAGCGAGAAAAATAATGTTTACTACGAGGATAAAATTATTCCTATTGCTGGTAGCTGTTTGGATCGCTGGCATTTTTGCCACGCTTTTGTGCGGCCGTTTGCTGATAGCCTTTGTTACCTATTTTTTCATCGGGCAATTTGATTTTCCAATGAGTGATCTTGTTGAAGCTGTTAACCTTTCCATTAGTGGTGGGGTAATCATTGGAGGAATACAATGCTTTATGTCGAAAGAAAAGAATCCACCCCGGTGAACAGGAGATGAGGATATAGAGTTACTCCAGCCTGTCCACCCTCGTCTCCCCCTCCGCCATCGACAGCTCATACAATGAAAACGACCGCTGCTTCTCAATCAACTTCGCCAGCTCCGGCGAGTGGCTGGTGAGCCAGATCTGCGAGTAGCGGCTGGCCTCGGCGATTAAGCTCGCCAGCGCGGGCAGCATCTGCGGGTGCAGGCTGTTTTCCGGTTCGTTCAACGCGATAAAGGCCGGTGGGCGTGGGCTTAACAGCGCTACCGCCAGGCACAGGAAGCGCAGCGTCCCGTCGGAAAACTCCGCCGGTTCCAGCGGCCTGCTCAGCCCCTCGCGCTGCATCATCATGCGAAAGCGGCCGCCGGTGTTGTCGCTGTAAAACTCGCAGCCGGGGAAGGCCTGGTCGAGAATGCGCATCAGCAACATTTCATCACCAATCTCGACAATTGTCTGAAATGCGGCCGCCAGGTTGGCGCCGTCGCTGGCCAGTACCGGGGAGCGGAAACCGACCTGCGGGGCACGCATCGCCGAGCCGGACGAGACGGAAAATTCATGATAAAAGCGCCAGTTACGCAGGGACTCGCGCATCTGCGACACTTCCGGGTAGAGATGCGGTTCACCGAGCTGCCCGAACACCGATTCGTTTTCATACAGCGTGCCGCTGTGAGTCACTTTTTCGTGGTGCACGTTGTTGAGAAATACCGCCTGATTCCTGCGCTTCATCAGCTGTGATGAAGGGCGACGGCGCTGACCGGTAAGCCAGATGGACTCTTCTTTAATGACCGGATCGAGCTGAAACTGGGAGGGATAGGGCAGTTGCTCGACAAAGCCCACCTGCAGCTCGTACTCGTAAGTGTCCGTTTCCACCGCGAGGTTCATCCGCCGGAGCTGGTCGCTACGGGTCTTACCTGCCCAGAACACCTTCAGAATACCGCCTTCATTTGCCAGCGCCTGGGAGAACTGCCCCTGCGCCGCGCTGTGCATCAGGTGTATCGCCTTGTAGATATTCGATTTCCCGGTACCGTTGGGGCCGAAGACGATATTGAGCGCTTCCAGCTCCAGCGACATGTCGCGAATCGAGCGGTAGTTTTGGATATGCAGGCTTTTGATCACAGGCAGGCTCCTTTTTTGCACTGTAGGCCTGTATATAATTACAGTCTTTAAGGTTAAATGCAAAAAAGAGACGACAGTGAGGGTGTCGTCTAAACGGGGTACTGCTTTGGGCCTCTGAGGGTCAATGGGGCCTTCGCATTTTTATGATCACTTGACTGCCAGACGCAGACCCAAATCATCAGGATAGGGATCAAAGTAGTTTTGCGTCATCAGATACCGGTCAGGGTATTCGGCCAGGTAGTGCTTCAGCAGCGTGATCGGCGCGAGGATGGGCAACTGCCCGTTACGGTAGTGCAGGATCACGTCGCGAAGTTCGCCGCGCTGGCGGCTGTTTAGCTGGTTACGGAAATACCCCTGAATATGCATCAACACGTTAGTGTGATTTTTCCGCGAGGCAGGTTTCTTCAGGATGGTCATCAGCTTTTCGCGGTACGCCACAAAGAAGGCGTCCAGATCTTCCCACTCGTGCAGCGTGGCAACGAACGGGCCGATTTCACGATAACCTGCCTGATGGTGCGCCAGCAGCTGAAGTTTGTAGCGGCTGTGGAAATCTAATAGCGCACGGCGCGTCAGACCCTGGGCGCGCAGTGTGTTCAGTTCATGAAGCGCGAAAACACGCTCAACAAAGTTTTCCCGCAACACCGGATCGTGCAGGCGGCCATCTTCTTCCACGGGTAACCACGGCAGGGTTTCAAGGAGGGTGGCAGTGAACAGCCCGACACCCTCCTTGCGGCCCCGGTTGCCGTTTTCATCATACAGCCGCACGCGTTCCATGCCGCAGCTGGGGGATTTTGCACAGACGATAAAACCTGCCAGATCGCCGATTTTAGGCAGATAATCTGCCGTAAAGTCAGCCATCTTTTGCGTAACGTCTTCGTGCGGGGCGTGGCTAAAACGCATCTGGGTTTCACCGCTGTCCGTCACGATAAGACGCAGTGCAGGGCGTGGCGTCGGCAAGCCGATGGCCATCTCAGGGCAGACGGGCCTGAAATTCACCCACTGGGCCAGTTCGTCCATGACAAAGCCCATACGCTTATGTCCGCCGTCGAAGCGAACGGCGGAACCGGTCAAACATCCGCTAATACCGATTACAGGTTTCATTGTCATGGTGTGTGTCTCCAGTTCGTATATCTAAAACTTACACAACATGAGTAATTTGTCCAAGTATTGGCGGAGTTATTTTTTATTATCCTTTAAAATCAATGTTTCTTAACTGCCCTTGTAGGTCGAGTATCCGTACTGGCTCAGCAGAAGCGGGATGTGAAGTTTCTCGTTGGTTCGGGTCACGGTAAATAGCACTGGGATCTCCGGGAAGAAGGTGTCCAGCTTTTTGCCGTGGAAGTAATCAGCGGTTTTAAAGGTCACTTTATACACGCCTGGCTGCATGTCCTGATCCTGCGGATAGAGTGATTTGATACGTCCGTCGTGGTCGGTTTTGCCGCTGGCAATCTGGGTCCATGTGTTCTGCTGCTGCTTCTCCAGCGTGACGGTAACGTCAGATGGCGGCATCCCGGTTTGCTGGTCGAGAATATGTACGCTCAGGGTGCCGGCAGGGGCGCTAAACGCGGCAGGGGTAAAGGCCATGGCGGCCAGCATCAGCAGAGGGGGCGTTTTTTTCATTGTGTTTTCCTGTGGGGTTGTCAGTCACAGGAAAACGTTAGCATTTGCGGGACGGAAAAATATTCAACTTTTCGTGAAGTTTACCGCAGGAGAAAATAATCAGAGGATAATCACTTCAAGGGATACCTGCTGCTGCCACTGTGCCACCTGCTTTTTCCGTGCGGCGGTCAGTTTACCGCTGGTCACCAGAAGCCATTTGCGCTCGGGGAAAATCTCAGGCGCCAGTGACGTGGAGGGAGTAGGCAAAATATCGATACGGTGCCCTTGTCCGGTACGCGTCAGGGCCTCGAGCCAGATTTCACACGGGTCATTCAGGTACCAGCCACTAAGCAGGATGTTATCACCCGGCGCTTTTTTGTCGCCCTCAAGGCAGAACGAGGCATAGGCGATGATAATACCGTCGAGGATCTCGCGCAGGGTCATGGCGGCAGGGATGTTGGCTGACATCTGGCTGCGCAACGGACGCAGCACATTTGCAACCAGCTCTGGCCTGGGGTATTCGCGGCCAGCGTCGTAAATCATCTGGCGCAGGGATTCAATTTTCCCGTCCTGCAGGCGTTGCAGCATGGTCTCAAGCAACGTTTGCCAGTTGTTGGTACGGCGCGGGACGGGGCGTTCCAGTAGCGGTTTGACCTGGCCGATGGGCACGCCTTTTTTCACCCAGTCGAGGATTTTCAGTGCCTGCTGGACGTCCTCATCACTGTACTGGCGATGGCCGCCCTCCGTGCGCTGTGGCTTGAGTAAACCATAGCGACGCTGCCATGCCCGCAGCGTCGTGGCGGTGATCCCGCTGAGTCTGGCGAATTCGCCGATGGAGTAAGCCATGTCCGTGTCCAGAGTGGAGGAATACTCTCAATATACTACGAATTTTCCCTCACGGGATGAAGCGCCGTAACGGTGCACTACACTTTACTTCCAACCGTGCAAATGAAAGGAATTCTCATGAAACTATGGCCTGTTGTGACGGGTGTCGCCATTGCCCTGACTCTGGTGGCCTGCAAATCCCCTACGCCACCGAAAGGCGTAAAGCCCATTTCAAATTTTGAAGCCAGCCGCTATCTCGGCAAGTGGTATGAAGTTGCCCGCCTGGAAAACCGCTTCGAACGCGGGCTGGAGCAGGTGACCGCCACCTACGGCGAGCGCAGCGACGGTGGCATCAGCGTGCTTAACCGGGGTTTCGACCCGGTTAAAAACAAGTGGAATGAGAGTGAAGGCAAAGCGTACTTTACCGGCGAACCGACGACGGCAGCGCTGAAGGTGTCGTTCTTCGGCCCCTTCTACGGCGGCTATAACGTGATCAAGCTGGACGATAAGTACCAGTATGCGCTGGTGAGCGGGCCGAATCGCGACTATCTGTGGATCCTGTCTCGTACGCCGACGATTCCGGATGCCGTGAAACAGGACTACCTGAATACCGCACGCAGTCTGGGCTTCAAGGTTGATCAGCTGGTGTGGGTTAAGCAGTGAAGATCGTGCTTTCTTCGTAGGGTTTTACTGGCTCGCCTGGATAGACTTCCGTTAAAAGCTCAACGGGAGACGACGACATGAACTGGCAGCCTTTTCGCGGCGACGCACCGGAAAATATGACCATTTTCAGTGCGTCATTTCCGGATATTAGCGACCAGTGGCCGATGAAGGACGACACTGCCCGTGAGATCAATTCGATTAACCGGGCGCTGAAAGCCGATCCGGCGCTTCGTCCTCCGCTGATTGAATACGAAGAGGGGGGACAGGCCGTGCTTGTCCCACAGAACCGTTATTCCGGGCAAGCCTACCGCAATCGTCCGGCGCTCACCGCGTGGCGTACCCGGCTGGTTCCCTCTGCGCTGGCGCTTTTTGTGGTGCAAAACCCGCTGGAGGAGCGCCTGCCAGACGGAACCCGAATGGACAGCGACAGCCGCCAGTGGTTTATCCATGCGAACGATGCCATTGGTGTGCGCTCCCGTGCAAAAGTACTGGCTGCGATGGTGGATAAATACATCCGCAACGGGAACGATAACAATTGGGTGAGCCTGGCGAGCGGGGCTGCAATTCCCGTGCTGGAGGCGCTGCGCGAGGCGAAGCTCGACGGCCAGCAGGTGTATCTGACGCTGGTGGATAAAGACCCTGTGGCGCTCAGTTGGGCCGAAACCATGGCGGCGCAGGAAGGCATTATCGTGGGTGAACAGCTGACCCTGCTCAGGCGCAACTTGCTCCATACGCTGGTGCGTAACGAAGATTTACTGCATGAGCTGGGCGAGCATCAGGCCGAACTGGTGGATGCGCTGGGGATTTTCGACTATTTCAACGATGCCGATGCGGTGATTTTTCTCCAGCGTGCGCTGCGGCTGATAAAGCCCGGCGGGGCGGTGATTGTCTCGAATATGCTGGCCAGTAGCCCACAAATCGATTTTATTTTGCGCTGTATCGGCTGGGAGGATATTTACCCGCGGACGCTCCGGCAGCTGCAGGATATTCATATCGCGGCAGGCGTGCCGGTGGAAAATGTCACCGTGGTGGTCCCGAAAGACGGGGTGTATGCGGTGATGGAGATTAAGGTGGGGGATGACAAACCGCACGGCCAGTTCCCTCTCACGGAGGGAGAGGGCTAGGGTGAGGGGGGACAGGGCGCTAGAATATTTACCGTTCCTCAGTTGTTCGGTTTACCCGAACAACTACCATGAAGGATTAGCTGGTTTCTTTATTCTCAATGTCTGTTGGGGATTCTTGCTTTTCATGCTCTATCTGCTGACCTGTCTCCTGAACCAACTTCCGGGCCATTTCCTTGATACGCTCTCGACTTTCACAGGTTCGAGAGTTTATTACTTCATTTAAAGTCTTCATTTTATTGCCTCCATGCTTCTGGATACTTGATTTAATCGCTGTGCTCTATAATGATCCCCCTCATGAAAATCGAAACCGCACACCCCTCACACTTCGAACGCCTCGTCACAGTCTGGGAGTCTTCCGTTCGTGCCACCCACCATTTTTTGCAGGAAAGTGATATTGCGGCGCTGCGCCCGTTATTGCTCAATGCCTATCTGCCCAATCTCAAGGTTATGATTGCCCGCGATGAAGCGGGTGTTATTCATGGCTTTTTAGGCGTCGATAAAAACCGCATTGAAATGCTGTTTGTGGATGATGCGAGCCGGGGAAAAGGCGTGGGGAAATTACTGCTGAACTATGCCATTGCGCATTTTGGTGCGAATGAAGTGGATGTAAACGAGCAAAACCCGCAGGGCGTTGCGTTTTATCAGCATATGGGGTTTGTGCAGGTGGGGCGCTCAGAACGGGACGGACAGGGGAATGCGTTTCCGTTGCTGCATATGTGGTTGGGTGAGTGAATGCTAACTTAACGCAGATATCCTACTCGTTAGATATGAAATGCAACGCATTTTGCCGTTCAGGAATTGTACCTCACGATTAAAGTTTGGCTATTATGATATCCGAAATATAACCGAACAAATCAATATCAACGTAATTAATTATTTGAAACACATGGGTAAAGTTTAAGGCCTGAATATTTGTGGGTGAGAAAACTAAAAAAGATGACTTAGACATTACTAGAAAGCAGAAGAGTCACATAAAAAATTTTAGTGAATAGATTAAATTATTACTTGGGTTTAATGGTGGAACAAATATGAGAATAATCTCTTCAAAGAATTTTGGCGGAAGATCACAGGAGTCGAACCTGCCCGGGAACGCTGGCGTCCCCAACTGGATTTGAAGTCCAGCCACCTCACCGGAGATGACGATCTTCCGCGCCTGCATTGCTACATGGAGGCGGGGCGCATTATAGCTACTTTCAGGCATTTACCACATACCCCGGCACACTTTTTTCACCTCTCTTTTGACCTTAACACCCCTGTTTCAGTTAATTCCTAAGAAAATCCTCAGGTTAGCATTTCGTGCTCGTCAATATTTACCGCGATCACAAAAAACAAGAAACGTAACCAGCTAACCAGAAAACGCAATACCCGCTCCTGAAACAATGGTTTAAAAATCTGTAACCGGTCTCAGCGCCCCCTACAGCGTGAAGGATAAAAAAATGAGCGACGTATTGTCAGTAAAAGAGAAGATTGGCTACGGCATGGGTGACGCCGCCAGCCACATCATCTTCGATAACGTTATGTTGTACATGATGTTTTTCTATACCGATATCTTCGGCATTCCTGCCGGGTTTGTCGGCACGATGTTCCTGCTGGCACGTGCGCTGGATGCGATTTCGGACCCGTGCATGGGCCTGATCGCTGACCGCACCCGCAGCCGCTGGGGTAAATTCCGGCCGTGGATACTGTTCGGTGCTATCCCGTTCGGCATTGTCTGCGTGCTGGCCTACACCACGCCGGACCTCAGCCTCAACGGCAAAATGATTTATGCCGCCATTACCTACACGCTGCTGACGCTGCTCTATACCGTGGTTAACATCCCTTATTGCGCCCTGGGCGGTGTGATCACCAACGACCCGACGCAGCGTATCTCCCTGCAGTCCTGGCGCTTTGTGCTGGCGACCGCGGGCGGCATGCTCTCGACGGTACTGATGATGCCGCTGGTTAACCTGATTGGTGGCGATGACAAAGCGTTCGGTTTCCAGGGTGGGATAGCCGTGCTGTCGGTGGTCGCGTTTCTGATGCTGGCGTTCTGCTTCTTCACCACCAAAGAGCGCATCCAGGTGCCGCCGAGCACCACCTCCATGCGCGAAGACCTGCGAGATATCTGGCATAACGACCAGTGGCGTATTGTTGGTGTGCTGACCATTCTTAATATCCTCGCCGTCTGCGTGCGTGGCGGCGCGATGATGTACTACTGCACCTGGATCATGGGCTCGCCGGAAATCTTTGTCGCGTTCCTCACCACCTACTGTGTCGGGAACCTGATTGGCTCTGCGCTGGCGAAACCGCTCACCGACTGGAAATGCAAGGTCAGCATCTTCTGGTGGACCAACGCCGCCCTGGCGGTGGTCAGCGTGGCGATGTTCTTCGTTCCCATGCATGCCACGGTGGTGATGTTCACCTTCATCTTTGTGATTGGGGTATTGCATCAGCTGGTGACGCCGATCCAGTGGGTCATGATGTCCGATACCGTCGACTACGGCGAATGGACCAACGGCAAGCGTCTTACCGGCATCAGCTTCGCGGGCACGCTGTTTGTGCTGAAACTCGGCCTGGCGCTGGGCGGGGCAATGATCGGCTGGATGCTGGCAGGGGGGGGTTATGACGCCGCAGCTAAAACCCAGAACAGCGCGACCATCAGCATCATTATCGGCCTGTTCACCCTGGCCCCGGCGGTTTGCTATGTACTGAGCGCCATCATCGCCAAACGCTACTACACCCTGAAAACGCCTTTCCTGACCAAAATCATGAGCGAGCTGGCGCAGGGTGCGCGCCGCAATCAGCAGGAGTTTGACAACCTGCCGGTCAGTAAAGAATTACAGAACTAAGAGGACGAGAGTATGAAAATCAGTGATGGAAACTGGCTCATTCAACCGGGCCTGAACGTCACCTGCCCGGTTCAGGTGTTCGATGTAGAGCAGCAGGGCAATGACCTTGTGGTATACGTGGCGCCGCGTGATGTACGAGAACGTACCTGGCAGCTTGATACTCTGATGTTCACTGTCCGTCTTTTCTCCCCGCAGGAAGGGATTGTCGGCGTGCGTATCGAGCACTTCCAGGGCGCGCTGAACAACGGTCCGCACTATCCTCTGAATGTCATCAAAGAGGTGAACGTTGAGATTGAAAACAATGCCGAATTTGCTGAGCTGAAAAGCGGTCACCTCAGCGTGCGCGTCACCAAAGGCGAGTGCTGGGCGCTGGATTTTCTGCGCAACGGACAGCGTATTACCGGCAGTCAGCTGAAAAACAACGGTTACGTGCAGGATACCCGTACCGATCGTCATTATGTTTTTGAGCGTCTGGATCTGGGCGTAGGTGAAACGGTCTACGGCCTCGGCGAGCGCTTTACCGCGCTGGTGCGTAACGGCCAGACGGTCGAGACCTGGAACCGCGACGGCGGCACCAGTACCGAGCAGTCATACAAAAATATTCCGTTCTATCTGACCAACCGCGGCTACGGGGTGCTGGTGAACCACCCGGAAAACGTCTCGTTTGAAATTGGCTCCGAGAAGGTCTCCAAAGTGCAGTTCAGCGTAGAAGGTGAATATCTCGAGTACTTTGTGATCGACGGCCCGACGCCAAAAGAGGTGCTCAACCGTTATACGCGATTCACCGGACGCCCGGCGCTGCCGCCCGCGTGGTCATTCGGCCTGTGGCTGACCACGTCGTTCACCACCAACTACGACGAAGCGACGGTTAACAGCTTTATCGACGGCATGGCCGAGCGCGATCTGCCGCTGCATGTCTTCCACTTCGACTGCTTCTGGATGAAGGCCTTCCAGTGGTGTGATTTTGAATGGGACCCGGTGACTTTCCCGGATCCGCAGGGGATGATCCGCCGCCTGAAGGAGAAAGGGCTGAAGGTTTGCGTGTGGATTAACCCGTACATCGGCCAGAAGTCGCCGGTATTTCGCGAACTGAAAGAGAAGGGCTACCTGCTCAAGCGCCCGGACGGCTCCCTGTGGCAGTGGGACAAATGGCAGCCCGGTCTGGCGATTTATGACTTCACTAACCCGGACGCGTGTCGGTGGTATGCCGACAAGCTGAAAGGCCTGGTGGATATTGGCGTCGACTGCTTTAAGACCGATTTTGGCGAGCGCATCCCGACGGACGTCCAGTGGTTTGACGGTTCCGATCCGCAGAAGATGCACAACCACTACGCATACCTTTATAACGAACTGGTGTGGAACGTACTGAAAGAAACGGTGGGCGCGGATGAGGCGGTGCTGTTTGCCCGCTCGGCGTCGGTAGGTGCGCAACAGTTCCCGGTGCACTGGGGTGGCGACTGTTACGCCAACTACGAATCGATGGCGGAAAGCCTGCGCGGCGGGCTGTCGATTGGTCTGTCCGGCTTTGGCTTCTGGAGCCATGACATCGGTGGATTTGAGAACACCGCGCCGGCACACGTCTACAAACGCTGGTGCGCGTTTGGGCTGTTATCCAGCCACAGCCGCCTGCATGGCAGCAAATCTTACCGCGTACCGTGGGCGTACGATGATGAGTCCTGTGATGTGGTGCGTCACTTCACTCAGCTGAAATGTCAGATGATGCCGTATCTCTATCGCCAGGCTGCCCTGGCTCGCGAGTATGGCACACCGATGCTGCGGGCGATGATGCTGGAGTTCCCGGACGATCCGGCATGCGATTACCTCGACCGTCAGTACATGCTGGGGGAGTCGGTGATGGTAGCCCCGGTGTTTTCTGAGGCCGGTGACGTGCAGTTTTATCTGCCGGAAGGGCGCTGGACCCATCTCTGGCATAACGATGAAATCGAGGGCAGCCGCTGGCATAAACAGCAGCATGAATTCCGCAGCCTGCCGGTCTATGTGCGCGATAACACCCTGCTGGCGTTGGGCAACAATCAACAGAAACCGGACTACGCCTGGAACGAAGGGACAGCTTTCCAGCTGTTTAACCTGGGCGATGGCGCGATGGCGGTGAGCGAAGTGCCCGCGGCGGACGGTTCTGTGGCATTTACGCTGAAAGCCACACGCAGCGGCGACACCGTGACCATTACCGGCACAGGTGACGCGCGAAACTGGTCGGTCTGCTTGCGCAACGTGCAGAAACTGAGTGGTGTAAAAGGCGGCTCAGAGGCCGGAAGCGAGTGGGGCGTGGTGGTGAAAGCGGAGGGTAATGAGGTGGTGGTACACCTTTAATTTTCCTCACCCTAACCCTCTCCCCAACGGGGGGAGGGAAGGGTTTGCTTCTTCTTCCTTTCAGGGAGAGGGCTGGGGCGAGGATAGTGTCGACACCTCTCCCCCCGTCATCGTCTGTTGCACCTGCTGTTTATCCATATTTACCGCGTTCAGTTTCCCGTTAACCGTCGGTTTCAGCGGTGCGTTGGCCTGCACGCTGCCGCTGGCGGTTAGCTGGATATTGCCATCACCGCCAATGGGTAGCGCCGGCCAGCCCCACGCCTGCAGCACGTTGAGCGGCACGCCGCGTCCGTTCAGGCTGATTGTCGTCTGCCGTGGCGGAAGCTGTGATACCGTCGCCGTGGCTTCCAGAATGCCTTTTTCGGTGAAAGCGCTCAGGTCGGTAATGTTTACCGTTGAGGCGTTAGCGTTCAGCGCCAGCGACGGACGACGCACGTCCACGCGGTTAAAGGTCGCCGCCGCGCCGTTCAGCGTTGCGCTGCCACCCCATACGCCCCACTGGCGATCTTTCGCCAGCTGCAGGTTCGCGCCATAGCCATCAAGAGAGGTGATTTGCCACGGGAAGGCCGGGTCGATATCGATAACCAGGTTGCGGCTCAGGCCGAATTTTTTCAGCGTCAGGCTGTTCAGCCATTCCGGTAACGGCTCCATCCACAGCGTTTTCCAGTTCTGCGGCAGGGCGTATTCCAGCCCGGCGATGGCAACATCATCCAGCACCAGCGCGTTACCCTCGCGCAGCCAGTTGCCGGAAGCGCGTACCATGCCGCCCTCCCAGCGGGAGGTAAACTGGCGCAGCGCCACGCCTTGCGGGGAGAACTCCGCATTCATGATCGGGTCGAACAGATGCAGAGAGCCATAAATAAACTCGCTGGCGTTCATGGACAAACGCCCCTCCTGACTTTGCCAGTCGCCTTTGCTGAGTGTCAGGTTGCGCAGGCTTAAATCGAGATCGGTCACCGCCCAGTCCGGCCCCTGCAGGCGTGCGTCAGTCACTTCCAGACGGCCAATCTGCAGCGAGGGAATGGTGGTCAGAGGCGCGAAGAAATCCACCAGTGACTTATCGCTTTGCAGGCGGATCTCATTCAGACGCATGGTGTCGATAATCCAGCTGCCGTCAGCGTTGCGCAGGGCGGACCCGGTGAGCGAACCGCGCGCCATATCGGCACCAATGGTGTTCAGCACCACCTCTTTGCCGTTGAGTTGTCCCTGGATCAGCACGTTGGTGGCCGGCACGCCGTTCAGGGTAAGCGAGCCTGCGCTCACCTGGATCTGTGCGTTTTTACCCAGCACATTGCCTGCTTCTGGCTGCCACGGGCTGACGCCGCCCGTCACTTTCTGTGCGCTGAGATCCCATTCCGTATTGGGGCTGTTAAAGGCCATGTTGTTCAACTGCAAACGGTCCGCCTGGAACGGGAGCGGTGCCGTCTGAGGAGAAAGATTAAGCGTGCCATCGAACAGGGTAATGGTGTCCATGTGCAGCGGATCGGTGACCTGTCGGCTACTCAGACCAATATCGACTTTCCTGGCCACCAGCGTGGCGGGTTTACCGTCGCGGCCAAACGTGACGTTTTCCAGAATGATGTGGGAAGGTGACGAAAAGCGGTGATCCATCAGGTCGAAATTGAGTTCGTAATCGGTATTCACCGTTATCCAGTTGCTGGCCTGAGATGCTCCCCAGCGGGTCTGGAGCAGAATATAGAGCGCCAGCACCACAATGAGCAGGGCTACCAGAAGATAGACGAGTACCTTTCCAATAAATTTCATGGTCTTCCATCCCGCGAAACGCACATAAGGGAGTTATGCACGATTTATGCGCAATGCTCAAGGCGGGAATGGTGTAAAGAGATGTCACGGCAGGCGTTGACAGCCTGCCGTGAGGGCGATCAATTTTTCTCAGGCGGGAAAACGAGGTTCAGAACAATCGCGGTGATACCGCCTGCCGCAATGCCGGAAGAGAGCAGGTTTTTCACCCAGTCCGGGGCAAACTGCAGGATCAGCGGTTGCTGTGAAACACCCAGACCCACGGCCAGCGACAGGGCAATGATCATGATGGCGCGGCGGTTCAGCGGTTCGCGAGAGACGATACGTACACCGGAAGCCGCGATGGTCCCGAACATCACCAGCGTTGCGCCGCCCAGTACCGGTTCAGGTATATGCTGCACAAAACCGCTTACCGCCGGGAACAGGCCGAGGACGATCAGCATCAGCGCCACCACAAAACCGACGTAGCGGCTGGCAACGCCAGTCAGCTGGATCACGCCGTTGTTCTGGCCGAAGCAGGAGTTCGGGAAGGTGTTGAAGACCGCAGAGACAAACGAGTTCAGGCCGTTCGCCAGCACGCCGCCTTTCAGGCGTTTCATATACAGCGGGCCGGAGACCGGCTGCTCGGAGACATCAGACGTGGCGGTGATATCGCCAATCGTCTCCAGCGAGGTGATCATAAAGACCAGCATCAGCGGCAGCAGCAGACCCCAGTCAATGCCCAGGCCGTAGTACAGCGGCGTTGGAATGGTGATCAGCGCACTGTTGGTCTGCGGGGTGTTCTCCGGTAGCATACCCAGCGCCCAGGCCAGCAGATAACCGGCCGCCATGGCGATCACCAGCGATGCCACACGCAGATACGGGTTACGCTGACGGTTAAGCAGAATAATGATTGCCAGTACCACGCCGGCCAGCAGCAGGTTTTTCGGTGCACCAAAAGTGTGGTCGCTCATTGCCGCATAACCGCCACCGATGGAGGTCAGGCCAACCTGAATCAGCGACAGGCCAATGATCATCACCACCACGCCGGATACCAGCGGCGTGATCACGCGACGCGCCAGGTGCAGTACCCGGGAGATCACCATCTCGGTGCAGCTGGCCAGCATCAGCGTGCCAAACAGCGCCGCCATCATGGTCGGAACATCCGCGCCGCCGGTTTTGAGGGCTGTACCGCCCATGATCAGCGGTGCGACGAAGTTAAAACTGGTGCCCTGGATCGACAACAATCCAGACCCCACCGGGCCCCACGCTTTAATTTGAATAATGGACGCTACGCCGGAGGCAAAGAGGGACATACTGATGATGTGCTGTGTATCCTGAGCCGGTAAACCAAGCGCCTGGCAGATCAGCAGCGCCGGGGTGATCACCGCAACGAACATAGCCAGCAGGTGTTGGCAGGCGGCAAAGAGCGTCTGAGGAAGAGGCGGACGGTCTTCAAGGCGGTAAATCAGTTCGCTATTTTGCTTCTGCGCAATCGGTTGCGCATCGGGAGACTCAAGGGTGTTAACGGACATCGGCGGCAATCCCACGGTGGAAAAGCGGGCATTTTATCTGACCACCTGGTAAAAGCAAACGATTGCCAACAAAAAAAGACAAGAAAATCTGCCGCTGTGAGCAGGTTTTCTACAACCCATGGGGAAAAAAAATTACACTTTTTGCGCCGGCGGCTCATGACGAGCGCAAGCCGGCCCAGGATAACGCCGCGTGTGTATGGAACACGCGCATAACAGGAGCCTTTTATGATTCATCTCGATACGTTGTCGACCCTTGTTGCCGCAACGCTGGTCTTACTGCTTGGCCGTAAGCTCGTACACAGCGTTTCCCTTCTGAAGAAATACACCATTCCTGAACCTGTTGCCGGCGGACTGCTGGTGGCGCTGGCCCTGCTGGTGCTGAAGAAAAGCATGGGCTGGGAAATTGATTTTGATATGTCCCTGAAAGATCCGCTGATGCTGGCCTTCTTTGCCACCATTGGCCTGAATGCCAACCTGGCGAGCCTGCGGACGGGTGGCAAAGTGCTCGGCGTATTTCTGATCGTGGTGGTAGGGCTGCTAGTGATGCAAAACGCCATTGGTATCGGGATGGCCACGTTGCTGGGGCTGGATCCGCTGATGGGGCTGCTGGCCGGATCAATCACCCTCTCTGGTGGCCACGGTACCGGGGCGGCGTGGAGCAAGCTGTTTACTGAGCGCTACGGCTTTGAAAACGCCACCGAAGTGGCGATGGCCTGTGCCACCTTCGGTCTGGTGCTGGGCGGCCTGATCGGCGGGCCGGTGGCGCGGTATCTGGTGAAGCACTCTGGTACGCCAGACGGAAGACCGGACGATGAGCTGGTACCCACTGCCTTTGAAAAACCCGACGTCGGACGCACCATCACTTCGCTGGTGTTGATTGAAACTATCGCGATGATTGCCATCTGCCTGACGGTGGGCAAAGTGGTTGCGCAATGGCTGGCAGGTTCAGCGTTCGAGCTCCCGACGTTTGTGTGCGTGCTGTTTGTCGGGGTGTTGCTGAGTAACGGTCTGGCGCTGATGGGCTTCTACCGCGTATTTGAACGTGCCGTATCGGTGCTTGGCAACGTCTGCCTGTCGCTGTTCCTGGCGATGGCCCTGATGAGCCTCAAGCTCTGGGAGCTGGCCTCACTGGCACTGCCGATGGTGGCTATTCTGGCCGTTCAGGCGCTGTTTATGGCGTTCTACGCCATGTTTGTGACCTGGCGCATGATGGGCAAAAACTACGATGCAGCAGTGCTGGCGGCGGGGCATTGTGGGTTTGGTCTGGGGGCAACGCCGACGGCTATCGCCAACATGCAAGCGATCACCGAACGTTTTGGGCCTTCGCATATGGCGTTTCTGGTGGTCCCGATGGTCGGAGCGTTCTTCATTGATATCGTCAACGCGCTGGTGATTAAGCTTTACCTGATGCTGCCGATGTTTGCCTGAGATCAGGCGTTGGAATAGCGTTCAGTTTCCGGCATCCAGCGCTCAATTAACGCTGCCGCCTGTTCGGGGTAGCGCTCATGAATATGGCGTGCGAGGCGCTGAACTTCGGGGATCATGGCCTGATCGCGCAGTAAATCCGCCACTTTGAATTCGGCATTACCCGTCTGACGCGTGCCCAGCAGTTCGCCTGGGCCGCGGATCTCCAGGTCTTTTTGTGCAATCACAAAACCGTCGTTACTGTCGCGCAGCACCTGCAAACGCATCTGTGCGGTTTTCGAGAGCGGTGCTTTGTAGAGCAGCACGCAGTGAGAGGCGACAGCACCGCGGCCAACGCGGCCGCGCAGCTGATGGAGTTGCGCAAGGCCAAGACGTTCCGGGTTTTCGATGATCATCAGGCTGGAATTGGGCACGTCTACGCCGACTTCAATCACCGTTGTGGCAACCAGCAAATGCAGTTCACCCTGTTTGAACGACTGCATCACCGCCTGTTTCTCAGTAGGCTTCATCCGCCCGTGAACCAGACCCACGTTCAGCTCGGGCAGCGCCAGCTTCAGCTCTTCCCACGTCGCTTCCGCGGCCTGCGCTTCAAGCAGTTCAGACTCTTCAATTAACGTGCAGACCCAGTAGGCCTGACGGCCTTCGTGAGTGCAGGCGTTGCGCACGCGGTCGATGATATCGCTCCGGCGTGTGTCCGGAATGGCGACCGTGGTGACCGGTGTACGGCCCGGCGGCAGTTCGTCGATGGTCGATGTATCGAGATCGGCGTAGGCGGTCATTGCCAGGGTGCGCGGGATAGGTGTGGCAGTCATGATCAGCTGATGCGGGTGGAAGCCCTGCTGCAGCCCTTTCTCCCACAGCGCCAGACGCTGGTGTACACCGAAGCGGTGTTGTTCGTCGATAATCACCAGGGCAAGACCATTAAACTGCACCTGCTCCTGGAAAATCGCGTGCGTGCCGACAATCATCTGTACCTGACCGTTGGCAATGGCATCCTGTTGTGCCTGACGCGCTTTACCTTTTTGCTTCCCGGCAAGCCAGCCCACTTCAATCCCAAGCGGGGCAAACCACGCGCGGAAGTTATTAGCGTGCTGTTCAGCCAGCAGTTCGGTGGGGGCCATTAGCGCCACCTGCCTGCCGTGGGCAATTGCGCGCAGGGCAGCCAGGGCTGCAACCAGCGTTTTACCGGAACCCACATCCCCCTGAACCAGGCGCATCATGGGCACATCAAGCGCCATATCGCGTTCAATCTCGGCCGTGACGCGTGCCTGTGCACCGGTGGGTTTAAACGGCAGTGAGGCCAGCAGCTTATCTTTGAGTTCATCTCGCGGGCTTAAGGGCTGGGCATGAAAACGCTGCGCGCCCGCCCGTACCGCCAGCATGCTCAGGTTATGAGCCAGTAATTCCTCAAGGATAAGACGCCGTTGAGCGGGGTGTTTGCCGCTTTCCAGGTCGCTAAGCTGCAGGGTTGGCGGCGGGCGGTGCAGGGTGCGCAGCGCCTCGGGCAGACTCATCATGCCCTGAGCCAGCTCAGGCGGCAGTAGCTCGGTAATGGCGCAGGTATCCAGCAGTTCCAGCGCCTGGTCAGTGAGTTTACGCAGCGTTGCCTGCTTGATGCCTTCGGTCGTCGGATAAACCGGGGTTAGGGTCTCCTGCAGCTCCGGCGTGCTCAGATCTCCCTGAACGCGATACTCCGGGTGGATCATCTCTGCGCCGTATTTCCCGCGTTTGGCTTCACCATAGGCCAGCACCCTGCGACCGGTCGCAAGGCTGTTTTTCATGGCCGCATTGAAGTTGAAAAAGCGCAGGGTGAGAATGCCGGTGCCGTCGCTGATCTGACAGGTCATCATCCGGCGTCCGCCAAAGGTGATATTGCAGTTCAGTACTTCGCCTTCAACGGTGGCGTAAATGGCAGGCAGCAGATCGCCAATCTTATAGAGTTGGGTGCGGTCTTCATAACGCAGGGGGAGATGGAGCAGGAGATCCTGCACGGTGTGCAGGCCAATTTTTGCCAGTTTACTGCTTTGCGCCGCACCTACGCCCGTCAGGCTATTGAGCGGTATGGCATCCAGCAGACGGCCTTTCATCGGTTATCCTGCGTACTGCATGGTGGCCCACCACTCGGCATCGGCTTCAATTTCGCCCTGCGCGTTGACGTGGGGGTAAGGCAGTTTTTTTTGTTTCGCGACGCGAGCCAGCACCGGGTAACCACCTTCGAACAGCAGGCGCTGCTGCTCCTCTTCCGGCAGCATGCTGTTGCTGCGCTTGTACATGCCCGCGTTCTGACGCTGGCGCTGCGCTTCATAGAGAATGAGCGCAGAGGCCACGGAGACATTGAGAGACTGCACCATGCCGATCATGGGGATGATGATATCCTGATCCGCCAGATCCAGCGCTTCCTGGGTGATCCCGGTTTTCTCCTGACCCATCAAAATACAGGTCGGGCGGGTGTAGTCGATCTCACGAAAATCGACGGCTTTTGCGGACAGGTTAGTGGCCAGGACCTGCATACCGCGACCTTTCAGGTGCGATACGGCTTCGCCAATAGTCTGGTGGGTTTTGACGGACACCCAGCTGTTGCTGCCTGCGGCAGTTGAAGCCATGGTTCGCATGCGGGCACCCGGCCAGACGGCGTGCACTTCATGCACGCCTACGGCGTCTGCGGTACGGACAATTGCAGAGACGTTATGAGGTTTGTGGACCTGCTCCATGCAGACCGTCAGGTCAGGCTGACGCCTGGCGAGCATTTCGCAGATACGCTCGTAACGTTTTGAATTCATAAGTCTAGTTTCGGTTACGGGTGACTTTAATCACGTCCGGCATCACGCGGATCTTGCGCATAATGTTCGCCAGATGCACGCGGTCACGGGCGGTCAGACGAATAAAGGCGCTGTAGACGCGGCCATCTTTCTCTTCCGTGTTCAGGCTCTGAATGTTGGAAGAGGCCGTATTGATTGCTGCCGTCAGGTTCGCCAGGGCACCCTGGTGGTTGAACATATCCACCTTAATTTCGGTGATAAATTCCTGTGCCGTCTCTTTATCCCACTCGACTGCCATGAACTTCTCCGCCTCTTTTTGATAGCCGCGGATGTTACGACAGGATTCGTGGTGGATAACCAGACCTTTACCCGGACTGACGTGCGCAATAATCGGGTCACCCGGGATAGGACGGCAACATTTCGCGAAGGTGATAAGTACGCCGTCCGCGCCTTTGATCGGCAGATGACCGTGGCTTTGCGTCGTCGTCGGGATCGCCGTGGTATCACCCTGCTGCAGGTTCTTCGCCACGACCACGCTCATGGCGTTGCCGAGGCCGATTTCTGCCAGCAGGTCATCAAGCGAGGCGAGCTTCATGCGCTCCAGCTCACGCTGAATGTTCTCTTTCGGGATTTCAGCCAGCTTACGGCTACCACCCAACGCATGGTTGAGCAGACGACGCCCCAGGCTGACGGAATCATCGCGCTTGAGGTTTTTCAGCAACTGGCGGATTTTGGCACGTGCTTTGGAACTCACGACAAAGTTCAGCCAGGCCGCGTTCGGACGTGCGCCCGGTGCGGTAATAATTTCCACCGTCTGGCCGCTGGAAAGCGGCTGAGAGAGCGGATAAGGCTGCCTGTCGACACGCGCGCCCACGCAGGCGTGGCCGATATCGGTATGCACGGCATAAGCAAAGTCGACCGGCGTAGCGCCTGCAGGCAGTTCGACAATGCGGCCTTCTGGGGTGAAAACGTAAATCTCATCCGGGAAGAGATCGGATTTAACGCTCTCGATAAATTCAAACGAGCTACCCGCACTCTGCTGCAGTTCCAGCAGGCTTTGCATCCAGCGCTGGGCGCGGATTTGTGCGGTTGTACTGCTTTCGCCACCGTGCTCTTTATAAGCCCAGTGTGCAGCCACACCCATCTCCGCCATCTGGTCCATGTCTTCGGTGCGGATCTGCACTTCAACAGGCACGCCGTGCGGACCGATCATCGAGGTGTGCAAAGATTGATAGCCGTTCGCTTTTGGAATGGCGATGTAATCTTTCATGCGCCCTGGACGCGGTTTGTACAGGCTGTGCATCTGGCCCAGCACGCGGTAGCAGGTATCAGAGTCGTGGACGATCACGCGGAACGCGTAGATGTCCATGATCGAATGAAAACGCTGCTCTTTGAGCACCATTTTGCAGTAGATGGAGTACAGATGTTTTTCGCGACCGCTGACGCGGCACGGAATTCCCGCTTCCTGTAAACGTCCTTCAATTTCAGAGAGGATCTTTTGAATCATCTCTTTACGGTTGCCGCGTGCGGCTTTCACCACCTCTTTAATCACGCGATAGCGGTTCGGGTATAACGCTTCAAAACCCAGCTCTTCCAGCTCGGTTTTAATGTGGTGGATACCTAAACGGTGCGCCAGCGGACTGTAAATTTCGAGGGTTTCACGGGCAATGCGGCGACGTTTGTCCGGGCGAAGTGAGCCCAGCGTGCGCATATTGTGGGTACGGTCAGCAAGTTTGATAAGAATGACGCGGATATCCTGCACCATCGCCATAATCATCTTGCGAAAGTTTTCGGCTTGCGCCTCTTTCTTGTCGCGGAATTTCAGCTTATCAAGCTTAGAGACCCCTTCCACCAGCTCGGCAACGCTTTTGCCAAACAGCTGTTCCATATCCTGGTAGGTGGCAGGGGTATCTTCGATCACATCATGCAGCAGGGCGGCCATCAGCGTTTCGTAGTCGAGTTTCATCTCGGCCAGAATACAGGCCACCGCTACCGGGTGCGTGATATAGGGTTCACCGCTTGAACGTGCCTGGCCCTCGTGAGCGTCACGTGCAACGAGATACGCCTGCTGAAGACGCTTAATCTGGTCTTCAGGCAGGTAAGTTTGAATCAGTTGATTCAGGCTTTCAAACAGATACAAGGGCGACCCGCAGGTTTAATTAACGACGACCTTCAGCAATGGCGGTTACGGCCTGCAGTTCTGCGGCTTCCTGCTCTTGCTGCTCCTGGCGCTCACGTACGTCGAGGATCTGATTGTTGATCAGACCTTCTTCGATTTCGCGAAGTGCAATAACGGTAGTTTTATCGTTTTCTTCCGGTACCAGCGGATCTTTACCGCCTACCTGCATCTGACGAGCGCGACGCGCGGCGACCAGCACCAGGTCAAAACGGTTACCAATTTTCTCTACAGCGTCCTGAACAGTTACGCGTGCCATACTTAAAATGCTCCACAGGTGAAGAAATGACTGGGCATGATACTGAAAGTGGGTTCAGTCTGCCAACAGTTTGGTGATTAATGCGTCATGTCGCTGCTTCTGGCGGCTCATACGCAAGCGTTCTGCGCGAAGAATGGTTTTGAGATCGCTCAGCGCGGCATCAAAATCATCATTCACAATAAGGTAATCATATTCCGCGTAATGGCTCATTTCTGCAACTGCCTGCTCCATACGCCGGGCGATCACTTCCTCGCTGTCCTGACCGCGGCCACGCAGTCGGCGATCCAGCTCATCTTTCGATGGCGGTAAAATAAAGATACTGCGTGAATCAGGCATTTTCTTGCGAATCTGCTGTGCGCCCTGCCAGTCGATATCCAGGAACACATTTACGCCCGTGGCCAGAACCTGCTCAATGGTTTCACGCGAAGTGCCGTAGTAGTTACCGAAAACTTCTGCGTGTTCAAGAAACGCGTCTCTGCCAATCATCGCTCTGAATTCATCGTGATCAACAAAGAAATAGTGTTCACCGTGCACTTCACCCGGACGCGGTTTACGCGTGGTGTGAGAAACAGAAACCTGTGTGTCGTACAACGGTTGGGTTTTTAACAGTGCCTGAATAAGGCTGGATTTACCCGCGCCACTAGGGGCAGAAACAATATAAAGCGTGCCTTGAGCCATGAGAGTCTTTTGTATGTGTTAACGAAGAAGTCCTACATACGGGCTTATTATACACGTCGCCGCTGTGTGACGTAGCCTTTGTCACACTTTTTCCCCTGCATTATTGAATTTTGCGCGCCGTTTTCAGGTTTTACAGCTGTTTTGCAGCAATAAAAATAAACGTCTGACAACGCCTCGCAGAGTGAAAGATGGCCATTAGCACGGTTTTCCGCGTCGGGTTATACCTCCACCATTGCAAAGGAGGGGTGACAATGTGGCGATGGATGAGCGGATTAATGCTGTTGTGGTGCGGCTACGGTGCAGCGGTATGTCCCGTGTGGTCTCAGGCAAAAGCAGAGAAAGAGATTGCGACATTGAGTGCGCAAGTCAAACGCTGGGATGATGCCTACTGGAAGCAGGGCGTGAGCGAGGTGAATGACGACGTCTATGACCAGCTCAATGGCCGCTTAAAGCAGTGGCAGCGCTGCTTCGGCGATATACCTTCTGAGGAGGCCTTACCGGTTCTTACGGGGAGCGTAAGACATCCTGTTGCCCATACGGGAGTGCATAAAGCGGCCAGTAAAGAAGAGCTACGCCAGTGGATGCGTGGTCGTGACACTCTCTGGATGCAGCCAAAAGTCGACGGGGTGGCAGTGACGCTGGTGTATCGCGACGGAAAGTTAACCCAGGCTATCAGTCGTGGTGATGGGCTTAAAGGTGAAGACTGGACTGCACAAGTGTATTTAATTCCCGCAGTGCCCAAAAAAGTGACCGGAGCGCTGGCCAACAGCGTCTTACAGGGAGAGCTTTTTTGGTTACGCGACAACCATCTTCAGCGACAGATGGGGGGAATGAACGCACGGGCAAAAGTGGCGGGCGCGATGATGCGGCAAAAGGACAGTCCACTTCTGAGCCAGACAGGGATATTTATCTGGGCCTGGCCGGATGGGCCGAAAGTGATGTCGAATGCGCTGTCTGAGTTATCTAAAGCCGGCTTTTCCCTGACGGCGCGTTATACCCTGCCTGTACAGACTGTTGATGCTGTCGAGAAACAGCGCTCGACGTGGCACAACACGGCATTACCCTTTGCCACGGACGGCATTGTGGTGCGGTCCGCGGATGCTCCTCCCGGCGAAAACTGGTTGCCCGGAGAAGGCAGCTGGGTCGTCGCATGGAAATACCCCCCGGTCGCACAGATTGCCGAAGTAAGAGATATTCATTTTGCCGTGGGGCGCACGGGAAAAATCTCGGTCGTGGCGGCGCTGGTCCCTGTCCTGCTGGATGATAAGCAGGTACAACGGGTCAGTCTTGGGTCCGTTGAGCGCTGGCAAAGGCTGGATATTGCGACGGGTGATCAGATACAGGTCAGTCTGGCCGGGCAGGGTATCCCGCGGTTCGATAAGGTGGTCTGGCGGGGGGAAGAGAGACAAAAGCCCACACCTCCGGCCTCGCATTATCATGCGCAGAGCTGTTTTTACGCCTCGCCGGTGTGTATGGAGCAGTTCTTTGCCCGCCTGACGTGGCTTGGTTCAAAGCACGTGCTGGATATTGAAGGAGTCGGTGAGTCAGGCTGGCGGGCGCTGTATCAGGCGCATCATTTTGAACATATCTTCTCATGGCTGACATTAACGCAGGCGCAGCTGGAGTCTACCCCGGGGTTTTCCGCAGCACGCGGGCTGGCGCTCTGGCATCGCTTTAATCTGGTACGTGAGCGACCCTTTATTCGTTGGATCATGGCATTGGGTGTTCCGCTGACGCAGGCCTCGCTAAACGCTATGGGAGACCTGACGTGGCAGAAAATGCGTGAGCGTAACGCAGCAGACTGGCAGGCACTTCCCGGCACAGGAAAGGAGAAAGCCCGGCAGCTCGTTGCGTTTATTCATGATCCTGGCATTGCCGGCCTGGTTGCCTGGCTCGGCAAGCAGGGAGTGCAAGGATTCTGACATGAGCTTGCTGTCGCTTATCGCGAATAAACGCCGCTATCTTATCGGGGAGAATAGATAGCGGCCAGTCAGTGGGTGTCCTGAGTGTAATGAAACACGGGCAGTCCCAGTTTCAAGCGCAGCGCAAGCAAGCGAGCCGTGAAGCCAAATAACAAGGTGGCGATGACCACGACGTCATGGCTGGAAACATAATGCTGTAAAGCGATATACAGAACGGCTGATGCAAAGGATATCCCGGCGTAGAGCTCTTTTTGAAAGACCAGAGGAATGCGTTTGCAGAACATATCGCGCAGTACGCCGCCAAATACGCCCGTCACGACTGCGGCAATAGTGGCAATCACCGGGCTTTCGCCCATATCCAGCGCAATTTGTGCCCCGATGATGGAGAACACGACCAGGCCCAGAGCATCAAGCACTAAAAACAGACGTCGAAGATGGGGCATTACAGGAGCAAGGATAGTGGTCAGCACTGCGGCGACAGCCACAATGATGATGTACTCGGGGTGCTTAACCCAGCCGAGAGGGTAATGCCCCAGCAGGATATCGCGTACCGATCCGCCTCCCAGCGCGGTGGCGGTAGCAATAATGATGACCCCAAACGTATCCATACGACGGCGTCCGGCAGCGAGTGCACCGGTCATGGCTTCGGCAGTGATCCCGACGAGATAAAGGATATGTAGCAGCATGTGTTCCCCCGATAGTGAGGGCAACAGGGTAGCGTTTTGTGCGGTCTGCCACGATTTAGTTTTTCTTGTGTGAGGACATTATCCTTAATTTTGATAATGACTGAACGTTGTTTGGCTGGGTTTGATGGCGATAAACGGTAATTTTCACATTACAATTATTCATGTTATAGGCGTTTGCCGCCGATAGCCTGTTCCGATAAAAAAATGGCCCCTGAACGGGGCCATGATGAGAAAGCGGCTTGAATAAAGCGTTACTCGATATTCTGGATCTGCTCGCGCATCTGCTCAATCAGCACTTTCAGTTCAATGGCGGAGTTGGTCACTTCAGCATTGATCGACTTAGAGGCCAGGGTGTTCGACTCGCGGTTGAACTCCTGCATCATAAAGTCGAGACGACGCCCTACGGCTTCTTTCTTCTTCAGGATGTTGTAAGTCTCTTTAACGTGCGCTTCCAGACGATCCAGCTCTTCGGCGACGTCAATGCGCTGTGCCATCAGCACCAGCTCTTGTTCCAGACGGGTATTTTCCAGCTGAACTTCCGCTTCTTCCAGTTTGGCCACCAGGCGCTCACGCTGCCATTGCAGGACCGCAGGCATATGGGTACGGACTTTAGCCACTTCGGTGGTCACGCCTTCCAGACGCTGCTCAATCATCGCTTTGAGGGCCTGGCCTTCAGTTTCGCGGGCAATGATAAAGTCATCCAGCGTGCTGTCGAGGGCACTGAGAATTTCAGCGGCAATCGTGTCCAGATCCTGCTCACCGGCGGCCATGACGCCAGGCCAGCGCAGAATATCGACCGGGTTGATTTCCCCTTCATCGCTTTGCATCTTGACCCAGTTCGCTGCAGTGACGAGCTGTTTCGCCAGTTTTTCGTTGAGGATCAGCTCACCCTGGGCGCTGGCATCAGGCTCAAAACGCAGGTTACATTCCACTTTACCGCGCGTCAGACGAGCACGGATACGCTCGCGCACAACAGGTTCAAGGCTGCGGAACTGCTCCGGCATACGGAAATACGTTTCCAGGTAGCGCTGGTTTACCGAGCGCATTTCCCATGTGGCGCTACCCCAGCTACCCTTGATTTCACGCCGGGCGTAGGCGGTCATACTGCGGATCATAGACATTCCCGTTTTTAAAGGAGAGATGGGGGGATTATAGCTTTCGGGGGCTTCTCAGGATAGGAATAAGCGTCCTTTATCCGTATAATGCGCAGCCACATTCGTTTCAAGCCGGAGATTTCATCATGCGTCCAGCAGGTCGTAGCGCCAATCAGGTGCGTCCCGTCACCCTGACCCGTAACTATACAAAACACGCAGAAGGCTCCGTACTGGTTGAGTTTGGTGACACCAAAGTGCTGTGCACCGCGTCCATCGAAGAGGGCGTTCCACGCTTCCTGAAAGGTCAGGGCCAGGGCTGGATCACTGCGGAATATGGCATGTTGCCGCGTGCAACCCATACCCGTAACGCCCGCGAAGCGGCAAAAGGCAAGCAGGGCGGCCGTACCATGGAAATCCAGCGTCTGATCGCACGTGCGCTGCGCGCCGCCGTTGATCTGAAAACACTGGGTGAATTTACCATTACTCTGGACTGCGACGTCATTCAGGCAGACGGTGGTACGCGTACGGCGTCGATTACCGGTGCATGTGTGGCGCTGGCTGATGCCCTGAATAAGCTGGTTGCAGCCGGTAAGCTGAAAACGAATCCGATGAAAGGGATGGTCGCGGCTGTTTCCGTGGGTATCGTTAACGGTGAAGCGCTTTGCGATCTGGAATACGTCGAAGATTCCGCTGCCGAGACTGACATGAACGTGGTGATGACTGAAGACGGTCGCATCATTGAGGTGCAGGGCACGGCAGAAGGTGAGCCGTTCACCCATGAAGAGCTTCTTACCTTGCTGGCGTTGGCCCGAGGGGGAATTGAATCTATCGTAACGACGCAGAAGGCGGCGTTAGAAAATTGATTTTAAAGGCGACTGATGAGTCGCCTTTTTTTTGTTCGTACAAAAGCAAAAGTCGGAGGAGTAAGCCCATGAAATCCTGGCAGCGTGAGTTTATTGAGTTTGCGCTTAACAAGCAGGTCCTGAAATTTGGCGAGTTTACGCTGAAATCCGGGCGTAAGAGCCCCTATTTCTTCAACGCCGGACTGTTTAATACCGGGCGCGATCTGGCATTGTTAGGCCGTTTCTATGCCGAAGCGCTGGTGGACTCCGGCATTGATTTTGACCTGCTGTTTGGCCCGGCCTATAAAGGCATTCCGATTGCCACTACCACCGCGGTTGCGCTGGCGGAACACCACGACCGCGACGTACCGTACTGCTTTAACCGTAAAGAGGCTAAAACCCACGGTGAAGGCGGTAATCTGGTAGGCAGCGCGCTGCAGGGTCGCGTTATGCTGGTGGACGATGTGATCACCGCCGGTACCGCTATTCGCGAATCGATGGAGATTATTCAGGCCAACGGCGCTACGCTTGCTGGCGTGCTGATCTCTTTGGATCGTCAGGAACGCGGGCGTGGCGAAATCTCTGCGATTCAGGAAGTTGAGCGCGATTATTGCTGTAAAGTGACGTCGATCATCACCCTGAAAGACCTGATTGCGTATCTGGAAGAGAAGCCTGAGATGGCGGATCATCTGGCTGCGGTACGTGGGTATCGCGAAGCTTTCGGCGTGTAATATCAAGCCCGGTGGCGTTCTGCTTACCGGGCCTGAAGATTATTGCAGCTGTGCCGCCACTAACGGCCAACGGGCGTCAAAATCGTCCGTTGGACGGTATTTAAACTCGCTGCGAACAAAGCGGGAGAGCATGCCTTCGCAAAACGACAGGATCTGACTTGCCAGCAGCGTTTCATCGGTGCTGTAACCTTCACCCTCACGCATTTTTTTCTCGCGCAGTACCTGGCGCAGTTGTGCTTCAATACGCTCGAAGAGCTGGTTAATACGGCCCTGCAATCGGTCCTGCTCGAACATCAGCGCGTGGCCAGTCAGGATACGGGTTAAGCCCGGATTGCGTTCACCAAAGCCCAGAATGAGCTGCACAATCAGACGCAAGCGCGCAGTCGTGTCTTTTTCGTCTTTCAGAATCAGGTTGATGCGAGTGATCAGACTGTCTTCGATAAATTCGATCAGACTGTCAAACATCCGGGTTTTGCTCGGAAAATGACGATACAACGCCGCTTCAGACACGCCCACGGAGGCGGCCAGTTTTGCGGTGGTGATGCGTTGACTACCATCGCTGGATTCAAGCATCAGCGCCAGAGATTGAAGTATTTCTTCGCGACGGTTCCTTTTCGCGGTTTGTTTTTCTGCCATGTTACAAAATACCCCTGAAAATAAGCACTTGCCAGGCTGGCATCCACACAGCGACCGCAAACTGACGTTTGCGGTTTGTTATTGCATTATGGCGCTGTGAGATACGTGTTGGTCGGGCGGTTATTTGCGCCCGGAATGGCCGAAGCCGCCTTCGCCACGGTCGGTGGCGTCAAAGTCTTCCACCAGGTTAAATTCTGCCTGAACCACCGGTACAAAGACCATCTGTGCGATACGCTCGCCCGGTTCAATGGTGAAGCTGTCCTGACCACGGTTCCAGACGGAAACCATCAGTTGACCCTGGTAGTCAGAGTCGATCAGGCCGACCAGGTTACCCAGTACCACTCCATGCTTATGACCCAGACCAGAACGCGGCAGGATCACCGCTGCCAGCGACGGGTCAGCAATGTGGATTGCCAGGCCGGTTGGGATCAAGGTGGTTGCACCCGGAGCCAGCTCTACGGCGTCATCGAGACAGGCGCGCAGGTCAAGACCGGCAGAGCCGGAGGTGGCATAGGTTGGCAGCGCAAATTGCTTACCAACACGCGGGTCCAGAATCTTAACGTCGATTTTTTTCATCATAACGGGTAACGATCTCGTCCAGTAATTGTTGGCCCAGGAGTTCCTTGCGCTCAAGCGGTAAGACTTTATCTCCATCCTGCCAGAAAAGGTGCAGTGCGTTGCTGTCGCTGTTAAATCCTTGCGTGGCCAGCGATACGTCGTTCGCGCAAATCAAATCGAGGTTTTTGCGGGTACGTTTTTGCCGGGCATATTCTTCCACATTATTTGTTTCTGCGGCAAACCCAACAACGTAAGGACGATGGCTTTTCAGTGCGGCGACACCCGCAACAATGTCCGGATTTTTCACCATTTTTAGTGTTAATTCATCGCCTTGCTTTTTAATTTTTGACCCGGAAATGGTTTCGGCACGGTAATCTGCAACAGCCGCACAGCCGATAAAAATCTGCTGGTTCTGCGCATGCGCCTGTACGGCGGCGTCCATCTCCAGGGCGGTGGTGACATCAATACGCTGCACGAACGGTGGTGTCGGTAACGAGACCGGGCCGCTCACCAGCGTGACCTTTGCACCGCGTTTTGCCGCCGCGGCAGCAATCGCAAAGCCCATTTTACCGGAGCTATGGTTGGTAATGTAACGCACCGGGTCCAGCGGCTCGCGCGTTGGGCCCGCGGTAATCATGATGTTGAGATGTTGCAGATCGTTGACAGGCGAAAAATGGCCGGCGGCCAGCTCAACGATGGTCAGCGGGTCAAGCATACGACCAGGACCCACATCACCACATGCCTGGCTACCGCTGTCCGGCCCCCAGATGAGCAGGCCGCGTGAGGCCAGCGTCGTCAGATTATGTTGGGTGGCGGCGTTGCGGTACATCTGCTGGTTCATCGCGGGGACGACGGCAACAGGTGCGGGCGTGGCCAGGCAAATGGTCGAGACCAGATCGTTTGCCATGCCGGCTGCTACGCGGGCAATTAAATCTGCTGTGGCGGGGGCAAGGATAACCAGGTCTGCCCATTTTCCCAGCTCAATATGGCCCATCGCGGCTTCGGCGGCCGGATCAAGGAGGCTGTCAGAGACGGGGTACCCTGAAACGGCCTGCAGGCTCAGAGGCGTGATAAAGGCTTTGCCGCCTTCCGTTATCGCGACCCGCACATCCGCCCCGCGCTCGCGCAAACGACGCACCAGCTCCGGCGCTTTATAGGCAGCGATACCGCCGCTCACGCCAAGAACGATTTTTTTACCGGCCAGGCTCATCATGATTCTTTCCTGTTGGGTTTCACCAGAGAGCGGGCATTTTATCACAATCCCAAAAAGGGGGTGATTTTGTCCTTCGGCCAGTTTGCGAGGCGTTACGCAGGAATGAAAAGTGGGCGTCGAGCGCCGGGGGTGGCTGTGGCAGCATGATGGCAAACCGAAGGAGACAGGCATGGAAGAGACTGAACTGCTGCTACCGCGTGAAAAAATGCTGCGCTATGGCGTCACGTTGTTAAAGGACGACGAGTTGCTGGCACTCTTTTTACGCACCGGAACGCCCGGCAAAACGGTATTTACGCTGGCAAAGGAGCTCATCGACCATTTTGGTTCGCTGTATGGCTTATTGACGGCGGATCTGACGGAATTCAGGCACGTCGAAGGAATTGGCGTGGCGAAGTTCGCCCAACTGAGGGGGATTGCTGAACTGGCCCGCCGTTTTTACGACGTCCGTATGGAAGAGGAAGATCCCATACTCACCCCGGATATGACACGCGTATTTCTCCAGAGCCAGCTATCAGATTTGGAGCGCGAGATCTTTATGGTGATCTTTCTTGATAACAGGAACCGGGTACTAAAACATAGCCGTCTTTTTTCCGGAACACTGAGCCACGTTGAGGTTCATCCGCGAGAAATTGTGCGGGAAGCGATAAAAGTGAATGCAGCCGGCGTGATACTCGCGCATAATCACCCTTCTGGCTGTGCAGAACCAAGCAGAGCTGACAAAGAGATGACCGAACGCATTATCAAATGCTGTCAATTCATGGACATTCGTGTGCTCGACCATCTGATAATTGGTCGCGGCGAGTACATTTCTTTTGCAGAACATGGCTGGATTTAGGCTATTTCTCGCGATCCATCGGGATCTTTGTCTGTTCGGGACTTGAGCACACCGCCGAGTCAGCGTATACTACGCCACCTTTGAGAATCTCGGGTTTGGCATTTGGGCCTGGCAATCGAGAGTTCAATAGAACTATGCGATGACCGGGCTGTAAAGCCTGACGAGGCGCCGATACCCCATACGAAGCTCGAGCTAATTTGATTTTTGGAGAATAGACATGTCCCGAGTCTGCCAAGTTACTGGCAAGCGTCCGGTGACCGGTAACAACCGTTCCCACGCACTGAACGCGACTAAACGCCGTTTCCTGCCGAACCTGCACTCTCACCGTTTCTGGGTTGAGAGCGAGAAGCGTTTTGTCACCCTGCGCGTATCTGCTAAAGGTATGCGTGTAATCGATAAGAAAGGCATTGATACAGTTCTGTCCGAACTGCGTGCCCGTGGCGAAAAGTACTAAGTACTTAAAGAGGAAATAAATCATGGCTAAAGGTATTCGCGAGAAAATCAAGCTGGTTTCTTCTGCTGGTACAGGTCACTTCTACACCACCACGAAGAACAAACGTACTAAGCCGGAAAAACTGGAACTGAAAAAATTCGATCCAGTTGTACGCCAGCACGTACTGTACAAAGAAGCTAAAATCAAATAATTTTAGCCTCCTTGTATTGAAAAACCCCGCAACTGCGGGGTTTTTTGCATTCTGCATCTTACTCCGGAGGAACCATGCCTGAATTACCTGAGGTAGAGACCAGCCGCCGCGGTATTGAGCCGCATCTGGTCGGCGCGACTATTCTTCATGCTATCGTTCGCAACGGTCGCCTGCGTTGGCCGGTGTCCGATGAAATCCATGCGTTAAGCGATAAACCGATTCTCAGCGTCCAGCGTCGCGCCAAATATCTGCTGCTGGAGCTGCCCGACGGCTGGATTATCATCCATCTCGGTATGTCCGGTAGTCTGCGCATCCTTACCGAAGAACTGCCCGCGGAAAAGCATGACCATGTCGATCTGGTGATGAGCAACGGTAAAGTGCTGCGTTACACCGACCCACGACGCTTTGGCGCATGGCTGTGGACCAAAGAGCTTGAAGGACACAGCGTTCTGGCGCATCTGGGGCCAGAGCCGCTCTCAGAGGCGTTTAACGCGGAATACCTGAAAGCGAAGTGTGCAAAGAAGAAAACTCCGATCAAACCGTGGCTGATGGACAATAAGCTGGTGGTGGGAGTAGGGAATATTTATGCCAGCGAATCGCTGTTTGCCGCCGGGATCCATCCCGATCGGCTGGCCTCATCGCTGTCATCCCAGGAGTGTGAACTGCTGGTCCGGGTGATTAAAGCGGTGCTGCTGCGTTCGATTGAGCAAGGGGGGACCACCCTGAAGGACTTCCTGCAGAGCGACGGTAAACCCGGCTATTTTGCCCAGGAGCTGCAGGTATATGGCCGTAAGGGTGAGCCGTGCAGAGTCTGTGGGACACCGATTATTGCAACGAAGCACGCCCAGCGCGCCACGTTCTATTGCCGTCAGTGCCAGAAATAGGGCTACTTTAATTTTTCCATCAACGCCTGATGGACGTTAGCCGGCAGGAAATGGGTCACGTCACCGTGATGACGCGCCACCTCTTTGACCAGCGAGGAAGAGATAAACGACCACTCTTTGGAGGGCATCAGGAACACGCTCTCCAGCTCTGGCATCAGGTGGCGGTTCATGTGTGCCAGCTGCATTTCGTATTCGAAGTCAGCCACCGCGCGTAACCCGCGGATCAAAATGTTAGCCTGCCGGGCACGGGCGAAGTTGGCCATCAGATCGCTGAAGCCCACCACCTCGACGTTTGGCAGATGTGAGATAGCGTCAGTGGCAAGTGCAACGCGCTCATTGAGATCGAACATGGGTTTCTTACTGGGGCTGGCGGCGATCGCCAGAATCACCTTATCAAACATGCATGCCGCACGGGTAATGATGTCAAGATGACCGTTGGTGATGGGATCAAAGGTACCCGGATAAATCGCTTTTGTGCTCATGGCTCACGTTTTCTCTGAGTAGCCGCGGCAAAGCGCCCACAGCTCGGTGTATTTGTTGAAAGTATACTGGGCATTCACCACCGCCAGTAACCACCCCTGTTTACCGTCCAGCACGCCGCCTCGCAGCAGCAGTGTTTTCAGAAATGCCCCCAGAGTGTGGGTGAAAATGCCGGTCAGCGTGGCCTTCTTGCCGCGCAGGTGGCGCTCCTGTGCCCATGCGGTGGCATAGTTAAGCTGTTTGCGCTGGAAGCTGGCGAAATCCCGGCAGGTCAGATGCAGCAGATCGCCTGTCAGAGGAATGACGGGGGCACTGTCGCATGCCAGGGATTCATGGACCAGATTATCGTTGTACTGATATCGCTCACGCTCGTAGAGGCGCATTACGCGGTCTGGATACCAGCCGCTGTGGCGCATAAAACGGCCAAGGAAATAGTTGCGACGTGCAATGCTGTATACCGCGCCAGGCTGAGGTGCTGTCAGCACCGCCTGAATGGCCTGGCGGAGCTCAGGTGTGATGCGCTCGTCAGTGTCCAGCATCAGCACGTAATCGCCAGTAGCATAGCGCTGCGCGCGCTGTCGCTGGATGCCGTAGCCTTGCCAGTCGGTATCGATAAAGACCTTTGCACCCGCGGCACGGGCGACATCCACCGTGTTGTCCTCGCTGCCGGAGTCGAGAAGGACAATTTCGTCAGCCCAGGCGACGGAGGCCAGGCAGTCCGGAAGCAGGTCGGCGGCGTTTTTGGCGATCATCACGACCGACAGACGCGTTGACATTAGTGGCTCCGCTGAGGCAGATAAGGTTGCAGAAGTTGCAGCAGACGAGTGAGTGCGCCCTGGTTCTGATGCAGCACTTCGACAGCATGGCGACCATACCAGAGGCGGTAGTCTTCGTCGGTCAGAAGGGTTGAGACCTCTTTGACCACCGAGTCCGCGTCGGTCACGGTAATTAACCCGTCGGCTTGCTGCAATTTAGCGCAGATATCTTTGAAGTTAAACGTGTGTGGACCCATCAGCACCGGAATGGCGTGTGCGGCCGGCTCAAGCGGATTATGGCCGCCGCGCTCCACAAGGCTTCCGCCGACAAAAGCCAGATCGGCAATGCCGTAAAGCAGCATCAGCTCGCCCATTGTATCGCCAATCACCACCTGAGTGCTGCCGGAGGGGATCTCACCGCTGCTGCGCAGGGTAAAGCTGAAGCCGCCTTTCTGCACCATCTCACGCGCATCTTTAAAACGTTCGGGGTGACGGGGGACCAGAATCAGCAGCAAATCGGGGAATTTTTCCAGCAGCTTACGATGGGCCTGCAGGATAATGGCTTCTTCGCCGTCATGGGTGCTGGTTGCAATCCACACCTGACGACGCGGTGCCCACTGGCGACGTAGCGTAATCGCACGGGCGGCGAGTTCAGGCGTGACGGAGATATCGAACTTAAGGCTACCCGTCACCGCAAGCTGGTTGCGCTTCAGGCCCAGAGCGAGAAAGCGCGCCGCGTCTTCTTCGTTCTGCGCGGCAATCAGTGTAATTCGGCTGAGCAGGCGGCGCATAAATTTACCTAACTTGCCGTAACCTTTCGCCGAGCGCTCTGAAAGGCGCGCGTTGGCAATCACCAGCGGAATTTTACGGGCATGCAGGGCGGAAATCATATTTGGCCACAGCTCGGTTTCCATGACGATCACCAGTTTCGGGCGAACGGTATTCAGGAAGCGGTTCATGGCGCAAGGCAGGTCGTAAGGCAAATAGACGTGTTGAACGTCTTTACCGAACGCCGATAATGCGCGTTCAGATCCCGTCGGCGTCATGGTCGTGACCGTGATCGGCAGTGACGGATAGCGGTGACGAAGGGCGCGAACCAGCGGGATCGCCGCCAGCGTTTCGCCCACAGAAACGGAATGCAGCAAAATACCGTCCGGCACGACTTTATTGCGGCAGTAACCATAGCGTTCAGCCCAGCGTTTACGATACGCAGGCGCTTTACGGCTACGAAGCAACAGTCGCAGCCACACCAGTGGCTGGATGATGTAGAGCAGGGCGGTATACAACAATTCCAAGCGATTATCCGTTTTTTAGTTTCGGCGGGGAAATTCTAAGCATTTAAGCCGGGTAAAGCTATCTCTTATGCCAGATACCGTTTTAAACGGAAGTAGCGTCGGCCCAGGCGCCAGCGCAAACGGGGGCTTTTGGCACTTTTCCAGATAAGCCTCCAGATACCCGTGTCGAAGAACTCTTTTATTATCATCGACTTCTTCTGCACATCCTTCATATTGTCGAAGGTATGAATGATCCCAAGCCCCTCTTTGGCGATTTGCCAGTGGCAGGCGGGGATATCTTTCACTTTTTCCGGGTAACGCTGGTTGATGGCATCCAGCATCTGCAGAATTTTCATGTAATGGCGCGCCGAGCGAATCAGCGTGTCATCATTGTCCGGCATATGGGAAACCGATGCGGAGTGAATGTAATAGTCGTAAAAACGTTCACTGGTGTACTGCACGCGGTCAGCTGCGAGCAAGACTTCGGTAGTCCACGGGATATCCTGATGACGCAGGCCGGGCTCAAAACGAAAACCGTTCTGACGAATAAAGTCGTGGCGATAGATATTCAGCCAGGTCACATGCAGAAACTTGCGTGAGTCGAGCGCTTTTTTTAACCAGGCCGCACCGGTCATGACGTCTGTCGAGGCCAGCTTGTCTTCCGGGAAAATCGGCCGTGAAGGCTTCTTATTGTTTTCCCAGACGTAGTTTCCGTTGCAGGTGGCGACATCCAGATTCTGTGTGACGGCCATATCAAGCAAGCGCTGATACATGCCGGGCTTAAAGACATCATCAATATCCGGGAAAGAGAGATATTGGCCGGTAGCGACGGCCAGACCGGTATTGCGCGCAATGGATACACCCTGATTTTCCTGTTCGATAACCTGCATTTGTGGCAGTTTTTCACGCCAGGTTTCGACTATCTGCATCGAACTGTCCGTGGAGCCATCATTGACGATGATGACTTCCATACTGTCGATCTGTTGATTCGCAAGGCAGGTAAAGAACTGATCCAGGAAAGCTTCGCCGTTATAAACGGCAACCACTACGCTTAATAATGGCGCTGAATTTTGCATAAGAAACCTGATTATTATTGATTGTCTACCAACGCAACATATTGCTGGCAAATGGCATTTATCCCGAACGACGCGATCGTTGCGCTATCAACGACAGGCGGGGAGGTATAGAGATCGGCCAGTGTTTTCGCCAGTGATTCATCATTCATCTCCGACAGCCCGCGCGCCAGCGTACCCGTGAGGATTTCAGCAGGCCCGCCAGGACAGTTCGTACTGACAGGCGGCGTCTGGCAGATGATGGATTCTACCAGTACGTTACCAAAACCTTCACAGTCAGAACTTAACACTAAAAGCCGTGCGCCTTTAATCCACGGATAAGGGTTGGACTCGAAGGGGCGGAAAATAACCTTGTCTTCGATCCCGAGTTCTTTCGCTAACTGTTTAAGCTGTTGAATTTTGGTGTCAGAACCGTTGCCCATCATCACCAGCGATGCGTCTATTTTGCTCTGCGCATAGGCACGCAGAAGGCGGTCGTGGCGTTTATGTTCATGAAAACGACCCACGTGAATAATGTAATCCTGCCCCTGCATCTCAAAAGGCGCATCCGCCAGACGCTGGATTTCAGGAATATCAAAGGGATTATGGATAACCGCTTTGCGACGAAGGTCGATGGACAGCGTCTCTGAGAGATCTTTCAGCACGGCGGCGGAGACGGCGACAACGTTTCGGTTTTCGTAGGTATGACGAATTTTGTAATGCTTAAACCAGCGTGAAAGGCCGTGGCGATGACGCAGGTAGGAGAATGAGAACATGCCATGCACGCAGAACCAGACCTTATCGCGATCCAGCGCACGACTGTGCGCCACAATACGATCGGTTTTATGCAGGTGCGAGAATATGACGTCGAACTTCCCGCTGCGCTCAGCCTGTTCAATGGCATTGTCCAGCAGCTGCGCCCGGCGCGGGATCTCGGTGAGCTTTCTCCAGGGCTTTTTACACGTATCCTGAATGACCTGATAATCAATGCCTGCCGGGATGGCGTAGTCGCACACCTTTCGCAGGGAGAAAAGGGAGACCTGATGCCCCATTTCTATCAATCCGCTGGAGAGGGTGAGAACCGTTTTTTCGGCTCCTCCACCGGGCAAACCATCAATAATCATTAGGATGCGCATTTTTAATCCAGTAATTTTTGATAAAGCGAAATAAGCTGACTTGATAATTTTTCTGGGGTCGCTTCTTTTACGCGCTCACGCGCTGCCCGCCCCATATCGTTATTCTTATCCAAAGATGGAAGGGTCATGACTGCCTCCTTCAATCTGCTGATATCAAGTGCATCACAGTAAAAGCCATTCTGACCTTGCTCAATAAACTCTGCACCACCGCAACTCACTGAAGTAATGACGGGCAAACCGCAGGCCATCGCTTCAAGAATGACGTTTGGAAAAGGATCATACAGCGTTGGCAGCAGTAATCCATCGGATACCTGGTAAAATGGTAGTGTCTCTTTTTGCATCCCCAGGAAGCGAATTTGCCCCTCACAGCCCAATGAACGGGCGAGGTCACGGTAACGACTTTCTGCTTTATCCTGTCCAACCACAATCAGCCACGCGGGTGTGCCCGCAATAGCGCGGATAGCGCTGGCCAGTCCCTTACGTTCAAAACCTGACCCGACGAAACACAACACCACGGCATCGACAGGCAATCCGAGCTGCCGGCGCAGTGCAGCGCGCTGTCCTTCGGTTGCCGGAACGAAGCGGCTGGAATCAATTGAATTATAAATCACATGTATCTTTTTTGCGTCAATATCAAAGTCTTCGATGATTTCGCGTTTGATCATCTCCGCATTGCAGATAACGGCTTTCAATTCAGGAGCCTGATACATTTCACGTTCGGCGTGCATGACGTAGCGATGGTAGCGATCGTGCATCAGAAGTTGTGCACGCCAGGCAGGCAGAATGCGCGCACGCTGCAGCAGCCAACGCCGGTGCACGCCATCCCCTGCGCGGTAAATATCGCAGCCAGGAATACGCTCGTGGCTCTGCACAATGTCAAACTGCTGCTGTTCCCACAGTGCACGCGCAGCATGTGCAAACCCGCGTTCGCGACTGATTCGGCCCCATTTACGTGGGTCGCAAATATGGATATGCCAGTCGTCCTGCTTCTCCCCCTGCCACTCACGCGTGATGACGTTGAGTTCCAGGTTTTGGTTGCTCAGTGCGGTAAGTGCCCGGGAAACGAAGCGTTCCGCCCCGCCATCAGGACGGTATTTTTGGCGAACAATCGCCAGACGATGGTGTTTCATTACAGGTATCTCCTGGCGGCGGAGATCACGACATCAACGGGAATGGCGTCGAGATAGCGTTCAGTTGTTTTGGTATCAATGGCGTCCGGATCGGGAAGTGGGCCAAAATCGCCAGCCCAGATGACTTCACCGTTGACCTGCCATGGCGACCAGAACACCCGTTTTGACGGGCCGAAGAGAGCAATGCACGGCGTCTGAAGCGCGGCGGCCATGTGCATCGGAACGGAATCGACGCCAATAAAGAGGCGCGCATGATCGATAAGTGATGCCAGCTGGCGCAACGTGAGTTGGCCAGCCAGTGAGACTACGCCCGTTTTTGGCGCCGCGGCGAGAATGCGGTCTATCATTGCCAGCTCTTTTTTATCCGGGCCTGCGGTGAGAACCACAGTGTGGCCATCCTGCTGGAGTGCCGTGATGGTTTGCGCCATCTTGCCTTCGTCCCAGCACTTAAAGAACCAGCGTGACGTTGGCTGGATCACCACGTAGTTATCAGCCACACCCTGTTGTGTCAGTAGCTGGCGCGCGCGATCCCAGTCCTCTGCGCGATAGGCCATAGTGACGGCTGGCTGAGCCGGGACGGGCAACGGTGAAAGAATAGAAAGATTTTGCTCAACGGTATGGAGAGACGGGTGATTGGCGACGGAAACCAAATCGGTATGACAAAAACGCCAGAACGCGTTTTTTCGCTTGTTAAACGCGAACCCAAGGCGTACTGGCGCGCCGGTGAAACGGGTGACAATGGCGCTGCGCCACTGATCGGCGAGGTTAATCACCAGATGATAACGCTGCGCTCTTAAGGCACAGAGTAACTGCCACTCTTTTTGCAGATGTTTCAGGGTGCCGAGCTGCTTCCATTTACGATCTATACCGTAGATGGTGCCGATCGCCGGATGCGCGGCGAGCATATCGCGTGTCTCTTCATAAAGAAGAACATCGATTTGCGCCGTGGGCCATTTTTGACGTAACGAATTAATGACCGGAGTTGTGAGTAACATGTCGCCATGATGTCGAAGTTTGATAAGTAAAATACGTAAATCAGGCGTGTCGAGTAGGTTAATCATCATCATCTTATCAGCGGTATACTGTCAGCAATTCTAATAGACCTGATGGCGACTTGCACTCTTTCTCCATAATGTCAGGAATTTCCCTGGAAGGGTTTACTCCTGCTTCGCAGAGTGCGTAACATAGCCCTCACTCTTACGTCTTACGGACTCATTATGAAAAAACCAGCGTTTATCATCACCATTGATACAGAAGGCGATAATCTCTGGCAAAACCACCGTGTTATCAAAACGGAAAACGCACGTTACCTGGCACGATTTCAGGCGCTATGCGAGCGTTTTGGTTTTAAGCCGGTCTGGCTGACCAACTATGAGATGGCGATCGAACCGGTTTTCATTGAGTTCGCAAAAGATGTGATTGCCCGCGGCCAGGGCGAGGTTGGCATGCATCTTCATGCGTGGAACAGCCCACCTGAACATGACCTCACCGGTGATGACTGGCGCTGGCAACCTTATCTGATTGAGTTTTCAGATGAAATTATGCGCGAGAAAGTGCTTTTTATGACGCACTTACTGGAAGAGACCTTCCAGACCAAAATGCTGAGCCACCGTGCCGGGCGTTGGGCGTTTGATCGTCGCTACGCAAACTTGCTGATAGAGCTGGGTTATCAGGTTGACTGTTCCGTCACCCCACGGGTGAACTGGCGAAATGCCAAAGGGGCACCGCAGGGTCACGGAGGAACGAATTACCAGCATTTCCCTGACCATGCCTACTTTATCGATACAGAGGATATTTCCCGCCCGGGAAAGAGCCCTCTGCTCGAAGTGCCGATGAGTATTCAGTATAAACACCCGGCCTGGCTGAACACCGTTAAACAGGGCTACGATCGGCTGCGTGGGAAATATCGTTCCCCGTCAGTTAACTGGCTGCGTCCGTCCGGTGGAAATGCGTCTGAGATGATTAAGGTCGCACAACAGTGCTTGTCGCAGGGCAATGATTATGTGGAGTTTATGCTCCATTCTTCAGAATTTATGCCCGGCGGAAGTCCTACGTTCAAAGATGATGCGGCCATTGAAGGGTTGTACCAGGATTTGGAACAGTTGTTTACATGGCTGTCGGACAAGACGGTGGGGATGACGCTGGCGGAGTTTTATCAACACCAGAAATAATAATGCCCGCCAGGCGGGCATTATTTATCATCGTTGTTTTGTCTGAGAGAAAGGTGTACTCAGAGCAAACAGGATCATAAAGAATATCAATGCCTCTGAACTCAACAATATGACGTCTGTCAGGCCATAGAGCAATAATAGAAGCATGGCAGTCAATAGCAGACCATTTTTGTTTCTGATGGCGTAGCCCATCATCGACACGAAGAAAAAGAGCAGTATTGCCAGGCCAGGTATTCCTTGTAATGAATACTTTTCAATGAATTCATTGTGTAGATGCACTTTGATGTAAACGAGAGCCGTTGCGAGATGCGGATGCCCATTTTGAATATATTTTTTTGTCCATGTTTCTCTCTCTTCGACTGACTGACCTAACGGATGCGCCAGACCATTTTGAATACCGATAGTCCACATGGAAAAACGTGCGCCGAGAGAAGTGCGATCGTAACCTTTCTGATATTTATCGACTTCGATTTGCGTTTGCATAATCTTAGGTGAAATCAGAGGCTTGTAGCTTACGACTACAATACCCGCCACAATACATAAAAAGATCAGAGTCGATTTCAGATGAATTCTTCTGAAATGATAAAGCGTCATGACGATAGCAAGAAGTAAATAGAGCCCCATTGCAGCACGCGTTCCGGTTAAAAGAATAACAAAGAACGATACCAAAATGGTAAAACCGGCCAGAACATAGAGCTTTACATTTTTCTGAAGGTAAAGGCTGTACACAAAGGCAAGTGACAGCACGGAGTAAACATAGGCAGAGACCGTGGCTCGATTGATTGCCATTTCAACACGAGCCATACCTTGCGATGCCTGCCACAATCCATAACCGGTTGCGAGAGCAAATCCTGTCGCAGTCGCTAAAAGAAAATATTTCTTAAAGTTTTCTCTGTCGATATAATCTTTAAAACGGTCAATATAGAAAACGAGAATACTCGCCAAAAGTAATTTTTTACTTGCACCGAGATAATCGCTGTACATGTTTAAGCCTTCGCTATGGTACTCGTAGACCATATACCAGACAAAATTCAGTAATCCAATAAGAAGTATGGGTAGTGCTATTGAGAATGGTTTTAGCGTAATTTTTTTATATTCAAACGCTAAACCGAGAATAGCGATATAAATTGCAATATAGAAAAACTCACGTTGCTTCCCTGAATTGACTAATGCAAGCATCAAAGAGATGAAGCTCAGAAAAAGTGTCAGTTGATAAAGTCGAAGTTTTATTTTTTCCATAATGCCTCAATAACCCTTTTCTTATAACTAAACCGAATATGTGTGTCCATAAAGAACGAAATCGAATAAAGCTGGCTCACCCGATCTTTTACCAGATTTAAGTGTGGCGTCGAGAGATACTTTTTATGGTTACTGTATATATCAAACCAGTGACAATTGATGAGATGTTTAAAACTGCGCGGGAAGGTTTCTTCCATGCGAAGCGTGCAATCAACAAGTGAAGAGACTTTGCTGGCATCAAGTTCGCTGGATAAGCTTCCATGACGTTTGATGTAATAATAATGCCCCTGACGCTGATAAAATATTTTATGCGCTTGCATAATCATTCCGGGGAACACAGCGAAATCTTCGTAACAGACCATCGAAGGTATAGGGTTAGCTTTATATAGGTCTTTGTGAATAAATTGGCCGATCAGATGTGCCTGAAAGTCTTTATGTCGCAAAAAACGGGAGGTCGCGTCTTGTTGTGAGATTGCCACAGGGTCGAAACCCTGCCAGGTTGAGGTGATCTTTTGAATATCACGAATTTCACGTAAGCGCGTCAGTAGCATATCTGGACGCTGTGCTTGCAGAAAATCCACGGCATCCTGAATGCTGCCCGGTTTTAGCCGGTCATCGCTGTCCAGCATCGTAATATAGTCCCCTGATGCCAGCGTAACAGCACTGTTTCGGACCCGACCCACGTTACGGTAATCCACACATCGCGTTGTTGCATGAGGTAATTTTGGTAACCACGCTTCAATAATATCCTGTGTGCCATCATCTGAGCTGTCATTAAAGATGATGATCTCAACAGCATCGCCTGCACTCCCAATCGCATTCTGCAGGCTTTCTAAAGTGGCATGAAGGGTATCTTCGGCATTATGCGCGGCAATAATGATGCTTAGAAAAGCCATAAAAATTAGTTTCCCTGGGCATCAGTGAGAGATGTGATTGTGTTAGCTTTTGGTAATTCGCGAATAAAATCTTTAAGCTCACGTAGTGATTTGTCTGTCACAGCGAAAAGTTCTTCCCGCTCTTGAGAGAAATAATATCGTGTTTCAAACACATACGAGCAAATATGCGCATCATTCCCAATCAGCAATACTTTGCCAAGCGGACGTTGTTCATAATGGCAGCAAGGGCCAAACAGCAACACCACCGGGACGCCCACCGCATCGGCAATGTAGATATTCCCTGAATCTGACGCAATATAACAATCCATTTTGGATATCGCCCACGGCAGTTCTTCGAGCGATATTTTGCCAATGAGGTTGATAAAATTGGGAATTTCACCGTAAGTGCGGGTGATGTCATCCATCCACGGCTGTTCGTTCGGTGCGCCAAAAACATAAAACTCGCAGGGCAGGTCGGCAAGATGATCGACAATACGTTTCCAGATTGCCGGGGGAACCGTCTTTGCTTTGTTACCGGCAGAAATGCTGATACCAATTCGGATAACCCCGGGTTTATCGAGAATTTGCGGGTAAACCGCAGGCTTGAACAGGGGCTTTGTGGCGTGCTTGGGTGCGTCCTGCCAGGTGAGCGCGCGATCGGCGAGCTTGAGATAGTTAGTGACGGACAGCGTCTTTTTGCCATGCTCAACGGTACCATCAGCCGTGGCATAAAAAATTCCGTGATACCACCTGCGCGTATAAGTGCTTAAAAATTGTTTGTTTTTTGCATTACAGGCTGAGGCGAAAAAGAGATTCACACTGTTGGGCTGCAGCAGATAGACATTGTCGTAGCGATTCATGATCCGGCAGGCGAAGCAGAGCTTACGCCACAGGTTGCGCTTTTGCTGCTCCACAAAAAAGATCTCTTCGATACTGTCGTCATGCTGAGCCAATGCGTTAACGCTGCGGCTGATCAGCACATCGCTTTTTTGCAGATACGCCAGTAGAGGCGTTGCATTGATAAAGTCACCGATTTTGGCTGTCTGAATGACAAGGTTTCTGCCCGTGTCTTTGCGAAACAGCTTCCGGATGAGTTTCACCGGAAAAAGTAAAATCAGCAGAAATACATAACTCATGGGTTAAATATCCCTGTTAGAAAGCCGATGGCTGCCCTGTAAAAACGAAAAAATCGCATCTGCGGTAATGTCTCTCATCTGCTGCGTCGGACTGACCATTTGATGCTGGTTTTTACCGTACCCCCCGATCAGCCCCGGGTCGGTCGGACCGAAAAGGGTGATATTGGGGCGGTCCAGCGCTGCGGTTAAATGGCTTAATCCGGTATCCACGGATACGACGGCGCTGGCGCCTGCCAGTTGCGCGGCAACCTGAGCCAGCGTGAGTTTAGGTAACACTTCCACATTTGAAAAACCCGCGGCCAAACGCTCTGCGCGTTGCCTTTCGTGTTCTGCGCCCCACGGGAGTTTAATATAGATGCCGGTCGGTTGCATTAGCTCAATGAGTCTTCGCCAGTGTGATTCCGGCCAGTGCTTATCATCGCGCGTTGTGGCATGCAGAAAGACCAGATAGGGCGGTGTGTGCGTCTTCGCATCGCGCAAAAAATGCTGCGCAATAGCGTAATCACCCTGCGTGTCCGGTTTTGCATAGCCGAGGCTTTTCGCAAACAGCTCGCGGGTGCGCTCCACTGCGTGCTGCTGTTTCGCGATATGGTGGCGGCGATTATAGAACAGACTCGCCAGCGGCTCGCGGGCGGTTTGCCAGTCCATACCGTGCTTTACGCCGTGCGCCAGACGCGTGACCAGCGCGGCGCTTTTGACCAGACCCTGTGCGTCAATGATGGCATCGTAACGCTGCGCTTGCACCGCATCACGGAAGGCTTGACGTTCAGCCTTAATCGGTGCTGAGAACCACGCTTTACGCCAGCGGCGGATAGCAACCGGGATCACGCGGTCTACTGCTTCATGCCAGGTGGGGATCTGTGCGAAGCCCTCCTCCACCACCCAGTCAAAACGAATGCCGGGAATGGCCTGCATGGCGTCGGTGAGCGACGGCAGAGTATGCAGGACATCGCCCATGGAAGAGGTTTTAACGATCAATACCCGCATCCGTTATCCTTCTTCACTCAACAGCAGCTCGTTGAGCTCTTCAAGGACACGCTCGGGCGTGATGTCGATCAGGCTCTGGTGATAGCCTTCAGCCGCATCGCCTTTTCGCACCTTGTGATAACCGCTGATCAGACGTATGACGCGCGCTTTATGAGAAAGCGGTGGCGTAAAGTCAGGGCTGCTGGGGCCATACAGAGCAACCAGCGGCCGGTTGAGCGCAGCGGCGACGTGCATCAGGCCTGAGTCGTTGGTGACGACGGCTTTACAGGCGGCAAGTAAAACTACCGCCTGTTCCAGCTGGGTTTCCCCTGCCAGATTACGGCACCATGCCTGCTGTTCTATATTCAGCGAAGCCAGAATTTCGTTACCCGCCTCGTGGTCTTTCGCCGAGCCAAACAACACGACCTGATTACCTTCATCGATCAGCTGTTTTGCCAGCTCAGCGTAATGATAATGCGGCCAGCGTTTTGCCGGGCCGAACTCTGCTCCCGGGCAGAAACCGATCATAGGGCGTTCTGATGAAATTCCAAACGCGTTGCAGGTGTGGGATTTCTCACCATCGTTGACCTGGAGCTGGGGCCAGAGCAGCGGTTGCGGCAGATCTTTTGCGCTGCGCATCACGCCTTTGTCATAGGCCAGCGCGACGTAGCGCTCGACCATGAGTGGCCAGGCGTCTTTATCGAGCACGCGCGCGTCGTTCAGCAGACCGTAGCGCATTTCTCCACGCCAGCCGGTGCGATGGGGGACGCCCGCAAAGAAGGGTACCAGGGCGGATTTAAAGGAGTTAGGCAGGACATAGGCGCGGTCATAGCGCTTTTCGCGCAGGCTATGGCCGAGCTTGCGACGTTCACCAATTTCCAGCGCGCCGTGGCCGAGCGGCATTGGGATCGCCTCGTTAACTTCCGGCATACGCGATAACAACGGACGGCACCAGGCAGGTGCCATCACGTCAATTATCGCCTGGGGATAACGCGCCTTGAGCGTGCGATAGAGACTTTGCGACATCATCATGTCGCCCACCCATGACGGGCCGATCACCAGAATTTTCATACTTACGCGTCGCGGTTCAGCCAGGCCATATATTCCGTTACGCCTTCGGCAACGGTCTTGAACGGTTTGTCGTAACCCGCTGCACGCAGGTTGGTCAAATCCGCCTGCGTGAAGGCCTGGTAACGACCTTTCAGTTTGTCCGGGAACGGAATGTATTCAATGCTGCCTTTTTTGTGGTACGCCAGGGTGGCGTCCGCCACGGCCTGGAAGGATTCCGCACGGCCTGTCCCCAGGTTAAAGATACCGGAGACGCCGTTTTCCCAGAACCACAGGTTCACTGCCGCCACGTCGCCTACGTAGACGAAGTCACGCTTGAAGCCGTCACTGCCTTCAAACAGTTTCGGGCTTTCGCCATTGTTCAGCTGCGTGTTCAGGTGGAACGCGACGCTCGCCATGCTCCCTTTGTGGCCTTCGCGCGGTCCGTACACGTTGAAGTAACGGAAACCCACAATCTGGGAATTGGCTTCAGGCAGAACCTGACGCACGTATTCATCGAACAGGAATTTGGAGTAGCCATAGACGTTCAGCGGCTGCTCATATTCGCGGGATTCGATGAAGTCTGACGTACGGCCACCGTAGGTTGCTGCAGAAGAGGCGTACAGGAACGGAATTTCACGCTCCAGGCAGTAATGCAGGATCTCTTTGGAGTACTGATAGTTATTGTCCATCATGTACTTGCCGTCCCACTCGGTGGTGGAAGAGCATGCACCTTCGTGGAAGATGGCTTCGATCTCGCCGAACTCTTCACCTGCCATAATCTGGATAAGGAAGTCTTCTTTATCCATATAGTCAGCGATGTTCAGATCCACCAGGTTTACAAACTTGGTGCCGTCTTTCAGGTTGTCCACCACCAGAATGTCGGTGATGCCTTTGTCATTGAGGGCCTTAACAATGTTGCTGCCGATAAAGCCCGCGCCGCCGGTAACGATGATCATAACTGTAACCTTTGAAGTGTGGAGTCCGGGGACAATCCCGGACGCTAATGTTCTTATCATATCATTAGTATGGCTGCCCTTCAGCCATTCACCGACATAGCGCAAGGGTACACGTGATTTATGCTGCAAAAACGAGAAGAGATAATGTGTCATCTCGTCATGGCGGCCAGGGTTGGGTAATATGTGCCAAAATTTGCCGAGTCTGGAGAATTGCAATGCGTGGTGATTTTTACAAACAGTTAAACAGCGACCTCGACACCGCACGTGCGGAAGGGTTGTTCAAAGAAGAGCGTATTATCACGTCTGCTCAGCAGGCGGACATCACCGTTGCCGATGGCAGCCATGTGATCAACTTTTGTGCGAACAACTACTTAGGTCTTGCGAATCACCCTGAGCTGATTGCCGCGGCAAAACAAGGCATGGACACCCACGGTTTCGGTATGGCCTCCGTACGCTTTATCTGCGGTACGCAGGACAGCCATAAGCAGCTTGAGAAAAAGCTGGCGGACTTCCTGGGGATGGAAGATGCGATCCTGTACTCCTCGTGCTTCGACGCCAACGGTGGTCTGTTTGAGACGCTGCTCGGCGCAGAAGATGCCATTATCTCCGACGCCCTGAACCACGCTTCTATCATTGACGGTGTGCGCCTGTGTAAAGCGAAGCGCTTCCGCTACGCCAACAACGACATGGTGGAACTGGAAGCGCGCCTGAAAGAAGCGCGTGAAGCAGGTGCCCGCCATGTGCTGATCGCCACCGACGGCGTGTTCTCTATGGATGGCGTGATTGCCAACCTGAAGGGCGTGTGCGACCTGGCAGACAAATACGATGCGCTGGTGATGGTTGATGATTCACACGCCGTCGGTTTTGTTGGTGAGAACGGCCGTGGATCTCACGAATACTGTGACGTAATGGGTCGCGTGGACATTATCACCGGTACGCTGGGTAAAGCGCTCGGCGGCGCGTCAGGGGGTTATACTGCTGCGCGTAAAGAGGTGGTTGAGTGGCTGCGCCAGCGTTCCCGTCCATACCTGTTCTCCAACTCGCTGGCACCGGCGATCGTTGCCGCATCCATTAAAGTCCTGGAAATGGTGGAGTCTGGCGCTGAGCTGCGCGACCGTCTGTGGTCAAACGCCCGCCTGTTCCGTGAAAAAATGGGTGCCGCAGGGTTTACGCTCGCCGGTGCCGATCACGCCATTATCCCGGTGATGCTGGGCGATGCGGTTGTGGCGCAGAATTTTGCCCGTGAGCTGCAGAAAGAAGGAATTTACGTTACCGGGTTCTTCTTCCCGGTGGTACCAAAAGGCCAGGCGCGTATCCGCACCCAGATGTCTGCGGCGCATTCGCCTGAACAAATTGAACGTGCGGTGGAAGCCTTTACCCGCATCGGCAAACAGCTGGGCGTAATTGCCTGAGGACGTGTGATGAAAGCGTTATCCAAACTGAAAGCGGAAGAAGGGATTTGGATGACCGACGTGCCGGAGCCGGAAGTCGGTCATAACGATCTGCTGATCAAAATTCGTAAAACCGCCATTTGCGGCACTGACGTTCATATCTACAACTGGGACCAGTGGTCGCAGAAAACCATTCCGGTACCGATGGTCGTGGGCCACGAATATGTCGGCGAAGTGGTGGGCATGGGTCAGGAAGTAAAAGGCTTCAACATTGGCGACCGCGTCTCGGGTGAAGGTCATATTACCTGTGGTCACTGCCGTAACTGCCGCGGTGGACGCACGCACCTGTGCCGTAACACAATCGGCGTGGGCGTGAACCGTCCGGGCTGCTTCGCAGAATACCTGGTGATCCCGGCGTTTAACGCGTTCAAAATCCCGGACAACATTTCTGACGATCTGGCCTCTATTTTTGATCCCTTCGGCAACGCGGTACACACGGCGCTCTCTTTCGACCTGGTCGGTGAAGATGTGCTGGTTTCCGGCGCGGGTCCCATCGGGATTATGGCTGCTGCGGTGGCGAAGCACGTTGGTGCCCGCAATGTGGTGATTACCGATGTGAACGAGTATCGCCTGTCCCTGGCGCGCAAAATGGGCGTGACCCGCGCGGTGGATGTCTCAAAAGAGAGCCTGAGCGACGTGATGGAAGAGCTGGGCATGACCGAAGGTTTTGACGTGGGTCTTGAGATGTCCGGCGCACCACCGGCGTTTCGCACCATGCTGGACACCATGAACCACGGCGGACGTATTGCGATGCTGGGCATTCCACCGTCTGATATGTCTATCGACTGGAACAAGGTTATCTTCAAGGGGCTGTTCATCAAAGGTATCTACGGCCGCGAGATGTTCGAAACCTGGTACAAGATGGCGGCACTGATCCAGTCTGGTCTGGACCTGTCTCCGATTATCACCCATCGCTTCTCCATCGATGAGTTCCAGGAAGGCTTTGACGCGATGCGCTCTGGCCAGTCCGGGAAGGTTATCCTGAGCTGGGATTAGTCATAAAAAAAGGGGCCTCAGGCCCCTTTTTTTACTGATTCTTCTTCTCTTCGTCTGTCAGGTAACGCACCTTTCGCGTGTAATCCTGACCTTTGAACTGCAGCTTATTGTCTGGTGACTCAAGATACTTCTGCCATTCGGATAGCGGGAAACCGCCGTGTGCACCAATGACCTCTTTCGGTACCACAGCCTCTTGTCCGCCAATTTTCTTAGAGACCGGCCAGTTCATCCAGTCACCCAGATTGACCGTTTTCACATCCAGCATATCCAGAAGTGCGGCGAGCGGAAGCTGATCGGTTGGGGGCTGATTATCTTCCATTAGCTCCCAGGTATCCTGGAACAGGGTCAACCACAGCGGGCAAATGCGTCGCCACGTCTTTTGGGTTGCTGCGAGGAAAGCGCCGTTCACGTGATCGACAAGATAAGGGCGCACCGTCTCTTTGTAATAGGCGGGCACTTTCTCCGCGGGAGCGCCATCGAGTTTGGCGATCATCTTACCCTGACGGAAGCTGGAGTAGATATGCATATCGGCCATGTTGATCTCAGGCATTTTGAGCAGATTGAGATCGGAGTCGATCATCAAAACGCCTTCACCCCGGGCCTGTAGCGGCGCATTGAGCTTCACCAGACGGCTAAGATAGATCTGCTTGTAGCGGTAACTCTCTTCTCGTTTAGGAAGCGTGAGTGTCACTACGCGAGTTTTAGGGGGAAGCACCCCGAAAGCAGATTCTGGCTGATCGCTGACAATCACGATCTCGCTGACGCCGGTGGCATAACGCTCAGCAAAAGTTGCCGACAGTAACGCCTCTTCAACAAAATCAGCGCCGGTGCAAGGAATGACGATGGAGTCAACGGCAACAAGATTGCCCGTTACCGGCAGGGAACGGTACGGAATGTTATGTCGTCCGGTAATATGACGATAGCGAGCGTTAAGGAATTTAAACATGTTCATCTCGTGTGATTATTTTGCGCCAAGTACCGCTTCGACGCCGCTAACATACTGTTCAATGGCATAGGTTCGGCAGACATTCTGACGGGCAGCCAAAGCCAGGCGTGCGCGCAGATCGGCATCTTTCCAGATGCTCTCAAGATGCGCGGCAAGCTGTAAAACGTCGCCCCAGGGGAACAAGAGTCCCGTCGACCCTGGGTCAATTAATTCCGCTGTCCCGGTCACCTGCGAGCCAATGACAGGGATATTAAGCAACATGGCTTCCAGCACGACGCGAGGTAATCCTTCGCTCTGTGAGGCTAAAATAAAAGCGTCAAATGTCGCAAGGTAATCAAAGGGGGTATTCTGGAATCCCGTGAAGATGACCTGTTTCTCAATACCCAATGCGGTGGCCTGAGCAATTAATGCGTCGCGTTCGCCACCTTCACCGACTAACACCATCTTCCATTTTGCGTCAGGGTTCTTCTGACTGAACTGCGCCAGCGCCTCCAGAGTATGATGGTTTGCTTTGCGGGGGATCAGTGACCCCACGCTACCGAAAACGAAAGTATCGTCATCAATGTTCAGCCGCTGGCGCATTGCACGTCGGTCTGGCAGGGGCTGGTGGATGTCGATTGCATTGTTTACGGTTGTGCAGAGCTCAGGGCGAACCCCATTCTGAAGTAAAACACGCTCAACGCCGTGGGATACCGCGATGATTTTTGTGGCATGGTCATTAACCAGCCTGACCAGCGGCGGCGTCATGACAGGTTCGATGCGGCAGTGCTGAATTAACCGCACATGCTGTTTTGCACCGGCTAAATACCCTTCTTCATTTGAGCCAGGCTGATTGTTCATATACAGCGTATCGAATCCGCCTTCACTGAGCAGCGTTGCAATTCTGCGAACATTGGGCCGAATACGCCAGAGCGTGTCGATATGGCGCGTAAAGGCCTTACGCCCCCGGCGCGAGAAGAAAAGGAGACTGCGGCCCAGCTCTTTCGCAAGTTTCGCCCATACGGGCTGCCGTGGCTGAGGGATCACAATTAAGGGAATGCCGATACTGTCCAGCACCTGGCCGATCGTTTGCCCTTCGGCACGGCTGTAATCACTGTAAAAACAGCAGGTGATATCAAACTTCTCGCGGTCAATCCGCTTCAGAAGTTCGAGCATGCTGTTGGTGCCACCGCCCCACTCTTTGCCGGTATCGAGGAGCAGTATTTTGTGTCGTTGCAGCATCGTTCTACCTTAATTGCCTCTCACAGTCTGTTGCCGGGTAATATTCCAGCCCTGCCACTGGTGCTGGAAATATTGCACCAGTGTACTCTGGCTCACGCTCTCACTAAGCACGGCAAAGAACCGCGTCGCGTAGACGGGTTCCGGCGGGCGTTTCGTTTTACACAGCGTCACACCCCTGAATGGATTGCGCGGCTGCGTTACCGGTGGCTGTGCATTGCCAGGACGCGACGTATCAACCTGTGGCTCATTCAGCAGATCGCCTGGACGAACCAGCGTAATATCAGAGGGCAATGTCGGCAGCATCTGCTGCAGAACGCGAACGGTAGACGGGTGCGGGTGGCCGATAGCAATAGCCGAGCCATTGCGTCGGGCTAGCTGTACGGCGCGATTGAACTGTCCGCGGATATCCGCGTCGTTCTGGGTGTCATCGAGGAACACCTTGCGCTTTATTACCTTCACGCCTGTACCCTGCGCGGCACGCATCGCCTGGCTGTTGCCGATGGTCATGCTGTCGAGGAAATAGAGGTTATAGCGCTCCAGCGACTGCATCACTTTGAGCATCCCGTACAGGCTGGAGGTCATCGCGCTACCCATGTGGTTGTTCAGCCCGACGGCGTACGGCACTTTATTGTAAGCATCGCGAATGATGCGATCGATCTCATCGCTGCTCATATCAGGGCGCAAAGTATCTTTTTCCAGCGGCTGCTTGCTGAGCGGTGCCATCGGCAGATGGATGAGAACCTGATGGCCGCTGTTATGCGCTTTGATCGCCATTTCACGCGCGTGCGGCGCATTCGGGAGGACGGCGACAGAGATGGCGGCCGGCATAGCCAGCACCTGATTCTCGGTGTGCGGACGATAACCGAAGTCATCAATCACTATCGCGAGTTTGCCAGCGTAGACCGGTGCTGCCAGCGCCAGTGCACTGGCGAAGGAGAGAACAATTCGACGAAATTGAAGCAAAACTTATCTTCCCAACCACGGCTGTGGATTGACCGCCTGACCCTGGCGACGAATTTCGAAATAGAGTGACGGGCGGCCCTGACCGCCACTGCTGCCCACGAGGGCGATGGGTTGGCCGGCGCGCACCTGAGTACCAACGCTGACCAGTGCGCTCTGGTTGTAGCCGTAAAGGCTCATATCGCCTTTACCGTGTTCCACCACTACCACAAGCCCGTAACCCTGCAGCCAGTCGGCCAGAATCACACGGCCATCGGCGATGGCTTTTACTTCGCTACCTTCAGACGCACCGATAACTATCCCTTTCCAACGTAGTTCACCCTGCAGCTGTTCGCCATAGCGATGCAGAATTGTACCGCGCACGGGCCAGTAAGCCTGACCACGAGGGGAGCCTAAACCGCCGGTACGTGACATCAGGGAGCGTTCGCTTTCGCTTGGCTTGTAGGTCGTACCTTTGCGTGAGGCTTCCTGCTGCTTGTCGCGTACGGCCTGCGCTTCGCGGGCCTCTTTTTCGGCGCGCGCTTTCGCCGCCGCTTCCGCGCGGGCGATACTGTTACGCAGTTTCGATTCGTTGGCGCGCATTTCGCTCAGCTGGCTTTGGCCTTGCTGAATAGAGGACTCGAGACCGGAAAGGGTTTTCTTGCGCTCGTTGCGGGCCTGCTCGAGCTTCGCTTGTTGCGCCTGCTGTTCGTAGAGCAGCGTCTGTTGCTGGCTCTGCTTCTCTTCGAGCTCGGCTTTTTGCGTGGTGACCTCTTCGCGCGTCTGTTTCAGCTGCGCGATAGTCTCCTGACGCGCCTGGTTCAGATAACCAAAGTAGGCCTGCAGACGCTGACCGCGCTGGCTCTCTTCACCGCTGAGGATCAACTGAAGGCCCGTGTGCTCACCCTGGCGGAAAGCAGCATCAAGCTGTGCGGCAAGGTTGCGTTCCTGGGCATCACGCTGGCGTTCCAGTTTGGCAATCGACGCGTTCATTTCGTCGATCTGTTTATTCAACTGGGCGAGGGTGTTTTGCGTTTCACGTAATTTACGTGCGGCAGCGGAGATGGCTTCTTCCTGCTGCTTAAGCTGAGCGAGCAGAGCAGAGCGTTGCTGCTGTTGCTGGCGTACCGCACGCTCTTTCGCGGCGATATCGGCCTGAATGGATTTCAGCTGGTCACGGTCATCCGCGTGGGCGGATGCGGCGCACAGCAATACGCCAGCGCTGAGTGCGCTGGCGCAAAGCAGAGGTCTGACTGATAACCTAAGCGGCTTCACGACCCATGTGATTGAAAAAATCGCCTTTCCCCTCATGGGGAGCGATTATTCCACGATGAACAGCGGCTTACCAGTCATCTCTTCAGGGATCTCCATGCCCATCAGCGACAACATGGTTGGCGCGATGTCGGAAAGCTTGCCGCCTTCCACTGCTTTCAGTGATTTATCACCCACATAAATCAGCGGAACAGGCAGGTTGGTGTGAGCGGTGTGCGCCTGGCCGGTTGCCGGGTCGCGCATCTGTTCTGCGTTACCGTGGTCAGCGGTGATCAGCAGCTGGCCGCCAACGGATTCAACCGCTTTCGCGACCTGCTCAACACAGTGATCCAGCGCTTCAACCGCTTTTACGGCGGCTTCCATCACGCCGGTATGACCCACCATGTCGCCGTTCGGGTAGTTACAGATGATGGTGTCGTATTTGCCCCTTACGATTGCCGCAACCAGTTTTTCAGTCAGCTCGGCAGAGCTCATTTCTGGCTGCAGATCGTAGGTCGCTACTTTAGGTGAGTTAATCAGAATGCGATCTTCGCCTTTGAACGGCTCTTCAACACCGCCGTTAAAGAAGAAGGTGACGTGGGCATATTTCTCGGTTTCGGAGATACGCAGCTGTGTCTTGTCGTTCTTCGCCATCCACTCGCCGAAGGTATTGGCCAGTGATGCGGGTGGATAAGCGCATGGCGCATTGATGTCAGCGGCGTATTCGGTCAGCTGAATAAAGTCGATCTTCACCACTTTCTTACGGGTGAAACCGTCGAAATCATTGTTCACGAACGCACGGGTGATTTCACGCGCGCGGTCAGCACGGAAGTTCATGAAGATCAGCGCGTCGCCGTCTTCCATGGCGGCATCAGCCTGGCCTTCAGCACGAATGACGGTTGCTTTCACGAATTCATCGTTTTCATCACGTGCGTAAGCGGCTTCCAGACCTTCCACCGCGGTCGCGAACTGGAATTCACCTTTTGCCAGCGTCATCAGGTCATAGGCCTGTTCAACGCGATCCCAACGGTTGTCGCGGTCCATTGCGTAGTAGCGCCCGATGATAGAGGCCACACGTCCTTTGCCAAGCGCGGCGAATTTGTTTTCGAAGGAGGCCAGTGAACCTTTTGCGCTGCGTGGTGGCGTATCACGACCGTCCAGGAAAGCGTGCAGATAGATTTTTTCTGCGCCGCGCTCAGCCGCCAGTTCAACCATCGCCATGATGTGATCTTCGTGGCTGTGTACGCCACCGGCGGAGAGCAGACCCATGATATGAACTGCTTTACCGGCCGCCACGGCTCTGTCCACCGCGCCGCAAAGTACTGGGTTGTTGAAGAAGGTACGTTCTTTGATTTCAACGTCCAGACGCGTCAGGTCCTGATACACGATACGACCTGCACCCAGGTTTACGTGGCCAACTTCGGAGTTGCCCATCTGACGATCTGGCAGACCCACTTCCAGCCCGGACGCATCAATCAGGGTGTGGGGACGTTTTGCCCACAGCGCGTCCATCACCGGCGTTTTGGCGTTGAAAATGGCGTTATCCTGTTGATCTTCACGGTAGCCATAGCCATCCAGAATCACCAGTACCATAGGTTTTTTAGAAACCGACATTGCGACAACCTCATGCTCAAGAGTCAAAATTTGCGTAATTTTACTACAGCTGAATCGATCAAATAGCCGCAGAAGATCAAAGAAAGCGCAGGGGCAAGGTGCTTAGCGGACGCTTTTGAGGCAATTTTTTAGGTGGCAGGCCTCAGAAAATGGATTAGGTTATGGTCGCTGGCTGTATTTGCCACAACGCACAGGTATACTCCTGTCCTGGTTTTTTTTAATCACTAAGTCGGAGTAGTTACCCTCCATGCAAGAAATTATGCAATTCGTTAGCCGCCATCCGGTTCTGAGCATCGCGTGGATTGGCCTGCTGGCTGCTGTGCTGTTCACCACATTTAAAGGCCTGACGTCTAAGATTAAGGTTATCACCCGTGGTGAAGCGACGCGTCTGATTAACAAAGAAGATGCAGTCGTGGTCGATCTGCGTCAGCGTGACGATTTCCGTAAAGGTCACATTGCTGGTGCTATCAACCTGTTACCTGCTGAAATCAAAGCGAACAACGTTGGCGAGCTTGAGAAACATAAAGCCCAGCCGATTATCGTTGTTGACGCGACCGGTATGCAGGCGCAGGAATCTGCCAGCGCGCTGCATAAAGCAGGCTTCGAAAACGTAACGGTTCTGAAAGAAGGTATTTCCGGCTGGAGCGGGGAAAATCTTCCTTTGGTTCGCGGTAAATAAGGAGTTCAGTAATGGCCAATATCGAGATCTACACCAAAGCAACGTGCCCGTTCTGCCACCGTGCAAAAGCGCTTCTGAACAGCAAAGGCGTAGCGTTCAAAGAACTGCCGATTGACGGTGACGCGATTAAACGCGAAGAGATGATCCAACGTAGTGGTCGTACGACGGTTCCGCAGATTTTTATTGATGCGCAGCACATTGGCGGCTGTGATGACTTGTATGCGCTCGATGCCCGTGGTGGACTCGATCCGCTGCTGAGCTAAGAGACTTTAGGACAATTAAAAAGGGTTTTTCCATGTCAGAACAAAACAACACCGAAATGACTTTCCAGATCCAGCGTATCTACACCAAGGATGTCTCTTTCGAAGCGCCAAATGCGCCACACGTTTTCCAGAAAGATTGGCAGCCAGAGGTTAAACTTGATCTTGATACCGCATCTACCCAACTGGCGGATGACGTGTATGAAGTCGTACTGCGTGTGACTGTTACTGCCTCTCTGGGCGAAGAGACTGCATTCCTGTGTGAAGTTCAGCAGGGCGGCATCTTCTCCATCGGCGGCATCGAAGGCAACCAGATGGCGCACTGCCTGGGTGCATACTGCCCGAACATTCTGTTCCCGTATGCTCGCGAATGCATCACCAGCCTGGTTTCTCGCGGTACATTCCCGCAACTGAACCTTGCGCCAGTTAACTTTGATGCGCTGTTCATGAACTATCTGCAGCAGCAAGCTGGCGAAGGTACTGAACAATATCAGGATGCCTGATGAGCACTCTTAATGCGTCAATGACTGTGATCGGTGCCGGCTCATACGGCACCGCTCTTGCCATCACGCTGGCAAGAAATGGTCACGAAGTGGTTCTCTGGGGCCACGACCCAAAACATATCGCGACGCTGCAACGCGACCGTTGCAACGTGGCGTTCCTCCCGGACGTTCCGTTCCCAGACTCCCTGCACCTTGAAAGTGACCTTGCGACCGCGCTGGCGGCCAGCCGCAACATTTTGATTGTGGTGCCGAGCCATGTGTTTGGCGAAGTACTGCGTCAGATCAAGCCGCTGATGCGCCCTGATGCGCGCATTGTATGGGCCACCAAAGGGCTGGAAGCCGAAACCGGACGCCTGTTGCAGGATGTCGCCCGCGAAGCGCTGGGTGATGACATCCCGCTGGCGGTTATCTCGGGGCCGACGTTTGCTAAAGAGCTGGCCGCTGGCCTGCCGACGGCGATCTCGCTGGCATCAACCGATCAGGCCTTCTCCGACGATCTTCAGCATCTGCTGCACTGCGGCAAAAGCTTCCGCGTTTACAGCAACCCCGATTTTATCGGTGTACAGCTGGGCGGTGCGGTGAAGAACGTGATTGCGATCGGCGCCGGAATGTCCGACGGGATTGGCTTTGGTGCCAACGCACGTACCGCACTGATTACGCGCGGCTTAACCGAGATGTCCCGCCTTGGCGCAGCACTGGGTGCCGATCCGACCACCTTCATGGGCATGGCGGGCCTGGGCGATCTGGTGCTGACCTGTACCGACAACCAGTCCCGTAACCGCCGCTTTGGCATGATGCTCGGTGAGGGCATGGATGTGAAAGGCGCGCAGGAGAAGATTGGTCAGGTGGTTGAAGGCTATCGCAATACCAAAGAAGTTCGCGAATTGGCGCACCGTTTTGGTGTCGAAATGCCAATAACCGAGGAAATTTATCAGGTATTGTATTGCGGAAAAAATGCGCGCGAGGCAGCATTGACCTTATTAGGTCGTTCGCGCAAGGATGAGCGCAGCAGTAACTAGTCGCAGGGATTCTTGTTAGCACTATGACCCGGCCAGCACAGAACTGGCCGGTCATTAACATGTCGTCTGGAGTAAGCAATGCCGTGTGAAGAACTGGATATCGTCTGGAACAATATTAAAGCTGAAGCCCGGGCTTTGGCTGACTGCGAGCCAATGCTGGCCAGTTTCTATCATGCGACGCTACTCAAGCACGAAAACCTCGGCAGCGCCCTGAGCTATATGCTCGCCAATAAACTGGCTTCCTCGATTATGCCCGCTATCGCCATTCGTGAAGTGGTGGAAGAGGCCTATGCCGCTGACCCTGAAATGATCGCTTCTGCCGCCTGTGATATCCAGGCCGTGCGCACGCGTGACCCGGCGGTGGACAAATACTCTACGCCGTTGCTGTATCTGAAGGGCTTTCATGCCTTGCAGGCGTATCGCATCGGCCACTGGCTGTGGAATGAAGGCCGCCGCGCGCTGGCTATCTTCCTGCAAAACCAGGTTTCCGTGACCTTCCAGGTGGATATTCACCCGGCCGCGAAAATTGGCCGCGGGATCATGCTTGACCACGCCACCGGCATTGTCGTCGGTGAAACCGCGGTGATTGAAGATGACGTTTCGATTCTGCAGTCGGTCACGTTAGGCGGTACCGGTAAAACCAGCGGCGATCGCCATCCGAAAATCCGTGAAGGGGTGATGATTGGCGCGGGCGCCAAGATCCTCGGCAACATCGAAGTGGGTCGTGGTGCGAAGATTGGCGCCGGTTCGGTTGTTCTGCAGCCTGTTCCGCCGCACACGACTGCCGCTGGCGTACCGGCACGTATTGTCGGTAAACCAGACAGCGACAAACCGTCGATGGATATGGATCAGCACTTCAACGGTATTCACCATACGTTTGAGTATGGTGACGGTATTTAACTTCTGAGAATGGCGCCCGGGTATCCCAGCTGGCGCCATGCTTCATACACCACCACCGACACCGCATTTGACAGGTTCATGCTGCGGCTGTCCGGCATCATCGGAATACGAATCTTCTGCTCAGCGGGCAGGGCATCAAGAATGGTGGCCGGCAGGCCGCGCGTTTCCGGGCCAAACATCAGATAATCACCGTCCTGATAGCGCACGGCGCTATGTGCCGGCGTACCTTTGGTGGTCAGGGCGAACATGCGCTGCGGGTTTTCGCTTTCCAGAAACGCGGCGTAATCATGATGGCGAACCACGGCCGTAAATTCATGATAATCCAGCCCCGCGCGGCGCAGACGTTTGTCGTCCCACGTAAAACCCATCGGCTCGATGATATGCAGACGAAAACCGGTGTTGGCGCACAGGCGGATAATATTGCCGGTATTCGGCGGAATTTCTGGTTCGAATAAAACGATGTTAAGCATGCTGCCCCCTTAATTGCGGGGGCAGAATAGCAGAAACCGGGCCGCTTATGCGACGCCGAGATCCTGCGAGCGGCAACGCAGCATTTTGTAGAAGGTTGCCGCGGCCGCCAGCAGGGCGGGCAGGCTAAGGATCATCAAAATACTGTCTGCCTGCCACTGCATGGAGAGAAGCTGCGCGCTGGTCATGGTGCCCGCCACGCCACCAAAGCGGCCAATGCCCTGCATCCAGGCAATGCCCGTTGCGCGACACTCGGTAGGATAAAAGGTGGCTGCCAGCGTCTGCATTCCCGATTGCGCGCCGTTCATCGCGATCCCCATCAGGAAAATCAAGCCGCCAAACAGGGCGATATGGTTATGTTCAATGCCGAGCGCCAGAATGAGCAGCATGGTCAGGACAAAGCCACCTGCGACCACTTTGTGTGCCTCCCAGCGATCCATCATCCAGCCCGCGAGAAGGATGCCTGCGGTACCGCCGAAGGTGAACAGCGAGGTGAGCCATGCGGATTCCGCGAGGGGATAGCCCATCCCCAGCATCAGTGTCGGCATCCAGCTAAGCAGGACGTAATAAATCACCAGCCCCATAAAATAGGTTACCCATAGCATCAGGGTGCCGGGCAGCCAGGGCTGTGAGAACAGCTGTGCTACGCTCCCTTTTTTGGCGGCGACCCGATCCTCTGCGAGGAAGAAACCGGTGACGCCATCGAGGGTCGTGCGGGCGAAACGGCTGGCGATACGGCGGATCTGCATCATGTCTTTCCCGCGCTGCACCAGGTACTTTACCGATTCCGGTAAAAACAGCATCAGCAGCAGCGTTAATATCAGCGGTGCTATCGCGCCGGTCAGCAGTACGCTTCGCCAGCCATGATGCGGGATAAGCCAGGATGATATCGCCCCACCGCCGGCCGCGCCCAGCGGGAAGCCGCAGTACATGGTATTAATCGCCATGGCGCGACAGCGCTGAGGGGCAAACTCTGAGATGAGGGTGATGGCGTTCGGCATGGCGGCACCCAGCCCCAGACCCGTCAGAAACCGCCATAGCGTCAGGGTGTTAAGGCTTTGTGCCCAGGCCGTCCCCAGGCTTGAAAGGCCGAAGAACAGACAAGAAAAGACCAGTACGCGCTTGCGGCCTATCCGGTCCGATACCGGGCCTGCGACCAGCGCTCCCAGCGACAGCCCGAGCAGTGCTGCGCTCAGTACCGGTCCCAGATCCTGTTTGTGTATGCCCCATTCTGCCGACAGCGTGGGCGCAATGTAGCCCATTGCTGCGGTATCGAAACCATCGATCGCCAGCACCAGAAAGCCCAGCACGATGAGCACCCAGTGAAACCCGGAAAAGGGACTGTCGTCGATCACCTGCTGAATATCCACCTGACCTGAATATCTCATACGCTCCCCTCTGATGTGATGGTGTTTTTGTGTTCTTGTATTTGCTTGTCTATACAATTGCGTGCGGCACAGGTATGTCAAATTTTCTTATCCAATATGTTACCTGGATGTTATTTTTGACAAAAAAAAGCGCCCGAGGGGAGTTCGGACGCGAGGAGAGGGGAAGGGGTATCAGACGGGCGTCAGGCTGCGTCACCCTGGGCAAGCGGTGCCAGTGCGGCGGGTAATTTACCCAACTCCTGCACCAGGGAGTCCTTGCTGATTTCGCGAATCGTTTTTGCGCCGGTCAACGTCATCGCCACTTTCATCTCTTTTTCGATCAGGTTGAGCAGATTCGCCACCCCTGCCTGACCAGCCGTAGCCAGTGCATAAAGATATGCGCGTCCGAGCAATACGCTGTCTGCGCCAAGGGCAATCATACGCACCACGTCAAGCCCGTTGCGGATACCGCTGTCGGCGAGGATAGCGATATCACCTTTCACCGCATCGGCAATCGCCGGCAGTGCGCGTGCGGAAGAGAGTACCCCGTCAAGCTGACGTCCGCCGTGGTTAGAGACCACAATACCGTCAGCGCCAAAGCGCACGGCATCGCGGGCATCTTCCGGGTCGAGGATCCCTTTGATCACCATCGGGCCATCCCAGAATTCGCGGATCCACTCCAGGTCTTTCCACGAGATGGACGGATCGAAATTATTCGCCAGCCAGCCGATGTAATCTTCCAGCCCGGTGGGTTTACCGAGATAGGCCGAGATATTCCCCAGATCGTGCGGGCGACCATTCACACCGACATCCCAGGCCCATTGCGGGTGCGTTACCGCCTGCCAGTAGCGACGCAGGGCAGCATTTGGGCCGCTCATCCCGGAGTGGGCATCGCGGTAACGGGCGCCAGGCGTCGGCATATCAACGGTAAAGACCAGCGTTGAACAGCCCGCGGCTTTGGCACGCTCCAGCGCGTTGCGCATAAAGCCGCGATCGCGCAGGACGTACAGCTGGAACCACATCGGACGCTGGAGGGTCGGGGCCACTTCTTCAATCGGGCAGACGGAGACGGTGGAGAGGGTAAACGGAATACCTTTAGCATCCGCTGCCCCTGCCGCCTGGACTTCACCCCGGCGGGCGTACATGCCGCACAAACCGACTGGTGCAAGGGCCACCGGCATGGAAAGCGTTTCGTTAAACAGCGTTGTCTCAAGGCTCAGCTCAGACATATCTTTCAGCACGCGCTGGCGCAGCGCCACTTCCGACAGATCTTCCACGTTGCGGCGCAGGGTGTATTCGGCATATGCCCCACCGTCGATATAGTGGAACAGGAACGGCGGCAAAATGCGCTGCGCTGCGGCGCGATAGTCACTGGCTGCTGAAATAATCATGCTTTGTTCTCCCTGGAAATATCACTGTCGCCAGGCAGACGAGTAATACGCGCCTGTCGGGCCTGATCTTCATCGAATCGTTTAATGGTGGTGTGCACGAACCCCAGATGCGCCATCATCGCTTTGCGCGCGGCCTCTGCATCCCCGGCCAGAATGGCGTTGAGTACCGCCTCGTGCTGTTCGGTCAGTTGGGCAAATACCGGCGGGACCAGATACATACGCTGGCGGCTCTGCTTCACGGAGGATTGCAACAGGTCGAAGAAACCGCGCATGGTCTGGAGCAGAACGACGTTGTGCGACGCTTCAGCAATCGCCAGATGAAACCGCACGTCCGCCTGCGAGGCGATGTCCGGGTCGCTGCTTTGGGTGGCGTCAAAGCAGGCTTTGAGCTTCTCTTTGTCGGCTTCAGTGGCCCGCATGGCCGCATGCCAGGCGGTACTGGTTTCGATGGCGTGCCGCGCTTCAATGATGTCGAAGCTGTAGTCCGGGTCGTTTTCCATCAGTGTTTTAAGCGGCTGCACGATGTTTTGCTCGGACCAGTCATCGTGCTGCCAGCGGACAAAGGTGCCGCCGCCCCGACGGCTTACCAGTACCCCTTCGCTGACCAGCGTCGCCAGCGCCTCGCGCAGTGAGTTACGAGATACACCCAGTTGGGCGGCGAACTGGCGCTCGGCGGGCAATTTCATGCCCGCTTCCAGCTGTTGTTCTTCAATCAGCGCCCGTACGCGAGAGGTAATCTCGTCGGACAGGCGTCTGGGCATGACTATCATGGGATCATCCAGGTTAAGACATAGGCCTGCAGGGTCGTGATCACCCCGACCATACAGGTGAATATCAGGCTGTGTTTCACGGTAAAGCGGAACAGGTCCGACTCTTTACCGACCAGTCCCACCGCCGCACAGGCAATGGCGATGGATTGCGGTGAGATCATCTTGCCGGTCACGCCGCCGGTAGTATTGGCGGCCACCAGAAGGATGTCCGACACGCCAATCTGCTGGGCTGCCGTCGCCTGCAGGGCCGCAAACAGGGCGTTAGATGAGGTATCTGAACCGGTCAGGAACACCCCCAGCCAGCCGAGGAACGGCGAGAAGAACGTGAAGGCGTGGCCGGTATGCGCCAGCGCAAGCGCCAGTGTCGATGACAGGCCGGAATAGTTCGAGATAAACGCGAACGCCAGCACCATGCCGATGGAGTAGATCGGCAGCATCAGCTCCTTAATGGTAGCCGCAAAAGTCTGTACTGCAGCCGCTGGCTTCATGCGTAACCACACCACAGACAGGATAGCGGCAAACAGTATTGCGGTGCCGGTTGCTGAGAACCAGTCAAATTTATACACCGCGGCATACGGCGTGGCGGCGTGCACCACGGGCGGCATACGGGCGACCATCTTGTCGAGGAACGGCACGGAGATGTTAATGACCATCTCATACAGTGCGCCACCCGGTGCGAACAGGGCCTTAAACGGTGGAATACTCCAGAGCGTAACCGTGGCGGTCAGGAACAGGAACGGAGACCATGCGCGAATGATTTGTCCCGCGGTATAACCGGTACGTGCCAGGGTTTGATCGACGTGTGAAGCACCCATATCGGCGAAACGGAAGATGCGTACCGGCTGCCAGCGTTTCAGGAACAGCGTCAGGCAGACCAGCGACACCAGTGAAGAGATAATGTCCGGCAATTCGGGGCCGAGGAAATTCGAGCTGAGATACTGGGCAATGGCAAACGAGCCGCCAGCGACGACCACCGCAGGCCATGTCTCTTTCACGCCGCGCCAGCCATCCATAATCGCCATGATCCAGAACAGCACGATGATGGTCAGGAACGGCAGCTGACGGCCAACCATCTGGCCAATTTCAAAGCTGTCCAGACCGGTGACCTGCCCGGCGACCAGAATCGGGATCCCCATCGCACCAAACGCCACCGGCGCGGTGTTAACGATCAGACAAAGACCTGCAGCGTAAAGCGGGTTGAACCCCAGCCCGACTAACAGCGCCGCGGTGATGGCAACCGGTGCGCCAAACCCGGCCGCCCCTTCCAGAAAGGCCCCGAAGGAGAAACCGACAATCAGCATCTGCAGACGCTGGTCCGGGGTAATGGAAAGTATCGATGAGCGGATAATGTCGAACTGCCCGGTTTTCACCGAGATTTTGTAGACAAAGACCGCCGCGATGATGATCCACGCAATCGGCCACAGGCCGTAGAAGAAACCATAGACGACGGAGGCCAGCGCGCGATCGACCGGCATTTTATAGAAGAACAGTGCCACCATCAGCGCGATGGCAACGGTGTACGTCGCGGCCAGGTATCCCTTCAGCTTGAGCTTAATCAGCGCAAAGAAGAAGAACAGGATCGGAAGCGATGCGATCAGGCTCGACAGCCAGATATTGCCAGCCGGATCGTAGTTTTGTTGCCAGAGGCTCATGCAGGTCTCCTGAGGACCAGACAGTCGGCGTAGCGGGTGAGTCTCCGCTCATCTCTGCGTCACAAACTGTGTAAAAGTGGTCCTGCCAATATTGTGTTGTAGGGTGAATGACAATAAATGGTTAACCAGTTGTTATGAGTCGGCAATGATTTTGTGAGGGGAATTAGTGGAATTGTGAACCAGGAAAGTGATTACCGGGAGATTGGTTGGGCCAATTTTAAGCGGTGAGGGGGGCGACGCGGTGTGGTTTTCGCCCTCTCGCCTGGGAGAGAGGGCAGGGGACGATCAAAACGCGGTCTTACAAAAACCCGTCATCTCTTTCAGACCCATTTCGCGACCAAGCTCGGTCATGGGATGAACCACCACCAGGCCACGGACGCTTTTCTTCAGCTTGCCCATGTCGGCCTGCTCTTTTTTAGTGATGGCGCGACGGTGCGGCATGCTCAACAGCTTTTGGGCTTCGTTGCTCAGCTTCTGGCCTTTGACTTCGCGCAGACGCTCGATTTCCGCTTCAAGCTTCTCACTCTCTTTCTCCAGCTCGGCATACTTCTCGGCGGACTCAACCAGCGAGAGACCAGCCATCTGGTGGCGGATCAGATCCAGGCGGTCGCTCAGGCGTTTAATTTCGTTCTTTTCGACTTCTTTCATGACAAATAACTCTGAAAACGGGGAATTTACAGGGAAGGATACACCAATGTGAGCAGGCTTACTTCTGAAACGCTTTTTTTAAGCTGATTCGGGAAATCAGCTCAGTCAGGGAAAGGACCATTGTGGAACGGACAACCTGTTGATAACGCAGCTTTTGCATCGCGTACAGCTCAGGGTCACTGTTATCAAAATGGGGAGCAGGGGGAAGCGCGGTGACGCAGTGTAGTTCGCCGAAGGGGCCAAGGATCTCATCATCGGTAAAGGTGTACTCATTACCGTCATGATTTAACTCTTCGCGCAGCGCCATCAGCAGCTCGGCATCTTCATACTCTTGTCGGTTCAACACGCCAAGACCATAAATCAGCTTCAGACGTACCGATAAATCGCCCAGCGGTCCGTCTCCGTCCAGTAACGGTTCTACAGCATATTTTACCGCGTAGTCGTCTTTGCGAAACACCTGAAGTACCAGAATATTCACCGCCTCGGTTAGCAACTCGACGGCGGCAATCAGGAAACTTCGTACGGTTTTGCCAGCATTCAGACGCTCAAGCACACGATTTTCAAAGGCCTGGGTTTGTTCCATTATTGCCTGCATATCTGACAATCTGTTATTTGGGCGCAGGCTATCCTGCGCCGCACTCTGCATCATTTGATTGCGTTGTAAGCGTTCACCGCCTCCACAACCACGTCGCTGTTGGCATCCAGACCAGAGATCTGCGCCAGCGCACCCTGCGGGCCTTTATCGTTAATCAGCTGAGCCAGCTCCTGCGCCTGTGGATCCTGTTCGCTGCGGTAATGCATCGCGGCCGCAATCCCTTTCACCAGGTTGGCGTGCGCAAGATCATACTCCAGCGTGCCCAGCAGCGGTTTAATCAGGCGATCGCCCGCGCTCAGTTTACGCAGTGGCTGACGGCCTACGCGCTCAACGTCATCTTTCAGATACGGGTTTTCAAAACGACCGAGGATTTTCTGGATGTATGCTGCATGTTTCTCAGCATCAAAACCGTAGCGTTTGATCAGCACCGCGCCGCTCTCTTCCATTGCCCCTTTAACCACCGCACGGATGCTCTCATCGAGGATCGCGTCACGAATGGTCTGATGACCGGCCAATTTTCCGAGGTACGCGGTTATAGCATGCCCGGTGTTCAGCGTGAAGAGTTTACGTTCGACAAAGGCCATCAGGTTATCGGTTAATTCCATCCCCGGAATGGTTGGCAGCGCGCCTTTAAACTGGGTTTTATCAACGATCCACTCGCTGAAGGTTTCCACGGTCACTTCCAGCGGATCGTGGGTGGCGGATTCTGACGGCGGAACGATACGGTCAACGGCGGAATCCACAAAGCCGACGTGCGCTTCCACCCAGGCTTTATCTTCGTCCGCGACGGCGGCGAGCACATGGCCTTTCAGCTGCGTGGTGCCGCGCACCATGTTTTCACAGGCGATGATGTTCAGCGGTGTGTCGATGCCCTGCGCTTTACGTTTTGCCAGGCCTTTCGCCACCGCAGGGGCAATGCGCTCAAGCACCACCGGGCCAACGGCCGTGGTCACCAGATCGACACTGGCGATGAGGTCGATAACGTCTTCGCCAATGCTGCTTACCGCATTAACGCCAGACACCGTCTCAACCTGCTCGTTTTCGCCTACCACGTGTACCTGATAGCTATGACGGGCATTCAGGGCATCCAGGACTACCTGATTCACATCGGCGAATGTCAGCGTAATGCCTGCGTCTGCCAGCAGTTTACCGATAAAGCCACGACCGATATTACCTGCGCCAAAATGTAATGCTTTCATAGTATTAACCTTAATCAATGTTTTTACCCGAGAGGGCTGGGGTGAGGCTTGGCCCTCACCCTAACCCTCTCCCCACAGGGGAGAGGGAAGAGGTTCCGTTACTTGTTCAACAGCGCCAGCACTTCTTCCACGCTGGTGGTGTTGGCCAGACGTTCAATGACAGAGTCGTCATCCAGCGCGTTGGTCAGGCTGGTAATCACCTGGATGTGCTCGTTGTTGCGAGCGGCGATACCAATCACCAGGCGGGCGATGTCGTCTTCTTCTTCACCGAAGCGTACACCATCCGGATACTGGCAGAACACCACGCCGGTTTTCAGTACGCGGTCTTTCGCTTCAACCGTACCGTGTGGAACCGCAATGGATTCACCCAGATAGGTTGGAGTCAGCTTTTCACGCTCCAGCATCGCGTCAACGTATTCAGGCTGCACGTAGCCGCCTTTCACCAGCTGTTCACCGGCAAAGCGAATCGCCTCTTCCTTGTGGGACGCCGTGCGGCCCAGGAAGATGTTTTCTGCGCCCAGGCGGAACAGGTGGCTGTCGTTCGCGTCAAAGCTGTCTTTCAGGCTGTCGCGGACTTTGACTTCGTTATCTTCATGACGCTGTGCGGCCACCAGGCGTTCGGTCAGGTTGGTGTACAGGCCGCTGTCCAGGAAGTTGGTCAGCGAAATGTGCTGTGCCTGAGGAACCTGACGCATCGCACGTTCGGTCAGATCGCGGTGCGTAATCACCAGGTCAACATCTGCAGGCAGGCTGTTGATGGCGCTGTTGGTGACGGAGATGTTGGTCAGACCCGCATCCTGCACTTTCTTACGCAGCACGCCGGCACCCATGGCGCTGGAACCCATACCTGCATCACAGGCCACGATGATTTTACGTACGTGGCTCAGGTCGTTAGAGACATCGCCCGCCGCCAGCGGCGTGGCGCCTTTTGATTCGGCTTTCATGTCATGCATACGACGGGTTGCCGCTTCGATATCGTCATCTTCTTTCACTTTGCTGGTTTTCAGCAGGATAGAAGAGACCACGAAGGAGACGGCCATTGCCGCACAGATGGCTGCGATGTTAGCGAAATAGGCACCTTTCGGGGTCATCGCCAGGACCGCCAGGATGGAGCCTGGAGAGGCCGGAGAAACCAGACCACCGCCCAGCACGCTCAGGGTGAACACGCCCGTCATACCGCCGAGGATAACGGCCAGGATCAGACGTGGGTTCATCAGCACGTAAGGGAAGTAAATTTCGTGGATACCGCCCAGGAAGTGGATGATAGCCGCACCGCCCGCAGACTGTTTCGCACTGCCGCGACCAAAGAACATGTACGCCAGCAGAACACCCATGCCCGGGCCCGGGTTGGCTTCAATCAGGAAGAAGATGGACTTGCCGAGGTCATGAGACTGCTGAATGCCCAGCGGTGAGAAGATACCGTGGTTAATGGCGTTGTTGAGGAACAGGATTTTCGCCGGTTCAACAAAGATAGACGCCAGCGGCAACATGTCGTGCGCAACCATGAAGTTAACGCCTGCCGCCAGAACTTTGGACAGCACTTCAACCGCAGGGCCAATGCCGAGGAACGCCAGAATCGCGAGGATCATACCGATGATGCCCGCAGAGAAGTTGTTCACCAGCATTTCGAAGCCGGATTTGATCTTGCCATCAACCCAGACGTCGAATTTCTTAATTGCCCAGCCGCCCAGAGGGCCCGCAATCATTGCACCGAGGAACATCGGCATATCCGCACCGACGATAACCCCCATCGTCGTGATGGCACCCACAACGCCACCACGGTCTCCACCCACCAGACGACCACCGGTAAACCCGATAAGCAGCGGCAGCAGGTAGGTAATCATTGGGCCAACAAGTTTCGCCAGCGTTTCGTTAGGCAACCACCCTGTCGGAATGAACAACGCAGTGATGATACCCCACGCGATAAACGCGCCGATATTTGGCATCACCATATTGCTGAGGAAACGACCAAAGCTTTGAACTTTGATCTTGAAATCGGATGACATAAAACACCCCTTCTTCTGTTTACGCTTAGGCTTGCGGCCCGAGGTTTATTGTTAATGAGGCGGCAGAGGTAGCCGGGCCCTGTTCTGATGCTGTGAAATCTGGCACTGAATCGTTCAACTGTCCAGACGACGGAAATTTGTGTGATATGAATCACGTAAATGTAGGGGGTGCAGACATGAATGAAGTGATCTTCATCACAAAAATGGTGGATAAAAAAAATACGATGGCGATAAATAAAGCAAAAACCACCCACTTCTGTGATGTAAATCACATTTGGTTGTCGTGAGTTTGTTTCTGGATTGTGACTAATTTCACAAAAAATTTTTATGCAGAATTCTCCGGATGTGATCGGCGACAAATTCTGCCTGGCGATTCAACGCCAGGATGTCATGAAGTCACACATAAAGCTAAAAAATGACTTTTCATGTGTGGTATGGCGAAAAGCAATAAGGTACGTTACGCTCATATTGTAAGGTTAAGTCTATTATTATTCAGGATATATTTTGACACGCTTATAAACTTGCATGGAGATATTATAAAAAACGATACTCCCCGGCTCTGAAATATAAGTACACCTCGTATTTATAAAAAATTAATTAGGTTGCGTACCGTTTTATTAATTTAATGAGTTGACGTTGTTTAAGTGAGGAGAATATGTTTCTCAACTATTTTGCGCTGGGCGTATTGATTTTTGTATTTCTGGTTCTTTTTTACGGAATCATCGCCATCCATGATATTCCTTATAATATGGCCAAAAAACGGAATCATCCCCATGCGGATGCCATTCATACGGCGGGATGGATTAGCCTGTTTACGCTCCATGCGATTTGGCCGTTCCTGTGGATTTGGGCCACGTTGTACCGTGAAGATCGCGGCTGGGGGATGCAGAACCACATCTCAAAACCTGATGAGGTCCCGGGTATGGATGCTCTGACTAAACGTGTGGCCGAATTAGAACAAAAACTGGCAGCGGTACCTCCCACGGCTGACAAGAACACGCTGGAGCACTAATCATGGATCTGCTGATTATTTTGACCTATGTGGCCTTTGCCTGGGCCATTTTTAAAATATTCCGTATTCCGGTAAACCAGTGGACCCTCGCGACCGCAACATTAGGTGGGGTGTTTATTGTCGCCGGGCTTATCCTGTTGATGAACTATAACCATCCCTATACCTTTACGGCGCAAAAAGCGGTTATTTCCATTCCGATTACGCCGCAGGTTACTGGGGTAGTGAGTGAAGTTACCGATAAAAATAACCAGCTAATTAAAAAAGGCGAAGTGTTATTTAAACTTGATCCGGGCCGCTATCAGGCGCGCGTCGACAGACTGCAGGCCGACCTGGTCACCGCCACGCACAACATCGACAATCTCAAAGCGCAGCTTGCGGAAGCGGTCGCCAATACCACGCGCGTGTCTGCTGAACGTGATCGCCTGTATAAAGATTACCAGCGCTACCTGAAAGGCAGCCGCGCAAAGGTTAACCCGTTCTCTGAAAGCGATATCGACAACGCACGGCAAAACTATCTGGCGCAGGATGCGCTGGTAAAAGGCTCGGTGGCTGAACAGACGCAAATACAAAGTCAGTTAGACAGTATGGTCAACGGTGAGCAATCCCAGGTTGCTTCCCTGCGTGCTCAGCTTGCTGAAGCGAAATACAACCTGGATCAGACCGTGGTGCGTGCGCCGAGCAATGGCTATATCACGCAGGTGCTGATTCGTCCGGGGACCTATGCTGCCGCGCTGCCGCTGCGCCCGGTCATGGTCTTTATTCCTGAACAGAAACGCCAGATTGTGGCCCAGTTCCGTCAGAACTCGCTGCTGCGTCTGAAGCCGGGCGACGAAGCGGAAGTGGTCTTCAACGCGCTGCCGGGCCAGGTCTTCTCCGGCAAGCTCACCAGTATTCTGCCGGTGGTGCCGGGGGGGTCATACCAGGCGCAGGGTGCGCTGCAGTCGCTGACCGTGATCCCTGGCACCGATGGCGTATTAGGCACTATCGAGCTGGAGCCGAATGCTGATGTCGATGCGCTGCCCGACGGCATTTATGCTCAGGTGGCGGTCTATTCGGATCACTTTGCTCACGTCTCGGTAATGCGTAAGGTGCTGCTGCGTATGACCAGCTGGATGCACTACCTCTATCTCGATCACTAACCCCTTCAGGGCAGGAATGCGACACGCATACCTGCCCTTTTTTCATCGCTTGATCCATACTGACTTTTTTCGGCATCAAGGATCAGGCAATGAAACTTATCGGCAGCTACACCAGTCCCTTCGTGCGAAAAATCTCGATTCTCCTGCTGGAGAAAGGGATTGAATTCGAGTTCGTCAATGAACAGCCTTATCACGCTGAAAACGGTGTGGCGCAGTACAACCCGCTGGGAAAAGTGCCGGCGCTGGTAACAGACGAAGGCCAGTACTGGTTTGATTCCCCCATTATTGCGGAGTACATCGAGCTGCTCGGCGTGGCCCCGGCGATGTTACCGGCCGATCCAAACGCGGCGCTGGCAATGAAGCAAATTGAAGCGCTGGCCGACGGTATTATGGATGCGGCGTTAACGTCCGTACGCGAGCAGGCAAGACCCGCCGCCCAGCAGTCTGAAACGGAACTGTTACGCCAGCGTGAAAAAATCAGCCGCAGCCTGGACTGGTGCGAACAGCTTATCCGGGAGGGAAAAATTCAACCCGATAGTCTGAACCTGGCGACGATAGCCATTGCCTGCGCCATCGGTTATCTCAATTTCCGCCGCGTTTCCCCCGGCTGGTGCGTCGACCGTCCGTTGCTGGTGAAGCTTGCAGAAACACTCTTTCAGCGCGAGAGCTTTGCCCGTACCGAACCGCCAAAGGCTTGATGCGGGTTATAACACTTCGCAGCAGGAGGCGGTACAATCCCTTCTTATGTTGACTCCCTCTCCCGTCGGGAGGGGGGATGATATTTACTCGCCAGGCGCTTTCATGACCACTCATCACTCCCTGTACAGCCAGATCCCTGCAACCGACCGTCTTCTTCGCGAGCCGCGCGTGCATGCTGCCGTTGCGCGGTTCGGCCATACCGCGACGGTTGAAATATTACGTCTGCTTCAGGACGAAGCCCGCAGCCATATTCAGACAGAAAATGCATTGCCGGACTGGTGTGCGGCGTGGGGGCAGGAAGTGGAACTGAGGCTCGAGGAGAAAGCACAAAGCGCGTTACGCCCGGTCATCAACCTGACGGGAACCGTGCTGCACACCAACCTTGGTCGCGCTCAACAGGCAGAAGAGGCCGTCGCTGCAGTTGTGCAGGCCATGCGTTCCCCCGTGACGCTTGAGTACGATCTGGACGGCGCAGGGCGCGGACATCGCGATCGGGCGCTGGCAGACCTGCTCTGCGAGCTGACCGGCGCGGAAGATGCCTGCATCGTGAATAACAACGCGGCGGCGGTACTGTTAATGCTGGCAGCGACCGCCAGCGGTAAAGAGGTGGTGGTTTCCCGTGGCGAGCTGGTCGAGATTGGCGGTGCGTTTCGCATTCCGGATGTTATGCGCCAGGCGGGCTGTACCCTGCATGAAGTGGGCACCACCAACCGCACGCATGCAAAAGATTATCGCGCGGCAGTGAATGAAAATACCGGGCTGCTGATGAAGGTCCACACCAGTAATTACCAGATAGCCGGATTCACCAAAACCGTTGAAGAGGCGGAGCTGGCGGAGCTGGGCCGTGAGTTGGGTGTGCCGGTGGTGGCCGACCTCGGTAGCGGTTCGCTGGTCGATCTGAGCCAGTACGGTCTGCCAAAAGAGCCCATGCCGCAGGAGATGATTGCGGCGGGCGTCAGTCTTGTGAGTTTCTCCGGCGACAAACTGCTTGGCGGCCCGCAGGCGGGGATTATCGTGGGTAAACGTGCGCTTATTGCGAAGCTGCAGCAGCACCCGCTCAAGCGTGCACTGCGAGCCGATAAAATGACGCTTGCCGCGCTGGAAGCGACGCTGCGCCTTTATCTCCACCCGGAAAAACTGGCTGAACGTCTGCCCACGCTGCGCCTGCTGGCCCGTGATGCCGCCTCAATTCGCGCCCAGGGTGAGCTTCTCTTGCCACACATTGCGCCGCACTACCCCGATTTTGACGTGCGCCTTGAAGCTTGTCAGTCGCAGATCGGCAGCGGTTCACTGCCGGTGGACAGGCTGCCCAGCGCGGCGCTCACGTTTACACCCCGTGACGGGCGCGGCAGCCAGCTTGACGCTTTGTCGGCGCGCTGGCGTGCCTTGCCAGCACCGGTTATCGGGCGCATTTACGATGGCCGAATGTGGCTGGATCTACGCTGTCTTGAAGATGAAGCGCGATTTCTGGAGATGCTGTTGAAATGATTATTGCCACCGCCGGTCACGTAGACCACGGAAAAACCACCTTATTACAGGCCCTGACCGGGGTGAATGCCGATCGTCTGCCGGAAGAGAAAAAACGCGGCATGACCATCGATCTGGGCTATGCCTACTGGCCTCAGCCTGATGGCCGGGTGCTGGGTTTTATTGATGTACCGGGACACGAGAAGTTTCTTTCTAACATGCTGGCGGGCGTCGGTGGCATCGATCATGCTCTGCTGGTGGTGGCCTGTGATGACGGCGTGATGGCGCAAACGCGTGAACATCTGGCAATTTTACAGCTGACGGGCAACCCGCAGCTGACCGTTGCGCTGACCAAAGCTGACCGCGTCGATGAGGCGCGACTCAACGCGGTGCGTGAAACCGTGCAGGCGACCTTGCGGGAGTATGGATTTGCCGATGCGCCATTGTTCGTTACCGTGGCGACAGAAGGGCGCGGTATTGACGAACTTCGCCACCATTTGCAGCAGCTTACTTCACGCGAGCATGCCAGCCATCATCGTTTCCGTCTGGCGATCGACCGGGCTTTTACCGTTAAAGGCGCGGGGCTGGTGGTCACCGGTACCGCGCTGAGCGGTGAAGTGAACGTGGGCGATACCTTATGGCTCACGGGCGCCAACGCCCCGATGCGTGTGCGCGGTTTGCATGCGCAGAACCAGCCCGTAGAGCATGCCCATGCCGGGCAGCGGATCGCGCTCAATATTGCGGGCGATGCGGAAAAAGAGAAGCTTAACCGTGGCGACTGGCTGTTGGCCGGTGTACCGCCAGAGCCTTCTGAGCGGGCGATCGTCGCCCTGCAGACGCATGTGCCGCTGACCCAATGGCAGCCGCTGCATATCCACCACGCGGCCAGCCATATCACCGGGCGCGTGTCACTGCTGGAAAACGACCTTGCCGAACTGGTTTTCGATTCGCCACTGTGGCTCGCGGATAATGACCGTCTGGTACTGCGTGACATTTCGGCCCGGGAGACGCTGGCCGGGGCGCGGGTAGTAGCGCTCAACCCGCCGCGTCGCGGCAAGCGCAAGCCGGAGTATCTGCAATGGCTGGGAGCGCTGGCGCAGGCCGCGGATGATAAAGCCGCGTTGCTTGTTCATCTTGAGCGCGGTGCCGTCAACCTGAGCGATTTCGCATGGGCTCGTCAGCTCAGCGCGGAAGGATTACGCCTGCTGACCCAGGAGCCCGGTTTTATTCAGGCGGGTAACAATTTACTGAATGCCCCGGTCGCAGCATGCTGGCAGCGCAAGGTACTGACCACGCTCGCCACTTACCATGAACAGCATCAGGATGAACCCGGCCCGGGACGTGAACGCCTGCGACGCATGGCGTTGCCGATGGAAAACGATGCGCTGGTGCTGCTGCTGATTGAAAACATGCGCGAAAGTGGGCTGATAAAAAGCCACCACGGCTGGCTGCATCTGCCGGATCACAAAGCCGGGTTCAACGCCGGGCAAGAGGCGATATGGCAGAAAGTGGCCCCGCTGTTTGGCGACAAGCCGTGGTGGGTTCGCGATCTCGCACGTGAAACGAATACTGACGAACAGGTGATGCGTCAGGTATTGCGCCATGCGGCGCAGCAGGGGTTAATCGTCGCGATCGTGAAAGATCGTTATTACCGTAACGATCGCATTGTGGCGTTTGCAAACCTGATCCGCGAGCTGGATCAGGCGCGAGGCACGACTTGTGCAGCAGATTTCCGCGATCGGCTGAACGTCGGGCGCAAGCTGGCGATTCAGATCCTGGAATATTTCAACCGCATCGGCTTTACCCGTCGTCGTGGCAACGATCATTTATTGCGGGATTCGTTATTATTTCCTGAAACTCCGTGACCCCCGTCGTAAACACCGTTACCGGCTGGCGAGAAAATCGCCAGCCGGAACTACCCTTGTTGTACACCAACAGCAAGGAGACGGTCATGACAAACAATCCTCCCTCATCGCGTATCCAGCCTGGCGAGTATGGTTTTCCCCTCAAGCTGAAGCCCCGTTATGAAAACTTTATCGGCGGCGACTGGGTTGCACCCGTCGGCGGCGAATACTATTCCAATCTGACGCCCGTTACCGGCCAGCCGCTGTGTGAGATAGCCAGCTCCGGCAAGGGGGATATCGATCTGGCGCTGGACGCCGCGCACAAAGCCAAAGACAAATGGGGGCATACCTCTGTTCAGGACAGAGCGGCGATATTGTTCAAAATCGCTGACCGGATGGAACAGAATCTGGAGCTGCTGGCAACGGCGGAAACCTGGGATAACGGCAAGCCAATCCGTGAAACGATGGCGGCAGACGTGCCGCTGGCCATTGACCACTTCCGCTATTTTGCCTCCTGTATTCGCGCTCAGGAGGGCGGAATTAGCGAGGTAGACAGCGACACCGTGGCGTACCACTTCCACGAACCGCTGGGGGTGGTGGGGCAGATCATTCCGTGGAACTTCCCGTTGCTGATGGCGAGCTGGAAAATGGCGCCCGCCCTGGCGGCGGGTAACTGCATTGTGCTCAAACCGGCCCGCCTGACCCCGCTGTCAGTCCTGCTGCTGATGGAAGTCATTGGCGACCTTCTCCCGCCAGGCGTGATTAACGTGGTGAACGGGGCGGGGGGTGAGATAGGGGAATATCTGGCGACATCAAAACGGATCGCCAAAGTCGCGTTTACCGGGTCGACGGAAGTGGGTCAGCAGATCATGCAGTACGCGACCCAGAACATCATTCCAGTGACCCTGGAGCTGGGCGGTAAATCGCCGAACATTTTCTTCGCCGACGTCATGGAGGAAGAGGATGCCTTCTTCGATAAAGCCCTGGAAGGCTTTGCGCTGTTTGCTTTTAACCAGGGTGAAGTCTGTACCTGCCCAAGCCGCGCGCTGGTGCAGGAGTCTATCTATGAGCGCTTTATGGAGCGAGCCATTCGCCGCGTCGAGTCTATCCGCAGCGGTAACCCGCTTGATAACGTGACCCAGATGGGCGCGCAGGTCTCGCACGGGCAGATGGACACTATCCTCAACTACATTGATATCGGCAAGAAAGAAGGGGCGGATGTCCTGACCGGCGGTCGGCGTAAAATGCTGGGCGGCGATCTGCAGGACGGGTATTACCTGGAGCCGACGATCCTGTTCGGCAAAAACAACATGCGCGTCTTCCAGGAGGAAATTTTCGGACCGGTGCTGGCCGTCACCACCTTCAAAACGATGGAAGAGGCGCTGGAGATTGCTAACGATACGCCGTATGGCCTCGGGGCTGGCGTCTGGAGCCGCAACGGTAATCTGGCTTACAAAATGGGGCGGGGCATTCAGGCCGGGCGCGTGTGGACCAACTGCTACCACGCTTATCCGGCGCACGCGGCCTTTGGGGGCTATAAGCAGTCGGGCATCGGGCGTGAAACCCACAAGATGATGCTGGAGCATTATCAGCAGACGAAATGCCTGCTGGTGAGTTATTCCGATAAACCACTGGGGCTGTTCTAACCATCCAGCTCAGGCTGCCCCTGGGCAGCCTGAGCAATTTGCTGACGCAGGCAGTTCAGTACGCCGTCCAGAATGTACTGCACGCGCCAGGGCTGGTATTCACGTTTGCGGAATATCGCCGTCAGGTCGAGCCACCACTCTTCCTGATGGGGGAAGCAGGGAACCAGAGAACCACTCTTAAGCTCTTTTTTCAGGCTTTCTTTCGGCGCAAAAACAATACCGAGATTATTTCGTGCCAGTTCCAGCGCCGTCTGCGTATTGTCGCAAATATAATTTCCGGTCACTCTGTAATCATATACGGTCTCACTACCGTGGACGCGAAAACGCCAGATGTTCGCCTCATCCACCAGCATCGAGTCTATTAAAATACAGGAGTGATTCATTAAATCTTCAGGTCCGGTTAAGGGGTGGTTTTTCAAATATTCTTCTGTGGCAAATGCCGTGACGGAATATTTCGTTAACACACTGGCGACCAGACTTTCATCTTTCGGCTGAGCATAGGTAATGAGAATATCGCAATCATCGGGGAACGAGACCCCTTCGGAATATTCATTACGATCCAGGTTGTACGTTTTTAACGAGATGCGGATATCACCGATGTCCTCAATCTGATGGATCACGTGTCGCGCCAGATACATCACGATACCCGTTGGGGCGTAAATGGTCACTTTTCCGCGCTTCTCATGCTTATAATCAGCAATGAAATTAATGAGCTGGCTATTTTTATCCAGCGTGGCGTCAATGTAGGGGAGTAACGCTTCGCCAAACTGGGTTAGCGCCAGCTGACGGGTCGTGCGCTCAAATACCTTAAGACCGACACGCGTTTCAAAATCAGAAAGGTATTTACTGACGTTAGCCTGTGCCATGCCCAGCAGGGCGGCGGCATCGCCAATACTGTGGGTGGCTGCGATGACGGAAATAATTTTTAACTCGCGTGGCTTTAGCTGGAACTTATTCATCATGCGCACCCATCTATATGTTTTTATATATAATATTATATAAACTGCAGCGTTGCATTGGCAAATTTGTAACCATTATTATTCGCCTCGCTTGTTTGGCGTCTAAATGGATTACATGTAATGACTATTAAATACAATTTACTCATCGCAGCCACGTTATTTGCAACATCATCTGCAATGGCTGGTGACTTTTCACTTGGGGCGGGGGCTGTATTTAATGAGTCGCCTTATAAAGGATATAACGAAAATACCACGGCGGTACCGTTAATTAGCTATGAAGGCGACCGGTTTTATATTCGCCAGACCACCGGCGGATGGATCCTGTGGAAAGACGAAAAAAATGAATTCAGCATGACCGCATCGTGGATGCCACTGCGATTTGATCCTGAAGATAACGACGACGCTCAGATGAAACACCTCGATGAGCGTAAAGCATCAGCGTTTCTCGGCGGGGCGTACTACCGCCATGAACACTGGGGCTCGCTGAAAGTGGCGGTCTCGGGTGATGCGATGGATGAGAGCGGCGGCGTGATCGGTGAAATCTCATACTTCCGTCCGGTTCGGATGGAACGTCTGACGCTGACGCCATCGGTAGGTATTTTCTACAGCGACGAAAGCTATAACGATTACTACTACGGCGTATCCGGCAATGAGTCTCGCCGCTCAGGCCTCAATGAATACACCGCAGGTGATAGCTGGACGCCGTATGTGGGTCTCGCGGCTAAATATCAGTTAACCCAGAATCTGTTTATCAACGCCAGCGCGGTCTATACCGTGTTACCTGACGACGTGAAGAACAGTCCGATGATCGACCGCGAAGACAGTTTCGCGCTGATGACCGGCATGTCCTGGCGTTTCTGATCTAAAGCCGGGTGGCGATTGCCTACCCGGCCTCGGTTTTTATCTCCCGCGCCTGTGGGAAAGGGTTGGGGTGAGGCTGACAGGACAGATGTCTTCAGGCCTCATCCACCCAAATCCGCATTTCCCCTTCTCCCCGGTTTGCCCAGCTGAACCACGGAATAAAGGTCAACGTCCGGGGCTGGCGCTGCACCGGGGCGCGATCGTACTGCCACAGTGCCTGCGTGCCTTTCTCATCAGCGTGACGCGCGATGCCCTCCGCCTGAATCAGTATCTTGTGCGCAAAGATCCCTTTTCCTTCAAAGACCCGAAATTCGCTCTGCTCAGGCAGGGAGAGGTTATGCAGGTTCGCGCCATTGTCGGCCTCTTCCAGGCAGTAGACCAGCGGGCCACGCTGCAGCGCGACTTTGCCGGCCTGCTGGCGTACCAGCGGGTTACCGTACACGCGGCGGACCGGCATGGGTAAGGTCAGCGTAAGGGTATCTCCCTCCTGCCAGCGGCGGGTGAGGTACAGATACCCCCGGGAGACATCACCCGTGACCCTTTCGCCGTTCAGTGACACGGCCGGGCTTGTGCACCAGTCTGGTAAACGTAGTGCCAGCGTGTGGGTCACCGGAACAGGTGAGGTGATCTCGATGTTGACCTCTTCCTGCCATGGATAATCACCGCTAATCCGTAGCTGTAAGGTACCCTCATCTACCGGTATGGCGACGTCGTTCCCCACATAGAGGTTGATAAAGAGCGCGTCCTGACGAACGGTATAGAGATAGTGGCCCAGCGAAGTGAGCACGCGGGCGATATTGGGCGGGCAACAGGCGCAGCCGAACCAGCGCTGGCGAACCGGCTTAACGTGGTCGTAGACATGATTAAATGCCAGCGTTTTAGGGTGTACCTCCAGCGGGTTCACATAGAAGAAATGTTTACCGTCCAGCGCCATGCCGCCCAGTACCGTGTTGTATAAGGCACGCTCCATCACGTCGGCGTACTGGCTGTCCGCTTCCATCTCCAGCATCCGGCGGGCAAACATCATCAGGCCAATGGAGGCGCAGCTTTCGGCATATACCGTATCGTTAGGCAAATCGTAATCGCTGCTGAAGGCTTCGCCACTGCTTTGCGAGCCGATCCCGCCGGTAATATAGAGCTGTCGCTGGGCCATGTTATTCCACAGCCGCAGGCAGTCCTGGCGTTTACCCTCGTCATGACTCAGGCGAGCAAGATGCGCCATGCCCGCCATCAGATAGACAAATCGAACCGCGTGTCCGATGGCGGTGTGTTGTTCGGCAAGCGGTTGATGCGCCTGGCTATAGGCTTTGTCCTTGACCATCCACGCCGGGCCGTACGTGTTCCAGTACGATGTCCGGCCCCGTTTCTCATATTCGATATCGTAGAAATGAGGCTGCGTGCCGCGCGTGTCGATAAAATATTTCACAAGGGCCAGGTAACGTGGTTCCTGAGTGACGTCGTAAAGCCGCATAAGCGCCAGCTCAATTTCCGGATGGCCCGGATAACCGTGAAGCTGCTCCTCGCCGGGGCCAAAGACCCGGTCGATATGGTCCGCCAGTTTGCATACCACCTCCAGCAGACGGCGTTTTCCGGTCCCCTGAAAATAGGCCACGCCGGCTTCAATCATATGTCCTGCACAGTACAGTTCGTGGCATTCGGCAAGGTTCGTCCAGCGCTCGCCGGGTGCTTTCACCGTAAAGTAGGTGTTGAGATAGCCATCGTCACACTGTGCCGCCGCAATCAGCTCAATTACCTCATCGGCGGTTTTTTCACTTTCCGGGTCGGGCTTCTGGCACAACGACCACGCGACGGCTTCCAGCCATTTCGCCACGTCGCTGTCCTGAAACACCATTCCATAGAACTCCCCCTGTTCCAGCCCAGCCGCAATGCGGAAGTTGGTGATGGCGTGACTCGGTTCGGCTTCGGTAACGCGATCGTTTAGCGCATCCCACTGGTAGGGGATCACCACATCACGCACCAGCCGCTGATACTGGCCGAGAAACGGGTCGTTGATGTTCAGTGTGTGCAGGTCGGCTTCCATTATGGACATGTCATTCTCCTCAGGACGATACGTGACGCTGGCGCAGATCGCTGGCAATGCGCGACATCATGGGATTGTTGAGTCTGCACCAGCGGATTGAGACCGCCAGCAGCAGGTGGAAAAGGGCGGGGAGCAGTGTCTCCATCGCAGTAATTCCCTGCAACGAGGCTGGCGTCTGGTTGCCCGCGCCCGGCTGGTAGGCGACGGCGATAAACACCAGGCTGATGATCCCGGCGCTGGACGCCCAGGCGAGCTTGATGAAAAACAGATTAAAAGCGAAGTTCATGCCAGATGAACGTACCCCGTTTTTCCACTCACCATAGTCATCTGCAAATGCCATCAGCGAGAAGTGCAGGGGCAGGGTAAAACCGAGAATGACGCCGTTACTCAGAATAACGATCAGCCAGAGCGTCTGATGAGCCGGACCGCCTGGCAGAAACCACATTCCCGCCGCGAGCGCGGCCAGCACGAGGTTGGTGTAGTAATAGAGTTTGACGGTATCAATCCGGCGAGAAAGGGGATTCACGATCACCGCGCCGAGAATGGCGGCAAAGGTCACCATCGTGAAGAACAGCGAGGTATAAGCGGTACTGCCCTGGAGCACGTAGGTGATGAAGTACATGTAGCCGCCGCCACGAATGTTGAAGACGTTGATCAGCAGGAATGACATCACCAGCATCAGCAGGAGCTGATCGTTGTTGCGCAGGCCGGCCAGATGCTCGCGTAAGGTGAATTTGCCCATCAGCGCCAGCGGGACGCGCTCACGCACCCAGAAGAAGCAGCAGAGGAACATCACCACGGCGATGGCGCACAACACCCCAACGCCGAGCTGATAGCCTCGCGCGGCGTTGCCCTCGCCCAGCGCTGCGACCAGCCACGGCAGGCCAACAGAGACCAAAAAGCCCGCCACACCGCACAGCACAAAGCGCCATGACTGGCAGGAGATGACCTCGCTGTGGCGGGTGGTCATGGTGTTGATCAGCGCGCAGTAGGGCACGTTGATGGCGGTATAGCCCACTGACAACAGCAGATAGGTACCAAACGCCCAGGCGATTTTCACCCCCATGCTGGCGTCAGGCACGGTGAAGGTCAGTACACCGATAACCCCGACAGGAAGCGCCACCCACAGCTGCCACGGGCGAAAACGCCCCCAACGGCTTTGTGTTCGGTCGGCAATCACCCCCATCACCGGATCGGAAATGGCATCAAACACGCGCAGGGCAATAAACAGCGTGCCAACGAGCGCAGGCGTCAGACCAAAAACGTCGGTGTAGAAGAAGGTAAGAAAATTCATGATCAGGCAGGTAATGACCGTGCCACCCGCGTCACCCAGGCCGTAGCCAATTTTTTCGCGGACTGACAGGCGGTCATCCATTGCCCCTTGTACGACCTGTGATTCTGTAATCGGTGTGGAAGTCATGAGGTAACTCCTCGGTAATCGATTTTTATCGTATTTATGCAAGGTACCCCATTCATTCTGCACCGAACGCTCAGGCCAACAAGGGAAGGGAAAAGTATAAAAAGGTGACGATTCCGACCTGATGATAAATTTGTGATTTCGATCGGGAAGGCAGGAAGATATTCATTAATAATCAAAGCATAAGATGAATATTAATGGCAATCAGAGCGGAATGGTGAATATCCATGCTTGAATTATCCATAGCGCTTCCGATCAAAGTGCAAAATGGTGGGCTCTTTATTTCCCGGGGCGTGGGCCGGCATCCGGCGCGCAAATTAACCTCGTGGGAGATTATCTTCGTCAAAAAAGGGACATTAACGATCCAGGAAGAAAACACGCTCTTTGAAGTGAAAGCGGGAGAGAGCTTACTGCTCTGGCCGGCGCGTCGACACGTGGGGACAGAAGATTTCCCGGCGGACCTGCGGTTCTACTGGCTGCATTTTGAGGTCGAAGCACAATCGTCGCCTTTGCCACATGCTTTTCCGGTGGCCATTGAACAACATTGCTGCGTGCGCGATGCTCAATATGTGATTGCGCTATTCCGGCAATTCCTGAGTGAGCAGGAAAAATTACAGCGAAGCGTGGCGCTGGAAATGATTTTGCTGCTGATTTTACAGCAAGTGTCGATCTCTTCAGGTTATGAAGACAGAGCCGATGAAGCCGGCGCGGCCATGGCATGGAAGGCAAAACAGCTTATTCGCACGCAGTTTCATCTGCCGCTTTCCACATCGCAACTGGCAAAAGCCTTGCACTGCAATGCCGATTATCTGGGACGCGTATTTCGCCGGACCTTTCACTTAACCCTGACGGAGGCGATCCATCGCCAGCGCGTCAGGGCGGCAGAAAAGCTGTTGCTGAACGACTCCGCGTCCCTGACCGAAGTGGCAACCCGCTGCGGTTTTAATGATGTCGGGTATTTCCGGCAGATATTTTCAAAGCATACCGGCTTAACGCCCGCCGTCTGGAAACGGCGGTACTGTAAGGAGCATATTAATTCCGGGTGATCACTGCCCGTAGTAGGCATTTGCTCCATGCTTGCGCAGGTAATGTTTATCGAGCAGTTCCTGCTGCATCGTCGGTAGCTGTGGCGCAAGCTGGCGTGAAAACAGCCCCATAAAGGCGCACTCTTCCAGCACCACAGCGTTATGTACCGCATCGGCCGCATTTTTTCCCCAGGTGAACGGGCCGTGAGAATGCACCAGCACCGCCGGGATCTGCATCGGGTTTACGTCGCGCTCCTCAAAGGTTTTGATGATGACTTCGCCGGTCTGGTATTCGTATTCACCCGCAATTTCAGCCGGGGTCATCAACCGCGTGCAGGGGATCGCACCATAAAAATAGTCAGCGTGCGTGGTACCCCATGCCGGTAAATCCTGCCCTGCCTGCGCCCAGACAGTGGCGTGGCGGGAATGGGTATGCACAATGCCGCCAATTTCAGGGTAACGGCGATACAGCGCCAGGTGGGTTGGTGTGTCGGAAGAGGGTTTTTTAACCCCCTCGACCACCTGGCCCGTGGCAATGTCCACCACCACCATATCCTCTGCGGACATCACGTCATACTCCACGCCGGAGGGTTTAATCACCAGCAGGCCGCGTTCACGATCCACCTCACTGACGTTGCCCCAGGTGAAAGTCACCAGCTGGTGGGCGGGCAGCGCCAGGTTTGCCGCCAGGACCTCGGCTTTGAGTTGTTCTAACATGTCATCCCTCCTTCCTGCATCCGGGCTTCAATCCAGCGGCGTGCCTGGATGATTTCCAGTACCGGCTCTTTGGCTTTTTCAGTCCACATTTCAATCAGAAATGCGCCGCGATAATTGAGCTGATTCAGCGTGTTAAATATGCCCACGAAATCGACGCACCCCTCACCGAACGGTACGTCACGAAACTGTCCGGGGCTTTGTTCAGTCACGGGCTGGGTATCTTTCAGGTGGATGGCGGCGATGCGATCGATGCCCAGCGTCAGCTCGGCGGCCACATCGTTACCCCACGCGCTCAGGTTGCCGACGTCCGGATAAACGCTGAACCATGGCGAAGCAAGCATTTCGTCCCACTTTTTCCATTTGCTGATGGAGTTCATAAACGCGGTATCCATGATCTCCACTGCCAGCATGACCTGCGCGGCGGCGGCCTGCTCCACGGCCCATGCCAGCCCTTCGGCAAAGCGTTGCCGGGTACCTTCGTCATGTTCTTCGTAATAGACGTCATACCCGGCAAGCTGGATGGTGCGAATACCGAGATCGCGCGCCAGACGGATGGCTTTGGTCATGATGGCGCGGGCGCGCTCGCGGACGGTCTCGTCCCGGCTACCAAACGGGAAACGGCGGTGGGCTGACAGACACATCGACGGGATCGCGACCCCGGTTTCCAGCATCGCCTCAACCAGAGAGGCGCGCTGCGCGGTGTTCCATTCAAGGCGGGACAAACGCTCATCAGTTTCATCGATCGACATCTCGACAAAATCAAATCCGCAGCTTTTTGCCAGCACCAGGCGCTCTGGCCAGGTGAGCGCTTTCGGCAGCGCTTTTTCGTAGATACCTAACGGATGCTGACGCATGGTTACTCCCCCCAGATGTCGCGGATGTGTGAATGGAATGCATGGGCCACCTTCGGTGGGTTGGCAGCGCCTGTCAGTGCCCGTCCGGCAATAAACGCTTTCACATTGATCTGCTTAAACAGCGGCAGGTCGGCGGGGGTAATGCCGCCGGTGATCGAGAGCTGCAGGCCGATATCCGAGAGGGCTTTCATGCTGGCGAGATCCGCCTCGCCCCACTGCTGGCCGCTGGCCTGTGCGTCGCGCCCACGGTGATAAATGGCCTGTGTGACCCCGATACGGTGCCATTCTCGCGCATCATCCAGCGTCCAGTGACCAAACAGCTCCATCTGAATTTCCCCGCCGCAGCGCAGAGCCACCTCGTGACCCTTCTCGACGGTTGCCAGCGGCGCGGCGCAGATGATGGTCATCCAGTTCGCGCCTGCGCCAAACGCCTGTTCAGCCAGCGTTTCTCCGGCATCGGCCACTTTCCAGTCAGCCACGATCGTTTTTTTCGGACACTGCTGGCGCAGTGCGCGTACGGCATTAACCCCTTCGGTGAGACACAAAATGGTGCCTGCTTCGATGATATCGACGTGATCCGCAAGCCGCTCGACGTCGCGCTGTGCGGCCTGAAGTGAGGTATGGTCGAGCGCCAGCTGCAGTAATGGTCGGCTCATAGGTCGTGCTCCTTAACATGGGCGTGATAGCCCTGTAGTGCTGAAATCAGTAGCTGGTAGCGCTGATACTTGCGCTGGTAGGCCGCATGGGCATGCTTGTCGGGTGTGATGACGCGAATGTGATGTCTGACAGCCTGCTGCGCGGTGCGGAAATCGGGATAAACGCCGGTACCCACCAGCGCGGCCAGCGCCGCGCCGGAACAGCCGGTCTCTTCGACCTGGGGCAGTTCTATTGCCAGACCGCTGACGTCCGCGAGCATTTGCATCCACACATCTGAATGGGCAGGGCCGCCGGTTACGCGCAATGCCTGCACGTGCGTGAAGCGCGCTAGCATGCGGTTAAGATGGGTCATGTGGCTGAAGACCACACCTTCATAGACCGCCTGCAACAGATGTGCGCGGGTGTGCAGGGCCTGCATGCCGTAAAACCCGCAGGTCATCTCCAGCCCGGCGTTGCTGCCATAGAGGAACGGCAGGAAGAGCAGATCGCTTCCGGCTTTCGGCAGGCTGGCCACGGCCTGGTTGATCGCATCGAATGACATGTCGCCCCACTGTGTGGTCAGCCATTCGAGGTTACCGGACGAGGTGGGGCTGGCTTCGTGAACGATGTAGTGCTGCGGATGAACGTAGCGCCCATACACATAGGGATACGGCTCGTTATGGCCTATACCGTTGGCGATCCCGCTGGTGACAGCCCAGGTGCCCATCACGGCGTTGAGCGTGCTGTCGTCATGTAACCCGGCGCAGATCGCGGTGGAAACCACATCAAACAGCCCCCCTACAACGGGTGTACCCGCTGCGAGACCGGTCAGGGCGGCGGCCTGAGCGGTGATTTCCCCGCACATTTCTGCTGAACCGACGATCGGCGGCAGTGCGCCGTCAATTTCATCGATGCCGAGCCAGCGTGTGAGCTGCGGATCGTACTGCCCGGTGTTCATGTTGTAGAGATTGGATTCAGAGATGTTGCTCTCTTCACACCCTTTAACGCCGGTGAGGCACCAGCGCAGGTAGTCGTGCGCCATCATCACACAGCCAATCTGCTGATAACGGTGCGGTTCATTCTCTTTCACCCAGCGCAGGAGGGAGGCGGGATGCCCCGTCCATAGCGTCTGGCGCGTATGCGGATAAAGCTTTTCAGGAATACCGTCCTGCTGCCAGCGCTGTACAATCTCCAGCGCCCGGCGGTCAGAGGAGAGCATGGCGTTGCCGAGGGGCTGGTCATGCTTGTCCAGTAAAAACAGTCCTTTACCCTGAGCCGATATCCCGACGCCTTTGATTTGTGCGCCGCCGATGCCGGCCTTCTTAAGCAGCAGGGCGACGGTGGTGTGGCACTGCTGCCAGAGTTGGTGCATATCCCGCTCAGCGTGGCCTGCGTGTGGGCTGAGTGTGGCAACCGCGCGGCGCTCAATACAGACTTCCTGGCCCTGGCTGGTGTACAGACCGGCTTTCAGATACGTTCCGCCACAATCGATACCCAGCCAGAAGGGCTCTTTTTCACTCATCGTTGACTCTCTTGTCTTACGCCCTCTCTTCAGGAGAGGGCGGGGGGATCAGGCTGCGTGCTTATGCGGGTTCACGCCGGGGTTGGGTTCCGCTCCGGCATCGCATTTCGCCGGTAGCATCAGGGCGAGCAGCGAGGCCAGCGCCAGCGAAACCGCGAGGCAGTACACCCCGGCATCTTTGCTGTAGAGGGTAATCAGCACGCCCACCGCGTAAGGGCCGCAGAACCCACCGAGGTTACCCAGGGCGTTAATCACGCCGCGAGCGCCACCGGCCATCTCTGCGCTGAACAGGCGCGCCGGAATCGTCCAGAACACACCCGCAGCGGACTGCAGGAAGAAGCCACAGCCCACCAGCGCGGCATAGGCCAGCCAGATGTTCTCTTTCAACGCCACGGAGAGGAACATGCAGAGCGCGAAGCCAATCAGCGGCAGGGAGACGAACAGCTTGCGCTTGCCGGTACGGTCAGACAGTGAGGAGAACAGGAACATGCCCGCAATGGCGCCGACATAAGGCAGGATGGCGAGCATTCCCACCTGGCCGATGCTGGTATGCGTCAGCTCTTTGAGAATGGTCGGCAGCCAGAGGGTGTAACCGTAAATCCCGGTCTGGTAGAAGAAGTTCAGGGCAATCAGCTGCCACATGGTTTTGTCGGACAGAACCGCACTCAGCGAGGCATTTTTCACCGCTTTTCCGGCAATAGCCTGCTGTTCTGCGGCCAGCATTTGTATCAGATAATTTTTCTCGGCCTCGGAGATCCAGCGAGCCTCCTGCGGGTGGTCGTAGACGGTGAATACCCAGAGCACCAGCACCACAATGGACATCAGCCCTTCAATGATGAACAGCCAGCGCCAGTCGAGTGCGGTGATAATCCAGCCCGACAGGGGCGCGGTGATGATCCCCGCAATGGGAACAAACATGATGACAATCGCATTGGCGCGGCCGCGTTCGGCATCCGGGAACCAGTTACTGATCATCGTGAGCACCACAGGCAGCATCCCGCCTTCTGCCACACCGAGTAAGAAGCGCAGTGCCAACAGTTGATACTGGTTGGTCACAACGCCGGTCAGGACCGAAATCACCGCCCAGGCAACCAGTGACCAGCCAATAAACTTCTTACCGCTGCCATGCACGGCAATCTTGCCGCCGGGCACCTGCAGGAACAGATAACCGATAAAGAAGATCCCACCCGCCAGGCCTGCCATGGTGGCAGAGATACCTAACTCTTCATCCATACCGCCTGGCATCGCAAATGCGATATTCACGCGGTCCATATATGAAATAATACAGGCGATAAGAATAGGCGGAATGATTCTTAACCAGCGCTGACGCGGAATATCCGCTTGTAGAGCATGAGTAGAAATATTCATATTTAATATCTCAGTGAATGTAACCGGAATAAGATTTTTATTGTTATTGCGTTGCTTTTTTCATTTCACTAATGCCGTCGCGCAAAATAGCGATGCGATGACTGACGTTAGCATTAGCATTTATTTCCAGTAATTTAATACCGGAGAATTTCAATGTTGCGGCGCTCGCCGCAGTAAAAAGTGCTTTTACCTGTTCGGTGGTCATTAAACTGTCGGCGCAGAACGGGGAAAATGGCGCATGCAGATCCTGCCATTCGCCGTAGGCCCCGCGAGTGGAGGTTCCGGAGAACATCAGTGCGCCCAGCTTCCCGGCCTCAAGTGCCGCTTTAACATGTTCAGGCGGCAGCGTGGTATTGCGTCCTTCTATAGCCGACCGCGCCCAGTTAATGCATACGCTGATATCCGTTTCTTTCACCACCTCAAGCACCTGCGCTAAGGGCAAAAACCCCTTGCGTGGCGCGGGGCCGGTCATGGCATCGCAGTGTTCAAGCACCAGGTCGCATGACCAGTCCCATGAGGTGATTTCACGTACAGAACGGGAAAACGCAGCGGTAGCTTGTTCAACAGACGGGTTTCCCGCCTGCGGCGCGGCCTGCATCTCCAGGGCGATAATTTTGCCTGGAAAGCGAGTATTGATGGCATCAATCTTTCGCAGCAGATGGCGGTAATAGTCAACGCAGGCTTTGCGCTGTTCTTCATCGGCAGAGGCCAGGCCAAACGCGCCATTTGTGCCGCGGCGGCGCATGGCGGAACAGCCATACGTCACCCAACGGATGGAGATCCTCAAGACACGGTTGCTCCAGCCCGCGAATATCTGGCGTGTCGGAAAGCGCTCGCCAGAAGTCCCGCTCTTCTTGTTCCCCTTGCTGGTGAAACGAGGGTGCGCAGGGGTACGCACCAATTATAAAACCGGTGTTAGTCATTTCGCATTCCCAATAGAATTCAGAAAATTAATCTATTTCGCTGATTGCTACTTTCACCACAATTTTACGAATTGCCGATGCCTTATTTTTAATGCAGGCAGGACGGTGAACATCCTGCGGAAAAAATATGGCGTACGTGCCGGGCGTCATTTCTATAAAGGATTCATTTTCGCTGCCGTGATAAAAAATAATATCCCGCTGTTCCAGCAGTGATTCGCTTATTTCGTTATTGCCGGTATCAATGGCGACACCGATTTTCTCTTCACCCCATGCCAGAAACTGAATGTCCAGATAGCGACGGTGCACTTCGGGACGGTTTTCATCCCACGTCCGGGTGGTGAGGTCGAGCACCTGAGCAAAAATGTTACGTCCGTCAATGTCCACCACGCCAGGTGCCAGCGCCGTGAAATCCGTGGTGCGCAGAAAATCGAGTGCTTTCTCTATCGCCCGCGGCAGGCGACACGGATTTGGCTGCGAAATATGTCCTAAAATCATGACCCACTCCTTACAGAGACTGGATTTTCGCCCACACGCTGTCGTCAATGGTGATGCCGTTGCGGCGGTTCTCTTCGAGCAGACGTGTGAATTCATGACCCGGCAGTCGAACCGCGACGTTGTCATCAGCCCGCTCGGCGTTGATGATAAAATCCATGATGCGCTGCAGTTTGGCATCGCGGGTGGGTCCGTCGATCAAACGATCGACCTCGATGGCGATAAAGATTTGTGACACGCCATATTCGTCGCTGTTGTCCTGGGTCACTTCCGCAACGGAGGATCCGTTGGAGAGCAGGGTTGCGATCATGTCGAGGACGATGGATAAGCCCGATCCTTTCCAGTAGCCCATCGGCAGAATGCGGCGGTTTTTCTCGATCACACCAGGTTCTCTGGTGAGGTGCCCTTCATCGTCAAACCCCCCATCCACCGGCAACGTGCGTCCGGCCAGGCGATTCACTTCCAGCATGCCGTAGGAGAACATTGACATCGACATATCGACCATTGTGATCGGCGTAGACGGAATCGCCACGATCAGAGGGTTAGTGCCGATGCAGCACGCTTTCGAGCCCCAGGCTGGCATCACGGCAATGGAGTTAGTCCAGCAGATCCCGATGTACCCCTTCTCTGCAGCCTGCCAGCCGTAGCTGCCGCCGCGCATCCAGTGGTTGGCGTTTCGCAGTGCCACAAGGCCGATACCGTGGTCGGCGGCCAGTTCGGTGGCGCGATCCATCATCTTTTTCGCCGTCAGGTTGCCAATCGAACGTCGGGCATCCCACTGTTCGATGGCACCCAGCGAGGTCACCCGTGTTGGCTGGGCATCAGGAATGATGTCGCCGGCATCAAGCTGCTGAATGAAACGAGGGAAGCGGTTAACCCCGTGTGAATAGACGCCCGATTCCGTGGTGCGGGCAAACATCTCCGCGCATGCGTCGGCGGTGTCCGCTTTTACGCCGCGATCGACCAGGACCCGCCTGAACGCCGCTTTTAACTCTTCAAAGGTCACTTTCATCCCTGTTCTCCTGTTTTTGTCGGGGCAAGTGCGAGTGCTTTTTTATCGCTAAATTTCACTATGCGAAATTTGATTTCAAATATAGCGATCAAATTTTGCCAGATCAACGACATTCATGATTTTCAAAATCGATTAAAATCAACTGGTTGTGTTTTTTCTGTTGAGATCGTGAACTGAACCACACTTTGCGCTACCATCAGGACGCGATAAAAAGGAGCCATTGGATGAGCACGAAAGAGAGCGAAATGACGCAAGAAAAAGAGAGGCCAGCAGGTAGCCAGAGCTTGTTTCGCGGCCTGATGCTGATTGAGATCCTCAGCAACTACCCGAACGGGTGTCCGTTGGCCCATTTATCGGAACTGGCAGGGCTGAATAAAAGCACCGTGCACCGCTTACTGCAGGGGTTACAGTCGTGCGGGTACGTTACCCCGGCGCCTGCGGCGGGCAGCTACCGCCTGACCACCAAATTTATCGCCGTCGGGCAAAAGGCGCTGTCGTCGCTGAATATCATTCACGTGGCGGCCCCGCACCTTGAGACGCTGAATATCGCCACCGGTGAGACGGTGAACTTCTCAAGCCGCGAGGACGATCACGCCATTCTGATTTATAAGCTGGAGCCCACAACCGGTATGCTGCGCACGCGCGCTTACATCGGTCAGCATATGCCGCTTTATTGTTCGGCGATGGGCAAAATCTACATGGCGTTTGGTCATCAGGACTATGTGGCGAGCTACTGGCAGAGCCATCAGGAGCAGATCCAGCCGCTCACCCGCAACACGATTACCGAGCTGAGCGCGATGTATGACGAGCTGGCGGAAATCCGCGAGCACAGCATGGCGATGGATAAAGAAGAGAACGAGCTGGGCGTCTCCTGTCTTGCCGTACCGGTGTTTGATATTCATGGCCGCGTGCCGTACGCGATCTCCATTTCGCTCTCGACGTCCCGCATGAAGCAAATTGGTGAAAAAAACCTGCTGAAACCGCTGCGGGAAACGGCAGAGGCTATCTCAAAAGAGTTGGGTTTTAACGTGCGCGGAGCGTGACAGATGAACCGATTTATCCTGGCTGATACGGAAAAATGCATTGGCTGCCGTACCTGCGAAGTGGCCTGCGTGGTGTCGCATCAGGGAATGCTTTCTGCAGGCGCGTTTGCGCCCCGCATTCGGGTGGTCAAAGGCGGTGCATTCACTACGGCTGTGGGCTGTCATCAGTGTGAAGATGCCCCTTGTGCCACTGTTTGTCCGACACAGGCGATTCGCCACACCGCGGGTGCCTGGCGGGTGGAGCCGGCGCGCTGTATTGGCTGTAAAAGTTGTGTGGTAGCGTGCCCGTTTGGGGCAATGCAGGTTCAGCGAGTGGGGAACCGCGTTCAGGCGGTGAAATGTGATTTGTGCGCAGATCGCGAGGCTGGACCCGCCTGTGTGGAGGCGTGTCCAACCCACGCGCTGCGCTGCGTTGACCCCGCCAGATTACGCACCGAACGGCTGCATAATCTGGCGTAACGCGTTACTGGCTATCTTCGCGCCAGGCGTACTCAATCTCTTCGGCGAGAATTTTCACGCCCGCTTCGATTTTCTCCGGATCGGGCACGTAGTTCATGCGCATGCACTGATGCGTATGCGGCCACGGCTTATCCAGACCCGGGAAGAAGTAATCACCCGGCACCATCAACACGCCGCGCTTTTTCAGGCGCTGGTAGAGAAGCTCGGTGGTGATCGGCAGATCCTTAAACCACAGCCACAGGAAAATTGCCCCTTCAGGTTTGTGGATCAGGCAGCGTTCTTCCGGTAAGTAGCGGCGAAGAATGGCGATCGTTTCCTGTACCCGCTGGTAATAGAACGGCTTGATAACCTCGTTTGACAGGCGCAGCAGGTCATTACGTTTGATCATTTCGCACATCATCGCCGGGCCGATTCCCCCCGGGGAAAGGCTGATAATGCCGTTCATGTTGGTAATGGCGGTGATGATTTTTTCATTGGCGATGATAATCCCGCAACGGCTGCCCGGCAGACCCAGCTTGGAAAGGCTCATACACAGGACGATGTTAGGGTTCCACAGCGGACGTGCTTCGCTGAAGATGATCCCCGGGAACGGCACGCCATAAGCGTTATCAATCACCAGCGGGATGTCGTGCTGATTCGCCAGCGCATCCAGCTTCATCAGTTCGTCGTCGGTGATGACGTTGCCCGTTGGGTTGGTTGGACGTGATACGCAGATCATGCCCGTCTCTTCACCAATATGCAGATGTTCAAAGTCGACATGATATTTGAACTGGCCTTCTGGCAGCAGCTCAATATTCGGGCGCGCCGAGACGAACAGATCCTCTTCGAGGCCGGAATCGGCATAGCCGATGTACTCTGGCGCCAGCGGGAACAGCACTTTTTTGGTAGTGCCGTCGGCGCGACGGCCTGCGAACAGATTAAACAAGTAGAAAAATGCGCTCTGACTGCCGTTTGTCAGTGCAATATTCTGTGGTTCGATATCCCAACCCAGCTCTTTGCGCAGCATTTCAGCAAGCAGTGTCAGCAGTTCGGTTTTACCCTGCGGGCCATCGTAGTTGCAAAGCGCATCGGTTGCTTTCCCGCTTTCCAGCATCTGAGCCAGCAGCGTCTGAAAATAGGTGTTCATCTCCGGGATTTGAGCCGGGTTTCCGCCGCCGAGCATGATGGCGCCTGGTGTGCGCAGCCCGTCGTTGAGGTCCTCCATCAGGCGAGTAATGCCTGAATGGCGGGTGAATTTGTCGCCGAAAAGTGAAAACGTCATAGCAGGTGATCTGTCGAGCTTATTTTGAAAGTGGGTAACCATAACGCTAGCACCGTGCTGGTGCAAATCGAGAGATGCGGTCTGGATTGTTGTTTTATGTGGTGGGAAGGTATTTAGGTAGTGGATTGTTCTGGTGAAATATCCCTCTCCCGGAGGGGGAGAGGGAACCGGTTTGCGTCGTTATTGATTACCCGCCCACACCACCATGACCTTATCGCCATTGTGCTCGCGAACGAAGCCGTAGCCTTCTTTCAGCGAGAGCGTGGTTTGTTTGCCTTCACCTATTGCGGGATGACGGGCGCGGAACTGGCCCAGAACCTGCCAGTGGGCGACGGTTAATGCCTGCTTGCCCGTCACGTCCTGCCAGTTCATATCCGAGCGGGTGCCCTGTAATGGATCGGACCCTGTCGGTCCGAATGGCCGCTCGGATTCATCTCCGTAGTAAATTTGTACGCTGCCCGGGGCGAGCAGGAGCAGCTCTGCGGCACGCTGGCCGCCTTCACGGAAAAGGCGTGTGTCATGTGACGAGAGATAGCTCAGGACATTGAAGCTTTGCAGTTTTTCCGCCATCTGCTGCCAGGTCAGGTCGATGTCCGCCAGACAACCGACCGCTTTTGCTGCCTGCTCCTGATAATCAAAGTTGATCATCGCGTCAAACCCGTGGCGGTAATAATCGCTTTGCATCACGCCGTGGCCCCATGACTCGCCGGTCATCCAGAACGGGGTATTGTCGAGTTTTTTGGCGGGGTTCGCGCCTTTCCAGGCTGCCAGCGCCTGGCTTGCCTGATCTTTCAACTGCTGCCAGGCCTCGAGTTCCACGTGTTTTGCCGTATCCACACGGAAACCGTCAATGCCATAGTCACGTACCCACTGGCTGAGCCAGTGGGTCAGGTAATCACGCGGGGTGTAGCCCGAAATGGCCTTCGCGTGGGTATCGGGTTTATGTTGATAGAAATTAGGTAAACCGGAAGGGGTCGTCGACTCCGTTTTCAGGTCCGGCAGGAACGCCAGCGACAGGGTTAAATCGTCGAAGCCGGGATTGTCATAATCGCCAATGTCGGTGCGGATCCACTTTTTACCCCACCATTTTTCCCAGGCGGCTTTGTCGCTGAAGTTGATGTAATCGTTGAAGCTGTGCCAGCTTTGGCCTGCTCCCGGCTTCCAGTCCGTCCAGTGCTCGCCCAGCGTTTTTTTCAGTTCATCACCCTGCAGATAAAGGGCCCCAAACTGGAACGCCTGCATGTCTGCGAGCGTCGCGTAACCCGTGTGGTTCATGACGATATCAAACAGGATGCGGATACCGCGTTTATGCGCTTCATCGACAAGGTGGCGTAAATCATCTTCGGTGCCCATGTTGGCATCAAGCGTGGTCCAGTCCTGGGTGTAGTAGCCATGATAGGCGTAGTGGGGGAAGTCACCTTTGGTGCCACCGCCAACCCAGCCGTGGATCTGCTCCAGCGGGGAGCTTATCCAGAGCGCATTCACGCCCAGCTGCTGTAAATAATCGAGCCGGGTTGTAAGCCCCTTGAGATCGCCACCGTGGAAGGTGCCGATCTCCTCCAGGCCATCTTTGTGGCGTCCATAGCTGTTATCGTTAGAGGGATCGCCGTTGACAAAGCGGTCAGTCAGCACGAAATAGACGGTGGCGTTTTGCCAGCTAAACGGCGCAGGTTTGTCGGTTTCGGCGCGTTCAAGCAGCAGCAGGCCGTTGCTGTTGGCGGCGGGTTGCAGGGTGATTTTTCCATTCTGCACTGTTGCAGTCTGTTTGCTGTAGAAATCACGGACCACCGATCCTTCCGGGAAATCGTTGCCAACTTCAAGCGTCAGGGGCTTACCGTCCCACTTCGGACACTGGCGGGTAACGTTTGCAACCGACGGTTCCGCTGCGCTTTGAATAGTCAGCATCATTGTGGGCGTACCGGAGCGGGTATCGACACGCATCTGATACTCGCCGTCGCGGAACAGTCGCCACTGCGGCGGCGTGCCGTCACATTTTTTAAGCGACAGCATCTCATTGAGTTTTATCGCATCCGTTGGCTGCCAGCACGTGTTGTCAAAACTCAGCGTAAGAGGGCGAGTACCCTTCGCAAGCTTTGCCTGGCTGGTGAATATCCCGGTGCCTTCGGCGCTAAAGGCGTTGAAACCCGGTGATGACCAGTCAGCATGAGCCAGTGCGGGTAACATCAGAAAAGCTAATGCGGTGCGTTTCATTCCATTTTCCTGTCGCGGCATTTTTGACCAGTGTGCCATCAGGTGTTGGGTAAAAACTCATCCCCCGGGGCTTTCTGCAAGGATGACGCGTGAGGATGAGTGATCCCGCGCAAAATTAGGAAGTTATCTGCGAGTTCGCGCACAATTTTTCAGAATTGATGCTTATGTGAGCAGGTTTCAGGTGACATAGTTTCGGAATTGGACTATTTCTATACGTGCTCTTGCAGTCTATTTTTGTTATGATTTGAGATTCCGCTCTCAAATTTGTGAAAAAAATAAGGTGTTGGAATGTTTATATCCGACCAGGAGACCTAATGATATCGACTCCCATTCGACGATATGGGGCCGCGATACTCATGTTACTCACCATGGCATTTTCGGGTGAGGTGCTTGCGAAGACGCACACGGATACAACGAGTAAGAAAGCCCACGTAATAAAGACGACAAGTAGTAAGGTTAGCAGTAAACAAGAGTATTCTCGCAATAGTGCAAAGAGTAGTTCACTTCCTGATTTGCGAAAATACCCTTCCGGAACACCAAGGAAAAAAGCGTTTCTCCGGACGGTAATGCCTTACATCACAAGTCAAAACGCCGCGATTACTGCGGATCGTAACTGGTTGATTGCTAAACAGTACGACAGCCGTTGGTCGCCATCAGAACGCGCGCGTCTGAAAGATATCACCAAACGCTACAAGGTGAGCTGGAACGGTAACACGCGCCGTGTGCCGTGGAACTCTCTCTTAGAGCGTGTCGACATTATCCCGGGGAGCATGGTTGCGACCATGGCTGCAGCCGAAAGTGGCTGGGGTACCTCGAAACTGGCGCGTAACAACAACAACCTGTTTGGTATGAAATGTATCAAGGGTCGTTGTAACAATGCACCAGGTAAGGTGAAAGGTTATTCTCAGTTTGAATCGGTGAAAGATTCCGTGAATGCCTACGTGGTGAATCTGAACACGCATCCGGCCTACTCATCGTTCCGTAAATCGCGCGCTCAGCTGCGTAAAGCGGATCAGGAAGTGACGGCTAGCACGATGATCCACAAGCTGAAAGGTTATTCGACCAAGGGACAGAGCTATAACAACTATCTGTTCGCGATGTACCAGGATAACCAGCGCTTAATCGCCGCACATATGTAATTCAAAAAAACGCCTTCCATCGGAAGGCGTTTTCTTTTCTCTTTTTTCTACATCATCACTTCGCTGTGACGCTCCCGGTACTCTTTTGGCGTACTTTCATACTCCTTTCGGAACACCGAATAAAAATATTGCAGCGACGGGTAACCGCACATCTGTGAGATTTCGTTGATCGACAATGAGGTGGAGATCAGCAGGCTGCGTGCTTTCTCCAGTTTCTCGGCGTGGATGACGGCATGAATGGTTTCGCCCACTTCCTCTTTAAACCGCTTCTCCAGATTCGAACGGGAAATGCCCACCGAGTCCAGCACCTGATCGACCTTAATCCCTTTGCAGGCGTTGTTGCGAATGTAGTGCATGGCCTGAATAACTGCCGGGTCGCTTAAGGAGCGGTAATCCGTTGAACGGCGTTCGACTACGCGGACAGGGGGAACCAGTAAGCGCTGAAGCGGCAACGCTTCTTTATCCAGCAGACGATGCAGTAACTTTGCCGCCTGATAGCCCATCTGACGCGTACCCTGTGCAACGGACGAGAGCGCCACGCGAGAGAGGTAACGCGTCAGCTCCTCGTTATCGATGCCAATGACGCACAGTTTTTCCGGCACCGGAATGTGTAAATGTTCGCAGACCTGCAAAACGTGGCGGGCACGAGCATCCGTAACGGCAATGATGCCGGTTTGCGGCGGCAGGGTTTGCAGCCAGTCCGCCAGTCGGTTTTGCGCGTGCTGCCAGTTTTCCGGCGCGGTCTCCAGCCCCTGATAAACCACGCCGCGGTACTTCTCCTGCGCGACAAGCTGGCAGAAAGCATGTTCGCGCTCAACTGCCCAGCGCTTGCCGCTGGTTGACGGTAAACCATAAAACGCGAAGCGATGGACGCCTTTCTCTTTCAAATGCAGGAAGGCGGTCTCAACCAGCGCATGGTTATCGGTGGCGATATAGTGGACCGGCGGATAGTGTTCGGGCGCATGGTAAGACCCGCCGACGCCAACAATCGGAACGTCGACGTCAGTCAGCAATTGCTCAATGACGGGGTCGTCGTAGTCAGCGATGACCCCATCGCCCAGCCACTCTTTGATGTTTTCGAGACGGGTTCGGAAATCTTCTTCGATAAAAATATCCCACTCGGATTGCGACGCCTGCAAATATTCACCAACGCCCTCCACCACCTGACGGTCGTAGGCTTTGTTGGCATTGAATAACAACGTGATGCGGTGACGCTTTTCAAACATGGCTAACTTCCCAAATAAGTCACAATATTGTTATCAGGCTCGTCGCTTGGTTGCAGAGTCCATCCAGACTGCCAGCAAAAGAATGGCCCCCTTGACGATATACTGCCAAAACGTCGGGACGTCCATCATACTCATCCCGTTATCCAACGAAGCCATGATAAATGCCCCCATCACCGCGCCAGCCACGCTGCCGACACCGCCTGCGAGGCTGGTGCCGCCAATGACGCAGGCGGCGATAGCATCCAGCTCGGCGATGTTCCCGGCCGAGGGAGAACCCGCCCCCAGACGCGAGCTGAGGATCAACCCGGCGATAGCAACCATCAGGCCGTTAATGGCGAAGACGGCGAGTTTGGTGCGCTCGACGTTGATCCCTGAAAGGCGAGCAGCCTCAAGGTTGCCGCCGATGGCATAAATACGGCGACCAAACGCGGTACGCGTGGCCATAAACATCCCGGCCAGCAGCAACAGTGCCAGCAGCAATACCGGCGTCGGGACACCGCGATAGTCGTTCAGAAGCCAGATTGCGCCCAGTACAATGACCGCAGTGAGTGCCTGACGACCGACTGTGGACGTTGACGCTGGCGATGCCAGACCCAACGCCTGACGGCGCATTCGTCCACGCCACTGCCAGGCCACAAACGCCAGCAACCCAATCACACCGAACGTAAAGCCGACGCTATCGGCGAGGTAGCTCTGACCAATTTGTGACATGGCTGCGCTGGTAGGGGAGACGGTGGTGCCGTTGGTGATGCCAATTAGGATCCCGCGGAAGGCCAGCATCCCCGCCAGCGTGACAATGAACGACGGGACTTTACGGTAGGCAACCCACCAGCCGTTCCAGGCACCCAGCAGCAGACCCAGCACCAGCGTAACCGCAATGGTCAGCGGCAGTGGCCAGCCAAGCCAGACGTCAAAAATGGCCGCCACGCCACCGAGCAGACCCATCATCGACCCCACCGACAGGTCGATTTCCGCCGAGATAATCACGAATACCATGCCCACCGCGAGGATGCCGGTAATGGCAGTCTGACGCAGCAGGTTAGAGACGTTACGCGCGCTTAAGTACGAGCCATCGGTCATCCAGGTAAAGAACAACATGATGGCAATAATCGCCGCGATCATCACGAAAACCTGCAGGTTCAGCGCTTTTAGCCCGGCAAACGCGCCGGGCGTCGGAACAGCGACTTTAATATCAGACGGATTGCTTTTCGACATGACGTTCGCTCCTTAAAGCGGCTTCCATCACCTGCTCCTGCGTCAGGTTCTGGTTAATCAGATTGGCTTTCAGTTTTCCCTCGTGCATGACCAGCAAGCGATCGCTCAGGCCGAGCACTTCGGGTAACTCAGACGAGATGACAATGACGGCAATCCCTTGCTGTACAAGCTGATTAATCAGTTTGTAGATTTCGTACTTGGCGCCGATATCGATCCCACGCGTCGGCTCGTCCAGGATCAATATGCGTGGGTTGAGGAGCAGGCAGCGCGCCAGGATTGCCTTCTGCTGGTTGCCCCCGCTCAGACGTCCAATGGCCAGTTCCGGGGAGGATGTTTTGACCTTGAGTCTGGCGAGCGACTGGAGAATGCACTGTTGCTCAGCAGCATCATCGAGGCTGCTCAGCGCACCGGAGAACCTATCGAGCGCGGCAAGCGTGATGTTTTTACCCACTGCCATGACCGGGACGATGCCATCTTTCTTGCGATCCTCCGGCACCATGGCGATACCGTGGGCAATCGCCTGCTGGCAGTTCTCGATTTTTACCGGCTGTCCGTCGATAAAAATACGGCCTTCCCAGCGGCCCGGCCACACGCCAAACAGGCACTGGACGGCTTCAGTTCGCCCGGCCCCGACTAACCCCGCAATACCGAGGATTTCGCCGCTGTGAAGGGAAAACGAGACGTCATTAACGCGCTTGATGTGGCGGTTAACGGGATGCCACGCGGTGAGGTTTTCCACGCGTAACACTTCGTCACCCGTGGTGTGCGGTTCGTTTGGATAGAGCGCCGTGAGCTCGCGCCCCACCATCATGGTGATAATGTCATCTTCACTCATGCCGGCAGCTTCACGTGTGCCGATGTGCTGACCGTCGCGGATCACACAGATGGTGTCCGAAATGGCTTTTACCTCATTGAGCTTGTGCGAAATGTAGATGCACGCAATGCCGTGGTTTTGCAGATCGCGAATGATATTGAGCAGGACGGCCGTTTCCTGCTCGGTGAGGGAGGCCGTTGGCTCATCGAGGATCAGCAGCCTTACCTGTTTGTTCAGCGCCTTGGCGATTTCAACCAGCTGTTGTTGCCCGAGGCCAAGATCACCGACGCGCGTATCCGGGGAAATCGCGAGACTTACCTGGGCCAGCAGTTTTTCACAGCGTAGGGTCATGGTGTCGTAATCCAGTACGCCATGACGTGAAATATCGGCCCCCAGAAAAATGTTCTCCAGCACGGTGAGGTGCTTCACCAGCGCCAGCTCCTGGTGGATGATGGCGATGCCTTTGCGTTCGGTATCGCGAATGTGTGTCGCCTGAATCACTTCACCGGCAAAGACAATTTCGCCTTCGTAACTGCCGTGCGGGTAGATCCCACACAACACTTTCATCAACGTCGATTTGCCCGATCCGTTTTCGCCACACAGCGAGACCACTTCGCCGGGATTGAGCCGCAGACTGACGTTGTCGACCGCTTTCACCGCGCCAAAGCGCTTGGTGATGCTTTTCATTTCAAGTAAATAAGGCATAACTGCTCCACATGACCCGAGGGAAGAACAGTACAACTCGATGCGCCCCCGCAGAGCAGGGGCGCGCTGGATTACAGTTCACTCTTCTTGTGGAAACCGTCTTTAATGACGGTGGCGTCAATGTTCTCTTTATTGACTTCAATGGGGGTGAGCAGACGAGCCGGAACATCTTTAAGCCCGTTATTCAGCGTTGCGTCTGCCTTAGGTTGCTTACCATTTCCCAGCTCCACGGCAATTTCCGCCGCCGTATTCGCAAGCTGGGTAATCGGTTTGTAGACGGTCATGGTTTGTGTGCCTGCCATGATGCGTTTGACTCCCGCGAGGTCGGCATCCTGACCCGAAATAGCCACTTTTCCTGCCAGCCCTTGGGCGCTGAGTGCCTGGATTGCGCCCCCTGCGGTGGCATCGTTGGATGCGACGACAGCATCGATTTTGTTGTTGTTGGCGGTTAAGGCGTTTTCCATGATTTTCAGCGCGTTTTCTGGCAGCCAGCCATCCGCCCACTGATCGCCGACCACTTTAATCTTACCGCTGTCGATATACGGCTTCAGGACTTTCATTTGCCCTTCGCGGAACAGCTTGGCGTTGTTATCAACCGGCGAGCCGCCCATCAGGAAATAATTGCCCTGAGGTACTTTGTCGATCAGGCTTTTAGCCTGTAATTCACCCACTTTTTCATTGTCGAACGAAATATAATAATCGATATCCGCATTATTAATCATGCGGTCATAGGCTAAGACTTTTATGCCTTCTTGTTTGGCTTCTTTAACGACGTTACTTAATACCTGGCCGTTATAAGGGATAATGACCAGCACATCGACGCCGCGGTTGATCATATTCTCAATTTGCGACATTTGCGTTTCTTCGTTGCCGTTCGCGGATTGCACAAACACATTCGCGCCAAGTGATTCCGCTTTTTTCACAAAAATATCGCGATCTTTCTGCCAGCGTTCAAGGCGCAGATCGTCAATCGCCATGCCAATTTTGACTTCCTTGGCATGTCCGGCAAAGCTAGCAAGGAGGAGCGTAGTGCAGAGAGTAAGGGACAGGTTCTTTATCTTCATAATTATAGGGCCTTTTTGTAGGGGTATGTGTTGCTGAGATAAAAGAAACATTCACTGCTGGGACGCAGCAAATTTTTAACGGGGAAATGCGGGCTGGCAATTACAGATTTTTATCTTCGCATTATGATATTTGGTTTATTTCTGAATTTATGACCGCGATCGAATTTTAAAATACGTAACGTCTTAATTACATTTGATTATGGAAGAGGGACCGAAAAATAGTTTGCCTGCACATTATTTTGCGAGCCAGCGCACAGTTGTGCATTCTCTCAATAGCAGTGTGAAATAACGTAATTGAGCAAGCCAAAATGTCTATTCACTATTACTCCTGTATCAACGACTCGCCGCATACCCTGATTATGGAGCTCAATATGCAAGCTTATTTCGACCAACTCGATCGTGTTCGTTACGAAGGCCCGAAAACAACCAATCCTTTAGCATTTCGTCACTACAACCCGGATGAGCTGGTGCTGGGTAAGCGCATGGAAGATCATTTGCGCTTTGCCGCCTGTTACTGGCATACCTTCTGCTGGAACGGAGCCGATATGTTCGGCGTGGGTTCCTTTGACCGTCCATGGCAGCAGCCGGGTGAGGCCATCGAGCTGGCGAAGCGTAAAGCCGATGTCGCCTTTGAATTCTTCCACAAACTGAACGTGCCGTACTACTGCTTCCATGATGTGGATGTGTCGCCGGAAGGCGCCTCACTGAAAGAGTATCTGAACAATTTCGCGCAGATGGTGGATGTGCTGGCGGCTAAACAGCAGCAAAGCGGCGTGAAGCTGCTGTGGGGCACGGCCAACTGTTTTACCAACCCACGCTATGGCGCGGGTGCGGCAACCAATCCTGATCCGGAAGTGTTTAGCTGGGCGGCAACGCAGGTGGTTACCGCAATGAACGCCACGCATCAGCTGGGCGGCGAAAACTATGTGCTGTGGGGCGGTCGTGAAGGCTATGAAACCCTGCTCAACACCGACCTGCGTCAGGAGCGCGAGCAGATTGGCCGCTTTATGCAGATGGTGGTCGACCATAAACACAAAATCGGTTTCCGCGGTACGCTGCTGATCGAACCGAAGCCTCAGGAACCTACGAAGCACCAGTACGACTACGACGTTGCTACCGTGTACGGCTTCCTGAAACAGTTCGGCCTGGAAAAAGAGATCAAAGTTAACATTGAAGCCAACCATGCCACGCTGGCCGGCCACTCTTTCCATCACGAGATCGCGTCTGCTATCGCGCTGGGTATCTTCGGTTCTGTTGATGCTAACCGCGGCGATGCGCAACTGGGTTGGGATACCGACCAGTTCCCGAACAGCGTGGAAGAGAATGCGCTGGTGATGTATGAAATTATCAAAGCGGGTGGTTTCACCACCGGCGGGCTGAACTTCGATGCCAAAGTGCGCCGTCAGAGCACCGACAAATACGACCTGTTCTACGGCCATATTGGCGCAATGGATACCATGGCGCTGGCGCTGAAAGTCGCCGCCCGTATGATTGAAGACGGTGAACTGGATAAACGTGTCGCGAAACGTTATAGCGGCTGGAACAGTGAGCTGGGTCAGCAAATTTTGAAAGGCCAGTTATCGCTTGCGGACGTCGCGAAGTACGCTGAACAACATCAACTGGCGCCGCAGCATCAGAGCGGGCATCAGGAGCTGTTGGAAAACCTGGTTAATCACTACCTGTTCGATAAATAACAGCGAGTAGATAATCACGTAAGCCCGGTAAGCGTCACGCCACCGGGCATTTCTGTTAAAGGAGTCACCGAATGTATATCGGGATTGATCTTGGCACATCGGGTGTGAAAGCCATCCTGTTAAGCGAGCAGGGCGACGTGTTAGCAACGCAGACAGAAAAGCTGCAGGTCTCACGTCCGCATCCGCTATGGTCGGAACAGGATCCGGAGCAGTGGTGGCTGGCAACGGATCGTGCAATCAAAGCGCTAGGTGAACAGCACAGTCTGCGTGACGTAAAAGCCCTCGGCATTGCCGGGCAAATGCACGGCGCGACGTTACTGGACAGTCAGCATCACGTTCTGCGGCCGGCCATTCTCTGGAACGATGGTCGCTGTGCGGAAGAGTGCGCACTCCTTGAAGAGCGAGTACCCACCTCCCGCAGTATTACCGGCAACCTGATGATGCCCGGTTTTACCGCACCAAAGTTACTGTGGTTACACCGCCATGAGCCGGAAATTTTCCGTCAGGTGGCGAAAGTTTTACTGCCAAAAGATTATCTGCGTTTTCGCATGACGGGTGCTTTCGCCAGCGACATGTCTGACGCTGCCGGCACGATGTGGCTCGACGTGGCCAAGCGTGACTGGAGTGAGGCCATGCTCGATGCCTGCCACCTGACTCGCGAACATATGCCAGCGCTCTATGAGGGCAGTGAGATAACGGGTACCTTACAGCCTGCCGTCGCAGAACGCTGGAATATGCCCGCTGTCCCGGTGGTGGCTGGTGGCGGTGACAACGCGGCGGGTGCCGTGGGGGTCGGGATGGTGGAAGCCGGGCAGGCGATGCTTTCGCTGGGAACGTCTGGCGTCTATTTTGCGGTCAGCGATGGTTATCGCAGTAATCCTGAAAGTGCCGTTCACAGTTTCTGCCATGCGCTGCCGGGAAAATGGCATCTGATGTCGGTTATGTTGAGCGCCGCCTCTTGCCTTGACTGGGCCGCGAAACTGACCGGGATGGCTGATGTTCCGGCACTGATTGCTGCTGCACAGCAGGCGGATGAAAGTGCGGGTACCGTCTGGTTTTTACCCTATCTTTCCGGCGAGCGCACGCCGCATAACAACCCGGAAGCGAAAGGGGTGTTCTTTGGGTTAACCCATCAGCATGGCCCGGCGGAACTGGCTCGTGCCGTTCTGGAAGGCGTGGGATATGCCCTGGCGGACGGAATGGACGTGGTGCATGACTGCGGTGTGACGCCGGCGAGTATCACCCTGATTGGCGGTGGTGCGCGTAGCAGCTACTGGCGCCAGATGCTGTCTGATGTCAGCGGACTGCAGCTCGATTTTCGTACCGGTGGTGATGTGGGGCCTGCGCTCGGTGCAGCGCGACTGGCACAGATTGCCATGAACCCGGAAACGCCGCTTTCTCAGCTGTTACCGCAGCTTCAACTGGAACAGGCGCATCTGCCTGATGCGGCACGTCATGCGCGTTATGCGCAAAGACGCGAGGTCTTTCGCAAAATCTACCAACAGCTGCTGCCGCTGATGTCGTAAATACGGTTGTCTGTCAGAGGCACGAGGTTGTCCTTTTTTGGTCTGTGCGGGCCTTCATTTCCTTGCCAGTATGGTGTCATACCCACTGGCGAGGAGATTCAACATGTCACGTACTGCATTAATCAACATCGATACTCAGCAGTCTTTTCATCATCGTCATTACTGGCAGGAGGACGAGATTCCTGCCTTTCAGCAGGCGATGCTGGGGCTGATTGAGGGCTGCCAGGCGCGTGGCATTCCTGTCGTTGATATTTTCCATGTAGATGAAGACGGTCCGTTCACACTGCAAAGCGGCTATGTCAAACCGATGGCCTTTTTACGTCATCAGCCGGACGTGGTCTTCCAGAAACACGTCCATAATGCGTTCACGGATACCGGGCTTGACCGCTGGCTGCGTGAGCGAGACATTAATCAGCTCATCGTGTGCGGTATTCGCACGGAGCAATGCTGTGAAACCACTGCGCGGGTGGCATCCGATCTGGGCTATGCTGTGACCTTCGTTAGCGAGGCAACGCTCACGTTTCCAATGACGCACAAGGGGATAACCCTGAGCGCAGAGGAACTGCGCCATCGTACCGAGACGGTACTGGCCGGGCGGTTTGCCGACATTAAAACGGTTGCGGAGACGCTGGAGTCACTGTAATGAGCATCGACGTCTGGTTTGTGATGTTGCCCGGGGTGCTGTCATTAGACATGACGGGCCCGGCAGAGACCTTTGTGCTGGCAGGGGACGCGTTTCGCCTGCATTACATTGGTCCGCAGGCAGAGGTTCCGACGTCGATTGGTCTGATGATGGGCGGTATTCAGCCGCTGCCGGAAAGCCTGCCTGAGGGCAGTTTGCTGGTGCTGCCGGGGGTAAGCGACTCCCGCTTTCAGTTTTCAACGCCGCAGGCGCAGTTGATTCAGCACTGGTTAATGCGCCTGCAGCCAAAAATTCATCGTCAGGATATCACCGTCATGTGCGTCTGTTCAGGGGCGTTGCTGGCGGCAAAATCGGGCTTGCTGAATCACCGGCAGTGCACAACGCATCATGACGTTATAAGCCGTTTGCGTACGGCGGCTCCGACGGCAATCATCAAAGAAAACCGGATCTTCGTGCAGGATGAGAATATCTGGACCAGCGCCGGCATCACCTCGGGCATCGACCTGGCGCTGCATATGATTAACCGCCTGTGTGGCGCAGAAAAAGCGCTGGCCGTGGCGCGCGAAATGGTGGTCTGGTTTCGTCGCTCCGGGGACGATCCCCAGCTGTCGCCATGGTTACGCTACCGCAATCATCTTCACCCGGCCATTCATCGTGCGCAGGACGCGCTTACCACCGAGCCGCACAAAGCCTGGGCTTTACCCGAGATTGCCGCTCTGGCGCATGTCAGCCCGCGCCATTTAACGCGGCTTTTTCAGACGCATTTAGGGATAAGCGTTCGCGACTATCTGGAGCAGTTGCGTCTGGCGGTGGCTGAACAGTGGCTGTTGCAAGGGCGTGGCGTGGAACAGGCCTCACTGGCCGCGGGGTTTTCCTCCCCGCGCCAGTATCATCGTGCCCGACAGCGCAGCGTTAACTGACGAAGCGGCGGGTGTCGACCTTCTGCAGCAGCATTGACAGCAGCAGGCTCGCCATCAGCGTGACGGTGAAAATCCACAGGATATCCAGCACAGGCCAGCTTTTAAACTCGACCCCTCTCGTTCTCAGGGCGTGGATCACCAGCGCGTGAAAACCGTATATACCGAGCGAGTGCCGGGAGATAACGCTCAGCACCGGAAGAGGGCGTGCGTTCAGGGTGTTTTTGACGAGCGTAAGCAGGGATACGGCACAGATGAAGACCATCGGGCCGCAATACAGGTACCAGGTATCGGCAAAATTGCCGCGCCATTGCAGTTCATGCAGCGTTCCACGCGAAATCACGATCACGCCGATGATAAACAACGCTGCACATAGCCCGTTCATGCCGCGTTTTTGGGTGTCCATCATCCCGATAGCTCGCCCCAGCATGCCGTAGAGCACGTAGTAAAAGGTATCGCCGTTGATATAGAGATTGACCGGTAACCATTCAAAACCATCAATTTTCTGCGAGACCGTATTCGGGTTAGCTATGATGCCAATGACCACCATCAGCGCCAGCAGCATTTTCCCGCTCACGGTTTTCACCTGAATCAGTGGGGAAACCAGATAGATAACGATAATGGCGAAGAAAAACCACAGATGGTAGAAGACGGGTTTTTGCAGAAGGTATTTGAGAGATAGCCCGGCGTTAATCGAGGTGAACAGGGTGATATAGAGCAAGGCCACGGCGCTGTAGAAGCCCAGGCAGGCGGCGATACGGATAAAATGCCGCGGTTGCGCGCTACGCTCGCCAAAAAAGAGAAAGCCGGAAATCATAAAGAACAACGGCACACTGACCCGCGACGCGGAGTTAAGAATATTGGCTATATCCCAGTTAACAGGGCTGATACTGTGCGCATTGGTGACATACCAGGTCGTCGTGTGGATCATGACCACCATCAGACACGCTATTCCTCGCAGATTATCAATCCAGCTAATTTTTGACGACATCAGTTCCTCATCATCCCTTGTAAATTCAGTGTGACTGCGATTGTATTGAAGCCTCTCTCTGGAAAATTCTGAGTTTTATTGAGCAGCCTTGTTTGAAAGCCGCGAGGTTCGCAGAATGCCAGGGCATAATCTATAAAAGCTTTGCTACTAAAAATAACAGCCACTGAACAGGGCGGTAATAAAAATGATGATGAAGCGTGCGGCGTCACTCTTTCTGCTGTTTATCGTGGCAGGATGCAGTACGCCACCCCCTGCACCCGTGCAAAAAGCACAGCAGGGAAAAATCAGCCCGGAACGCTCCCTGAATATGGAGCAGTTCTGTAAGGATCAGGCTGCGCGCCGCTATAACTCGGATGCGCAGAACATTGATGTCACCGGATTTGAGCGATTCCAGGGGAGTTATGAGCTGAAAGGCCATACGTCCCGTAAAGAGGGCTTTGTCTGTTCGTTTGACGCAGACGGTCAGTTTTTACATCTCTCCATGCGCTAAGCCGCTCGCATAATCAACAGCCAGACGCCGGCAGCTGCCTGGCGTGGTGGCTTATTTCCCCAATTTTCCCTAAACAAACCCGTTTCGTACTGTATATCTTGCAGGCAGCGGGTATACTGGTCCCTTCCATTTAAAACCACACGTATCCAGCACGACATACTATGCAAAAGTTTGATACCAAGACCTTCCAGGGCCTGATCCTGACCTTACAGGATTACTGGGCTCGTCAGGGCTGTACCATTGTTCAACCTTTGGACATGGAAGTAGGCGCAGGCACTTCACACCCAATGACCAGCTTACGCGCGTTGGGGCCGGAGCCAATGGCGACTGCTTATGTGCAACCTTCACGTCGTCCGACTGATGGCCGTTACGGCGAAAACCCGAACCGTCTGCAGCATTACTATCAGTTCCAGGTGGTGATTAAGCCATCGCCAGACAACATTCAGGAACTGTACCTCGGGTCACTGAAAGAGCTGGGTATGGATCCAACCATTCACGATATCCGTTTTGTGGAAGATAACTGGGAGAACCCAACGCTGGGTGCCTGGGGTCTGGGTTGGGAAGTGTGGCTGAACGGTATGGAAGTGACGCAGTTCACTTACTTCCAGCAGGTTGGCGGTCTGGAATGTAAACCGATTACCGGCGAAATCACCTACGGTCTGGAACGTCTGGCCATGTATATTCAGGGCGTAGACAGCGTTTACGACCTGGTCTGGAGCGACGGCCCGCTGGGTAAAACCACCTACGGCGACGTGTTCCATCAGAACGAAGTGGAGCAATCCACTTATAACTTCGAATACGCGGATGTGGACTTCCTGTTCACCTGCTTCGAGCAGTACGAGAAAGAAGCGCAGCAGTTGCTGGCGCTGGAGTCTCCGCTGCCGCTGCCTGCTTACGAGCGTATTCTGAAGGCCGCCCACAGCTTCAACCTGCTGGACGCCCGCAAAGCCATCTCCGTGACTGAACGTCAGCGCTACATTCTGCGTATTCGTACCCTGACCAAAGCCGTTGCAGAAGCGTACTATGCGTCCCGTGAAGCCCTAGGCTTCCCGATGTGCAACCGAAACAAATAAGAGGCGGCCATGTCTGAGAAAACTTTCCTGGTGGAAATTGGCACCGAAGAGCTGCCACCAAAAGCCCTGCGCAGCCTGGCTGAATCTTTTGCTGCGAACGTGACTGCTGAGCTGGATAACGCTGGCCTGGCACACGGTAAAATTGAATGGTTTGCTGCTCCGCGTCGTCTGGCGCTGAAAGTGGCGAACCTGGCGGCGTCTCAGCCGGATCGTGAAGTTGAAAAACGTGGTCCGGCGATTGCTCAGGCGTTTGATGCTGAAGGCAAGCCAAGCAAAGCGGCTGAAGGCTGGGCGCGTGGTTGTGGTATCACCGTCGATCAGGCTGAGCGTCTGACCACCGATAAAGGCGAGTGGCTGCTGTACCGTGCACATGTGAAAGGTGAAAGTGCGCAAGCGCTGCTGCCTGACATGATTGCCACATCGCTGGCCAGGCTACCGATTCCAAAACTGATGCGCTGGGGCGCAAGCGACGTGCACTTCGTGCGTCCTGTGCACACCGTGACGCTGCTGCTGGGCGATACCGTTATTCCGGCTACCATCCTGGGTGTGGCGTCCGATCGCGTGATCCGTGGGCACCGCTTCATGGGCGAGCCTGAGTTCACCATCGACAATGCTGACCAGTATCCGCAGATCCTGCTGGAGCGCGGTAAAGTTATTGCTGACTACGAACAGCGTAAAGCCAAAATCAAGGCGGATGCGGAAGACGCGGCGCGTAAGATTGGCGGTAAAGCGGATCTGAGCGACAGCCTGCTGGAAGAAGTGACCTCTCTGGTTGAATGGCCAGTGGTACTGACCGCGAAGTTCGAAGAGAAATTCCTGGCCGTGCCGGCTGAAGCGCTGGTGTACACCATGAAGGGTGACCAGAAGTACTTCCCGGTTTACGCCAACGACGGCAAGCTGCTGCCAAACTTCATCTTCGTGGCGAACATTGAATCAAAAGATCCGATCCAGATTATCTCCGGTAACGAGAAAGTGGTGCGTCCACGTCTGGCGGATGCCGAGTTCTTCTTCAACACCGACCGTAAAAAGCGTCTGGAAGATCACCTGCCACGTCTGCAGACCGTGCTGTTCCAGCAACAGCTGGGTACGTTGCGCGACAAGACTGACCGTATTGCGGAGCTGTCTGGCTGGATCGCACGTGAAATCGGTGCGGATGTGAACCACGCAACGCGCGCGGGTTTACTGTCCAAGTGTGACCTGATGACCAATATGGTGTTCGAATTTACTGACACCCAGGGTGTGATGGGGATGCACTACGCGCGTCACGACGGTGAAGCGGAAGATGTGGCCGTGGCCCTGAACGAGCAGTATCAGCCGCGTTTCGCGGGTGACGCGCTGCCGTCTAATCCGGTGGCCTGTGCGGTCGCGATTGCTGATAAGATGGACACCCTTGCAGGTATCTTTGGCATCGGCCAGCATCCAAAAGGCGACAAAGACCCGTTTGCGCTGCGTCGTGCTGCCCTGGGCGTGCTGCGTATCATCGTTGAAAAGAACCTGAACCTGGATCTGCAGACCCTGACTGAAGAAGCGGTACGTCTGTACGGTGATAAGCTGACCAACGCCAACGTGGTCGATGATGTGATCGACTTTATGCTTGGTCGCTTCCGTGCGTGGTATCAGGACGAAGGTTACACCGTCGATACCATTCAGGCGGTACTGGCACGTCGTCCAACCCGTCCGGCAGATTTCGATGCGCGTATGAAAGCGGTTTCCCACTTCCGTACGCTGGAAGCGGCATCTGCACTGGCCGCGGCTAACAAGCGTGTCTCTAACATTCTGGCGAAATCCGACGAAACGCTGAACGAGCGTGTGAACGCTGCGACGCTGAAAGAGCCAGAAGAGATCGCCCTGGCGATGCAGGTTGTGGTACTGCGTGACAAGCTGGAGCCGTATTTCGCCGAAGGCCGCTACCAGGAAGCCCTGGTGGAGCTGGCGGAACTGCGTGATGTCATCGATGCCTTCTTCGAGAAAGTGATGGTGAACGTGGAAGATAAAGAGCTGCGTATCAACCGTCTCTCTATGCTCGAAAAACTGCGTGAGCTGTTCCTGCGCGTGGCGGATATTTCGCTGCTGCAGTAACGTGCATGTGCCCGGTGACGGGCCAGCAGTTGAGAAAAACCCGCTTCGGCGGGTTTTTTTATGTCTCGTTTTTTTGTGGACCAGCTAAGCGCAGTGCAATCGCCTAAAAATTCACCTTGAAATGGTCAGCAAATTACCGTTATCCTGTTTCTCGTTATATTTCTCCCTCAGGAGCGCATCCCGAAAATGAACAAACACGACTGATGAATTTCGATCCTTGCTAAACGCGACCGCGTCGGCAGGGGATGTTTTGATTTCATTCAGGAGTGCTTATGGCTCATTTTGCGCAATCCCCTTCTTTTATTTTGCATCAGGTGACCTGTCAGTTTGCGACGGGCGATACCCTTTTTGGTCCGCTGAATCTTTCTCTGGCGCCGTCACTGTGCGCGCTGGTTGGCCGCAACGGCAGCGGTAAAACACGTCTGCTACGTTTGCTGGCAGGGTGTGATGAACCTGCCAGCGGTCATATCGAACGTTTTGCAACGCACGCTTATGTGGCACAACAGCCCGATATCTCCCCGCGAACCACGCTTGCTGAGCTGCTGGGGTATGAGGCGATTTTTGCGGCGCGTAAGCGCATCGACAGCGGTGACTACCAGCCCGATGATTTGGCGTTACTCGACGGACACTGGGATGTAGCAGAACGTCTGAGCGAGGCGTTTTTCCACGCAAAACTTCCACCATTTGACCCGGATAAATCAGCCATGGAACTCAGCGGCGGCGAGCGCATTCGCGCGTTGCTCTGTGGCGCGTTTACGGCTGATGCGGATTATCTGCTGCTGGACGAACCCACCAACCATCTCGACCGGCAGGGACGTGAGTGGTTCTACGACCAGCTCGCCCGTTATCAGGGGGGCGTGCTGGTGGCCTCCCACGACCGTGAACTGTTGGCGAAGGTACCGCGTATTCTTGAACTGAGCGCCTCGGGTCTTCGCCACTACGGTGGCAGTTACGACGACTATACGCATCAGCGGGACGCCGAACAGCAGGCAGCCCGTGCGGCACTGGAACATGCGGCAACAGAACGCAAACGCACCCGCGCGCGGATGCAAAAAGAGCATGACGAAAGCCAGCGGCGTTCGGCGAAGACGTTACGTACGGTCGATAACCTTAATATCGCCTCGTTCGAGCGGGTCAGATACAAAATAGCCGCCAAAGAGCGCATTGGCGCCTGGAAAAAACAGCATGGCGATCAACATGAAGCGCTGAATGCCGCGGTGAACAAGGCCCGGGAGCGAGTTGAAGAGGAGAATCCGGTGATGTTCACGTTGCCTGGAAGCCAGATTGCTGAGGGGAAACAGGTGCTGGTGATGGAGGGGCTGGTGCTGCCACACGTCACTCTCCCGCCGACCAACTGGCGAATGGACGGACCGATGCGCGTGGCGCTAAAAGGACCAAACGGCTGCGGTAAATCGACGCTTTTAAAAGCCATTCTCGGCGAAGTGGCTCCGCTCTCAGGAACGTGTAAGGTATCGGTAAACTGCGCTTATCTCGATCAACATCTGTCGCAACTCGATCTTTCGCAGTCGGTGATGGCGCATCTCAATCTGAGTCATACACCTCTGGAAGAGGGTGTGCTGCGAACCCGTTTAGCGCAGCTTCAGTTGGGCGCTGACAAAGTGGCGCTTCCGCTGGCTGAGCTGAGCGGCGGGGAACGTCTCAAGGCTGCTCTGGCCTGTGTCTTGTGGCGTGAAGACGCTACGCAGCTTTTACTGCTGGATGAACCGACCAACCATCTGGATCTGGCCTCGGTCGAGGCGATTGAAGCCGCACTGGCCGGTTTCCCCGGGGCATTGCTGGTGGTTTCTCACGATGAGGCTTTTTTGCGGGGGTTAGCATTGACGCATGAACTGGTCTGGGAAGAGGCGGGTTGGCGGTGTGCCCCCCTTTAAAACACAAGCCCCCGCAAAGGCGGGGGCGGTAACTCACTTTACTGCATCATGCTATATGCTTGCTGAGTGCAGGGTTGGCCTGAATCAGGCGCATCAGCTTTAGCTCGGTTGGAGTGGGTTTTTCGCGTTTTGACTCCCACTCCTGCACCATAGCCACGCTGACACCCATCGCTCTGGCGAATTCTTCAGTTTTTAATCCAGTCCCTTTGCGCAATTGCTCATATTCTTTAAAGGGATTGGATCTTTGTTGCAGGGTTAACGTCTGCGGTACATCTTTAAAAATAATCTGTTCCAGGCTGCTCAGCAGCTCAAGCTCAGGATCTTTATATTCCATTGAGGACTCCTCTTAAATCACATACCGGGATCAAGAACATCAGAGAGCCTGTTAAGAATAGTCCCTAATACAAACGACGGATCGTCACGGATGTGATTAATCGTGCGGTAACGATCGCTTTATGCGTTTCAGCCGTTGCCAGGGTGAGACTAATTACCTGATTACGCTTATGTCGGCTTCGCCAGGTATTTTTTTGTAAATAGTAAGAAATAAAACGGCAATAGCCGTTTTGCATGAAAAGAGTATCTTGCAGGGCTGACCTGGACTATCCTTGTCAGCGTCGGGCACGCATGTGCCGGTGTGCGCTTTTTTGGGTGAAAGGAGTAATGAAATGGCGACAGGAAAGTCCTGCTCTCGCTGGTTTGCGCCTATTGCGGCGTTGTTGATGGTTGTTAGCCTGAGTGGGTGTTTTGATAAAGAAGGCGATCAGCGCAAAGCGTTTATCGATTTTCTACAGAATACGGTGATGCGCAGCGGTGAACGGTTGCCGACGCTGACTGCGGATCAGAAAAAACAGTTTGGCCCCTTCGTGTCTGATTACGCCATTCTTTATGGTTATTCACAGCAGGTGAGCCAGGCGATGGATTCCGGTATCCGTCCGGTTGTGGATAGCGTGAACGCTATTCGCGTCCCGCAGGATTACATGACGCAACGTGAACCGCTGCGCCAGTCCAACGGTGCGCTCGGCGTGCTGAGCCAACAGCTGCAGAATGCGAAAATGCAGGCGGACGCGTCACGTTCCGCGCTGAAGCAGGGCGACGATCTCAAACCGGTCTTCGACAAAGTGTATGAGAAAGTGGTGTCGAAACCTTCTGAAGCGATGCAACCGCTGATCCCGGCCGCGCAAATTTTCACGCAGCAGCTGGTTCAGGTGGGGGACTTCATCTCCCAGCAGGGCACTCAGGTGAGCTTTGTGGCCAACGGTATTCAGTTCCCGACCTCGCAGCAGGCAAGCCAGTATAATGCGCTGATTGGGCCACTGGCCTCCCAGCACCAGGCCTTTAGTCAGGCGTGGAGTGCAGCGGTCGCTGCCACAGAATAAATCGGAAAACCCCGCCTCAGGCGGGGTTTTTTATTCCGGGCGAAAATAACGCTTGTTATTCTTCTACCACATCGGTATAACTATACAGGTCGGTTTGTTACACAGACCTAAAGCAGTTTAGTAAAGCAGTCCAGATTGTTATCCATAGATACCCTTCGTAGTGACCCTTCCTTCATCGCTTAAAAATCTGTAACACAATCCATCAAGCCGGAAGGCACAATATATTTGTTAATTAAGGTAATTCTATGTCTGCTAAAATGACTGGTCTGGTAAAATGGTTCAACGCTGATAAAGGTTTCGGCTTCATCACTCCTGACGATGGCTCTAAAGACGTGTTCGTACACTTCTCTGCTATCCAGAACGAAGGCTACAAATCTCTGGATGAAGGTCAGAAAGTTTCCTTCACCATCGAAAGCGGCGCTAAAGGCCCAGCAGCTGGTAACGTTGTAAGCCTGTAAGCTTCCAACCCAGTAGCACAAATTTTAAAAACCCGCCTTCTGGCGGGTTTTTTCATTTCTATCGCTGTATCTGCGGGTTAACGCAATTGATTTCCACCTTTCCGCTAAGGGCAGCGATCAGGTTGTCTACCGCGGTCGCGGCCATGTTGTAACGTGTTTCATGGGTTGCTGAGCCGATGTGGGGCAGGGCCACCACGTTGGGCAATGAAAGCAACGGTGAGTCCACCGGTAGCGGTTCCTGTTCAAACACGTCAAGACCGGCAGCGTGGATCTCACCCTGTTGCAGAGCCTCAATTAACGCCTTCTCATCTACCACCGGGCCACGACCCGCGTTGATGAAAATGGCCGTTTTCTTCATTTTTTCAAACGCCTCTTTACCGATAAGATGACGGGTTTCGTCCGTCAGCGGCAGGATCAGACAGACAAAATCGGCTTCCTGCAGCAGCGTATCCAGCTCGCAGTAGCGGGCGTTAAAACGTTCTTCGGCTTCACTGTGATGACGACGCGCGTTATACAGAATCGGCATGTTAAAACCAAAATGTGCGCGCTGCGCCAGAGCCAGGCCAATACGGCCCATGCCAACGATGCCCAGCGTTTTGCCATGAACATCCACCCCAAACCAGTCCGGACCAATGCTTTTTGTCCATTCGCCAGCTTTGACGCGATCGGCCACTTCGACCACACGACGCGCCGTGCTGAGGACCAGCGCCATCAGCGTGTCGGCCACGGTCTCCGTCAGCGCATGTGGCGTATGCATCAACAGGATCTTGCGGGCATTAAGGGCATCCACGTCGAAGTTGTCATAGCCCACGGAAACGGTAGAGGTAGCACGAAGCTTCGGCATTTTCTCCAGCAGGGCGACATCCACTTTTTCGCTTGAACCCAGCAAACCTTCGGCGCTGGCGAACGCATCGGCGTGCTGTGCCACGGTTTCCGGGCTAAGGTTCTTCACCTGGGTAACGGTGAAGTGTTCCTCAAGGCGTTTCTGCAGATCTTCCGGCAGTGCTTTATACAAAATGACGGACGGCTTCATGCTAATCTCCGTTGATTTTTAAGGATTCAGGCGTGGCGTGCGCCGACAGGTAATTGTTGATTATTAGCAGGCTTAACAATCAGAGTAAGCCACACGGAGGCGAAAAGCGCTACCCCCATAAATATGTACGATGCGGACGGGCTGCCGGTTGCTCCGTTCAGGTAACCCACAAACCAGGAGCCGCAGAACGAGCCCAGCGCCCCCATACTGTTAATCAGTGCCATCGCGCCGCCTGCCACGTTACGCGGCAGCATCTCCGGGATGATCGCAAAGAACGGTCCATAAGGGGCGTACATTGCCGCACCCGCAATCACCAGCAGGGTGTAAGAGACCCAGAAATGGTTCGCGCCGACGGCCCAGGAACCAATAAAGGCAAAGGCAGCGATCAGCAGCAGCGGCCAGACAAACAGCTTACGGTTCTGCATTTTGTCCGATGCCCATGACGCAATGATCATGGCGATTGTTGCTGCGAGGTAAGGCACGGATGACAGCCAGCCCACTTCCACCATGCCAAGGTTTTCACCGGCATTGCGGAGAATCGATGGCAGCCACAGTACGAAACCGTACACGCCAATGCTCCAGGTGAAATACTGGGCGCAGAGCAGAATCACGTTACGTGAGCGGAATGCTTCGCCGTAGTTACGCACTGCTTTCAGGCCTTGCTGTTCTTTATCCAGCTGCGCCTGCAGAGCGGCTTTTTCATCTTCGGAGAGCCATTTCGCCTGCGCAGGTTTATCTTTTACCAGCATCCACCAGCAGAATGCCCAGATAACCGCTGGTACCCCTTCGATAATGAACATTTCACGCCAGCCGAAGGACTGGATCAGGTAGCCAGAAACCACCGACATCCACAGCACGGTGACCGGGTTACCGAGGATCAGGAAAGTATTGGCTCGTGAGCGTTCGGATTTGGTAAACCAGTTGCTGATATAAATCAGCATCGCGGGCATTACCGCTGCCTCAACGACCCCAAGAATAAAGCGAATGGCTGCCAGAGCAGGAATATTATTCACCACGCCGGTCAGTGAGGCGCAGGCACCCCACAGGATCAGGCAAACGAAAATCAATTTGCGGACGCTGCGACGCTCCGCATAGATAGCGCCGGGGATCTGGAAGAAGAAGTAGCCCAGGAAGAAAAGGGCACCCAGCAACGAAGAGATACCTTTGGTGATCCCCAGGTCTTCGGTGATCCCTGCCGCGGACGCGAAACTGAAGTTGGCACGATCAAGGTACGCCAGGCTGTACGTGATAAACACGATTGGCATGATGTACCACCAGCGTTTTACTGCATTGGTCGAACTGTTCATAGGCTTGCCTCTGTTGTTGAGGTTTGTACCGCCGTTGTATGTAGGGTACACGGTGGTTTGTTTTGTTTCCCCCTGGCCTACCTGAGGAGAGGGGGAGGGAAACGGAATTTATTCGTTCAGCTGCGCGCGGGTCGGTAATCCTTCACTGTCGCCCTGCACCTGGATTGCCAGCGAGCCAATTTTATTGCCCCGGGCGACGGCCTGCTGCAGCGGTTTGCCTTCCAGCAGGGCACTAATGACCCCCACGGCAAAACCATCGCCAGCGCCGACGGTATCAACCACGTTATCGACCTTCACGGCCGCGACTGCGCCTTGCTCGCCGTTAGCCGTTTTAAACCAGGCGCCATCGGCGCCAGTTTTCAGCACCACCGCTTTTACCCCTTTGTTAAGGTAAAAATCGGCAATCCCTTCAGGGGTGTTTTTACCGGTCAGGATCATTCCTTCTTTCACGCCCGGCAGAACCCAGTCAGCCTGAAACGCCAGACGATTCAGCTTCTCGACCATTTCCGCTTCGCTTTTCCACAGTACCGGGCGCAGGTTAGGATCGAATGAGATCGTTTTCCCCTGAGCCTTCATGGTGGTTGCGGCATGATCCAGTAAGGCATACGAGCTGGCTGAAAGCGCGGCCGCCACGCCGCTCAGATGCAGATGGCGTGCGGAGGCGAAATAGTGGGCGTGGTAATCCTCGACTGAGAGGTGGCTCGCCGCAGACCCTTTACGGAAATACTCCACAATGGGATCGGTTCCATTTTCGACTTTCGATTTAAGCTGGAAACCGGTCGGGAAGCGTCCATCGAGGGTGACGCCGGAAGCATCAATGCCCTCTTTTTTCAGCGAATCGAGAACGAAATGGCCAAAGCTGTCATCACCCACGCGGCTGACCCAGCCGACATTCAGACCCAGGCGCGCCAGGCCGGTCGCGACGTTCAGCTCAGCCCCCGCCACGCGTTTGATAAAGTGCTCCACCGTACTCAGGTCGCCCGTTTCGGTGGCGACAAACATCGCCATGGCTTCGCCGATAGTGATCACATCCAGCGTCTTGTGCATGGTTTACTCCTCACGCAGCAGGTTTACGTAATGACGGGTGACGGCGGTTAAATCCGCCCCTTCCAGCGGGAACTCGATACCACGCGGGGCATCGGCGGGCAGCTGACAAAGCAGATCCAGCCAGCGCGCATCGGCCCGATCCGGCGCCACGGCGCGGAAATTTTCTTTATGCGGCACGGCGGCTTTAACGTGGATATAGCTCACTGCGGAGGCCAGATGGCGCGCGGCTTCTTCCGGGGAGTCGCCCACCCACAGCCAGTTGCCCATGTCGAACGTCAGCGTGACGGGCAGCGCCATGTCCCGGCAGGCGGTTTTGAAGCGCTGCATCGGCGCAAGCTGGCCGCAGTCGGTCTGGTCGTTTTCCACCACCAGGGCCATACCGCTTTCATCGAGCAGGGCACGCAGGGCGTGAAGCGGCTGGGTGTCGCTGAAATGACCCAGTGAGACCTTGAGCCACAGCGCATTCAGGGTACTGGCTTCGCTGAGATAACGGGGCAGGTCAGGGTTGAGGGTGCCATCGGGCATAAACAGGGCCGCAGGGGCGGAGTAGCATGCCAGCAGGCCCAGCAGCTCAATGGATTCACCCAGCGCGGGCAGCGCCAGCAGCTCTTCGCTGTTGAATAGCTCGCGGCGGATCTCGACGCCGTCGGCACCCGCGCCCGCAATGACGGGCAGCATTGCCCGTTGACCACCTGCCTGTCGCACCTGTTCCGCGCCATACGCGGCGGTGACCACCATGATTTTTCTGCCCATCGTCGGACTCCATCGCAATACATCAATACTATTACGCTAGATGGAACCGGTTCCAAAGGAAAGGTCAGGATGTTGAATTTATGATCGGTATCACAAGGGGAAATTAACGGGCGGTGGAGCCGCGAACAATCAACTCGCCGGAAAATACCTGCTCGCGAACGGCATCGCTGGTGCCTTCAATACGACGAACCACTTGTTCAACAGCGGCATAGCCAATCTGCCAGGTGGGTTGTTTGAGGGTGGTGATCCCGACGCCAGCCAGTTCTGCCCACTCGAGTTCGTCGAACCCCAGCAGACCGATATCGCTTCCCCAGTGCAGGCCAATGCGCTTAAGCGAGCGGGCGACCTGCAGGGTCAGCGCCCCGTTGGCAGAGATAACGGCTTTACGCATTCCGCGATGGCGGGTGTGGAACTGCCGCAGGGTATTGTCGAGCTGATCGGCTTCATGAAGTGGCGTTTCGGCATTCTCGGCAATCACGCCGGGGTAACGCTCCAGCGTGGCACGAAACGCGCTCAGTCGCTCACGACGGGTGTTGACCATGCCCAGAGGTTCGCTCAGAAACAGGATGGCTTCAAAGCCCTGTTCAATCAGATGCTCAGTGGCGGTTGTCGCCGCCTGAGTGTTATCCAGCCCGACGACATCGCAGGCGAATTCCGGAATTTTGCGGTCGATGAGAACCATCGGCAGGGAGGATTGCTGCAGGCGGTTTAAACCTTCTTCACGCATGCCCACGGCATTTACCACAATCCCTTCGACCTGATAGCTGCGCAGCAGATCCAGGTAATGCAGCTCCTGATCGACTTCGTTGTTGGTGTTACAGACCAGCGGCGTAAAGCCCTTTTCGCGACAGGCGGCTTCAATTCCGCTCAATACGTTGACGGAGTAGGGGTTGGTGATATCGGCGATGATAAGCCCGATAAGACGGGTACGACCCCGTTTGAGCCCGCGCGCCATAAGGCTCGGGCGGTAGTCGAGATCGGCAATGGCCTGTTCAATACGAGCGAGCAACGCATCGGACAACAGGTGTTTCTCGCCGTTGAGGTAGCGTGAAATGCTGGTTTTACCGGTGTTTGCGGCTTTCGCCACGTCGCTGATTGTGGCCCGTGTTGGTTTGCTCATCGCTGAATTCCCTGAAGTGAGTGAGAACACCTTAGCGGGAAAATGAGCGATGGCAAGCGGTTCATGCCGACGTGGCGGCATGACACCCTATCCCCCTCTCCCCCTGGAAGAGGGGGGCAGCCCTTACTGAATTGGGCTTAAGGTAATCTCAACGCGACGGTTCTGCGCTTTGCCTTCCGCCGTGCTGTTGCTGGCGATAGGGTTTGCAGGGCCCATGCCGCTGGTGCGGATGCGGTTTGCTGCAACGCCCTGCGTGATCAGCGAGCTGGCCACAGAATCGGCACGCTGCTGAGACAGACGCATATTCAGATCCTGGCTGCCGGTGCTGTCGGTATAACCGATCACATTCACCGCGGTCTTGTTGTACTCTTTCAGCACCATTGCCACGCCGGTCAGGGTGTTCGCCCCTGCTGGTTTCAGCGTTGCGCTGCTGCTGTCGAAGGTGACGTTGTTTGGCATATTCAGGATGATGTTATCGCCGCTGCGCGTTACGCTCACGCCGGTGCCTTTCATTTTGTCGCGCAGTTTTGCTTCCTGCACATCCATGTAATAACCCACGCCGCCGCCCAGGGCTGCACCTGCCGCTGCGCCAATTAACGCGCCTTTGCCACGGTCTTTCTTGGAGGAGGAGAGTGCGCCCACACCGGCCCCTACCAGCGAGCCGAGACCCGCGCCGATACCGGATTTACCAGCTTCGCTTTCACCGGTGTAAGGGTTTGTTGTGCAGCCAGAAACAGCCAGTGCACCGCTCACCAGAGCGGCAATAACGAATACGCGTTTTTTCATCTTATTTCCTTAATCCTTTTTATTCTTTGCCACGACACGCGTGGCAGTTGATTATGACGTCCAGATACGGAGAAAATTCCGGGTATAACTCTGAAATTTGTGACAAACCATAAACTGCCTCACTAAGAAGGCCGTAAAACCTGCACGCAACCAGGAGCGCACGCTTGAGCACCTCAACAAAAACGATTCTGACCGCCGCCCACTGGGGGCCGATGCTGGTCGAAACCGATGGCGAAAATGTTCTGTCGTCTCGCGGGGCATTGCCAACACAACATCCCAACTCTTTACAGACCGTCGTTCGCGATCAGGTGCACAGCAAAACGCGCGTGCGCTGGCCGATGGTGCGTAAAGGATTTCTGGCGTCGCCAGACAAGCCGCAGGGTATTCGTGGTCAGGATGAGTTTGTCCGGGTGAGCTGGGATGACGCGCTGGCGCTGATCCATGCGCAGCACAAACGTATTCGCGACACGTATGGCCCGTCGTCCATTTTTGCCGGATCTTACGGCTGGCGTTCAAACGGCGTGCTGCATAAGGCTTCAACGTTACTTCAGCGCTATATGAGTCTGGCCGGGGGGTATACCGGGCATCTTGGGGATTACTCCACCGGCGCAGCGCAGGCGATCATGCCCTACGTGGTGGGCGGTAACGAAGTGTATCAGCAGCAGACCAGCTGGCCGCTGGTGCTGGAGCACACCGATGTGGTGGTGCTGTGGAGCGCCAACCCGCTCAACACCCTGAAAATCGCGTGGAATGCCAGTGACGAGCAGGGGATCCCGTATTTCGATGCGCTGCGTAAAAGCGGCAAGCGCATTATCTGCATTGACCCGATGCGCTCTGAAACCATGGACTTCTTCGGCGACAGCGCCGAGTGGATTGCCCCGCATATGGGCACCGACGTGGCGATGATGCTGGGCATTGCCCATACGCTGGTGGAGAACGGCTGGCACGATACCGGGTTCCTCGCACGCTGTACCACCGGTTTTGACAACTTCGCCGACTATCTGACGGGCAATACAGACGGTATGGCCAAAACGGCAGAGTGGGCGGCAGAGATTTGTGGGGTTCCTGCGTCCAAACTGCGTGAACTGGCGGCGTTATTCCACCAAAACACCACGATGTTAATGTCCGGATGGGGTATGCAGCGCCAGCAGTTCGGTGAGCAGAAACACTGGATGCTCGTGACGCTGGCCGCGATGCTCGGGCAAATTGGTACGCCGGGCGGTGGGTTTGGTCTCTCTTATCACTTCGCCAATGGCGGCAACCCGACCCGCAAAGCGGCAGTGCTGGCTTCTCTGCAGGGCTCGATTCAGGGCGGTGTAGATGCCGTGGATAAAATCCCGGTGGCGCGCATTGTTGAAGCCCTGGAAAACCCGGGCGGGTTTTATCAGTACAACGGTCTGGATCGCCACTTCCCGGATATCCGGTTTGTCTGGTGGGCCGGCGGCGCGAACTTTACTCATCACCAGGACACGAATCGCCTGATCCGCGCCTGGCAGAAGCCAGAACTGGTGGTTATCTCAGAATGCTTCTGGACCGCCTCAGCCAAACATGCCGATATTGTGCTGCCGGCGACCACCTCGTTTGAGCGTAACGACCTCACCATGACCGGTGACTACAGCAATCAGCATATGGTACCGATGAAGCGCGTCGTGGCGCCGCGTGATGAGGCGCGTGATGATTTTGAGGTGTTTGCTGAGCTGAGCGAGTTGTGGGAAACGGGGGGGCGCGAGCGTTTTACCGAGGGCAAAACGGATTTGCAGTGGCTGGAGACGTTCTACCAGATTGCAGGTCAGCGCGGGGCCCAGCAGGGCGTGACGCTGCCGCCATTTGCGCAGTTCTGGGAAGCGAACCAGATTATTGAGATGCCGGAGAGCGAACAGAATGCGCAGTTTGTTCGCTTCGCCGATTTCCGCCGCGACCCGGAGAACCATCCGCTGAAAACCGAGAGCGGGAAGATTGTGATCTACAGCGAGCGTATCGCCCAATTTAAGTATGCCGACTGTCCGGCGCATCCAACGTGGCTTGAGCCGGACGAGTGGCACGGTAATGCCCAGCCGGAACAGTTGCAGGTGTTATCGGCCCATCCTGCCCATCGCCTGCACAGCCAGCTTAACTATTCATCACTGCGCGAGCGGTATGCGGTTGCCGGACGGGAGCCCGTGACCCTGAACAGCGCAGATGCACACGCGCGTGGGATCGTTGACGGTGACGTGGTTCGCGTCTGGAATCAGCGTGGCCAGGTGCTGGCAGGGGCGGTAGTGAGCGACGGGATTAAACCTGGCGTTATCTGCATTCACCAGGGGGCATGGCCAGACCTGGAGCCGAGCGAAGGCGGTATTTGTAAAAACGGTGCAGTAAACGTTCTGACCAAAGATCTCCCCAGCTCGAAGCTGGGGAATGGCTGCGCGGGGAACACGGCGCTGGCCTGGGTCGAGAAATATCAGGGACCCGAGCTTACGCTCACGGCGTTTGATCCGCCTGCCAGCTCATGATCCACGTTGGGTGCTGAGTGTCATCCTGCCAGGCGCTGTCTTCAATGCGAAAACCCTGTGCATGATAGAAATTCACCGCCCGGACATTTTTCTGGTAGACCTCCAGGCTTAAATACGGGAAGCGCTGTTGAACATGGTTCAGCAGCGCACGCCCAATCCCCCGACCAATAAAGTCAGTTGAGACAAACAGCGCGCCTACAAACTGGGACTGCATGACGCTGATAAAGCCGCGCGGCATTCCATCCTCTTCCCATACCCAGGTTTCGGCGGCGGGCAGGTAAACATCCCGCACCATACCTTCGTTCTCTTTCCAGTAGCTCGCGCTGATAAACGGGTGCGCCTCCGTGGTGCTTTCAAGCCACAGACTCAGGAGTGGCCCGGCATTATCACTTTCCCATTTGCGGATCATGGTGCCTCCCTGGATGACAGACGCAGCCGGTAACGTGGTCGTTGACCAGGCCACAGGCCTGCATAAAGGCGTAACAGATGGTGGAGCCGACAAATTTAAAGCCGCGTTTTTTCAGCGCTTTAGAGAGCGCATCCGACGCCGGGGTGGAGGCCGGAATCTCCGCGAGCGTGGCGGCCTGGGTAATTTGCGGCGTGTTGTTCACAAACGTCCAGACAAATTCTGAGAACGGTTCTCCGTTTTGCTCCATCGCCAGATAAGCGCGCGCGTTACCAATGATGGCCTGGATCTTACCGCGATGGCGGATGATGCCTGCATCCTGGACCAGCCGTTCAACATCGTCCTCGGTCATGGCAGCGACGGCGACCGGATCGAACTGATGGAAAGCATTACGATAGTTTTCCCGTTTCTTAAGCACCGTAATCCATGACAAGCCCGCCTGTTGACCTTCCAGGCAGATCATCTCAAAAAGCTTTTTCCCTTCTGTCTCCGGTACGCCCCATTCCCGATCGTGATAGTCGATATAAAGCTGATCCTGGCTTACCCAACCGCAACGCTGCATCGGTTATCTCCCTTAATGAAACGGTTATCGCAAAATTTTCATTCTGTCAGGCTTGACGTGTCTACTATAAAGACAATAGTTAATACAGGGCCATATGCCCGCAAAACTCTTCCTAAACAATGACAAATATCGCCGAATTCGGCTCTCTCTGGAGTCGCTTTGATGATGATAAAAAAAATCAGTGGTCGCCATGCTGTTTCTGGCCTGGCGGGGATTTCAGCCTGTCTGTTTTTTTGTAATACAGCATTTGCCTGGCAACAGGAATATATCGTTTCAGACGCCCAAAGTAATACGGCGGAACGCTATACATGGGATGCGGATCACCAACCGCGTTATGAGGATATTCTCGCCGAGCGGATTCAGTCCTCACAAAATGCCCCCGGGCTTGCCCTGAATTTACCGTCGGGTTCCACGCCGGCAGGGGCCATGAGCGTGGGCTGGAACATTCCGGTGTCAGGGCGTATCACGACCGGTCCGGTGATGGCGTGGCGTTATGACGGCACGGCACCGATGATGATCAACGAATTTGGTGACAGCGCGACGACGCAGGGGCTTACCGACCCACTCTGGCATGCCAGCGTCAGCACGCTTGGCTGGCGCGTGGATACACAGTATGGCGAGCTTCGCCCGTGGGCGCAGATAAGCTATAACCAGCAGTTTGGTGAAAACCAGTGGAAATCCCAGTTTGGGATGCCACAGACGCCGGCACCGACACAAAGCGGCAACTGGATGGATGTAACCGTCGGAACGGATATTCCGTTTAACACGCATATGGCGGCCTATGCGTCGCTGGCACAAGGGGAATACACCACCACGGGTGAGGAGTTTATGTACACCCTGGGTGTGAGCGCTAATTTTTAAGGTTGTTACTTTTTTAAACGTGCCGATAACATCCTGAATACAATAGCCGTGGGGGTTGTAGCGATAGCAGTCACTAACACGCTGTCGCTTCATTCCCCGGCAAGGTCATTCATTCCCGATTTATGGCATTTCATTCCATTCCTCCTGCATTTCATGCCGTTTTACCCCAGGCATATTAAGGTTTTGTTTATCGTTGTCCTCAGCGAATTCCCTTACTTTCTCTTGCAGGACAACTGCCATGAACACATCAACTTACAACCGTACGCGCTGGCTAACGCTTTTTGGCACCATCGTGACCCAGTTTGCGCTGGGGTCGGTCTATACCTGGAGCCTGTTTAATAGTGCGCTTTCCGATAAGCTTGGTGCACCGGTCAGCCAGGTGGCGTTCTCCTTCGGCTTGCTGAGCCTCGGGCTGGCGCTTTCATCTTCCGTCGCGGGAAAATTGCAGGAGCGATTCGGCGTGAAGCGGGTGACGATGGCATCCGGTATCCTGCTGGGCGTGGGCTTTTTCCTGACGGCGCATTCCAGCAACCTGATGATGCTGTGGTTGAGCGCCGGGGTGCTGGTGGGACTTGCCGACGGTGCAGGCTATCTGCTGACCCTGTCAAACTGTGTGAAGTGGTTCCCGGAACGTAAAGGTTTAATCTCTGCGTTTGCCATCGGGTCCTATGGCCTGGGGAGCCTTGGTTTTAAATTTATTGATTCCCACCTGCTTGCTTCCGTGGGGCTCGAAAAAACGTTCATGATCTGGGGCGCTATCGTTCTGGTCATGATCCTGTTCGGCGCCACGCTGATGAAAGATGCGCCGCAGCAGGAGGTGAAAACCGTTAACGGTGTGGTGGAGAATGATTTCACCCTCGCGCAGTCTATGCGTCAACCACAGTACTGGATGCTGGCGGTCATGTTCCTGACAGCCTGCATGAGCGGTCTGTATGTGATTGGGGTGGCGAAAGATATTGCTCAGGGAATGGTGAAACTGGATGCGGCAACAGCGGCGAATGCGGTCACCGTCATCTCCATTGCCAATCTCTCTGGCCGTCTGGTGCTCGGGATTCTGTCTGACAAAATTGCCCGTATCCGCGTGATTACTATCGGGCAGGTTGTTTCGCTGGTGGGGATGGCGGCGCTGTTGTTTGCCCCACTGAACGAAGCCACGTTCTTCGCCGCAATTGCCTGTGTGGCCTTTAATTTCGGCGGCACGATTACCGTCTTCCCGTCGCTAGTCAGTGAGTTCTTCGGCCTGAACAATCTGGCGAAAAACTACGGCGTTATCTATCTGGGCTTTGGCATCGGCAGTATCTGCGGCTCGTTAATCGCTTCGCTGTTCGGTGGGTTCTATGTGACCTTCTGCGTGATATTTGCTTTGCTGATAATCTCGCTGGCCTTGTCGACCACCATTCGGCAGCCGCAGCGTGAAGTCTTTAACGAAGCGCATGCCTGATTATCGCTAAGAGGCCTTTACGGCCTCTTTTTTATGGTCGTCCAAAGTATGCCTGGTCGTGTTATTTTGTAAAAAAATGCACCGATCACATTCTCTGCTGCCACTTTTCTCTCCCGCTGTGGTCTACTTAACGCGCTTGTAGACGTTTCTGATAACGGTTTCTTACGCACTTACTTACTCTGTCTGCTTTCTCATCGAGATTAAGCGGGTCTCTATACCCCTTTCCCCAGGGTTGTTTGCATGAAATACATTAGGTCTCTTACCCAGCAAAGATTGTGTCTGATGCTGGCTGTCTATATCGGTTTATTTCTGAATGGCGCGGTGTTGTTCAGAAGAGTGGAAGGTTATTTAGAACATCTCACCGTAAGAAATGGAATTTTTGCCGCAATTGAAGTGTTCGGTTCCGTTCTCGCCACATTCTTCCTGTTACGCCTGCTCTCACTCTTCGGCCGACGCACCTGGCAAATTTTGGCCTCACTGGTGGTAATTATTTCCGCCGCTGCCAGTTATTACATGACCTTTATGAATGTCGTTATTGGCTACGGCATCGTCGCGTCGGTAATGACAACGGATATCGACCTCTCGAAAGAGGTGGTTGGAAAAGGGTTTATCGTCTGGACGGTATTAACCTGCCTGATCCCGCTCTTCTTTATCTGGAGTAATACCTGCCGCTATACGTTGCTGCGCCAGCTCCGCACCCGTGGGCAGCGAATCAGGAATATCGCCGTCGTTATCCTGGCGGCCTTGCTGGTATGGGCACCCATCCGCTTGATGGAAAAACAGCAAAAACGAATCGAAAAAGCGACGGGCGTGGATATGCCAAGCTATGGCGGCGTGGTAGCAAACTCCTACCTGCCCTCCAACTGGATTTCAGCGCTGGGTCTTTATGCCTGGGCGCAGGCGGATGAATCAAGTGATGTGAAATCGCTCATCAACCCAATGAAAAAATTCAGTTACGAAGCGCCGGGTAACCAACTCGATGATACCTATGTTGTCTTTGTTATTGGTGAAACGACGCGCTGGGATCATATGGGCATCCTCGGTTATGACCGGGATACCACGCCAAAACTGGCGCAGGAAAAGAACCTGGTGGCTTACCGGGGGTATTCTTGCGATACCGCAACCAAGCTCTCGCTGCGTTGTATGTTTGTTCGTGAAGGCGGTGCCAGTGATAACCCACAGCGTACCCTGAAAGAGCAGAACGTATTTGCGGTACTGAAGCAGCTCGGTTTCAGCTCCGATTTATTCGCGATGCAAAGTGAGATGTGGTTCTACACCAACACGCTGGCGGACAACATCTCGTATCGCGAGCAGATTGGCGCCGAACCACGTAACCGCGGCAAGAACGTGGATGACATGTTGCTCCTTGAGGAGATGTCACAGTCCCTGAAGAGCCATCCGCAGGGTAAACATCTGGTTATCCTGCATACTAAAGGCTCCCATTACAGCTATTACCAGCGTTACACGCGTGATTTTGCGAAGTGGCAGCCGGAGTGTGTAGGCATCAATAAAGACTGCAGCAAGCAGGAACTGATCAATGCCTATGATAACTCGGTTCTGTATGTGGATACGTTCCTGAGCCGGGTGATTGACCAGCTTCGTGATAAGAAAGCGATTGTTATTTATGCTGCTGACCACGGAGAGTCAATCAACGAGAAAGAGCATTTGCACGGTACGCCGCGCAAGCTGGCACCGCCTGAACAATTCCGTGTACCGATGATCATGTGGATGTCGGACAAGTACCTGGAAGACCCAGAGAAAGCGAAGATGTTTGCCCACCTGAAAAAAGAGGCAGACATGAAGGTGCCGCGTCGTCATGTTGAGCTGTATGACACCATTTTGGGTTGCCTGGGTTATACCTCTCCTGACGGCGGTATCAACGAAAATAACAACTGGTGCAAACTCCCTGAGAGTAAGGCGAAAGCCGCGCAGTAACGCGTCTGGCGAGAATATCGCCAGTTGAAGGGCTTTTTTAATTTAAGGGATTGACGGGGGCGCACCTCAGCAGTAAGATGCGCTCCGCATTCGGCGAGTAGCGCAGCTTGGTAGCGCAACTGGTTTGGGACCAGTGGGTCGGAGGTTCGAATCCTCTCTCGCCGACCACATTTAAAAAAGGGCTAACCGCAAGGTTAGCCCTTTTTGCATTAGCAGCTTACTCATCCTGATTCACCAAAACGCCCCTTATCCCGCCTTCTTCCTGTCTGTTAACGATTTTGTGACATAATCCATTGTATTTTTTTATATATAGATTGATCTTTTTTCGCGTTGCTTATGGATAACCTCAGCATTTTTCGCTGTGCGTTTTAACGTTCGCGGTATTTAGTGCTCAGATAATCACCGTTCTGCAAGAAAATTTACCCGATCTGAATAAAAGTTAATCACTGATTGTTGCGAAATATGAAGATAATTGTGCTGCAACATAGCGAGTAGCATAAATTTCCCTGCTGAAAACTGGCATACATAGTTTTTTTAATCTTTGTTTGCGGTTTCTCACACTCAGCGTAAATCCCCGTCACCTGTATTGACGTTTTCACATTCTGTTGACAGATTGTAGGGCATGAGGGGCATTTCAGGGACGATCTGCGCTGCAACTCAAACGCTCTTCTGAAAGGATTCTCCATCCCTTAAACGCCTTCGGGCATCACCGACCGGACCGGGTAAAAAATAAATAAAGGTCTGGCGGCGTAACACAACAAAGCAAAACATCACATTGGAGCAGAATAATGAGTATTTCCTTGAAGAAGTCAGGGATGCTGAAGCTTGGTCTGAGCCTGGTGGCTATGACCGTGGCAGCAAGCGTACAGGCAAAAACCCTGGTTTACTGTTCTGAAGGCTCGCCGGAAGGCTTTAACCCACAGCTCTTTACCTCTGGTACGACTTACGACGCAAGCTCTGTGCCTATCTATAACCGTCTGGTTGAATTCAAAACCGGTACCACGGAAGTGATCCCAGGTCTGGCGGAGAAGTGGGACGTCAGCGAAGACGGTAAGACCTATACCTTCCACCTGCGCCAGGGCGTGAAGTGGCAGGACAACAAAGAATTCAAACCAACGCGCGATTTTAACGCCGATGACGTTGTGTTCTCCTTCGACCGTCAGAAAAACGCTCAGAACCCGTATCACAAAGTGTCTGGCGGCAGCTATGAATACTTCGAAGGGATGGGCCTGCAGGACCTGATCGCTGAAGTGAAAAAAGTGGACGATAAAACCGTTCAGTTCGTGCTGACGCGTCCGGAAGCACCATTCCTGGCTGACCTGGCCATGGACTTCGCCTCTATTCTGTCTAAAGAGTACGCGGACAACATGCTGAAAGCCGGCACCCCGGAGAAAGTGGACCTGAACCCAATCGGTACCGGTCCGTTCCAGCTTCTGCAGTACCAGAAAGATTCCCGTATTCTGTATAAAGCCTTCCCGGGCTTCTGGGGCACCAAGCCGCAGATCGATCGTCTGGTCTTCTCCATCACGCCTGATGCTTCTGTGCGTTACGCAAAACTGCAGAAAAATGAATGCCAGGTCATGCCATACCCGAACCCGGCTGACATCGCGCGCATGAAGCAGGATAAAAACATCAACCTGCTGGAGCAGGCTGGTCTGAACGTGGGTTACCTCTCCTTCAACACCGAGAAGAAACCGTTTGATGACGTGAAAGTCCGTCAGGCGTTGACCTATGCGGTGAATAAAGAAGCGATCATTAAAGCGGTCTATCAGGGCGCGGGTGTTGCCGCCAAGAACCTGATCCCACCAACCATGTGGGGCTATAACGACGACGTTAAAGACTACACCTACGATCCTGAGAAAGCGAAAGCGCTGCTGAAAGAAGCAGGCCAGGAGAAAGGCTTTACCGTTGAGCTGTGGGCGATGCCAGTACAGCGTCCGTATAACCCGAACGCACGCCGTATGGCTGAAATGGTTCAGGCTGACTGGGCTAAAGTGGGCGTTCAGGCCAAGATTGTGACCTACGAGTGGGGCGAGTATCTGAAGCGTGCCAAAGCGGGTGAGCATCAGGCGGTGATGATGGGCTGGACCGGTGACAATGGGGATCCGGACAACTTCTTCGCTACCCTGTTCAGCTGTGCAGCTGCGAAAGACGGTTCTAACTACTCTCGCTGGTGCTATAAGCCGTTTGAAGACCTGATCCAGCCGGCGCGTGCGACCGACGATCACAACAAACGTATCGAGCTGTACAAACAGGCTCAGGTTGTGATGCACGATCAGGCTCCGGCTCTGATTGTGGCTCACTCCACCGTGTACGAACCAGTGCGTAAAGAAGTGAAGGGCTACGTGGTTGATCCACTGGGCAAACACCACTTCGAAAACGTCTCTGTTGAATAATAAGTAGGGTGTTCACCCTCTCCTTCACGGAGAGGGCAGGGGTGAGGGCGTGCATGCATTCCCTCACCCTAATCCTCTCCTGAAGAGAGAGGGAATTTACATTTGTGAGCAATACAGACGTCACGCCAACTGGTTGTACGTCATCAGAGAGAATCCGGGTTATGTTGCAGTTCATCCTCCGACGTCTGGGACTTGTTATCCCCACGTTTATCGGTATCACCCTTCTCACTTTTGCCTTCGTCCATATGATCCCCGGCGACCCGGTAATGATTATGGCGGGCGAGCGTGGTATTTCACCTGAACGCCATGCACAGCTGCTGGCTGAGCTTGGCCTGAACAAACCACTGTGGCAGCAATACCTCAACTATATCTGGGGCGTGTTGCACGGTGATTTAGGGATTTCGCTGAAAAGCCGTCTTCCGGTGTGGGACGAGTTCGTGCCGCGTTTTAAAGCGACACTGGAGCTTGGTGTCTGCGCCATGATTTTCGCCACTGCGGTGGGTATCCCTGTTGGGGTCCTGGCTGCCGTGAAACGTGGCTCTATTTTCGACCATACGGCTGTTGGCCTGGCGCTGACGGGTTACTCCATGCCTATCTTCTGGTGGGGCATGATGCTGATCATGCTGGTCTCGGTGCAGCTAAACCTGACGCCGGTCTCCGGACGCGTCAGCGATATGGTCTTCCTGGATGATACGAATCCTCTGACCGGTTTCATGCTGATCGATACGGCTATCTGGGGCGAAGAGGGTAACTTCATTGATGCGGTGGCACATATGATCCTGCCTGCGATGGTGCTCGGTACCATTCCTCTGGCGGTTATCGTGCGTATGACCCGTTCTTCAATGCTGGAAGTGTTGGGTGAGGATTACATTCGCACCGCACGCGCCAAAGGTCTGACGCGTATGCGCGTCATTATCGTTCACGCCCTGCGTAACGCCATGCTGCCGGTGGTGACCGTCATTGGTCTGCAGGTGGGGACGTTGCTGGCGGGGGCGATCCTGACCGAAACCATCTTCTCCTGGCCGGGCCTCGGACGCTGGCTGATTGACGCACTGCAACGCCGTGATTATCCGGTAGTGCAGGGCGGGGTATTGCTGGTCGCGACGATGATTATTCTCGTCAACCTGCTGGTCGATTTGCTCTACGGCGTGGTGAACCCGCGTATTCGTCATAAGAAGTAAGGGGCCATCATGTCACACGTTTCTGAAAATAAAGTGGTTACTGCACCGGTTCCCATGACGCCGCTGCAGGAATTCTGGCACTACTTCAAGCGCAACAAAGGCGCGGTGGTGGGGCTGGTTTATGTCTCTGTCATGATCCTGATTGCGGTGTTTGCCAACGTGCTCGCACCGTATAACCCGGCGGATCAGTTCCGTGATGCGTTGCTGGCACCGCCAGCATGGCAGGACGGCGGTAGCCTGTCGCACCTGCTGGGTACCGATGACGTGGGCCGCGATGTGCTGTCGCGTCTGATGTACGGTGCGCGTCTGTCGTTGCTGGTCGGCTGCCTGGTGGTCGTGTTGTCGCTGGTTATGGGGATCGTACTCGGTCTGGTTGCCGGCTACTTCGGCGGCATTATCGATAACATCATCATGCGTATCGTCGACATCATGCTGGCGCTGCCCAGCTTGCTGTTGGCGCTGGTACTGGTGGCGATTTTTGGTCCGTCGATCAGTAACGCCGCGCTGGCATTAACCTTCGTGGCGCTTCCCCACTATGTGCGACTCACGCGCGCGGCGGTGCTGGTGGAAGTAAACCGCGACTACGTAACGGCCTCCCGCGTGGCGGGTGCTGGCGCGATGCGTCAAATGTTCGTCAACATCTTCCCGAACTGCCTGGCGCCGCTGATTGTTCAGGCGTCGCTCGGTTTCTCTAACGCCATTCTTGATATGGCCGCTCTTGGCTTCCTGGGCATGGGTGCGCAGCCGCCAACACCGGAGTGGGGCACCATGCTCTCCGATGTGTTGCAGTTCGCCCAAAGCGCCTGGTGGGTTGTGACCTTCCCGGGTCTGGCAATCCTGCTGACGGTGCTGGCATTTAACCTGATGGGTGATGGCCTGCGTGATGCACTTGATCCCAAACTGAAGCAGTAAGAGGCACGAGATGGCGTTATTAAATGTAGATAAATTATCGGTGCACTTCGGAGACGAAGGCACTCCGTTTCGCGCCGTGGACCGCATCAGCTACAGCGTAAATCAGGGCGAAGTGGTCGGCATTGTGGGTGAGTCGGGGTCCGGTAAGTCGGTCAGTTCACTGGCCATCATGGGGCTGATTGATTATCCCGGCCGTGTGATGGCCGAAAGTCTGGAGTTTAACGGTCAGGACCTGCAGCGTATCTCCGAAAAGCAGCGCCGCCAGCTGGTCGGTGCGGAAGTGGCGATGATCTTCCAGGACCCAATGACCAGCCTGAACCCTTGTTACACCGTGGGATTCCAGATTATGGAAGCCATCAAGGTGCACCAGGGCGGGAATAAAAAGACCCGGCGTCAGCGTGCGATCGATCTGCTAAATCAGGTCGGTATCCCTGACCCGGCATCGCGTCTGGACGTTTACCCGCACCAGCTCTCCGGTGGGATGAGCCAGCGTGTGATGATCGCCATGGCGATTGCCTGTCGGCCAAAACTGCTGATCGCGGATGAACCGACAACGGCACTGGACGTGACTATCCAGGCACAGATCATCGAGCTGCTGCTGGAACTGCAGCAGAAAGAGAACATGGCGCTGGTGCTGATTACGCATGACCTGGCGCTGGTGGCCGAAGCGGCGCACAAAATTATCGTGATGTATGCAGGTCAGGTGGTCGAGACTGGACATTCGCACGATATTTTCCGCGCGCCGCGTCACCCGTATACGCAGGCGCTTTTGCGTGCGCTGCCGGAGTTTGCCCAGGACAAAGCGCGTCTGGCATCACTTCCGGGCGTCGTACCGGGTAAATATGACCGACCGCAGGGCTGCCTGCTTAATCCGCGTTGTCCGTATGCTACAGACAAATGTCGTGCAGAAGAGCCAGAGCTCAACCTGCTTGCTGACGGTCGTCAGTCGAAATGCCACTACCCACTCGATGATGCCGGGAGGCCAACACTATGAGTACGCAACAGGCCACCAAGCAACAACCGCTGTTGCAGGCTATCGACCTGAAAAAATACTATCCGGTGAAAAAGGGGCTGTTTGCGCCTGAACGCCTGGTGAAAGCGCTGGATGGCGTATCCTTTACCCTTGAACGCGGCAAAACCCTGGCGGTGGTCGGTGAGTCAGGCTGTGGCAAATCGACGTTGGGTCGTTTGCTGACAATGATTGAAGTCCCCACCGGCGGTGAGCTCTATTATCAGGGACAGGACCTGCTCAAGCACGATCCACAGGCACAGAAACTGCGCCGTCAGAAAATACAGATTGTGTTCCAGAACCCGTACGGATCGTTGAACCCGCGTAAAAAAGTGGGACAGATTCTGGAAGAGCCCCTGCTGATTAACAGCAATCTGAACAAAGAGCAGCGTCGTGAAAAAGCGCTGGCGATGATGGCGAAAGTGGGCCTGAAGACCGAGCATTACGATCGTTATCCGCATATGTTCTCTGGCGGCCAGCGCCAGCGTATCGCGATTGCGCGTGGTTTGATGCTCGACCCTGACGTGGTCATCGCCGATGAGCCGGTATCAGCCCTCGACGTTTCTGTGCGTGCGCAGGTGTTGAACCTGATGATGGATCTGCAGCAGGACATGGGGCTGTCGTACGTGTTTATTTCGCACGACCTGTCGGTTGTGGAGCACATTGCCGACGAAGTGATGGTGATGTATCTGGGGCGCTGCGTGGAGAAGGGGACAAAAGAGCAGATCTTTACTCATCCTCGTCACCCGTACACCCAGGCGCTGCTGTCTGCGACCCCGCGTCTGAACCCTGACGATCGTCGTGAGCGTATCAAGCTGACGGGTGAATTGCCCAGCCCGCTGAATCCGCCTCCAGGCTGTGCATTCAACGCCCGCTGCAGTCGCCGTTTTGGCCCGTGCACCCAGTTGCAGCCACAGCTCAAGGATTATGGCGGTCAGCTGGTTGCCTGCTTCGCGGTCGATCAGGATGAGAATGGCGAAAAGCCGGTGGCGTAATCCATCAATAAAAAAACCGGCGCTAAGCCGGTTTTTTTATGTCTGCGTGATTACTTGCGCAGACGGATCTGGTCGACAGCGTGTTTCTCACTCTTGGTGAGGATCAGACTGGCGCGCTCACGGGTGGGCAGGATGTTCTCTTTCAGGTTCACGTAGTTGATCTCATTCCACAGCCCTCTCGCCACATTAATGGCTTCTTCTTCAGAAAGCTGGGCGTAGTGGTGGAAATAGGAGTCAGGATCGGTGAACGCCCCTTCACGGAACTTCAGGAAGCGGTTGATATACCAGTTCTGCAGCAGGTCTTCCGGCGCATCGACATAAATAGAGAAATCGACGAAGTCAGAGACAAACACATGATGGGGATCGTGAGGATAATCCATCCCGCTTTGCAGGACGTTTAACCCTTCGAGGATCAGGATATCCGGCTGAACCACCGTTTTGTCTCCACCCGGGATGCGATCGTAGATCAGGTGCGAATAGACCGGAGCCGTCACGTTAGGCGCGCCCGATTTCAGGTCAGAGACAAACTTCACCAGACGGTGCATATCATAAGAGAGCGGGAAGCCCTTCTTCTTCATAAGCCCGCGTTCCTTTAACACCTCATTCGGGTGCAGGAAACCGTCAGTGGTGATGAGCTCCACGCTGCGGTGCTCTGGCCAGCGGCTCAGTAACGCCTGCAATACGCGTGCGGTGGTGCTTTTACCGACGGCCACGCTGCCTGCAATGCTGATGATATAAGGAATGCGTTGGCCGTTCGTCCCGAGGAACTGCTCCAGCACCGCCTGACGGCGCAGGTTGGAGCTGATATAGAAGTTAAGCAAGCGCGAGAGTGGTAAATAGATTTCTGCCACTTCTTCCAGCGACAGATCTTCGTTTATCCCCTTTAACCGTGCGATTTCGCCTTCCGTCAGCGTCATCGGGACGGAGTCACGCAGTGCAGCCCACTGGCTACGGTTAAACTGAAGATAAGGTGTCATTAACGTTTGCTCTTTTTTGCTCATAAGCATGCTTCAGTGAGCCAGCACAACACAGCGCGTCCGGGCTCAACATAGTTAATTTTGGACAATGGGCAGGAGGTTAACACCAGATGACAGGAATAATAAGAAAAAATATGGGGAAGCGATGCTTTACGCGGGAGTCATCACGATACGGTATAAGTGGTGTAAATCGGGCGCTGATGTTGAATTTTTGACCTTGAGTGGATGAATTTACAGCGGTTAACCCTGGTTTCGAATAAAATGTGAGCGAAAGAACGTTTTATGCAATTTTTTAGTTGCATGACTGCGCATGTCTCCATAGAATGCGCGCTACTTGATGCCGACTTAGCTCAGTAGGTAGAGCAACTGACTTGTAATCAGTAGGTCACCAGTTCGATTCCGGTAGTCGGCACCATCAAGTCCGGTGGGGTTCCCGAGCGGCCAAAGGGAGCAGACTGTAAATCTGCCGTCACAGACTTCGAAGGTTCGAATCCTTCCCCCACCACCACTTTCTGGCAGCGTTAAGCCGCCGGAGCTGGTTTGAAAATTGAATCAGCTCGAACCTAAAAAGAGAGAAATCTCTTTTTTTGTTACAGAAAGAACTGGGTAGCCGAGTTTCAGGATGCGGGCATCGTATAATGGCTATTACCTCAGCCTTCCAAGCTGATGATGCGGGTTCGATTCCCGCTGCCCGCTCCAATACGTGCTGATATGGCTCAGTTGGTAGAGCGCACCCTTGGTAAGGGTGAGGTCCCCAGTTCGACTCTGGGTATCAGCACCACTTCACTTCTCCTTCCCGTTTCTCTCTGTTTCAATTTTACTGTATTCAACAATTCAGGCATTTCGCCTGGTTGATGTGGTGATATCACCGATTTATCCGTGTCTTAGAGGGACAATCGATGTCTAAAGAAAAGTTTGAACGTACAAAACCGCACGTTAACGTCGGTACTATCGGCCACGTTGACCATGGTAAAACAACGCTGACCGCTGCAATCACTACCGTTCTGGCTAAAACCTACGGTGGTTCTGCTCGTGCATTCGACCAGATCGATAACGCACCAGAAGAAAAAGCGCGTGGTATCACCATCAACACTTCTCACGTTGAATATGACACCCCGACTCGCCACTACGCACACGTAGACTGCCCAGGCCACGCCGACTATGTTAAAAACATGATCACCGGTGCTGCGCAGATGGACGGCGCGATCCTGGTTGTTGCTGCGACTGACGGCCCAATGCCTCAGACTCGTGAGCACATCCTGCTGGGTCGTCAGGTAGGCGTTCCTTACATCATCGTGTTCCTGAACAAATGTGACATGGTTGATGACGAAGAGCTGCTGGAACTGGTAGAGATGGAAGTTCGTGAACTGCTGTCTCAGTACGATTTCCCAGGCGACGACACCCCAATCGTTCGTGGTTCCGCGCTGAAAGCGCTGGAAGGCGAAGCAGAGTGGGAAGAGAAAATCATCGAACTGGCTGGCTTCCTGGATTCTTACATCCCAGAACCAGAGCGTGCGATTGACAAGCCGTTCCTGCTGCCAATCGAAGACGTATTCTCCATCTCCGGTCGTGGTACCGTTGTTACCGGTCGTGTTGAGCGCGGTATCATCAAAGTTGGCGAAGAAGTTGAAATCGTTGGTATCAAAGAGACTGCTAAGTCTACCTGTACTGGCGTTGAAATGTTCCGCAAACTGCTGGACGAAGGCCGTGCTGGTGAGAACGTAGGTGTTCTGCTGCGTGGTATCAAACGTGAAGAAATCGAACGTGGTCAGGTACTGGCTAAGCCAGGCTCAATCAAGCCACACACCAAGTTCGAATCTGAAGTGTACATCCTGTCCAAAGACGAAGGCGGCCGTCATACTCCGTTCTTCAAAGGCTACCGTCCACAGTTCTACTTCCGTACAACTGACGTGACCGGTACCATCGAACTGCCAGAAGGCGTTGAGATGGTAATGCCAGGCGACAACATCAAGATGGTTGTGACGCTGATCCACCCAATCGCGATGGACGACGGTCTGCGTTTCGCAATCCGTGAAGG
>NZ_WCIM01000010.1:0-307879 GCF_009025585.1 Enterobacter sp. 198 | reverse complement strand
CCGGTAATGACTCCAACTTACTGATAGTGTTTTATGTTCAGATAATGCCCGATGACTTTGTCATGCAGCTCCACCGATTTTGAGAACGACAGTGACTTCCTGCCCAGCCTTGCCAGATGCTGCCTCAGATTCAGGTTATGCCGCTCAATGCGCTGCGTATATCGCTTGCTGATAACGTGCAGTTCTCCCTTCAGGCGTGATTCATACAGCGGCCAGCCATCCGTCATCCATACCACGACCTCAAAGGCCGACAGCAGGCTCAGAAGACGCTCCAGCGTGGCCAACGTGCGTTCACCGAATACGTGCGCCACAACCGTCCTCCGTATCCTGTCATACGCGTAAAACAACCAGCGCTGGCGTGATTTAGCGCCGACGTAACCCCACTGTTCGTCCATTTCCGCGCAAACAATGACGTCACTGCCCGGTTGTATGCGTGAGTTTACCGACTGCGGCCTGAGTTTTTTAAGTGTCGTAAAATCGTGTTGAGGCCAACGCCCATAATGCGTGCACTGGCGCGACATCCGACGCCATTCATGGCCATATCAATAATTTTCTGGTGTGTACCGGGCTGAGAGACGGTGTAAGTGAACTGTAGCTGCCATGTTTTACGGCAGTGAGAGCAGAGATAGCGCTGATGTCCGGCAGTACTTTTACCGTTACGCACCACGCCTTCAGTAGCTGAACAGGAGGGACAGCTGATAGAAACAGAAGCCACTGGAGCACCTCAAAAACACCATCATACACTAAATCAGTAAGTTGGCACCATTACCCGAATTACCAGCGTCTGCTCTTGGCACGGAGCGGACCTATTTACTGAGCCGAAGGTCCGCTCAGACTAACTCATTAAAGCCTGGTTGTTTTATCGCATCATCAGCCGTGTTCTGAAGCATTAGCTATGTATCTTCAGGGATGCTGATTTTCCCTCTGCACCAGATAAACCAGAATACAGTTTGATGTCGGTCAAAAAAGACAGCTTTAAGTGCATGAAATGAATAATGTTTCTTGAATGCTGGCAAAGCACTGGGATAGTAGTGTTGATTATTAGACGATCGGTCAATATTATTTATTGACGACTTAATGACTGAACGGTAAACGCCCGGACAAACGAGGTGAACGTGTTTAAATCTTTATTAATCAACAAAACAGATGGACGCTATAGTGCGCAACTTGCTGAAATCGCTGAAAGTGAACTACCGCAGGGGGATGTGGAGGTCAATGTTGACTATTCATCCATCAACTACAAAGACGCACTGGCCATTACGGGCCGGGGCCCAATCGTCCGACGCTTTCCCATGGTGCCCGGCATTGATTTTACCGGTACAGTGTCCGCCAGTTCACATCCCGAATATCAGGCCGGAGATAAGGTTCTCCTGACCGGCTGGGGTGTTGGGGAAAAACACTGGGGCGGACTATCCGAAAAAGCACGGGTAAATGGAGACTGGCTGACGCCGCTCCCGGCTGGCGCTAACGGCAAACACGTAATGGCAATCGGAACAGCTGGGTTTACCGCGATGCTGTGCGTAGACGCACTTCTGAATCATGGTATTAAGCCTGAAGATGGTCCGGTACTTGTTACCGGTGCCAGCGGCGGCGTCGGGAGCATTGCGGCCATGATCCTTGCATCAATGGGGTACCGCGTTACGGCGTCTACTGGACGCCCGGAAGAGGCTGCCTGGCTCTATAAAACGGTCGGTGTGGACGAGATTATTAACCGTTCCGAGCTCTCCTGTCCCGGAAAACCGTTACAGAAAGAACGCTGGGCTGCCGCCATTGATACAGTCGGTAGCCATACGCTCTGCAATGTATGCGCCGGGGTGCGTTATGGCAGTATTGTTGCAGCCTGCGGCATGGCACAGGGGATGGAACTAATGGGGAATGTGGCTCCGTTTATCCTGCGTGGCGTCACGCTGAAAGGGATTGACAGTGTCATGTTCGCGAAGGAAAAAAGAGCGGCGATCTGGCAGCAGGCGGTACAGTATTTACCGGAGTCCAGACTGGATAGCCTGACCACCGTTTATCCGCTGAGTGATGCCATCAATGTGGCCGAAAAACTTCTGAGTGGCGGAATTCGTGGCCGGGCAGTAATTCAGTGTAGCTAATGAAGTGGAAGCCAGGCTCAGCCTGGGTTTGATAATTATTATCAGGGGCTGCGGCCCCTTTTTTACTTTTCAACAGCCGTGTCCTTAGAGGGCTGATAGCGTACTGACTTTTTGAAATAGCTCCAGAAGTCGTACACAGGCTGGGTTGAGCAATAAAGTTTGGCACGCATTACGGCACCCTCCCAACTGCTCCAGAAAATGGCCGCCAGTTGCGTATTATTCATATCGGAACGGATTTCGCCCGAAGATAACGCGTCGGACAGACAGCACGCCACAAGCGCCTGCCAGCGCTCAAGTATTTCGTGGAGCTGTTTGATAAAGGACAGTGGAAGACCCGGACTCTCCTGCATCATATTGCCAACCAGACAGCCCCGGGTGAAATTGTACTTTTTAATGCCGTCGCAGGCATCGTCGATGAAATTTTCCAGACGCATCATTGGTGTGAAGGATGATTCATACAGATGTTTTTGGAGTTTATGCACAAAGAAACTGTCATAGGCGCTCAGAACAGTCTGGGCATACTCTTCTTTGCTCTTGAAATAGTAATAAAATGAGCCTTTAGGAACACTGGCATTTTTGACAATGGCATCGACTCCCGTTGAAAGAAAACCATTCTGCGTGAGCAGTTCAAGCCCGCTTCGGATCAGGTCATTACGGGTATCTGTATAGGTACTCTCTGTTTTTCGTGGCCTGCCTCGCCCACGAATTTCGCCAGTCATGACTTTGCTCCTGCATTTTATTAACGGAAAAGAATAAGTGATTTTGCGCGGAGGCTTCAATCAGTTTATCCCCGGCGGTGACGAGGTGGCCACCTATGCCGACTGGACAGGGGACTGACTATTGCCATAACGCCATCGCAGGTTGCTTCAGTAAACCTGCTAATCCCGTACAATGGCGAATTCGCTATATCCGCTTCTCGCACTTAGCTGCCATAAATCGGCCAGGCAATCACAGGTCATTTCTGTCTCGCAAAGAAGGTGCCGTTTCTGCTTTGCGTTGACACCCCTAAATATTAGAATTAAAAGGAGAGAGTTACTGGAAAAAGGCAGCGGAGGCAGTGACAATCGTGGCTTGAAGCCACTACTCGATGGATGCGGACATGTAGTTGGCGTCATTCGACAAAACTAGCAAACTTCTAATAGTCACCATTTCTCCCGTCTGGCGGGAGTGCTGTCAAATGCCCCCCTCATCTCTGTGTGGGAAATGAAGGGTGAAGGGGAAATAGATGACAGCGTTATTTCTACGCCCAGAATACTGAATACCTTGTACAGACGATCAATACTGGCGCTAGCAGGGTTTGCTTCCAGGCGGGCATAGGTTTGCTGCGTTACGCCAAGCCTCTCAGACACATCTTTTTGCGTGAAGCCCTTGATTTTGCGAAACCCGATTAGCACAGGTCTGAGCTGGTTCAGCGTTTTTATCGGGAACTGATTATTCATAAGTGACCTGCCTCGCAGACTGAGTAGGGAGTACCGCCCTGTAATACAGCAGGTAAGGTGTATTTTGTGTTATACAGACTATAGGCTGTAAAACCTTTATTGAAAAGATGCTGATGTTCCAGGGGCATGCCGAGCATGGACGATTTTCTGCGGGGCGGTATTTCGCTACGGGGGAGATTGCGTTCGGGCAATGTACCGGTGTAAAAAACGTCAATTTTTCAAAACCGCTGTTATCGGGATAAGCTGAAAACTCCGAAGGCAGACACAGCCACGAATAATGTCAGACTTAAACTCTGTAGCTGTCTTCTTTTGCCTGTAAATAACGTCTAGTTTGACTCTGATGAAGGCTGTACCAGGCAGAGAACATGTCACTCTCGGGGCCGGATGATAAAATGTGTTCAACTGGCTGGGCAGGGTAATAGCGAAGAACGTTCTCTGAAATTCGATTCAGCTCAGCGTAACGTGCGCTGTAGGTATGTATAATCCATTGCATCAATTTTGCATCCGTATTATTCGCAGATTACACACAAGAAGCTTAACAATGGCTGAAAGAGTGAGCAGGGATATGTAACAAAAACAAGGGCTTCAAGATGAACTGGATAAAACCGGAGCAGAGCAAGCCCTGTTCCGGTTTGTCAGGCTTTGGAATTTCTTCCAGGCCCCTGCAGCTAGTCACAACAAACACATTAATGTTTTCATTGCTTCAATTCAATATTATTGTGTGAAAGGGATTCCATCGAAATCGGCTTATGCATGCTTAAAACTAAACTGCCCCGGCTGCAGTCATTTGGTTGCTGTGGGCTCTGTACTGTGTCTAATAGTGAAAGAATCTTACGTTATAACGAAGGAAATTGCTGAATGACTCTACGATTGCAGACGGAATCACCCGCTGACCAGGATATGTTTAGAGGCAGCAGTCATGAAAAAGTTGCAGAGAATGTGGCTCAGATCATCAGGACACCTGATGTCAATATTATTGGTCTGGAAGGTGAGCTGGGTTCAGGTAAGTCAACAATATTGAAGTTCCTGCAGAAAAAGCTTAAAGATGATTTTACGTTCATTAACTTTGATGCAGAACGTTACCATCATGGCTCAACTAAAAAAGCGCTTATCGATGTCATCCACCACGGGGTCAGCCTACAATGTCCGGGCTCCCGGGATGTGTTGGATAAGTATAAAAATCTGGCTCTGGGTAACATCGTTGAATACGACAAGAGGGTCAGCAGCAGGCTAAGCTGGTTGACCGTCGTTTTTATTTTACTGTCATTGCTTTCCGTGCAGATGCTTCGTTATGTGCTAACAGACCTTAATCAATATTTTACTAACAATGATCTTACCCACGAATAGTGGACACACGACTAAGTGAGTAAACTCTTAACCAGAGGTGACTCATGACAAAACCAGCATCAACCAGTAAGAAGCCCCGCAAACAGTACACGCCTGAATTCCGCAACGAAGCCCTGAAGCTTGCGGAACGTATCGGTGTTGCTGCCGCTGCCCGGGAACTCAGCCTGTACGAATCCCAGCTCTACGCATGGCGCAGTAAGATTAACAATGCCCGCAGCTCTTCCGAACGTGAGCAGGAAATGTCCGTTGAAATTGCCCGTCTTAAGCGCCAACTGGCGGAACAGGCAGAGGAGCTGGCCATTCTCCAAAAGGCCGCGACATACTTCGCGAAGCGCCTGAAATGAAGTATGTCTTTATTGAAAAACATCGGGCTGAGTTCAGCGTCAAAGCCATATGCCGGGTACTGCGGGTCGCCCGTAGCGGCTGGTATGCGTGGCGTCTGCGTCGTCAGCAGATAACACCACGTCAGCAGTTCCGGCTCGTCTGTGATACTGCTGTCCGTCAGGCATTCACTGAGGCAAAACAGCGTTATGGTGCGCCTCGTCTCGCTGACGAACTGCCTGAGTACAACGTCAAAACCATTGCCGCCAGCCTGCGGCGTCAGGGGCTTCGCGCAAAAGCGGCCCGGAAGTTCAGCCCGGTCCGATACCGCGAACATGGCCTGCCGGTGTCTGAAAATCTGCTGAAACAGGATTTTTACGCGAGTGGCCCGAATCAGAAGTGGGCGGGTGACATCACGTACTTGCGCACGGACGAAGGCTGGTTGTACCTGGCGGTGGTCATTGACCTGTGGTCCCGTGCTGTCATCGGCTGGTCGATGTCGTCGCGGATGACAGCGCAGCTGGCCTGCGATGCGCTACAGATGGCACTCTGGCGACGTAAGCGCCCGGAAAATGTCATCGTGCATACGGACAGAGGCGGGCAGTACTGTTCGGCAGACTATCTGGCGTTACTGAAGCGGCATAATCTGCACGGTAGCATGAGTGCCAAAGGATGTTGTTACGACAATGCCTGCGCGGAAAGCTTCTTCCACTCGCTGAAGGTGGAATGTATCCACGGGGAACGCCTTATCAGCCGGGAAATCATGCGGATGACGGTGTTTAATTATATCGAGTGTGATTACAATCGGTGGCGCCGACACAGTGCCTGTGGCGGACTCAGTCCCGAACAATTTGAAAACCAGAACCTCGCTTAGGGCCGTGTCCACATTACGTGGGTAGGATCACAAGGAGTCATTATTAGGGTGGCTTTTTTATGTTGAGGTGGCCGCGTTTCTTTCTCCTGCCATTATGGTCGCAGGACTGGCATGCCTGCAGAACATGGAATGGTACAGAAAGAAAGGGTATTCGAGTATTGGTGATTTGTTCAAACGCAACAGTACTGACAGGATTGAAGAGACTTGGCTAGTTAATAAGGAGGTCGGAGCTATTGAGCTGGCTGAAGCTCTGCAGGGATTTACCTCCAAAGAGGTCATTTCCCATGGAGATCGCTTCATCCTTATCATTGATAATCTGGACCGAATCAGTGCAGACAAAGTGAAAGAGCTCTGGAGTGATATGGAGCTTATTGCCGGAGCCACTCATGAACACTTCAGGATAGTGGTGCCCTATTCGGCAAGACAGGTTTCAGCCTCACTTTCTGTGGCGGGTTTCAGCGGGCGTGAGTTTATTGCAAAGCGGATTCCTGTAAGTTTTCAGGTTCCTCCTCTTATTTCGGCAGGATGGCAGGAAGCGTTAAGGCAGTACTGGAAAGAAACAGTAAATGAGGATGCAGGGATAGCGTGCCGGGAAGCAACGGTGTTGCTTGAGCGCTGGAAACCCTCTGAGTATCCTCGTATCACACCGCGATTAATGAAGAAGTTTGTTAATGATATTCATATTCTGAACCTTACCGTTCCTGCAACAGAAGATCATCGCCATATTCTTATTGCTCTCTACTTACTGGTGGTCAGATACGGGGAGCGAGATATTAAAGTATTACTTCGCGATCCCAAAGCTAGTCAGACCGAACCCGGTATTGCTCCGGATGATTTTGACGAGATGCTCTCGCTAACTTATCAACAAATATCCCGAATTTTTAATAACGATACAGAAAGATGGAGCGAATTTCTGATGAGCATCCACTATCAGTCCACGGTGGAGCTTGCCAGGAGCGAGTTGCTTGATACGCCTCTTAAAGACGCGATTGGTGCTATAAATATCCCACGGCTTGAAGAACTGACGGCCTTGTGGGGTTTCGCTGAAGCATGGCAGCGAGTGGCACCACATATTCAGATGCGAGACTGGCTGGTTTCTTATAGCCGGATGGATGAGAAGTGTCAGGCTCTCGCCGAACCGCAACTCAAAGTCGCAGTGCAAATGCTGAATCAGAGTTATGCTGTTTCACTCAGAGAAAAGAATGATGAAGGTTTCGTATTGAGTCTGCAGAAACTGATGGCTGACGGGCGGATAAGCCTAGAGCCTTTCGTCGAAAGGCAAATATCGTTTATTGTGAGTAAACTTGATGAAATTCAGGATTCAGAAAAATTGGAGGCTGAATCCACGCAGACGTTGCTGCAGGAAGCTGATTCATACTCTGTTCTGGCCGGTGAATCACTACTGAATAAAATGGAGAATTTTGTAGATGGCGTATTTTATGTGGAATACCTTGTCAATAATGAAGAGACCTTGTCAAACCTGAAAATTGGCACACTAGATATCGGAAATCACGGTCGGGAGGAGATGTTACGCTATGGAGCTGAGCAACCTCAGATAGACCTTTTTAATCCGGGAATTATCCGGCATATCAATATTGCATCGAAGGCGGTACAGAACGTAATTGGAAAGAATGATGGTACAGGTGGGGCTCAGGTTAGCTCTGCAATAATGACGCTTAAAAATCGTCAGGTTGTTGAGGACGTTATCCATTTCAGAAAAATTGTTCTGAGCCCGGACTGGAATAATAATGTTTTAAATCAATATTATCTTAATAATACGGCGACGAGGAATCTCTTCCCTGCGGAATTTGCTGCACAGGCTGTTGCTCACATGGTGCTCCATGGTAACTATGCCGGTATCGAGTCGTACAGTGAACATATTGGTGAGGAACGGTTTGACCTGGCTTTGGCTGCATATCTTCGTTATCTACGTACTGCCGAGAGTATCTTTATAGCACTTAAGGATAAAAATGTTCTGCCGTACATCAAAAATGCTGTTGGCAGGATTGTTGATTTAGGTCTTCTGGTGAATATACCTGTCCTGAGCTTTGTTAAAGGTCAGTATGACGTCATCAAAGAAGCTACAAATGCAACCTCTCTTTTAATATTTGTGCGAGAGCGTCAAAAAGCACTGTCAGAGAAAATAATTGAGTCTGATGTGAATGCTATGGGTCCAGTATTTCTCCATGACGTATATCAGTCAGGTGAGCAGTTTGATATTTTGAAGAAAAAGCTGAACGCCCTGGCATGTGGAGTATTTAGTTCTTCTGAAAGGCTTATTGAGTGTTTTACGGTTCTTCCTGTGAACATGCGCTTTATCCTTGAACAAATGCAACTTCAGGGGCAGCATATCCGGATGGAAGGTAGTGTGGGTATCTTTGCATCATGGTTCCGTGATGCAGAGCCAGACGTTGTCACAAATGCCGAGAACATTCATTTCCTGTGGTCTTGCCTCGACGATACCCAGAGAGAGACTGTACTTGATGAGTTGCACGATGTCTTACTTGAAAGACATATTCGTATTGACAGCCGTATTGCGATTATTACCCGTTTTCATAATGAGTTGTCGTTTATTGAACCTGAGAAGGCCGTTGAACGCAGGGCTATTGCGGCGCTGTTTAGCGCTTCTGTTGATAATGTATTATTGTCTCAATGGCTTGACCGTCAGACGTTTTCATTTTCATCATGGTCTCCGGAGGACGCCCGTACGGCAACGAGTTGTATAATGAATAACTCGGAGATTTTTCCTCTCATCTGCAGGAATTCACAGTATATTAAAAACAGAATGTTACCAGAGAAAGCGGACGTTACAGAAGATAGTGATACGTTTCCGGACTGAGTTCGTTCTTTAAATCCTATACCTGAAGACCACAGCGGTGGTCTTTGGGAGTTTTTTTATTGCCTGATATACATTAAGCATGTTATATCTTGCTAAGAAATAATCATTCAGGGATTAATCATAACTACTGAAGTTATGTTGTGTTCTTTTCTTTTAAAAATAAATTATTCAGATTTATTTTCTATTGATTTAATGAGGTAGGGAATGACAGAAAGTGCTTTGCTTTTGCGAGAGGCATTTAATGAATCGGTTAACTATATGACATGGTCTTTTTATTCACTGATAACTGCTTACGTTTCGATGGCTTTTTATGATAGAGTTGAGGTTAAGACCCGAATAAATAATTATCTGAATAAGTTACTTTTCGTGATTGCTATGTCCGTTTTTATCCCAAATATGTACTTTGTTTCAATGGTGTTCAGTCAGAAGTTAGGCACCGCAGCTGGCGTTGCGTCATTCATTATTGGGCTACTTTTCATGATGTTAAACTCGGCGCCTGTAATTACTGGTATCGTACAGCAGCGCAAAGATTGAGTTTTATGAGTATAGTCAGTTGGGTTTTCATCTGTTTTATCAGACTTAGAAAAATGAAATCTTTCAATTCATTGATTTTAAACGCAAAAAAATTTCTAAATGATCAGAATTATAGGGTGCTCGCTCTGTTCCATTACCGAGCATGAAGGGCGCATTATTCAGAGTCGCTCCGAAGATTCGATCATCAATGAGATCGAAGCCATTCGCGATACCGTGCCTGGCTTCACCGGGGTGATCTCCGATCTGGGCGGCCCGACCGCGAACATGTACATGCTGCGCTGTAAGTCACCGCGTGCGGAACAGACCTGCCGTCGTCTGTCGTGCGTGTATCCGGATATCTGTCAGCACATGGATACCAACCATGAACCGACGATCAACCTTTATCGTCGTGCGCGTGACCTGAAAGGGATTAAGAAGATCCTGATCGCCTCCGGGGTACGTTACGATATCGCCGTGGAAGATCCGCGCTACATCAAAGAGCTGGCGACGCATCACGTGGGTGGCTACCTGAAGATTGCCCCTGAGCATACCGAAGAAGGCCCGCTGTCCAAGATGATGAAGCCGGGTATGGGCAGCTACGATCGCTTTAAAGAGCTGTTTGACACCTACTCGAAGCAGGCGGGCAAAGAGCAGTATCTGATCCCATACTTCATCTCCGCGCACCCAGGCACGCGCGATGAGGACATGGTGAACCTGGCGCTGTGGCTGAAACAGCGTCGCTTCCGTCTGGATCAGGTGCAGAACTTCTATCCATCACCGCTCGCGAACTCAACAACCATGTATTACACCGGCAAGAACCCGCTGGGTAAAATTGGCTATAAGAGTGAAGATGTGGTGGTGCCGAAAGGGGATAAACAGCGCCGTCTGCATAAAGCACTGCTGCGCTACCACGATCCGGCTAACTGGCCGCTGATCCGTCAGGCGCTGGAAGATATGGGTAAAAAGCATCTGATCGGCTCGCGCCGCGACTGCCTGGTGCCTGCGCCTACGCTTGACGAGATGCGTGAAGCGCGCCGCCAGAACCGCCATACGCGCCCGGCATTGACCAAGCACACGCCGATTGTGCATCAGCGTTCAAACGGTAACGCCAGTGCGAAGAAACCCGTGAAACGTAAAGCGTAAAAAATAAAAACCCCGGCGAGCCGGGGTTTTTTTATTCACCCGCCAAACTGATCGGGATCCGGGCCTAAACGCTTGCCCTTGTCCAGCTTCGCAATTTCACTCAGTTCATCTTTATCCAGGCGGAAATCCCAGACGTCGAAGTTCTCAGCGATACGCGATGGCGTGACCGATTTCGGGATCACCACCAGGCCGTTATCCAGATGCCAGCGAATAACGATTTGCGCCGGCGTCTTGCCGTATTTATCCGCGAGATCGCGAATAATTTTCTGGTCGAACACCCCTTCACCGCCCTGTGCCAGCGGGCTCCAGGACTCGGTCTGGATCTTGTGCGTGGCGTTCCAGGCGTGAAGCTGACGCTGCTGCATCAGCGGGTGCAGCTCAATCTGGTTGATAACCGGCGCGACACCCGTCTCGTCAATCAGGCGCTGCAGGTGGTGAACCTGGAAATTACACACGCCGATGCTTTTTACCAGCCCTGCCTGCTGCAGCTCAATCATCCCTTTCCAGGCGTCAACATAGTGATCGATAGCCGGGACTGGCCAGTGCATCAGATAGAGATCGACGAAATCGAGCTGGAGTTTGTCCAGACTCTCCTGCAAGGCTTCGCGGGGGCGTTTTTGATCGTCGTTCCACAGTTTGGTGGTAATGAAAAGGTCGTCGCGGGACATGCCAGCGCTGGCCAGTGCCTTACCCACGCCGTCCTCATTTTTGTACGCGGCGGCGGTATCAATCGACCGATAGCCGACTTCCAGTGCTTTATGAATGGCGGAGACGACCTCGTCGTTACCGGCTTTCCATACACCTAGCCCCAGTTGGGGCATCACGTTGCCATCCTGCAGCTTGATTACGGTTTGGTTTGCCATTTTTCCTCCTTCAGGTGCTCATCGTCGGAGGGAACCCCCGACGATGTGATGTGCATTAAGTCTGGACGAAATGTCAAAAAACGAAAGGCGGGATGTCAAAAACGCTTAGCGTGCCGCTTCGTAGATACGACGGCTCACTTCCAGCGTAATGTCGCCGTGCTCGCCCAACTGGGTCATACCGTGTTCTTCAAGTTTCGCCAGCAGGGCAGGGATGGAGCTGCAATCCAGACCATAGCCGGACAGACGCGTTGGCACGCCCAGACCTTCAAAGAAGCTGCGGGTTGCTTCGATAGCCGCGTCGATACGCGCATCGTCAGAACCTTCGGTGATGTTCCACACGCGCTCAGCGTACTGCAGCAATTTAGCGCGTTTGGTATCACGTTTTTCGTTCCACAGTGCAGGCAGGACGACGGCCAGCGTTTGTGCGTGATCCAGACCGTGCATGGCCGTCAGTTCGTGGCCCAGCATATGGGTTGCCCAGTCCTGCGGCACGCCGGCACCGATCAGACCGTTCAGCGCCTGGGTTGCCGCCCACATCACGTTGGCGCGCACATCGTAGTTTTCCGGCTCTTTCAGCGCTTTCGGGCCGTCTTCAATCAGCGTCAGCAGAATGCCTTCCGCGAAGCGATCCTGAATTTTGGCATCTACCGGGTAGGTAACGTACTGCTCAACGGTGTGCACAAACGCATCAACCACACCGTTCGCGACCTGACGTGCAGGCAGGGTGTAGGTGTAAACCGGATCGAGGATGGCGAATACAGGCTGAACGTGATCGTTCATAAAGGCCTGCTTATCACCCGTGGTTTTACGGGAGATAACGGCACCTTTGTTGGATTCAGAACCGGTCGCAGGCAGGGTCAGCACGGAACCCATTGGGATTGCGCTTTTGATATCGCTGCCGCGGGTTTCCAGAATGTGCCACGGGTCAATACCGTCCGCGTAGTGCGCCGCAGCGGCGATGAATTTGGTGCCGTCCAGGACGGAGCCGCCGCCGACTGCCAGCAGGAAGGTGACTTTTTCATCACGGGCGATCTTGACCGCGTTCATCAGTGTTTCATAAGACGGGTTAGGCTCGATACCGCCGAACTCACGCACGTCCAGACCTTCCAGCGCGCTGTAAACCTGATCCAGTACGCCGGTTTTTTTCACGCTGCCGCCACCGTAGGTGATCAGTACGCGGGCGTCAGCAGGGATCTGTGCGCGCAGGTCGGCGATAGCGCCTTTACCAAACAGAATGCGGGTTGGGGTGTGGAGATTAAAATTATTCATTGCTCGTTCCCTTATGTGGGTGAAAAACCGTGGTGGCGCTGAAGGCGACCTGATGCTGCACATTGTGGCCGTCCGGGGCTATCCTCTCAATGCACATTCCTGCCGATGTCTTGCCCATTTCTACAGAGCGCTGGAGAAAACACGGTAAACTGCGCACACTGTCAACGACGGAAACCGTAGCCGGAGTAACGTAAAATGAACCGTGAAGCGATCTGCCTTCAGCTTACTGCGCAGATTAAAAGACTGATTGATAAAGAAAATGGCGTCGGTGACATGTTGCCTGACATTCGTCTTCTGTATGGGACGCAGCCAGGGACACGCACACCGGTCATGTACCAGCCGGGCATCGTTTTTCTCTTTTCAGGCCATAAAATTGGCTATATCAATGAGCGCGTGTTCCGGTATGACACCAATGAATATCTTCTGCTCACAGTACCTTTACCCTTTGAATGTGAAACTTTCGCGACAGAAGCGGTACCGCTGGCGGGCATTCGTTTAAATGTCGATATCCTTCAGCTGCAGGAGCTGCTGATGGAGATTGGCGAGGACGCATTGTTCCGGCCGTCGATGCCCGCGAGCGGGATTAACTCCGCGACGTTATCCGAGGAGATCCTCTGCGCCATTGAGCGTCTGCTCGACGTTATGGAACGGCCGCTGGATGCACGCATCCTGGGCAAACAGATTATCCGCGAAATTCTTTACCATGTGCTGCTGGGGCCGGGCGGTGGGGCATTACTCGCGCTGGTCAGCCGCCAGACGCACTTCAGCCTGATTAGCCGCGTGCTCAAGCGTATCGAAAGCCAGTACACGGAAAACCTGAGCGTTGACCAGCTGGCGGCGGAAGCAAACATGAGCGTCTCGGCGTTTCATCATAATTTTAAGTCGGTGACCAGCACCTCGCCGCTGCAGTATCTCAAAACCTATCGGCTGCATAAGGCTCGTATGCTGATGATCCACGACGGCATGAAGGCCAGCGCGGCGGCGATGCGGGTGGGCTATGAAAGTGCGTCGCAGTTTAGTCGGGAGTTTAAGCGTTACTTCGGCGTCACGCCGGGGGAAGATGCGTCGCGCATCAGAATGATGCAGGGGACCTGAGGGGAGAGTCCAGCCGGGTAAGCGTAACGTCACCCGGCTTTTTTATATCACGCGCTGCAGTATTTCTTCTTAATCACGACCGCAATCGTCCCGAGCAGTCCCGCGACCAGCAGGAAAAGCGGGAGGATCATCAGGAAGGTCATTACCTGGTCTTCGTGGTGTTTCACAAAGGGGATCATATTCAGCGCGTAGCCAAGCGTGGTCACCACGCCTACCCACAGCAGGGCACTCAACCAGTTGAAGAACTGGAAGCGGCGGTTTGACAGCCCGGAAATGCCTGCCATGGTGGGCAGCAGCGTGCGAACAAACGCCAGAAAACGCCCGGCCAGCAGCGCCAGCAGACCGTGGCGGTCAAACATGCAGGTCGCACGTTGATGATATTTATGCGGTAACTGAGCCAGCCAGCCTTTCACGACGCGCGTATTGCCGAGCCAGCGGCCCTGCAGATAGCTCAGCCAGCAACCGAGGCTGGCAGCGGAGGTAAGTATGACCATCGTCGGCGTGAAGTCCATGACGCCTTTACCGATTAACGCCCCGGCCAGTAAAAGCAGGCTGTCACCGGGTAAAAATGAGGCTGGCAGTAATCCATTTTCCAGAAACAGGGTTGCGAACATCACGAAATAGACGATACCTACAACGTGAGGGTCCGCCAGCGCGGCAAAATCGTGTTGCCAGAGCGCCGCAATAATATCTTGAATAACAGCCATGGACTTTCCTGTGGAACAGCAGATGCAGATATAGCGCTATTGTACTCCCTAATTCGCCCGTGGGGTTTGATCGCGGGCGCAACTAATGCAGACTTTTCTGGTGGCAGTGTTCACAAAAGCGTCCAGGGAGTACATTTTCAGCATGCACTCTACACGATACGTTCAAACCCTGCCGCTAAATCCGCAATTAAATCGTCAACATCTTCTAAACCAATATGCAGTCGGATCAGCGTGCCGCTGAAATCCACTTCTCCACCGGGGCGCAGGGCCGCAATTTGCTCCGGCTGGTTAGGCAGGATCAGGGATTCAAACCCGCCCCAGGAGTAAGCCATGCTGAAAAGGGTAAAATGATCCAGGTAGTTCGCCAGTTCGTCGTTACTGAGCCGTTTTTTAAGAACAAATGAGAACAACCCGCTACTGCCCGTAAAGTCACGTTGCCAGAATTCATGGCCTTTGCTGCCCGGAAGCGCCGGATGATTAACGCGCTCGACCTGCGGCTGCCGGGCCAGCCATTCGGCCACCTTCAGACTGCTTTCATGGTGCTGACGCAGGCGCACTCCCAGCGTACGGATACCGCGGCTGGTCATGTAGGCCGTATCCGCATCCACCATCTGGCCCATCAGGTAGGCATTCTCCCGAAGTTGATCCCAGCAGCGCGCGTTGGATACGGCAGTACCGATCATGCCATCAGAGTGGCCAATCAGATATTTGGTCGCGGCCTGAATAGAGATATCAATGTCGAATTCCAGCGCCCTGAACAGCACGCCCGCCGCCCAGGTGTTGTCGATCATGATGATTGCCTCGGGGGCTTTGCTGCGCACTGCTTTCACAATAGCCGGGACGTCGTGCACTTCCATGGTGATAGAGCCTGGGGATTCCAGAAACACAATGCGCGTGTTCGGCTGGATAAGTTCAGCGATACCTTCGCCAATCAGCGGATCGAACCAGCCGGTGGTCACGCCGAGCTTGCTGAGGATTTTGGTGCAAAAATCCTGGCTTGGTTCATAAGCGGTATTGGTCATCAGGATATGGTCGCCCTGTTCCACAAACGCCAGAATGGTATTGGCGACTGCCGCCGCACCACAGGGGAACAGGGCGCAGCCCACGCCGCCTTCCAGTTCGCACATGGCTTCCTGAAGTGAAAAATGGGTTAGCGTGCCACGACGGCCATAGAACAGCCCGCCTTTGGCGCGGTTGCGCGTAGCGATTTTTTTATCCTCGACGGTATCAAATACCAGTGAGGAGGCGCGTTGAATCACGCTGTTGACCGATCCCTGAGTGTATTTTTTGCTGCGTCCTGCCTGTACCAGCGTGGTATCAAGATGCTTCTTTGTCATGTTTGCTAACCCTGTTTTTATACGTCTGGACGTCCAGACTACCACGATTGTAAAAATCTGCACCCGGGGGCTTATCGAATAAGCAGAAAATATTAGCAAAAATACGCATAAGAAATTTTTACTGCGTAAGCGCAAGGAAAGTGAACGAAAATTACGGCAGTATGTAAATACTAATGAGAACTACTATCAATTCGACGACGTTTTGATATTATTACGGTCAGATTTTGTGATTTGCGTCCTGGAGATACAGAGTGGGTAATAATTTGATGCAGACGGATCTCTCCGTCTGGGGCATGTATCATCATGCTGACATCGTGGTTAAGATTGTGATGATCGGCCTGGTTCTGGCGTCCGTGATCACCTGGGCTATCTTCTTCAGTAAGAGCGTCGAACTGCTGTCGCAGAAGCGTCGCCTCAAGCGGGAACAACAGCAACTGGCTGAAGCCCGCTCCCTGGATCAGGCCTTAGACATGACCTCATCCTTCCATGGAAAAAGCCTGACCACCCTGTTAGTCAACGAAGCACAGAACGAGCTGGAACTCTCCGCAGGCAGTGAAGATAACGAAGGCATTAAAGAACGTACCGGCTTCCGCCTGGAGCGTCGCGTTGCTGCCGTTGGCCGCCATATGGGCCGCGGTAACGGTTATCTGGCCACTATCGGGGCGATCTCACCGTTTATCGGTCTGTTCGGTACGGTCTGGGGCATCATGAACAGCTTTATCGGCATTGCGCAGACGCAGACCACCAACCTGGCGGTGGTTGCGCCAGGAATTGCTGAAGCGCTGCTGGCGACTGCAATCGGTCTGGTCGCGGCCATTCCGGCGGTCGTCATCTATAACATCTTCGCGCGTATGATTGGCAACTATAAAGCCACGCTCGGTGACGTCGCCGCGCAGGTGCTGTTGCTGCAAAGCCGCGATCTTGACCTCAATGCCAGCTCCGTTAAACCGGTGCATGCGGCGTCTAAACTGCGCGTAGGTTGATTGTATGGCGATGCGTCTTAACGAAAATCTGGACGATAACGGTGAAATGCATGAAATCAACGTGACGCCGTTTATCGACGTCATGCTGGTTCTGCTGATTATCTTCATGGTGGCTGCGCCGCTGGCGACGGTCGACGTGAAGGTGAATCTGCCTGCCTCTTCCAGCCAGCCGCAGCCGCGTCCTGAGAAACCTGTCTATTTGTCGGTGAAAGCGGATAAATCGATGTTCCTCGGCAACGACCCGGTGACGGATCAGTCTGTTATCCCGGCGCTGGATCAGCTCACCGGCGGCAAGAAAGACACCACGGTTTTCTTCCGCGCGGATAAAACCGTCGATTACGAAACCATGATGAAGGTAATGGACACGCTGCATCAGGCGGGTTATCTCAAGATTGGGCTGGTCGGCGAAGAGAAAGCGGCCGCGAAATAACAAAGAAGCTGGCGAAAGCCGGCTTTTTTTATGCGTGTCGGGCGATCAGTTTTTTGTCTCAGTGGGCGCAGGCGCAGGCGCGTGGGACGCCAGCGCGTCTTCATCAAGCGCAACGCAGGTGACGTTTGACGTGCGGTACTCGCCGTCGGATAGTTTGCGCGTCAGACGCAGGGTGGCCACTTCTCTGGCGAGCAGATACTGATAATTGGCCTCCAGACGCCCGAGAAGCTTCTCTTTCAGCTCAGGCCGCTGTTCGATGAGGGTATTCATCACCGCGCCGTATATCTCTTCCTTCACCTGCAGAGGATAAATCTCGCGGCGATTATGCCATTTCAGGCGTACCAGCGTCGCCGGGATCGATACCAGGTCCTGAGTTATTCGCGTCATCTCGGCATTTTTTGTGTTTCGCAGTGCATCGAGATTTTGCTTTAAGATAAATTCATCACTTTTTTTGTTATCTAAAGCCAAATAAACGTCGTTATCTTTAATTTCTTTCACGTTACTCTTCCCCCAGGTTATAAAAAATAGGGTTGTTGGTTTCACGCGTAATTAGATTAAGCCAAATTTCATTGCCGGCTTCGTTTATTTCTTTGGTTTTTTCCGCGATTATTTGACTTAGTTTCTGGGCATCTATTTCACCTTCGGCCTGCAGGTCATTCAGCAGGTGGACAAAGGCTTCTATTTTAACGGCGCGAAATAACCGGTCCTTTATATGACGGTCGTGCTCTTCCAGTAACATATTACGGGATTTACCGGTGCGAGAAACGCCTATTAATATGTCAGACTCGTAATCAGAGAGCTTTCTTTTCCCCTGAGTGAAATTAGCCTCTTTTTCTGCTTCCGTCGTTTGCTGTTCCACAGGCGCAATGTGGTACTTAGCCGGGACGAGGTAGTCGGGCAGCATTTTAATTTCCTTTAATTACAACAGGGTGGGGTTGGTAAAGGCGTGAGATTCGTTGACAATATCATGAGGCAATTTTAAAATCAAAAAAAATGGAGCCTACCCATGAACAGCATTTTTTTTACGGTCATCACATTACTATTACTGACCGCTGGTGTTCTTTTATTGATGCAGGAGTTCAATAAAACGCAAGTGTCGAAAGACGCCAGTGAACCTCCACTACCTGAACTGATGACAAAAGAGGAAGGTGAAGACCATTTCTCCGTATTGATGAACTCGGTTACACCGGTTTGGTACTGGCGGGTGAACCATGAATATATCGACTTTTTGCACGCGACAATTAAGCGAATGAAAATGTCGGAAATTAATGACACGCCTGGGTTGTTTGAAGCGCAGCGACGCTGCAGCGACCTGAATTCCGCGGTGTATAAATATTATGACAATATCAAAAAGCGTTGCCTTAACGGTGAGAAGGTCTCCTGTTCCGATCTGGACGTATTAAACCTGCGCCAGTGTTTTCGTGAGTTCAGCCTGGAGGCGTATCCGGAACTGGTGGTGCTGGTCTGGCCGGAGTACGCGCGCCCGGACGTTAATCCTGACAATGTCTGAACGTACAACGAGTGAGTTGTTGCAAACAGTCAGCGCCGTTGAGATATACTGGGCGCTGGTTTCGTTTGCAGACAGGACTTTATGGAACGCTTCTTTGAAAACGCGATGTACGCCTCTCGCTGGATACTGGCACCCGTCTATTTTGGCCTTTCGCTGGCGCTGATTGCGCTGACGATTAAGTTTTTCCAGGAAATTTTGCATGTTCTGCCGAACATCTTTTCCATTGCCGAAGCAGATTTGATTCTGGTTCTGCTTTCGCTGGTGGATATGACGCTGGTGGGCGGATTACTGGTGATGGTGATGTTCTCCGGCTATGAGAACTTTGTCTCTCAGCTCGATATCGACGAGCGCAAAGAGAAGCTCAACTGGCTGGGCAAAATGGATGCCTCGTCGCTGAAGAATAAAGTGGCCGCGTCGATTGTGGCGATCTCATCTATCCACCTGTTACGCGTATTCATGGACGCCAAGAATGTCCCGGACAACAAACTGATGTGGTATGTGATTATCCATCTGACGTTTGTGCTGTCTGCGTTCGTGATGGGGTATCTGGATAAGATCAGTAAGAAGTAATTTTCCCCCCCTCTTCCCAGGGGAGAGGGGGAGCGTGAGCGCGACAGACCGCGCTATTTATCCGACGATGCCTGCCACAAATTCAATTCCCCATCCGCAACATGCTGGTCAATCCTTTTCAGCTCATCGTCGCTAAAGCGCAGGTTATTCAGGGCCTGCACGTTCTCTTCGATCTGCTCCGGACGGCTCGCACCAATCAGCACGGACGTCACGCGTTCATCCTTCAGCAGCCAGCTCAGCGCCATTTGCGCCATCGTCTGACCACGGGCCTGTGCCATCTCATTCAGTAAACGCAGGCTGTTCAGGTTGGCTTCAGTCAGCATGTTTTCCGTCAGACCGCGCACCTTCTTGCCTTCACGCTGCATACGAGAATCTTCAGGAATACCGTTCAGGTATTTTCCGGTCAGCAGACCCTGCGCCAGCGGCGTAAACGCAATGCAACCCGCCCCGTTTTTCTCAAGCGTATCCAGCAGGCCGGTGTGATCGACCCAGCGGTTGAGCAGGTTGTAAGATGGCTGGTGGATAAGCAGCGGGATCTTCCACTCACGTAACAGGTCCGCCATTTTCTGGGTGCGCTCCGTGGAGTAGGAGGAGATACCGACATACAGCGCTTTACCGCTCTGCACGGCCTGGGCCAGCGCAGCGGCGGTCTCTTCCATCGGCGTATTTTCATCCACGCGGTGAGAATAGAAAATATCCACATACTCCAGCCCCATGCGCTTGAGGCTCTGATCGAGGCTGGCGAGCAGGTATTTGCGCGACCCGCCCGACCCATACGGCCCCGGCCACATGTCATAGCCTGCTTTGGTTGAGATGATCAGTTCATCGCGATACGCGGCAAAGTCTTCCCGCAGCAGACGACCCATGTTTTCTTCCGCGCTTCCCGCCGGCGGGCCGTAGTTGTTGGCAAGATCGAAATGGGTAATGCCGAGGTCGAAGGCTTTATGCAACAGCGCCCGCTGAGAGTCGAGAGGCTGTACGTGGCCGAAACTATGCCACAGACCAAGCGACAGCGCCGGCAGGCGCAGGCCGCTTTTTCCGCAGTAGCGGTACTGCATATTTTCGTAGCGGGCGGGGTAAGGGTGCCAGGACATGATGTCTCCTTTCTTGTCGATGAATTTTCGAAACAACGTTTTCATTCTGTGCTTATCAAATCACAAATCCTGTTGATAAGCGATGACATGCCTGACCACCCTGAATGATTAAAGCCCGGCAGCATCAGACTGACCGGGCGTTCACTCGTCAGAAGCTGTAGCTCATCCCCGCCTGCACGCTGGCATCGTTGTCCACGTCACCTGTGCCGACATACACCCCGGTATTGAGCGTGAAGTTATGCGCGATGGTTGCATTGATGCCTGCTCCGAAGATCCCCATCGTGTTGTTATGGCCGGAGGTGGTGTGGTAATCCGCCGCCTGAATATCAGTATCGTCGCTGAACTCTTTCTGGAAGCGTGCGTCGATCCACGGCATCATCTGCACGTTCTTGTTCAGATCGCGAAGCGTTGTGGTGAGTCTCAACCCGACCCCACTGTTCCAGGAAGAGACCTGACTGTCGGCGAAGGTCACTTCACTGTCGGAGAAGCCGTTTGCTTTGGTTTGATCCCAGCCTAAGGTGGCGTAAGGTTGCAGCAGGGTTTCACCTGGCAGCAACACGTTCACACCGGTACGCGCCTGCGCCATATACAGGGTGCCATCCGTCGAACCGTGCAGTGCTTCGGTCATGCCGCTGGTATTCCCCGTCACGTTATTCGCAGACAGGGTGTACCGCATATCGCCATAGCTGAAGCTACCGTCGGCAAACATACCCCATGTTCTGCCGTTAAGCGCCTGCTGCCAGCCACCGTACAGGCTGTAGTAATTACCGTAGACGCTGTCATTAAAGCTATCAGCGCCGTCATGGGTATCCTGCACGCGGCTGCGTGTCCATGCCAGTGCAATACCGCCAGTGACGCTATCACCGTTGTCCAGATGTGCCGTCCAGTCCACGCCACCCTGAGCGCCCTGGGTGATGCTCTTATAATCAACATCATTGCTGAAGTTGCCATTCTGATAGAGGAAATCACCCCAGACCTGCGCACCTTCCTCCTGCCTGCCGAGCAGGTTAGCCAGATGCACCTGATTCATATGGTTGCTGATATCATCAGCCACCTGATGTCCGGCCTGCTCGGCAGCGTCCAGACCGGCAACAAGGCCCTGAACGTCGCTCGCGAGGCTGCCCTTCTGGCTGTTAAATTCGATATTCCACGACTGCGTATTATCGGCGGTAAGGCGTGTCTGCGGCGCGGTATCTGCGGCCACAATATTCAGGCTGTTGTCATAGTTATAAGCGCCGCTACGGTTTTCAACATTCTGTTGGCCATTTGTGAAGGTGGCCGCCGCATAATTTTGCGGGGTGCTGGTGCCTGAAGTGGTGAACGTACCCAGAATCACGTTCTGCTGATTTTGTGCCGAAGGAGTAATGCTGTTGACGACAACGGCATTATTAACCCCGGTGATATTGCCGAAATCAACAAAGCTGTCGGTGCTCATATTTACCATCGCATTACTGCCGGTGGTAGTAGCGACAAGCGTTGAGCCATTTTGCAAACTCCAGCTGGTGGCATCGTTAATTTTATCAATGGCGATGCTGTTATTGCTGGTCGTGTTCACCGTCTCGAACTGACTAATTTCACCAGAAACAGAACTGCCGTCATCCATTGACAGCGTGTCGCTACCGTCACCGCCATCAACATTGCCGTTAACATGAGAATTATTGGTCAGCACGACCGTATCATCGCCCGCACCGGTTGTAATATCACCATTTACAGTGGCATTGTTTTGCAGCGTGATGGTGGTATTGCCGCTGTTTTGACCGGTATTTACCGCACCATTAATGGTGCTGTTATCCACCAGAACAGAATTCGCTGAACTGCCGTTCAGGGTAATATTGCCATTCACGACGCTCTTATTAGTAAACGTAAGTGATGTCGACCCCTTTTCATTAATAACGCCAATATCGCCAGTGACGGTACTGTTATTCAGGGCCAGGGAATCGGCCTGGGTGCCGTACATGGCGATGGCAAGATCGCCCACGCCATCCAGGTTGATGTCACTGAACGGCTTATACGCGCTGAGTTTTTCGGCCAAATGTTCCATGTTCTGCGCGATTTCACTCTGCGAGGCATCGACGGTGGCTCCGGTCAGCGTAATGCGGGTATTTGATTGATCGCTCCCTGCATAAATACCGCCCTTATCCATTGTACTGTTGCTGAGGGTAATATCCTGTTCGCCAGCGCCGGCGCTTACAATGCTGCCGTGCAGCGCGCTCCCGTTCTCAATATTGACGGTGTGGTAGCCTTTATCCAGTGGATCGAGATAAATCGCTGAGCCCATCATATAGGTTTTATCACGCTGGTAATTGCCTGTGCTGTTTTCACCGTTCAGCGTCGCGCTATCAACCGTCACGGTGGTATTGGTGGTCGCGCCTCCGCTACCGACTTCAATCATATCGGCCGTAGCGCCGTTATTCAGGGTGATATTCGCGGTACCGCCGTTGCTTCCCTGGATATAGTGGCCTGACATATCCGTTCCGGATACCGTTAATGACTGCGTGTCGCCATCACCTCGATGACCATCCATGAAAATATTATTCGCCGTGGCGTCGGCCATAACCGCATTTGTCACACCGGGATTTTGATAAAAGCTGTCATCGGTATATTTCGTTAATCCACAGGTTTGCGTCGTCACGCCATCCTCACACGGTGTCGCTGCCGTCATTGCTGCCTGGGTACCGAAAGAGGTTAAAGCCATTAAGACACACTGCGAAAGCAATGTGCGGTTCATAAATTTTCGCATCTGAAACTCCGTTAATAAAAATCGTCGACATCCTTGTAAAGGAATTTATTTAATTTAAGGAAATTCTCATAAGTAAAGGATGTAATGAAATTTAAAAGATAAGGAGTAAGTTATTGGGGTATTTAAATCAGGAAATCTGATAATAAGGTGTTAATATATTTGTGTCATAAATAGAACTGAACAGTTACCCTGCAAATTAAGCGGGTTTTCGCGAAAGGGTAGCGCTATTGATTGACGCAACCTGTTGATGAGGTACTCCTCAGGAGGTATGGCCGTTAATTTAATGCGCTCCAGTTTTACATTTATTTATCCACTGACAAAGTAAAACACATTCTTAGCAGGGTAATTTTCCCCTTCGAAAATGTCTCTTTTTTCTGAATGAACGCAGGGGCAGTAAAAATTTTAATAAAAATAATGTGTGAAAGGTGATGAATTTGCTCATTCCTGCCGATAACGAGGGTAAGACTCGCCTCTGGGCGAATTCACCCTCACGGCAAGGAAGACTTATGAATATGTTGCGTAATTTCACGATCCGTTTCGTCATGCTGACGATTCTCGGGATCTTTTGTTTAATGTGGGCGGGCGTGGGGCTTTACAGCACCTGGTCTCTGTCACGGGTATCAGAGGGCAATGAGGTGGATCGCCAGCTGGTCAAACAGATGACCATACTCAGTCAGGGTAACGATCAGTATTTTCGCTTTGTAACCCGGTTGAGTCGCGCGATGGAAGTGAAAGCCGCGGGTGGCACACCGGACCTGGCCCCTGCCCAGCAGGCGCTGGACAATATGGGGAAGAAACTGGCTGAGATGAAGGCAATCTCACCAGGACCGATGGATGAGCAAGTTTCAGCTCAGGTGATCGGTAGCTGGCAGGCTTTGCTTGAGCAGGGCGTAACGCCGCAAATGCAGCAGGCGAAGCAGTCCTCTCTGGAGGGCTACCGTCAGCAGGCGAATAACATCACCCCTCCGCTGAGTCGTGCGTTTGGTGCTGCTGCGGAGAACTTTAACAACGCGGCTGCCCGGGCACTCGACAGCACCCGAGTCGTCGTAGACAGCCTGACCAGTATGACCCGCACGGTGATTATCACCGCCACGATTATTGGCCTGTTAATACTGCTCTTCACCGACCGTTACCTGATGGCGATGCTGGTAAAACCGCTGGCTCGCATTCGCCAGCAGTTCCGCCAGATTGCCCAGGGCGATCTCAGTCAGCCGATTGAACCGTTCGGTCGCAACTGCGTGGGGCAACTGGTTCCCCTGCTGAGCGCGATGCAGGATAGCCTGCGAGAAGCGGTGAGCTCTATTCGCTCCGGCAGCGAGAATATCTGGCGCGGCGCGACGGAGATCTCCAGCGGTAATAACGATCTCTCGTCCCGTACCGAAGAGCAGGCCGCCGCACTGGAAGAGACGGCGGCCAGCATGGAACAGCTGACCGCCACCGTGAAGCTGAACGCGGAAAGTGCGCGTCAGGCCAGCCAGCTGGCGGATGTGGCGTCAACAACGGCCAGCCGCGGCGGCTCGCTGGTGGAAGAGGTGGTGACCACCATGAGCGGTATTTCTGAGAGCTCGAAGAAGATTGCTGAAATCACCAATGTGATCAACAGCATTGCCTTCCAGACCAATATCCTGGCGCTCAACGCTGCCGTGGAAGCGGCACGCGCGGGCGAGCAGGGACGTGGGTTTGCCGTCGTGGCCGGCGAGGTGCGTAACCTGGCAAGCCGCAGCGCCAACGCGGCAAAAGAAATTGAGGGATTGATTACCGATTCCGTTTCCCGCGTAGAGCAGGGCGCAAAGCTGGTGGGCGACACGGGCACCACCATGGATGCCATTTTGCGTGATGTGACGGAAGTGACGACCATCATGAAGCAAATCGCGTCTGCGTCTGAGGAGCAAAGTAAGGGGATTTCGCAGGTGGGTATTGCTATCACGCAAATGGATGGCGTGACACAGCAAAACGCCTCGCTTGTGGAAGAGGTCTCGGCAGCGGCCTCCGCGCTTGAACGTCAGACCGAAGAGCTCCAGCGGTCGGTGCAGAAATTCCGCCTCTCGGCTTAATCACTGTTAAAAGGCCGCCGTGTGCGGCCTTTTTTTCGGTTAAATGCAGGCGAACCAAACGGAGCGCCGCCTGCCGCTTATCAGTGGGTGGCTTCACCAATCAGTGCGCCAGAGCCGGCACCGACGGCGGCCCCTTTCAGTACGCTGTTGCCTGTTACCGCTGCAGCACCTGCGCCCACCACGGCACCCACCGCGCCGCCTTTACGCGCAGCTTTACCTTTGTCGCCGTTTTTGAACATCGCACCGGTACCCGCGCCAACGACCGCACCGCCTACCGTGGATTTCAAATCTTTGCCCGTGGCTGCGCCAATTGCCGCACCGGCCACTGCACCGGCGGCGGTTTTATCTATCGCCATACCAGAAGTGGAAAAGATCAGGGTGCTGATAATCAGCGCTGTTTTCATCAATTTCATAACAAATCCTTTGTGACTGCTGTCGGTTGAGTCCGCTTTTCTCGTCATCTGATCTGAGAAAAACGTCCGCATAGTGCCAGTAATACCGGCTCAACCCTTAAGCAAATCATGCCCCTTGCAGGGATCCCTGTTGCCGGGCGGTGGTCCGCCCGGCAGAGCATTACGCCTGACGCTTGTCTTCCGTATTGGTCTCGAAGTCGCTCGCCGCGTGGCGTTCGTGGAGCTGCTCGTTGAGCTCGCCGCTGGTGCGGTTAACGATACGCCCGCGCTTCACGGCAGGGCGGTGTGCCACATCTTTCGCCCAGCGCTGAACGTTGGTGTACTTCTCAGCGTCGAGGAACTCGGCGGCGTTATACACGCTACCCAGCGCCACGCAGCCGAACCACGGCCAGACCGCCATATCGGCGATGGTGTACTCTTCACCGGCCACGTAGCGGCTACGCGCCAGCTGTTTATCCAGCACGTCGAACAGGCGTTTGGCTTCCATCGTGAAGCGGTCAATCGCGTACTCAATCTTCACCGGTGCGTAGTTATAGAAGTGGCCGAAACCGCCGCCGAGGAACGGGGCCGCGCCCTGCAGCCAGAACAGCCAGTTCAGGGTTTCTGTACGTCCCGCCGGATCTTTTGGCAGGAAATGGCCGAACTTCTCTGCCAGATAGAGCAGGATGCTGCCGGATTCAAATACGCGCGTGGGCGGTGTCGTGGAGTGGTCACGCAGCGCCGGTATTTTCGAGTTCGGGTTCACTTCAACAAAGCCGCTGGAGAACTGGTCGCCTTCACCAATGCGAATCAACCATGCATCGTACTCGGCACCCGTCACGCCAAGCGCCAGAAGCTCTTCCAGCATGATGGTCACTTTCTGCCCGTTTGGTGTGCCCAGAGAATAGAGCTGCAGCGGATGCGAACCCACGGGTAACTCTTTCTCATGCGTCGCACCGGAGATCGGACGGTTAATATTGGCGAACGCGCCGCCACCGTTCTTTTTCCATTCCCACACTTTGGGTGGCTGATAGGTATTTTCGTCTGACATGTTGGCCTGCCTTTTTTGTGATGTGTTGAGGGAGTGTAGCAGGAGTTCATGGGAGGGTTTAGCGAACTGAGCGCAATACATTTCCCCTTCGCGCCACACTACACAGACAGCGGAACGGGTGTATGATAAATCCCACCTCTGTCAGGTTAATTACAACGTGCAGACGACGACAACCCTTTCAACATTGCCGCCTGCCCGTCTTAGGTTGGATACATGCGTAAAGGAAAGTTAAGCAGTGACGCGCCATTCGGGACGTTATTAGGTTATGCGCCGGGTGGCGTGGCGATTTACTCTTCAAACTACGGCAGTCTCGATCCGCGTCGTTATCCGGAAGACGCGGATTTTCGCAGCTATATTGGCAATGAATACATGGGCCACAAGTGGCAGTGTGTTGAGTTCGCCCGCCGTTTTCTGTTCCTCAATTATGGATGTGTTTTCACCGACGTCGGTATGGCGTGGGAGATCTTCTCTCTGCGCTTTTTGCGCCAGGTCGTGAACGATAACATCCTGCCGCTTCAGGCCTTTGCCAATGGGTCGAAACGTGCGCCGCAGGCCGGGGCGTTGCTTATCTGGCAAAAGGGCGGGGAGTTTCATGAGACCGGCCACGTTGCCGTGATCGCGCAACTGTTGGACGATAAGGTGCGCATTGCCGAGCAGAACGTTATTCACTCCCCGCTCCCGCTCGGACAGCAGTGGACGCGCGAGCTGCGAATGACCGTTGAGAACGGTACTTACACGCTGCATGACACCTTTAACGATACCGAAATTCTCGGCTGGATGATCCAGACGGACGACACGGAGCACAGCATCCCGCAGCCGGAACTCGACGGTGAACTGCTCAAAATCAGCGGTGCGCGGCTGAAGAATAAACGTCAGTTTGACGGGAAATGGCTCAACGAAAACGACGCCCTGCAGCAGGCGTATGTCCGCGCAAACGGCCACTTTATCAATAAAGATCCCTGCCAGTATTTTACCATTACCGAAAGTGCCGAGCAGGAGCTGATCAAAGCGACCAATGAACTGCACCTGATGTACCTGCACGCGACCGACAAAGTGCTGAAAGACGATAACTTACTGGCGCTTTTTGACATCCCTAAAATCCTCTGGCCGCGTCTGCGCCTCTCATGGCAGTGGCGTCGTCACCATATGATCACCGGTCGTATGGATTTCTGCATGGATGAGCGTGGCATCAAGGTTTACGAGTACAACGCCGATTCCGCCTCATGCCACACGGAAGGGGGATTAATCCTCGAAGAGTGGGTGAAGAACGGTTATCGCGGTAACGGCCACAATCCGGCGGAAGGTTTGCTGGAAGAACTTACCGGCGCGTGGAAGCACAGCCATGCGCGTCCGTTCGTGCACATCATGCAGGACAATGACGTCGAAGAGGATTATCACGCGCTCTTTATTCAGCGCTCTCTGCTGCAGGCCGGGTTTGAAACCAAAATTCTGCATGGGCTTAACGCTCTCAGCTGGGATGCGGCCGGGCAACTGATTGACGACGAAGGCCGTCACGTTAACTGCGTGTGGAAAACCTGGGCGTGGGAGACGGCGATAGAGCAGATCCGCGAGGTGAGCGAAACCGAATACGCCGCCGTGCCGATCCGCACCGGGCATCCGGCAGGTGACGTACGGCTGATTGACGTCCTGCTGCGTCCGGAAGTGTTGGTGTTCGAACCGCTGTGGACGGTTATTCCCGGCAACAAGGCGATCCTCCCGGTGCTCTGGCAGCTGTTCCCGAATCACCGTTATCTGCTCGATACCGATTTCGAGGTTAACGACCTGCTGAAACAGACCGGTTACGCCATCAAACCGATTGCCGGACGCTGCGGCAGCAATATCGATCTGATTAGCGCCGGGGATGAAGTGCTGGACAAGTCGAGCGGCAAGTTTGTCGATCGCAAAAATATCTACCAGCAGCTGTGGTGCCTGCCGAAGGTGGATGGCAAGCATATCCAGGTCTGTACGTTTACCGTGGGCGGTAACTACGGCGGCACCTGTCTGCGCGGGGATGATTCGCTGGTGGTGAAGAAAGAGAGCGACATCGAACCGTTGATTGTGGTGAAAGACAAGTAAGCTGTTCCGGCTGTCAACACACACCCGCAAGTGTTCCTTGCGGGTGTTTTTCGTTTTCTGGCGGCTCAGGGATGCTCGTCGTGCTGCTGACTTATCTTCAGGTCAATGATGCGGCCGATCTGGTCATGATAGACCGTCAGCAAATTGTACTGACTCATCTCTGAAATGATTTGCGGGGGGACGTTAAAGCTTCTCGCCAGCTCATCGTGACGCCAGGCATCGGGACGCCGCCGCCTTACCTGAGCGCGACGGCGATTGTACTGATACCACAGAATGAGCAACCAGCCGTTTAGCGCGGCGATCAGCAAATAGATCAGCACCGTATTAAACGAGGCAATAATAATGCCCCAGCGGTAGTTGCTCTCCTCGGTTACCTGCATCCACAGATTGGCATAGAGGAAAAACAGAAAACCTCCCCATGCCAGCAGCGTCAGCACCGCATCAAAAAGACGGGGCAATAGCCGATGTTCAGTCAGAATTAGCGTATTTTCGTTCATTGAATGCTTCCTTTTCCCCGGTCCGGACTGATCCAGCGCGCACGTGCACGCTGACGTTTAAGCATGACTTTTGGAAAGGCGACGAGGGTGGTGAACAGACCAATCATCCAGTACACCATCGGGAACCAGATCACCCAGAAAAGCGAACTCGCCACGTTTCTTTCATAGCGCCGCTCGATATACAAACTGACGAGGAATTGCATCAGACACATGACCCCCAGAAGTAACCCGGTAAATTCAGGAGGAAACAGACTCTCGACGGTCAGGTTTGTGGGTAACGTAATGATATGGCTGACAATGAACAGCAACACGGTCACCGCATAGGCGAATGCCCATAGCGTTGACAACGCGTACTCTAAAAACAGCGGCCACATGCGATGATGTTCCCAGCGCACGATCTTGCGAAGGTTAACCAGAAAGACCTCTGCACCGCCCTGCGCCCAGCGTAAACGCTGTTTCCACAGACCTTTTAACGTCTCTGGCATCAGGATCCAGCACAGCGCCCGCGGCTCAAAAAAGATATCCCAGTGTCGAAGCTGAAGCTTCCAGCTGATGTCGATATCTTCGGTGATCATATCCGGGCTCCAGTACCCCACATCTGCCAGCGCCTGCCGGCGAAAGGCCGCAATAACCCCGGAGACGGTAAAGACCCTGCCGTAGATCCGCTGCGTCCGTTTGATGAGACCAATAATCGATGAGAACTCGCCTACCTGAATACGGCCAATCAGCGTTGAGCGTGTGCGAATACGCGGATTCCCGGTGACGGCCCCGACGTGGGGATACTTAATCAGCGGCTCTACCAGATAGGCTGCGGTATCACGATCGAGCAGGGCGTCGCCATCAATACAGACCAGCAGATCGCCGCGCGCCGCCGCCGCGCCGGCCTTAAGCGCCACCGCCTTACCCTGGTTTTCTGCGAGGTGAATGACGCGCAGGCGCGGCTGTTCCTGCGCCAGCTGCTGCAGCACCTCTGCGGTGTTGTCAGAAGAACCATCGTTGATCGCGATAACTTCGATATTGGGGTAGCGCTGATTCAGCGCGGCGCTAATAGTCTCCCGGGCATTTCTTTCCTCGTTGAAACACGGGATCAGGATTGAAATTAACGGATCGCCGTCTAACGTCGGAGCAGGCGTCTGCTTATCCCATGACCAGTGCCGTTCAAGCTGAAACCAGAAATAGAGCCCCCCGGTTATCCAGAGCACGGACATGAACAGTGGCCAGAAGAAGACAAAATCCAGAATCAGTTCTCCGGTAAAGAGGGCAGCCACGCCCAGAGGCAACCCGAATACCAGGCATAAAATAGAGAATGCGATAATGCGATCAGTCATTGTCAGGATACCAGTACGAAGAGAATTCAGGCCTGATGCGTGAAATATCAGGTTGGTTGTTGATGAAATCGTCGGGGTAGTCACCATAATTTTTGATGCCGTTCAGCTGGAGTACGCGCATCCACTGGGCCAGACGCGTGTCGGGCACGGCACGTTGAGGTTTCTGCTCCCAGTCCCGGGCCTGTAGCTCGAAAAGGGTTTTATTGAGCGCACCGGGCCGTGCGGCAACGGCGGCGATCAACCGCGTGAGCCAGGCATCGCTTTCCTCGGCCGGAACGGATTCCATCAGCGGCATAGCCATCGGAACCGTCCAGTCGTAGGTCATCAGAAAATCATCCAGATTTTGTGCAAACCACGCTTCGCTCTCGGGCTGCAGGATGGGCAGGGCGAACATATTCCGCGCGGTTTTAATCTGCGGGCCGCGTATGTTTTTCACCGCCTGGCTAAGGCTGCGGGTAAAGCCGATGAGCGTCTGACTTTTAAAGCGACTCCAGGCGTGAAGGGCGGCCGGATCGTGTTGCATTGCGGCGATGCTGCGGTTATTCCAGGCGCGCAGGGCATCCGGGCCGGCATCTTCAAAGTCTGTCAGCACCGCATCGTCGTGAAATAAGATCCCATTGAAGCTGGCGTAGCGGGCAAGATCTTCATAGATTTCCGTGACCTGCTGACGAACCTCGGGGTTCCACGGGGAGAGGCGGATGTAGGGGTCGGTAGCCTCGTGCAATTGGCCCGTTTGACGATCCCAGCGCTGTACCCGCGGGAGTGCGGGTGAGAGATCGAAAGAGAGCACCGGCATCCACGCATAGACTTTTACGCCTGCACGGGTTTGCAGCTGCCAGGCGACAAAATTAAACAGATCGGCGCGCACCGGAAGCCGGCTGTTAGGGAAGTAGAGCGCTTTGATCGTGCCATCGCCCAGTGGATCGGAAAACGCCTGCAGGAAAACATGACTGATTTTCATGTCGTAAACCCGCTGGACAAGTTTGTTGATGTTGTTGGTTTGCTGGGCCGGATCGGGATCGTAAACATAATCGAGATCGACATGCATGACGCGCACGGGATCGGCCTCCTGAATCTGGCTGACCGTGCTGGCAAAGGATTTGAGCGAGGGATTTCCGGAAATCAAAAGACGCGGAATATTGCCGAGATCGCGCACATCCGCCAGCCCATCCTCAAGGGTAAAAGCCAACTGATAACCCTGCTTTCTGGCGATGGCGAGCGATGTGCCGTTCGCGGCGCCATAGGGCCAGACCCAGGCGCGGGGCGCTTTTCCTGTCACCCGGGTAATTTTGTCGGTAACTTTGCGCACGTCATCAGCGATCCGCTGGTTGAACTGCCGATCGGTTTCATAACGCCCCGTCGCTTTATCGTAAAAGCGGTTGGCGATGGCGGGTTCACGGCTTCCCTGTGGGTTAGCCGGTATGCCGTAATGCGAAGCCCAGGTATGCGAGCCAATCTCAACCAGCGGAGACTGGCTTAGCTCCCGCACCATATCCCAGGTTGCAAAGCGCTCGCGGGGCGTCATCAGTCCGCCGAAATTGACCTGCTGATTCGCTGGCGTATCTACCCAACTGCCCACCGGTGCCCACAGCGCAGGGACGTTCCAGGCCTGAAGAAGTGGCCAGACGCGGGTGTAGAAACTGCTGTAGCCATCATCAAAACTGAGTAAATAGGCTCTGGGCGGCAGCGTTTTTTTGCCCTCATGCGCATCCAGAATATCCTGCACGCTAATGGCGTGATAACCGTGATGCACAAGCCAGCCGATCTGCTCGTTTAGGGCGCTGGTACGAACGGACAGGTAGCGCTGATCGGCTGCATCATCTTCAACGTCATGGTAGGCCAGAACCAGAAAATGGTTTTTTGGCCAGGGTTTACTCGCCTCAGGCTGTGGCCGTTCCTGGGGGGACATAAACGAGAGGGCCTGAGCGCAGACGCTCGCGCTGAGGCATAACCAGCCGATAATTATCAGGCTCACAGAAAAACGTTTGTTCAGCATATTCATCCTTAAAAGCGTAAATTCGCATCAAACGTGACGGAGAGATTGCTTTCTCGTTTACCGTCGAAAGGGCGCTTGTCCCAGTTCAGCATCACGCCGCTATCAATGACGTTGTTCCATTGAATGCGCTGCCCGTAACCCAGCAGGGCGATGGCGCCAGCGGGCTGATTTTTCTGCCAGTATTCCCCACCTCCGAGAACGACCTGCTGGCTCCAGAGCGTGTCGTAATGGCGGTACATCTGATGATCGACGGACAGGGCCGCCGTTACGGAGAGATCCCGCTCCGGGTTGTAATAGAGCGTGTCCCGCAGGGTGTTGGTACTCGCTGATATACCCGGTTCGAGATCCAGCGTCAGGGTGGGTGTCTGCCACAGCCGCTCTTTACCCGTAAGGGCGAACTCCTGGCGGCGGTTATGGTCGGAAAAGTGGCTGGCAGAGGCGTTAAACTGGTACTCACGGCGTTCGTTTTGATACCAGCGGACCCAGCCTTCTCCCCGGTTTGCGCTGACGCCATTACGCAGTGCCCGTAAAGGCGTCGTGCGTGAAAGACGTTCAAGGTTTCCGCCCACCTGCCAGCTATCGTTCAGGCTGTACGCCGCCGAGAGGCGAGCACCGGGCTTGTTTGCCCCGTGATAATGGTTGCCGGAGAGTTCTGCTTCGACCAGAAGGTCGCGAGGCCGCCATTCGACGCCGGCAAACAGGTGGCGGCTGCTGCCTTTGCCTTCGTCAAAATTGCCCTGCGCAAATCGGGTTCCACCAAACAGCCGCCAGTTATCCGCGACGGGCGGGCCGTAGAGCGTGGCATCCCAGCTCAGATCGTGTGTGCCGCTGACGGGGTTATCAGAGTGCAGTCCTTTGCCCGCGTTCAGACGCAGTTCGGACAGATGATGGACGTTTCTGAGCCTGTCCAGACGTCGGGCGCTCCCGTCGACAGGCGCGCGGGCGATAACGTCATCGGCCAGTAAATCCATCTGTCGCCACTCCTGCAGATCCATTGCGACGTAGGCCTGCTGCCGTTCCAGCTCGATATTGGATGGCTCCAGCGTCTCGGCCATTTTGAGCTTTTGCTCCGCCGCCCGCGGCAGACCCCGCGCCTGAAGTAAGGTGGCGTAGTCAATCTGTAATCCCTGATTTCCCGGCGCTGACGCAGCCAGACGTTGCGCCAGCTTTTCGGCTTGCGGAAGGGCATTGGTCATCAGCAAATAGTTAAAGGTGAGCGACTGCCCGATGAGCCATTGATCGTTGGGTTGCGGGGTTGGCGAACCGAAATCGTAGCGGGTCCAGGGCGTGTTACGGGTTATTCGCTCAACATACTGGCGAGCGGCCTGATACTGCCCGGTATCCAGCCAGGCGTAGAAGAGCGCATGATCGTCGTCCTGCGGATCCGGCGCATAGTCTGGATAACGTTTGAGAAGCGAGAGGGCGGCATCGGCATTTTTCTCCTCCAGATACGCGGAGATAACCCAGCCAATTGCCCAGGTCGGCACGGGATGCTGAGCCGACGTTAACGCCTGATATTCCCTGATGACCTGTGGATAATCACCGTGGGCGTGAAGCGCGCCAAGCCGATCGACACGGGCCCGGATAACGTCCTCCGCTGCCTGAGGTTCGTTTTGCCAGCGGGACAGCAGCTCGTCATAGCGGTTCAGCGCCGCTTGCGCGAGCTGCAAACGCTCTGTTTCAGTACGGGCAGGCACATCGGCGAGGCGTACCATTTCGGCGGCGGCGTTGAGTGCCAGGCGGCGACGTTGCGCGGGGGGCAGCGTCACCGTTTGTGAAAGCCGCAGGGCAGGCGTGTCGGCCCGGTTGTCTGTTAACGCATCAATCAACTCAGTACGAAGGGCGTCATCCGCTGGCGCACTATTCAACGCGCGGATGTCTGCTAAAAGCCGCTCCTGGTTTTTCCCCAGGCGTGAATAGACATAAGAGAGCATCTGGAGGTGAGCCAGAGAGGGCTTTTCCGCCACCCGTTGCCGGGCTTCCTGCAGAGCCAGTGTATCCATGCGGGCGTCGGCGAGGGTTTTGATGTAGCCGATGCGATAATCGTCGTTATCCGGTGCAAGGTTACACGCCTCCTTCCAGAGCATTAACGCAGGTTGCCACGCCTTTTGGTTTCGCCTTGCCTGAGCAGCAGCAGCCACGCCACGGGCAGGAAGAGGCATATAGACCTTATAACGCAGCCAGACCTGAATAACGTCGTCATCACGACCCGCCCAGGACGCCACCTGCAACCAGTCCGCAACCTGCTCAGGCGTCAGGGCATGTTGCTGCTGATAACGCTGAAGATATTGCAGAAAAGGTGCGTAATTACCGTTACGCGCCTGCTGAATCTGTTGTTCATATACTGATTCTGCTGCCTGAACCAGAAAGGGGAAAAGTAATAACAGAAACAATAAAGCGGGAGTGCGGTAAAAGAATAACGTATTGAAGCGAAGTGATCTTTCCATATCTATTTGCCATTTGTTTATCATAAATCCATTGCATAACACGGCCGCCTTTAAGCACGGGGTTAAAGGCCATAACTGAGAACGTTTAATCTGAATGCAGTTACGTTATGGGGTACTTACTTAAAGGTAATTATGGGTCCTTATGGTCAGGGCTAAGTGGCTGGTAATGTACACCCGATATGTTGGCAGATAAATATGTTGAAAAGCAGGGTGGTTGTTTTGAGATAATTCTGTAATGAGCTGTCCTAAACGATTATTTTGAAATGAGTTTATATTTGTAATTTTATGATTTTATTGGTTTTTATTTATATTGTGACAAATTTGTTTATATTTTTAATGTGCCTTATTGGTGTGAATTAAAGTACTTTCCGGTGCATGTTTGGGAAGTTTCATGACAAAAATTCTTAATATCCATAAAAGTGACTTTTCTGAGATTGTTTTTTACTTATAATTAATGGCAGCCATTGAATGATAGTCTATGGGAAGGCGTATCAATGAATGTGCGAATTGAGGGTCAATCAAAGCCAGAATACATTTATCGTTAATATAAAAGCGCTATAAAACGAAGGCGGACTTCTTTCCGAAGGGTCGTTCTTGCTTTAATCTAAAAGGGATGGTTAGTGGCAACTTCAATAGTGTTAGTGACACAGGATCGCTACCTTGTCAGGGGGATGAGGATATTTTTTCCGGATATAATCCTGCTGGACTCCATTGACAGAAAGATATTTGATAACGGCGCAGATGAATATTCTGTATTGATTGATAGCCGTGCACCGCTGCGTTTATATGATTACCTGATACGCCATCCGGCCAGAACGAAAAAAACAATCTGCTGCGTTATGCTCGATATGCGGCATCGCGAGGAGAATCTGCTCAGCATGAAGTTGTTTATGAACACGTCGCTCACGGCACCCGATATGGCGTCGTTATTCAACCTGGTACTCAACATGAAGGGCAAACGTCTGACAACAAAGTGGCTGCTGAACGTACGGCTGAGCACGCATGAAGCCATTATGCTGCGGTTGCTCAGGGCTGGCATGGCGATGGAAGAGGTGGCACAGGAACTGAATACGTCGATTAAAAGCCTCTACCGTAAACGGACCGCGCTCTCAGAACGGCTGGGGGCAGAGAACTTCAACGAGGCTTGTTTGTTTATCTTTAAAAATAAACTGCTGGATTCGGATGGGAACGATCCCTAGCTTTGCTTTACCCCAAAAGCAAAAACCCGCCACGAGGGCGGGTTTTCTGAAGAGTGGTGCCCGGACTCGGAATCGAACCAAGGACACGGGGATTTTCAATCCCCTGCTCTACCGACTGAGCTATCCGGGCAACGGGGCGCATTAAACCTGATATGCCCTCCGCCGTCAACGAAATTTGTTGTTTTCGTAACGGACTGCACACTCTCTCACCAGTTCGCCGTAAACTTAAGCAAAAAAGTGCGTCCAGAGCGCGGATAGCGGCATTGCAATCAACAACGCGGGCAGCATATTCACCACCGCAAACATCTTTATTCCGCATATCCGCAGCCCTGTCGCCAGCAGCAGCAGGCCACCGACGGCGGTGAAGTCGGCCATCATCGCCGGCGTGGTGAGCGGAAGGATCAGTGTGGCGCAGGTGGCGAGGGCCAGCTGGATAAGCAGCATGGGCACGCAAATCGCGGCGACGGCTATGCCGAGGGTCGTGGCGAAAATGGTGGCCGTGAAGAAATCAAGAAACGCCTTCGCAATCAATATGCTGGGGTCGCCAGTCATGCCTTCCTGCATTGAACCGAAAATGCCTGTGCCGCTGGCGCAAAAAAGAATAATTATCGCGACGTAGTTCTGAATAAACGACTCGTGAGTGCCGTTTTTCGCCTTGCCCTGGTGGGCAATCAGGTTTTTGGCTTTGCTGACCGCACTGTTAATACCCTTTTCCAGATAGCAGAACTCGCCAATGAGCGCGCCGAGCAGGGTAGCAAGCACCATCACCGGCAGGTTGGCGCACTTGATCACCAGCAAAGTGCCGATACCTAACGAGGCCAGGCCGAATATTGAGGGCATGGAAGAGCGAATACGCTCCGGCAACCGCTGACTTAATACGGCGCCAAGTACGCCGCCCAGCAATACGGCACCGGCATTGATAAAGGGTCCGATAACCACCGTGAACTCCTGTTAGTTAATCATGGGTATTGCAGGATTATGACACGCCAGGGGCCTGTTAAGCTTAGGTTTAGGCGGGTTAACGCATACTGATTGCTTCTTGCACCTCAAAATAAAAGGTGACATGATTGCGCGAAATTTCTCCTTCCTGTGTACGGAGCCGCCAATGATGATGTTGTCTGTCGCTGCGCGAACGCTCACCCGTATCGATATTATCTACTCCTGTCTCACCGTTCGGTGAGGGTAACTGCACTTATGAAAACCATGAAAATCGCCGTCAGCCGCGAGCTGGTCTCTACTGTGTCTACGCACCGCGAAAAGGTGACGCTGGATAACACTGATTTTACGGATGTGGCGGCAGTCGTCATTACCCCCGTGGAAAGTTGCAGCGGCATTCTGGCATTGCTTAAACGCACGGGCTTTCAGCTTCCGGTGTTTATTTACTCGCAAGAGCCGTCTGACGTTCCTGATGGCGCAACGGCAGTGATATCAGGTAAAGCTCAGGAGTTTCTGGAACTGGAGACGGCGGCCAGCCGGTATGAAGAGAATCTGTTGCCGCCATTTTTTGACACCCTGAGCCAGTACGTGGCGATGGGCAACAGTACTTTTGCCTGTCCGGGACACCAGCACGGTGCATTTTTTAAAAAACACCCTGCGGGACGGCAGTTCTATGAATTCTTCGGTGAGAACGTATTTCGCGCCGATATGTGCAATGCCGATGTGAAACTGGGCGATCTGCTGATCCACGAAGGCTCCGCCAAGCATGCCCAGAAGTTCGCAGCAAAAGTCTTTAATGCTGATAAAACCTACTTTGTGCTGAACGGCACCTCCGCTGCAAATAAGGTGGTCACCAATGCGCTGCTGACCCGCGGCGACCTGGTGCTGTTCGATCGCAACAACCATAAGTCCAACCACCACGGTGCGCTGATCCAGGCGGGTGCCACGCCGGTTTATCTTGAAGCGGCGCGTAACCCGTTTGGTTTTATTGGCGGGATTGACGCGCAGTGCTTTGACGACGCGTACCTGCGAAATCAGATCCGTGAAGTTGCGCCGGAAAAGGCCATGGAGAAACGCCCGTTTCGTCTGGCGATCATTCAGCTTGGTACCTACGATGGCACGATCTACAACGCCCGTCAGGTGATCGACAAGATCGGCCATCTTTGTGACTACATCCTGTTTGATTCGGCCTGGGTGGGCTACGAGCAGTTTATTCCGATGATGGCGGAAACCTCTCCGCTGTTACTGGATCTGAACGAGAACGATCCGGGCATTTTCGTGACGCAGTCGGTGCATAAACAGCAGGCCGGGTTCTCGCAGACTTCGCAGATCCATAAAAAGGATAATCACATTCGCGGACAGGCGCGTTTCTGTCCGCACAAGCGCCTCAACAATGCGTTCATGCTCCATGCCTCGACCAGTCCGTTCTATCCGCTGTTCGCAGCTCTTGATGTGAACGCGAAAATCCATGAAGGGGAGAGTGGGCGCCGGCTTTGGGCGGAGTGTGTTGAGCTGGGCATTGAGGCCCGCAAGGCGATCATTGCCAATTGCCATATGATCAAACCGTTTATTCCGCCGATGGTGGCTGGGCGTCCGTGGCAGGATCATCCTACACACGCCATCGCCAGCGAGCGCCGCTTCTTCAGCTTTGAGCCGGGGGCTAAATGGCACGGGTTTGAAGGCTATGCCAGCGAGCAGTATTTCGTCGATCCGTGCAAGCTGCTGCTGACCACGCCGGGTATTGATGCGGAAACCGGGGAATATACCGAGTTTGGCATTCCGGCGACCATTCTTGCGCACTACCTGCGTGAAAACGGCATTGTGCCGGAGAAGTGCGATCTCAACTCGATCCTCTTCCTGCTGACGCCTGCCGAAAGCAGTGAGAAGCTGGCGCAGCTGGTGGCGATGCTGGGTCAGTTTGAACAGCATATTGAAGACGATACGCCGCTCGCTGACGTCCTGCCGACCATCTACCAGAAATACCCGGTACGGTATCGCGATTACACCCTTCGCCAGCTCTGCCAGGAGATGCACGATCTCTACGTGAGCTTTGACGTGAAAGATCTGCAGAAGGCAATGTTCCGTAAAGAGAGTCTGCCAGAACGAGCGATGAATCCGCAGGATGCGAATCAGGCGTATATTCGCGGGAAGGTGGAGTTGGTGCGCATCCGTGATGCCGGCGGACGCATTGCCGCCGAGGGCGCGCTGCCGTATCCCCCTGGCGTACTGTGCGTGGTGCCGGGTGAAATCTGGGGTGGGGCGGTACAGCGTTACTTCCTGGCGCTGGAGGAGGGCATCAACCTGCTGCCTGGCTTCTCGCCGGAACTGCAGGGCGTTTACAGCGAAAAGGATCCCGATGGGATTAAGCGACTGTACGGGTATGTTTTGTCATAGTCGCCGTCATCCGTAATCCCGGCCCTCTCCCCAAAGAGAGGGTCAGGGCTCACACCGCACTTCTTTTATACATCCTCCGTGGATGCCCAATCTTCCCGTACAACATCTCTACGCTCAGAAACCCCGCCTCCACGCAGTGCTCCAGATAGCGTCGGGTGGTGGTTTTACTTAATCCTGTCTCCTGCACGACCTCGTCGACGGAAAAACAGTGTGTCGCCTTGTCGTTAAACAACGCCTGCACCCGTGCCAGCGTATTCTCCTCAATGCCTTTGCTGCCGTTATCCAGACGGTAGTTTTTCGCCTGCAGCTGGTAGAGCGAGTCGACGTTCTGCTGGTCGACAATCTTCCAGACCCGCTGTTGTTCGGCAAACTGCACAAAGCGTTCAAGCGACTGGCTGAGGCGTTTCCAGGAGACCGGCTTCAGGATGTAATCAAAGGCGCCATTTCGGATGGCCTGGCTGCAGGTGTCCATGTCGCTGGCAGCAGTAATGAAAATCACCGAACAGTTGGCGCGGGTGAGCATGGGGTCATTGATCAGTGTGATCCCTTTACCGTCCGGCAGATAGTTATCCAGCAGCATAAGCTGCGGCTGTTTGCTTTCAAGCTGGACCTGGGCGGCAGCGAGAGACGAGGCGATCCCTACCAGCCTCAGGCGCGGATGTTTACCGATAAGTTCCGCGTGCAGTTGCGCCAGTTCGTTCTCGTCTTCAACAATCAATACGTCGATAAGTTCATGTTGCATAGTCGGTATCTTCCAGTTGCTGGGCGGGACGCCGGGCGGGAATAAACAGTGAGAAAATGGCGCCGCGCGGGGTGTTATCGGCAATTTCTATCGCGCCGCCAGCCTGCGTAACATAGCTTTCGATCAGATACAGGCCAATCCCGTGATCGCCGCGTGTTTTGGTGGTGATGCCGCGTTCAAATATCCTGTCACGGATCTCCGGTTTGATGCCAACGCCCTGGTCGGCCACTTCGATAATCAGCTCCTGCTCGCTCAGTTTGATCAGCACTTCGACCGGTGCATGGGGGAGCGGTGAGCGCTGCGTTGCTTCGATGGCGTTATCCAGCAGGTTGCCGATGATTGAGATCAGCTCTTCTTCAGCCAGCGACGGGAACGGCCTGTCCAGCCGGCAGGCCGGGTCAAAACTGAGCTCGACCCCTTTCTCCCGCGCGCGGGCGGCTTTACCCAGCAGCAGGCCACACAGGGTCGGGGAGCTGAAGCGGGAAGAGATAAAGTCCAGCAGCTCCTGAGCGTGTTCCGACTGCGCCTGAATATAGCCAATCGCCTCTTCATAGCGGCCCATGTGCAGCAGGCCGGACAGAGTGGTCATGCGGTTCAACTGCTCATGACGCATGATGCGCAGGTTATCGACATAGCGTTTAACCTGGCTGAGCTGGGCGCTAAGCGAGTCAATTTCATTCCGATCGCGGAAGGTGATCACCCAGCCCTGCAGCGAATCCTCAAGCATGATGCGCACCCGGCTGGCAATCACCGTGAGGGTGTTAAAACGGCAAATTTCATCATGGGTATCTTTTGCCAGCATCGTCTGCGTCGAGAAGAACGGGACAGGGTCGATAACCTGGCTAATCAGCTGCCCGCGCAGTTCACGGGCTGGCTGGCTCAGGCCAAGCAGCTTGCGCGCCGCCTGGTTGATCACCTCAATGCGCAGCTCATCATCAATGGCGATCACCCCTTCATAGATAGACTCCATCATCGCCTTTTGCTGGCGCACCAGCAGGCCGATTTCCCGTGGCTCCAGGGAGAAGATCTGCTTCTTGATACTGCGGGTAAAGAACCAGGAGAAGATAAAGAGCGCAATCAACAGCAGCACGGCGGCCAGCAGGATATTGACCACTTTGCTGACGGTAATGGTATCAAGGTAGCTGGTGAGATAACCCACCGAGACAATCCCTACCACTTGCCCCGCATCGTTGAAGATGGGCGCTTTGCTGCGCAGCGAAATACCCAACCCCCCTTTGCGGATGGTGGTGGTGCTTTTTCCCTGCAGGACCTCCTCATTGTCTCCACCGATAAGCGTCTTGCCCACTCTGTCGGCAAAAACCGAATGAAAAAGATGCAGACCTTTATTATCTCCAATCACAATAAAGCTGGCGTCACTGTGAGCGGCAATTTTCTGCATAAAATCATGGATGGCTTTGATATCTTTTTGTTCAACCTCATCACGTAATGATGGAATAAGTGCGATCTCTTCCGCCTGTATTTTGGCACGTGCGCTCATTTCCTGATAAAGCTGCTTGCCGACATCGACGTAATAATATCCGCCCAGTAACGCAAAAAGTACTGAGAAAAAGGCGACCAGCGAAATAAACAGCTTAATCTGAAACGATACTTTCATAACTATCACGCGAGGTAGCAGCAAAGATTGCCAATATATCATCTTTTTTCGCGCGGATACCCGGTTTGCCGAAAACTTGTGATCCCTTGCACAGCAGGCCCTGTAAAAGAATTTTCCGAATAGCCTATGCGCCTGAAGTAGTCTGGAGAAATGTTATTTGATTGTTCGTTTTAGAAAAGAAACCATAAAAACCACGGCAATAAATAAGGCGTAAATCACATTAAATAAAAGAAACCATTAAAACCATAGCTGCCATAAAAACTTCGCTTTTAATATGCCATCCCTCACATAAAGTAAGCCTTTGTGACTCTAAGCTGAACGCACAAAATAACTAAGGGGCTTATTATGAGCACAACTGACGATTCTTTCTCTGTTACCCACGACCCGATTGATATTCAGCGACCATCACTCAAAGAGCGCTGGTGGCATATTATGGATACGTGGAAAATCGGAATTATCCCTCTGCCACTGTTTGTCCTGGCCGGCGCGCTGATTGCCATTGATTGCCTCGGCGGCAAACTGCCCAGCGATATCGTGGTGATGGTCGCCACGCTCGCGTTCTTCGGCTTTGCCTGCGGTGAGTTTGGCAAGCGCCTGCCGATTGTCGGTAAACTCGGCGCGGCGGCGATTTGTGCCACCTTTATTCCTTCGGCACTGGTCTATTACGGTCTGCTGCCGGATGTGGTGGTGGAGTCCACCACGAAGTTCTACAAATCCACCAACATTCTGTATCTCTACATCTGCTGCATCATTGTCGGCAGCATCATGAGCATGAACCGCACCGTGCTGATTCAGGGCTTCCTGCGCATCTTCTTCCCGATGCTGTGCGGCGAAATTGTCGGCATGATTGTTGGCATGGGCGTAGGGATAGCGCTGGGCCTTGAGCCATTCCAGATCTTCTTCTTTATCATTTTGCCGATCATGGCGGGCGGTGTTGGGGAAGGGGCGATCCCACTCTCCATCGGCTATGCCACCCTGCTGCATATGGACCAGGGCGTGGCGCTCGGTCGCGTTCTGCCTATGGTTATGCTCGGCGGCCTGACGGCAATCATCATCTCCGGCTGCCTCAATCAGCTCGGTAAACGTTACCCGCACCTGACCGGCGAAGGCCAGCTGATGCCTAACCGTGCGAATACTGATGAAACCACCGCACAGCCTGCGTTCTCCGGTAAAGCAGACGTCACCACGATCGCTTCTGGCGCACTACTGGCCGTTCTGCTCTACATGCTGGGGATGCTCGGCCACAAGCTGATTGGCCTGCCCGCGCCGGTTGGCATGCTGTTTATGGCGGTGCTGGTCAAGCTTTGCAATGGTGCTTCTCCGCGTCTGCTGGAAGGCTCTCAGGTGGTGTATAAATTCTTCCAGACGTCAGTAACCTACCCCATTCTCTTCGCCGTGGGCGTGGCCATTACCCCCTGGCATGAACTGGTCGCCGCATTCACGCTGACCAACCTGCTGGTGATTGTCAGCACCGTCTCCGCGCTGGTGGCGACCGGTTTCTTCGTGGGCAAAAAGATTGGCATGCACCCGATTGATGTCGCCATCGTCTCCTGCTGCCAGAGCGGCCAGGGCGGTACCGGTGACGTGGCGATTCTGACCGCAGGCAACCGTATGAGCCTGATGCCCTTCGCCCAGATTGCTACCCGTATTGGCGGCGCGATTAACGTCTCCATCTCTCTGCTGATACTGGGCAACTTCCTCGTTTAAGTTTTCAGGAAAGAACAATGAAACTCGCAAGCTTTTTATACCAGGGAACACGCAGCTACGGCATCGTTCAGGCCGAAGGTGTGATTGATTTAGGTCGCCGTCTCGGCGACCGCTACAGCGACCTCAAAGCGCTGCTGCAGGGCAACGGGCTGGCCGAGGCCACCCGTTATCTCAACGACGCCGTGGATGTCCCTCTGAATGCCATCACCTTCTTACCGGTGATTGAGCAGCCGGAAAAAATCCTCTGCGTGGGTATGAACTACGCCGACAAACGCAAAGAGTTTGACCAGCACAACCCGGCGCCGACGCTGTTTGTCCGCTTCCCGGATTCGCAGACCGGCCACAACGAACCGGTGCTGAAGCCGCGTCACTCCAGTGAATTCGACTACGAAGGAGAGCTGGCGGTCATCATCGGCAAAGCCGGAGAGAACATCAGCCGTGATGAGGCGTTGCGCCATGTGGCGGGTTACAGCTGCTATATGGACGGCTCCGCCCGCGACTGGCAGCACACCTGGTTTACGGCGGGCAAGAACTGGCGTCAGACCGGAGCGTTTGGCCCGTGGATGGCGACGGCTGATGAGATCCCGGACCCGCACCAGCTGGCGATCCGCACCTGGCTTAACGGCCGTATGGTGCAGGAAGACAACACCAGCAGCATGATCCACAAGGTCGCGGAGCTTATCGAATACATCAGCACCTTTACCCGCCTCAGCCCGGGCGATGTGATCATCACCGGCTCCCCTGGCGGCGTGGGCAAAAAGCGCAACCCGCCGCTGTTCATGAAAGAGGGCGATCGCATTGAGGTGGAGATCGAGCATATCGGTCATCTGAGCAATGTGATCATGGAAGCGCCCGCCACCGGGCTTGCGGCAGCACACTGAGTAAAACGGCATGAACAGTCAACCCACTATTGATTTTCGCCACACCCTTGTGGCGAAACACCCGGAACGCTTAAGCCAGATCCGTTACCTGCTGGCAGACAGCGGCCTTGGCCTGGACAACGACATCACGCTGTTTGTCGAAGCCTGGTCCGGCACGCAGCTGGTGGGTTGTGCCGGGCTTGCCGCTAACGTCATCAAGTGCGTGGCGGTAAACGAGCAGCTTCGTGGGGAGAACCTCAGCGCACGGTTGCTGGCAGAGGTGGAAAATGCGGCGCTGGAGCGCGGCCATTTTCACCTCTTCCTCTGCACCCGTCCGTGTAACAAGGAGCGCTTTGGCCGCAGCGGCTTCTGGCCGATTGCCCAGAGCGGGAACAACGCGGTACTGATGGAAAACACCCCGCAGGGGATCCAGCGCTACTGCCGCGCGCTCAAGTGTCAGCGCAAGGCCGGGAAGAAGATTGGCGCGATCGTGATGAATGCGAATCCGTTTACCCTCGGCCACCGGCATCTGGTCGAGCAGGCCGCGGGGCAGTGCGATGCGCTGCATCTGTTTGTGGTGCGCGAGGATGCCTCGTTCTTCCCGTTCAGCGCCCGGCTAGAGATGGTACGGGCGGGCGTGGCGCATCTGCCGAACGTGATTGTGCATGAAGGATCGCAGTACATCATCTCCCGCGCCACGTTCCCGGCCTACTTCCTGAAAGAGACCGGCAAAGTACAGCAGGCGTGGAGCGAAATCGATGTGCTGATCTTCCGGGACTTCATCGCCCCGGCGCTGGGTATTACGCATCGCTTTATCGGCTCGGAGCCGTTTTGCGATATCACCCGTCAGTACAACCAGACGCTGCACGACCTGCTGGCCTCGCAGATTGACGTGGTGGAAATGCCGCGCATCAAGGTCACCGGCAACGCTATTTCCGCGTCGGAAGTCCGCCGCTTGCTCAAGACACAGCAGTTTTCCCGGATCCGGGAGATTGTCCCGGACTCCACCTTCGCGCACCTCGAAACGCATTACCGTGCGAGTGCGGAAGTCGCATAACTATCAGGAATTTATCATGAAAATTGTAAGGGAGGCGCTGGCCGGTACGCAGGAGTCCAGCGACCTGATGGTAAAAATTGCCCCCGCTCAGGGTGAGCTGGAAATTATCATCCACAGTGAAGTGATTAAGCAGTTTGGCGAACATATTCGCCAGGTCGTTAACGACACATTGCGCGCCATGAACGTGCACCAGGGATTAATTATTGTTGAAGACAAAGGGGCGCTGGACTGTGTGATCCGCGCCCGCCTGCAAAGCGCGCTCCTGCGCGCAGCCGATGAGCCGACACTCAACTGGGGGGCGCTGAAATGAGCAAACTCCGCCGCAGTATGCTGTTCCTGCCGGGCGCAAACGCCGCCATGCTCTCTACGGCATTTATCTACCGCCCGGACTCCATCATGTTTGACCTTGAAGACGCCGTCGCCCTGCGCGAGAAGGATACCGCGCGCATGCTGGTGTTTCATGCCCTGCAGCACCCGATGTATCAGGATATCGAAACCGTGGTGCGCATTAACCCGCTGAGCACGCCGTTTGGCTTGCTGGATCTGGAAGCCGCCGTGCGGGCAGGGGTGGACGTGATTCGATTGCCGAAAACCGACACCCCGGAGGATATCGATGAGCTGGAAGGGCATCTGGCGCGTATCGAGCGTGAATGCGGGCGCGAGCCGGGCTCGACCCGCGTCATGGCGGCTATTGAATCGGCGATTGGGGTGATTAACGCCGTGGCCATTGCCCGCAGTTCTCCGCGCTTAATCGGGATCGCGCTGGCCGCCTTTGATTATGTGATGGACATGCAGACGGAACGCGGGGATGGCACTGAGCTGTTTTATGCCCGCTGTGCCGTGCTGCACGCCGCCCGCGCCGCGGGTATCGACGCTTTCGACGTGGTGTGGTCGGACGTTAACGATGAAGCCGGCTTCCTGCGCGAGGTCGATTTGATCCGCAAGATGGGCTTTAACGGTAAATCGCTGATTAACCCACGTCAGATTGATCTGTTACATAACGCCTATGCCCCAACCCAGCAGGAAGTGGATCACGCGAAACGGGTGATTGAAGCGGCAGAAGAGGGGGAGCGTAACGGCCTGGGCGTCGTGTCGCTCAACGGCAAAATGGTCGATGCCCCTATTATTAACCACGCGCAGATGGTGCTGGAACGCGCGGCGGCCTCCGGCGTGCGTCGTTAAGGATTACACAATGAATCAGACAGAACTTCTCCATGTGAATTTCCCCCATCTGCGGGACTTAAAACCGTTTGATGCCGCCCACAGCGCAACGCCATGGCTGAACAGCCCTGACGAAAAACACACCCGTAAGCTCTGTGCTTCGGTCGAAGAGGCGGTGTTACGCAGCGGGTTACAGGACGGGATGACCGTCTCCTTCCACCATGCGTTTCGCGAAGGCGACCGGGTGATCAATACCGTCGTGGCGCTGCTTGCGCGTATGGGCTTTAAAAACCTGACGCTGGCTTCCAGCTCGCTGATGACCTGTAACGACGCGCTGATCGAACACATCGAAAGCGGCGTTATCACCCGGATTTACACCTCCGGTATGCGGGGCAAGCTGGCGGACGCTATCTCACACGGGTTGATGGCCGAGCCGGTACAAATTCACTCCCACGGCGGGCGCGTGAAGCTGTTGCAGGACGGCGAGCTGAATATCGACGTGGCGTTTCTTGGCGTGCCGTGCAGCGATGAATTTGGCAACGCCAACGGCACGCACGGGAAATCGTGCTGCGGCTCGCTTGGCTATGCAATGGTGGATGCGCATTTCGCCCGTAAGGTGGTGCTGCTGACCGAAGCGCTGGTGCCGTTCCCGAATATGCCCGCCAGCCTGGTGCAGGATCAGGTGGATTACATTGTGCAGGTGGAGAGCGTGGGTGACCCGGCGAAAATCAGCGTCGGTGCAGCTCGCGTGACCAGTAATCCGCGTGAGCTGATGATTGCCCGCTACGCGGCGGATGTGATTGAACATTCAGGCTATTTCAAACCCGGTTTTTCCATGCAGACCGGCTCCGGTGCGGCGGCTACCGCCTGTACCCGCTTTATGGAGGAGAAAATGGAGCGCAGCGGCGTGAAGGCGCGCTTCGCGCTCGGGGGCATTACCGGCAGCCTGGTGGATCTGCACGAGAAAGGCCTGATCGAAAAGCTGCTCGATACCCAGTGTTTCGACGGCGAGGCCGCGGCCTCGCTGGCACGAAATCCGAATCATGTGGAGATCTCCACCAACGTTTATGCCAACCCCGGCAGCAAGGCAGCAAGCTGCGACCAGCTTGATGTGGTGATCCTCAGCGCCCTGGAAATTGACGTCGATTTTAACGTCAATGTTATTACCGGCTCTGACGGCGTAATGCGTGGGGCATCCGGCGGACATTGTGATGTGGCCGCGGCGGCAAACCTGACCATCGTGGTCGCCCCCCTGCTGCGTAGCCGTATTCCAACCGTCGTGAAGCGGGTGACCACCCGGCTGACGCCCGGGGAGAGCATCGACGTGCTGGTTACCGATCACGGCATCGCGGTTAACCCGGCACGCCCGGAAATCCGCGAACGACTGCTTGCCGCAGGCCTCAACGTTGTCGATATCAACGCGCTTTTCGAGCGGGCGATATCACTGACCGGCGTACCAAAACCCATTGAGTTTACCGACAAAATCGTCGGTGTGATCCGCTACCGCGACGGCAGCGTCATCGACACCGTTCGACAGGTGAAGGAGTAATGATGACTGTAGCGACACCCGTGCGGGCGGGTGTCAGCCTGGAGGAGCTGCTGGTGGCGAAAGAGCGCCGTGCAGCACGCCAGACTGACTGGCTCACGCACTATCAACAACCGGTGATTTCTCTCACGCTCGTCACCCCCGGGGAGATCAAAGACAGCCTGCGCTATCGCAATACGATGGGCGTGGCATTGCAGATGTGCGACCAGCTGCTGTGGGAAAACCGCTGGCAGGTGCTGGACCGCCAGGTGCTGTGGCTGCCCACCGGGCCAGAAGCAATCTGGTGCGTGGCGCATCCGGCGGCGGAAATCAAAGCGCACTGTACGGATCTGGAGCAGACTCACCCGCTCGGCAGGCTGTGGGATTTGGATGTGATCTGCCCGGTACAGGGGCATGTGGGGCGCCAGTCTTTAGGGTCACACCTCCGGCGCTGTCTGGTATGTGATGAGCCTGCCCACGCCTGTTCCCGTTCGCGTAAGCATCCTGTAGAGCAGGTGGTGGCTCGCGTGGAGAAGATGATCGATGACTGGTTTGCTCGCGACTAACCCGCAGCCATGCGATGTGCCAGGGCTCGCCGAAGAGGCGTTATGGCAGGAGCTGGCGTTGACGCCAAAGCCGGGTCTGGTGGATAAGCTCAACAACGGTGCACACCGCGATATGGACCATGCGCTGTTTGCCCGCAGTATTGCGGCTATCACCCCGTGGTTTGCGCGCTTTGCAGAGCTGGGTCATACCCATGCGGATAAACCCGCGGCGGAACAAATACGGATCATTCGCCCGATGGGCATTGCCTGTGAACAGGCAATGTACGCTGCAACGTGCGGGGTGAATACGCATAAAGGCGGCATTTTTGCCCTCGGTTTGCTGTGCTTTGCCGCCGGACGTGTGAAACACGCCACGGCTGAGAGCCTCTGTAGTGAGGTGAGTCACCTCTGTCGCGGGCTGGTAGCGCGTGAGCTGGCAGCGCGCAGTGGACAGGCGACGGCAGGGGAGCGGCAGTTTCAGCGGTATGGGTTAACCGGCGCGCGGGGCGAAGCGGAAAGCGGTTTTGCTACGGTGCGTGCAGCGCTGGCGCAATGGAACGGGCACGCGCTGCATGACCTGCTGCTGCGCCTGATGGCGATGAATCAGGACAGTAACCTGGTGTCGCGCGGCGGTATGGAAGGGCTGCGCTATGTGCAGGGTTATGCGCGGGCATTACTGACGCGTGGCTGGGATCGTGATGCATTAATACAGATGGACAATGCGCTCATTGAACGGAATTTAAGCCCGGGGGGCAGTGCGGATTTATTGTCGGTAGGATGGGTGCTGGCGAAATTACCCCTCTCCTGAAAGGAGAGGGGATCATCATTAATGCGCGATAGGCTGCGCAGCGTGCGGTTCGCGTACGTGCTTGTACTTGAACAGTGCGATAAACGCGAAGAACAGTACCAACGAGTACGCGGCGAAGATAAGCCACACGGGCTGCCAGTTGGTGATGCCGTTAGTGGTGTACATCTCAACCACTTTACCGCTCACCACACCGCCCAGAATACAGCCGAAGCCGTTGGTCATCATCAGGAACATACCCTGAGCACTGGCGCGGATTTCAGGTTTCACCTCTTTTTCCACAAACACCGAACCAGAGATGTTGAAGAAGTCGAAGGCGCAGCCGTAAACAATCATCGACAGAACCAGCAGCACGGTACCGAACGGGCTTGGATCGCCGTAGGCAAACAGACCGAAGCGCAACATCCATGCAGCGATACTGATCAGCATGACGTTCTTGATGCCGTAGCGGCTCAGGAAGAACGGGATGGTCAGGATGAACAGCGTCTCAGAGATCTGAGAGATGGACATCATCACTGACGCATGTTCAACGATAAAGCTGCCAGAGAACAGCGGGTTATTGTCGAAGCTGTGCAGGAAGGTGTTGCCGAACATGTTGGTGATCTGCAGTTCCGCACCCAGCAGCATGGAGAAGATAAAGAAGATCGCCATACGTTTGTTTTTAAACAGCGCAAAGGCGTCCAGACCGAGCATGGTGCTCCAGCTCTGGTTTTTCTGCTGGTTAGACACCGGAATATGCGGCAGGGTCAGGGTGAACAGCGCCAGCACCACGGAGAGTGCCGCCCCGATGTAGAGCTGCATATGGCTCAGTTCGAAGCCTGCGAAGCTCACGCCCCACATTGCCATGATAAAGCCGATGGTGCCCCAGATACGGATTGGCGGGAAATCGGTGACGATTTCCATACCGGCAGATTTCAGGCGGTAGTAGGAGATGGTGTTGATCAGGCCAAGCGTTGGCATGTAGGCCAGCGAGTTAAACAGGATCACCATGAACATCGCCCCCGGCGTGGTGACCTGGGCTGCCATAAACAGCGTCCCCGCACCCACCAGATGGCAAAGCATGTACAGCCATTTCGCACTTAACCATTTATCCGCCACGATACCCAGCAGCGTTGGCATAAAGACAGCCGCAATGCCGAGCGAGCTGTAGACGGCACCGATAGACGCACCATCGAACTTGAGCGTCACAAACATATAGGAGCCGAGTGTAGTCAGCCAGCTACCCCACAGGCAGAACTGCAGAAACGACAATATTTTAAGCTGCAGTTTAAGGTTCATGTTACTTTCCTCACAAGTGAGCGGGAGATATGTTGTTATAGGAACATTCAGGGTTGTTATTTGATGCAATTCTATCAGCAGGCGAGGTTATGTTTTGTTACCTCCCGCAAAAAAATGCAATCCACATTAATTTGCAGTTTGGATTGTGATGCAAATAACATTTTCGTATGGGTGGGGCGGGGAGGGAGCGGTCTGATGCCCTCACCCTGGCCCTCTCCCACAGGAAGAGGGCAGGGTAAAGGGTTTAGCGTCGACGGTAGTTTTTTTGCGCCGTGTTCACTTTATACAGATAACGACGCGATTCCGCAGACGGGTGTCGGGTGGTAAGCGTGGAATAGACATCCCCCGGCGCCATACTGTTGATGATATTCGCCGCCTGCACTTTGTCACTCGAGAAGACGCGCAGGACGCTGCCCGCACCGCCGTTATACGCGGTGATCACCGCATAGCGACGTGATGTCGGGTTATCAATTCCACCCAGGTAGACATTGTTGAGCATCGCCAGGTAGGCGGTGCCGGTATCAATGTTGCTTTGTGGATCGAACAGATAACTGCGGCTCGGCGTACCGGATTTACCCTGAGCGCGGAAGACGTCTTTACCTGCGCTGTGCTGCACGACCTGCATCAGTCCCAGCGCGTCGGAACGGCTTACCGCGTACGGATTAAACGACGATTCGGTCTGCATGATCGCCAGGATCAGCGACTCATCCACGCCGTACTTACGCGAGGCCTGACGCACCATGCCAATGTACTTATGCGCACGTTTGTCGAGGTGGTTCGGCACGAGGTTGATGGTGACGCTGTAGATGATCTTCAGGCCGTTAGAGCGGCTTTTCAGGCGCGTCTGCAGCAGATAATCGGCAAATTTTGTGGCACGCCCTTCCCAGCGAATGGCCTGTCCGGTCTGATCGACAACCTGGCCGTACAGGAACGGTTCTTTGGAGATGGTGATGTCATCGGCGTCGGAGTAGAGATCGATTGAGCCTGGATCGTCACCCATCAGCAAGGTTTTCACGATCGCCTGACGTAACCGTGCGGCAGGTTCGGTGCCTGCGATGGTTTCAACCGTAATAGTCCCCTCATCAAAGTTGATGTGGCTACGGGTCTGATAGGCGTCGGTGTACTTAACGTAGTCCTTAGGTCCGGCAATAAGAACTTCGTTAAATCCCCATATATTTTCGATGTTATGGGCAAACTGCCCCATCAAAATGTCAAAACCGTTGGTGTCCTTTATCCAGGCTTCGTTGTAATCATCGCCTTTTTTGGAAGAACAAGAGACAAGCAACGGCGCAACAAGGGCTAGCGCTAAAAATTTTTTCATCATTCCGGGAGTGCGTGTTGTGTTTGCTTGTACGGCGGAGTTGCCCCCGCACGCTGTTATTGTTCCGGCGGCGTATAGCCTTCGATGTGGACGTCTTTGCCTTCGAACAGGAAGTTCACCATCTCCTGTTCAAGCAGTTTGCGGTGCTCCGGGTTCATCATGCTGAGTTTCTTCTCGTTGATCAGCATGGTCTGTTTTTTCTGCCACTGTCCCCAGGCTTCTTTGGAAATTTCGTTATAGATGCGCTTACCCAGTTCGCCCGGATAAAGCTGGAAATCCTGGCCTTCAGCGTCACGCTGCAGGAAAGTACAAAAAATAGTTCTGGCCATACTCATTCCTCTGTTGGTGGCTGATGCTAAACCATTGCACCGGCACGTAATTGCTGTAACAGGCGCTCCACGGGAGCCGCCAGCCCGACTGATGGCGGTTGCGCTAAGTTATACCAGAGAGCCGTTCCTTCATCCATGCAGGCGGTGATTGAGGACACGGGAAGCCACATCGGTACAATATCCAGATGGAAATGGCTAAAGGTATGACGAAACGCGGTCAGCTGCGTCAGGTTATCGGCAGTGATGCCGCGCTGTTTAAGCCATTCCCGTAACAATTCTTCATCTTCAAACTGTGGGAAGCAGTATAGACCACCCCACAAGCCGCTCGGCGGCCGCTGCGCCAGAAAGACGCCATCGCCATGCTGCATCAACAGCATGTAGCCGGTGCGCTCTGGCAGCGTCTGCTTTGGCTTTTTGCCCGGATACTGCGCCCATGAATGGTTCGCATAAGCCACGCAGAGATTATTGACCGGGCAAAGTTCGCATTTCGGTTTTGATCGCGTGCAGACCATGGCCCCCAGGTCCATCATCGCCTGGTTAAAGCGCTCCACGCCTTTTGCCGGGGTAACCGCTTCGCTGATCTCCCACAGCCGTTTTTCGACCTCTTTTTTTCCCGGCCAGCCGTCAACGGCATAGCATCGTGCGAGGACGCGCTTCACGTTGCCGTCGAGGATCGGGAAATGCTTGCCTAAAGACAGGGAGAGGATTGCGCCAGCGGTTGAACGTCCGACGCCGGGCAAATCAGCCACTTCATCGAAGGTTTCCGGAAATGTGCCGTGGTGTCGGGTCGCCACCTGCTGCGCGGCTTTATGCAAATTGCGCGCACGGGCGTAGTAACCGAGACCGGTCCACAAATGCAGCACCTCGTCTAATGGCGCATTGGCCAGGTCGGTCACCGTTGGGAAACGTGCCATAAAGCGCTCGAAGTAAGGAATCACCGTGGCGACCTGCGTTTGTTGCAACATCACTTCGGAGAGCCATACTTTGTAAGGCGTTTTTTCAATTTGCCAGGGCAGGGTTTTACGCCCGTATTTGTCGTACCAGTCCAGCACCTGGGCTGAAAATTGAGAGGCTTGCATGGTCATCGATTCGCATAATCAGGGACGCCGATTGCAGCACAGCGTCAATCTGCTGTAAACCGGATCTTTCCCATGCTTGCATAGAAGCCTTAACTTTGGATAATGCCCGTTTCCCGAACATTCTCACAAGCAGACAACTCTTTTATGAAAAACGACGTCATTTCACCGGAATTTGATGAAAACGGTCGCCCGCTGCGCCGTATTCGCAGCTTTGTCCGCCGTCAGGGTCGCCTGACCAAAGGGCAGCAACATGCGCTGGACAACTACTGGCCGGTGATGGGCGTTGAGTTCAGCGAGCAGCCTCTGGACTTTACCGAGCTGTTTGGTCGCGACGCGCCGGTAACACTGGAGATTGGCTTCGGTATGGGGTCTTCACTGGTTACCATGGCCCACGCGCGCCCGGAGCAAAATTTCATCGGCATTGAGGTGCACTCACCAGGCGTAGGCGCATGTCTGGCAACGGCTCATGAAGAGGGCGTTGAGAACCTGCGCGTTATGTGTCACGACGCGGTTGAAGTGCTGCACAAAATGATTCCTGACAATTCTTTGACCATGGTTCAGCTCTTTTTCCCTGACCCGTGGCACAAAGCACGGCATAATAAACGCCGTATCGTTCAGGCGCCGTTTGCTGAGCTGGTAAAAAGTAAGCTGAAATTGGGCGGTGTCTTCCATATGGCGACCGACTGGGAACCTTATGCGGAACATATGCTGGAAGTCATGTCGTCTCTGGACGGGTATAAAAACCAGTCTGCAAGCAACGACTATGTACCGCGTCCGGATTCACGTCCGGTGACAAAATTTGAACAGCGTGGCCATCGTCTTGGTCACGGCGTATGGGACTTAATGTTCGAGAGGGTGAAATAATGGCAAAGAATCGTAGCCGTCGTCTGCGTAAAAAAATGCACATCGAAGAATTCCAGGAAGTGGGCTTCTCCGTTGCGTGGCGTTTCCCGGAAGGCACCAGCGTAGACCAGATCGATCAGGACGTAGATGCGTTCATTAATGAAGTGATCGAGCCAAACAAGCTGGCCTTTGATGGTAGCGGTTACCTGGCATGGGAAGGTCTGATCTGCACCCAGGAAGTCGGTAAATGCACCGAAGAACATCAGGCGCTTGTACGCAAATGGCTTGAAGACCACAAACTGGAAGATGTCCGCGTCAGCGAACTTTTTGATGTTTGGTGGGACTAATTAAGCAGTAAGGGGCCAGCATTAGCTGGCCCATTTTGTCTGAGGGAGTGTTTAAGATGCGCAAAACGTTGCTGGCTGTTGCCTTAATGGCAACCGGATTCACCGCTCATGCGGAGTATAAATGTAGCGTCACCCCGCGTGATGACGTGGTGTTAAGCCCGCAAACCGTGCAGGTCAAAGGCGAGAACGGTCATCTGGTAATTACGCCGGACGGGAACGTCACATTTAACGGTAAACAGTACAACCTGACCCCCGCTCAGCGTGAGCAGGCGAAAGACTACCAGGCCGATTTGCGTACCGCGCTGCCGTGGATTGATGAAGGTGCCCTGACGCGCGTAGAGAAGAGCCGCGTCGCGCTGGATAAGATCATCACCAAAGAGGTGGGCGAGAGCAGTAACATGCGCACCCGCCTGACGAAGCTCGACAAACAGCTGAAAGAGCAGATGAACCGCATTATTGAGCATCGCTCCGACGGCCTGACGTTCCATTACAAGGCAATCGATCAGGTTCGTGCCGACGGTCAGCAGCTGGTGAACCAGGCAATGGGTGGCATCCTGCAGGACAGCATTAACGAGATGGGGGCTAAAGCGGTGCTGAAAGGCGGCGGTAACCCACTGCAGGGCGTGCTCGGTAGCCTGGGTGGGCTGCAGACTTCGATTCAGAACGAGTGGAAGAACCAGGAAGACGATTTCCAGCAGTTCGGCAAAGACGTCTGTAAGCGCGTGGTGTCGCTGGAAGATAGCCGTAAGGCGCTGGTGGGGACGCTGAAGTAATTTCCCCTCACCCTAACCCTCTCCCCAAAGGGGCGAGGGGATGGTTTGCTCCCTCTCCTTTTTAGAGAGAGGGCCGGGGTAAGGGTTGCAGTGTTTCAAGGATCTTTTCTAACACCGCTTCTTCGTTATTCCAGAGTTCGTTGTTCCAAAATCGAATGACATACCAGCCTTTCTCGTTAAGCCAGCACGTTCTTTGACGATCGTATTCCTTTTTCATCATTTTGCCCGCCATCCAGTTCAATAGCCAGATGAGCCGCACAGCAGGCGAAATCCAGAATGTAGTGATCTACAGGATGTTGTCGACGAAATTTATAATTTTCGAAACGGCGGCTGCGCAGTAGATACCAAAGCCGTCTTTCTTCTTTTGTCAGCTCCCGTCTGAGCTGTTTTGCATAAGTTCGAGTAATATCCATCCCCACACTCTGCCAGCCTTTCCCTCAGCCGGCAGAATGGGGTGCAAAATCCTGAATCAGCCTTCAGGAATCTTCTGCGAGGAACAACTCAAGCAGGGAGTTTAAAAACAGTTTGCCGTGCTCGGTGATCTGCCAGTAATCCTCACACTCGGTGAGATATCCCTGCGCCAGCGCCTCGTCAATCTGCGGACGAATCGTGGCTTCCGGCAATCCGGTATAACGCGCAAACTCCGCACGTGGTGCGGGTTCCAGCAAGCGGAAGCGGTTCATAAAGAACTCAAACGGTTTATCCGCCGCCTCAACATCATGCTGACGTTCAAGGTAGCGGCCTTCCATGTAACCACGCGGATGACGCGTTTTGGCGGTACGCAGGATGCGCCCGTCAGGGAAGGTCACTTTACCGTGTGCGCCACAGCCAATCCCCAGATAATCACCAAAGCGCCAGTAGTTCAGGTTGTGCTGACACTGGTAACCCGGCTTCGCGTATGCGGAGGTTTCGTATTGCTGATAACCTGCCGCGGTCAAAAGCTGATGACCTTGCTCAAAGATATCCCACAGGGCGTCATCATCCGGCAGCACCGGCGGACGGGAACCAAACAGCGTGTTTGGCTCAATAGTCAGCTGATACCATGAGAGATGCGGTGGGTTAAGCGCGATCGCCTGACGCAGATCGTCCAGCGCTTCCTCCAGCGACTGGTCCGGCAGACCGTGCATCAAATCCAGGTTAAAGCTGCGCAGACCTAAGCCAGTGGCCAGGTTTGCCGCGCGCTTTGCCTCTTCCGGGCCGTGAATGCGTCCCAGACGTTTCAGCTTCGGCTCGCTAAAGCTCTGGACACCGATCGAGATGCGGTTCACGCCTGCACGTTGATAATCGACAAAACGGTCGGCTTCAACGGTGCCGGGGTTGGCTTCCATTGTTATTTCAGCATCCGCGGCCAGGTTCAGGCGCGCACGCACGCCGTCCAGCAGCGTTTGCATCGCCGGGCCAGAAAGCAGGCTCGGCGTACCGCCACCAATGAAAATGGTCTTAACTTCACGTCCCTGTGCGTAAGGTACATCGGCATCCAGGTCGGCCAGCAGATGCGCAACGTAGTCATCATGCGGCACTTCACCTTTCAGCGCGTGCGAGTTGAAATCGCAGTACGGGCATTTCTGCACGCACCACGGGATGTGAATATAAAGACTCAGAGGCGGCAAATTAGCCATTACGCAGTGCTTCCAGTAACAGTTTCAGGGCGCGTCCACGGTGGGAAATCGCGCTTTTCTCTTCGCGGGACAGTTCCGCAGCGGTTTTGCCCTCAGACGGGACAAAGAAAATCGGGTCGTAGCCAAAGCCACCACTGCCTGCCGCTTCACGGGTAATCACACCCGGCCAGCTGCCGTGGCAGACGACTGGCGTAGGGTCTTCGGCATGACGCAGATAGACCAGTACGCAGTGGAACTGAGCCTGGCGTTTATCATCTGGCACGTCTTTCAGCGCGACAAGCAGCTTTTCCAGATTCTGCTGGTCGGTGGCATCGACGCCTGAATAGCGTGCGGAGTAGATACCCGGCGCACCGCCAAGGGCATCTACCGCCAGACCGGAGTCGTCGGCAATCGCGGGCAAACCGGTAATCTGTGCGGCATGGCGCGCTTTCAGGATCGCGTTTTCGATAAACGTCAGCCCTGTCTCTTCGGCGGAATCCACACCCAGTTCGGTCTGTGCAACAACATCCAGTCCAAAATCATTTAATAGCGAGGCCAGCTCGCGCACTTTACCGGCGTTACCGGTAGCGAGAACAACTTTCTGCATGGTTTAATCCTGCTCTGTCAGCGCCGCGACTTCCGTCGGGATAGATTGCGGGTTGAGAATTTTTACCTGTTTATGCCGCCCAAGTTCACCTTTCTCGATGATTACCTGGCTTTTGGCGACACGAAACTGTTTTGCCAGATATTTGGTCAGATGCGCATTCGCCTGGCCATCAACCGGTGGGGCAGTGATGGCGACTTTTAGCTCGTCGCCATGCAGTCCAACAATACTGTCACGGCTGGCTTTCGGCTGAATATACAGCCGTAAAACCAGCCCGTCAGCGCAAGTGCTCACTGCACTCATAGCGCCATCCACAGCCCCGGCAGCAGCATATCGCCCGTGGACTGTAACAGCTCAGCGATCCCCATATTCACGACGTACAGCAGCAGAACCAGGATCATCGGAGAGAAATCGATGCCGCCCATCGACGGAAGCAGGTTACGGATTGGACGCAGCAGCGGCTCAGCCAGCTGAATTAACGCGTACTCCACCGGGCTACGGCCCTGGCTTACCCAGCTCATGATCGCCATGACCAGCAGCACCCAGAAGATCAGCAGACCGACGGTTTTTATCAGGATCAGTACGGCGGCAATCCAGATTATCGGCTGGAAGGTGATAACCATAAACAGCACAATCGCTTTGATAACGCTCAGAATAAACGCGACCAGCAGAGAAGCACTGTCAATGGGGCCCATCGCCGGAATGACGCGACGCAGCGGTCCTACGATAGGTTGCGTGATTTTCACGACAAACTGCGAGAACGGATTGTAAAAATCACAGCGGGCCCACTGCATCCAGACGCGCAGTAACAGCGCCATCGTATACAGCTCAATGACCGTTGAAAGCAGGAAAGTCAACGTCTTCATGGCGTTCCTCAGGTTTCCTTATTATTGGGTGTAATCGCGCGCACCGAAAATTGCCGTGCCGATGCGCACCATAGTGCTGCCTGCCGCGATGGCGGCTTCCATATCATCCGACATGCCCAGAGAAAGCGTGTCTACCGTTTGATAGCGCGCTTTAAGCGCCTCAAATGCTACAGCCATTTGCTGTGCCACGGCAAACTGCCTTTCATAACTTGACTCCGGTGCCGGGATGGCCATCAACCCGCGCAGGGTTAAGCGCGGCAGTGCCGCGACGTCTGCTGCCAGCGCATCCAGTTCTTCCAGCGCAATACCGGACTTGCTGTTTTCGTCACTGATGTTGACCTGAATCAGCACATTCAGCGGCGGTAACGCTTCAGGGCGCTGGTCGTTCAGGCGCGAAGCAATACGCAAACGGTCAATGGTATGGCACCAGTCGAAATGTTCAGCGACCAGACGGCTTTTGTTCGACTGCAAGGGGCCAATAAAGTGCCATTGCAGATCCGTCTTCCCCTGTTCCTGGAAGAAGCGAATTTTATCCACGCCCTCCTGCACGTAGTTTTCACCAAACGCATGCTGACCCGCCTCAATCGCATCTGCGATGGCGCTCGCAGGCTTGGTTTTACTCACTGCAAGTAACGTAATTTCTTCTGAAGCACGGCCGCAACGTGTTGCTGCAGCTGAGATTTTGTCCCGGACCTGTGCCAGGTTGTGCGCAATGTCGTTCATTTTCCGAGGAGTATTGTATGGATGTGGAAGAAATTGTGGCCCTTAGTGTAAAGCATAATGTCTCCGATCTACACCTGTGCAGTGATTCGCCACCGCGCTGGCGCAGATCAGGTCGTCTTGAACCCGCGCCGTTTCCGCCTCCCGAAGTCGATACGCTATTAAAAGCGTGGCTTAACGACGAACAGCAGGGAACGTGGTGGGCGAACGGGCAGGTGGATTTTGCCGTCACCCTGGCGGGCAATCAGCGCCTGCGCGGAAGCGCGTTTAAACAGACAAGCGGCGTCTCTATGACGCTGCGGCTGTTGCCCGGGGTCTGCCCGCAACTCTCCGCGTTGGGGGTGCCCCGGGTTGTTCCTGAGCTGTTATCCAGTGACAACGGGTTGATCCTGGTCACCGGGGCAACCGGCAGCGGTAAGTCCACTACGCTGGCAGCGATGGTAGATTTTCTTAATCACCATACTGACGGGCATATTCTGACGCTCGAAGACCCGGTGGAGTTTCTGTACCAGAGCGAACGTTGCCTGATCCAGCAGCGCGAGATTGGCCAACACAGCCCGTCATTTGCCGACGCGCTGCGCGGGGCGTTACGCCAGGATCCTGATGTCATACTGCTGGGTGAGCTGCGCGACAGTGAAACAATCCGCCTCGCGCTGACGGCGGCAGAAACCGGACATCTGGTGCTCGCGACACTGCATACTCGCGGGGCAGCGCAGGCGATTGAGCGGCTGGTTGATACGTTTCCGGCGCAGGAGAAAGATCCGGTGCGTAATCAGCTGGCCGGCAGCCTGCGGGCGGTGCTGGCGCAAAAGCTCCTCCCCGATGCGCAGGGCGGGCGCGTGGCGCTTTATGAGCTGCTGGTGAATACTCCGGCGGCGGCGAATCTCATTCGCGAAGGAAAAACGTGGCAATTGCCCGGTATTATTCAAACCGGCCAGCAGGCGGGGATGCAGAACTTTGACCAGAGCCTGGCTGAAAGACGGGCGCAGGGGCAACTCCAGGCCCCGGCGCTCAATAACCCTGTTCGAAATAGCTTTCGAGAATGATGACAGCGGACGCGGAGTCAACGCTGCCTTTGTTGAGAGCCCTGAAGCCGCCGTGTTCAAAAAGACCTGCACGTGCTTCAACGGTGCTCAGACGCTCGTCGTGGAGCTTCACGGAGACGCCAAAGCGGCCATGGATTTTATTGGCGAACTTCCGCGCTCGGGCGGTAAGCGGTTGTTCAGTGCCATCCATGTTCAGCGGTAACCCAACGATGACGTCATCCGGCTGCCACTCTTTTAGCAGGCGCTCGATGAGGTTCCAGTCCGGTGTGCCGTCACTGGCCTTCAGGGCCGTGAGCGGGCGTGCGGTACCCGTGATTCGCTGACCCACGGCGACGCCTATGCTTTTGGTGCCAAAATCGAAGGCCAGAAGTGTTCCGCTCATCAGGCATGCCCCGCTACGCCAGGCATAGTCAGGATATCAATGCCGATCAGTTTTGCGGCGTCACGCCAGCGATCGGCAATAGGGGTTTTAAACAGAATGTTCATGTCCGCAGGCGCGGTCAGCCAGGCGTTATCGAGGATCTCTTGCTCAAGCTGGCCTTTCTCCCAGGAGGAGTAGCCCAGGGCCACCAGCACTTCCGACGGCTGCTCAGCGGTACCCAGCGTTTCGAGCACGTCGCGAGAGGTCGTAATGACGGTGTTGTCAGAGATGCGAATACTGGAAGAGAAGACCGGCGGCGTATGCAGGATAAAACCGCGATCCTCTGCGAGTGGCCCGCCCAGCATCACCGGTTTATCAAGCCTGATTTCCGGCAGACGCTCTTCAGCCGAAATTTTCAGCTTGTCCAGAATCCCTTCAACCTGCAGGTTTTCCAGCGGTTTGTTGATGATAATGCCCATCGCGCCGTCTTCATTGTATTCACAAATATAAACCACGGCGCGGCGAAAAATCGGATCCTGGAGAGCAGGCATGGCAATAAGAAAGTGATGCTGTAAATTCATTGTCAGAGGTACTGTTTCCTGGTTTAAAAAGCGACAGCCCCAGTATGCGGACAAACCGGGGTGCTGTCACTAATAGTATTGAAAGGTTATTTCTGTAAACGTTTCTCGATGGCGTCCATCAGCATTCCGGTGATCGAAATCGGGAATTCCGCTTCGATTTCACGAATACAGGTTGGGCTGGTCACGTTCACTTCGGTCAGGCGATCGCCGATGATATCCAGGCCGACAAAAATCAGGCCCTTGGCTTTCAGTGTCGGGCCAACGCGGCGGGCAATTTCCCAGTCGCTTTCACTTAACGGGCGCGGCTCACCGCGGCCACCGGCCGCCAGGTTACCGCGGGTTTCGCCGCCCTGCGGGATACGCGCGAGGCAATACGGCACCGGTTCACCATCCACCACCAGAACGCGTTTATCGCCATCTTTAATGGCCGGGAGGTAGTTTTGTGCCATGCAGTAACGCGTGCCCAGCTCGGTCAGCGTTTCGGCAATCACCCCAATATTCGGGTCGCTCTCTTTCACGCGGAAAATAGATGCGCCACCCATGCCGTCCAGCGGTTTCATGATGATGTCGCCGTGTTTCTGCCAGAACGCTTTCAGCTGTGCCTTGTTGCGGGTCACCAGCGTTTCAGGCGTCAGGTCAGAGAACCATGCGGTATAGAGCTTCTCGTTACAGTCGCGCAGGCTTTGCGGTTTGTTGACGATCAGCGTTCCTTTCTCTTCCGCGCGCTCAAGGATATAGGTGCAGTAAATGTATTCGGTGTCGAACGGAGGATCTTTACGCATCAGAATGACATTGAGGTCGGCAAGGGCAATATCCTGCTCGGTGCCGAATTCATACCATTTGTCGTAATTCTGCTCGACGTTAACGATGCGGGTGCGTGCGCGGGCTTCACCGTTGATCAGGTAAAGATCGTTCATCTCCATGTAGTGGAGTTCATAGCCGCGACGCTGCGCTTCCAGCAGCATCGCGAAGCTGGAATCTTTCTTGATGTTAATGTTTGCGATGGGATCCATCACGATGCCGAGCTTGATCATTTTCATCTCCGTTAAAAGCCTGAGGGCTCAGGCTTAGCGTTAACCCAGATCGCCAAAACGCACCTGTAGCGCGGTAATGGCTGTGAGTGCCGTTGTCTCAGTACGCAGAACGCGAGGTCCCAACAGAATATCAGTAAACTGGTAACGCGCCGTCATGGCAATTTCGTCAGCGGACAAGCCGCCTTCCGGACCAATCAGCAGACGAACACGTTCAACGGGTAGCGGCAGCGTATTGATGCTGGCGCTGGCGCGTGGATGGAGATTGAGCTTCAGCCCGCTTTCCTCTTCAGCACACCAGTCCTCCAGATCCATCGCCGGGCGGATCTCCGGAATACGGTTGCGGCCACTCTGTTCACAGGCAGCAATGGCAATTTTCTGCCACTGCTGGATCTTTTTATTCAGACGTTCCGCATCCAGTTTAACGCCACAGCGCTCAGAAAAAAGTGGCGTAATGAGGCTTACACCCAGTTCAATGGATTTCTGGATGGTGAATTCCATCTTTTCTCCGCGCGACATCACCTGTCCCAGGTGTATGTGCAGCGGAGATTCACGGTCATCCACTTCGCCGCGCAATATCGTTACATGCACGCTTTTTTTATCAGCACGCGTAATTTCCGCGTCGAAAACCTGATTAGAACCATCAAACAGCTGAATAGCTTGTCCTGCTCCCATGCGCAGTACGCGACCAACATGGTTGGCGGCATCGTCAGAGAGGGCAATTTCGCGGCCGACGGTAATCAGCTCAGGGTGGTAGATGCGAGGAATGCGCATAGTCAGAAATTCCATATGTCATGCGGTGTAAGCGAATTGCCGCTAGTGTAGGTTAGCTCTTTTGCGCCTGGCAAGCCCGCTGGACGTAAGGGTTGTGATTACCCTGAACTTTCGCGATGCGCGCGTCACGCTGGCATTCCCATTCCGTCACCGGATATTGCTTGTCCCATGCGTTGAACAGCTGCGTCTGCTGGCGGGAAAGGTTGAGGTCGTAACGGTCACGCATATAGAAATAGGTGCGGGCGATACTGCCGCGCGCGCGGGCCGGGGGCTCAGCGACTTTCTCTTTAAAATCAACCTTCATGCCGCACTGGCCGTACTGACCCTCTCCGCCGTTCCACTGGCTGTACATAAAGTTGCCGCGATCGCCATTCACCTCGCCAACCGCGGGTTGCAGGTTGTGCATATCGCTTTCCATCTGGCGATAGACCGGATCTTTGGCGCAATTTTTACGACCGCCATCCTGCCAGCACTGACGCTGGTGACCAAACTGCCATGCCGGCACCACGTGTTCCCACTCGATGCGGCTGGCGCGGTTTTCATTCTTACGCACTTTATAGCCGCAGGATTCGAGATCAACGATCCCTTTTTTACCCTGCCAGTTAATCTTACAGCCGCAATAAAAATCACCGGGAACATCCGCGTTGACCTTCACGCCCGCCGCTTTTGCCTGGGAGAAACTGTTAATACCGTCGGCCAGAGCCTGGCCGGAGAGTGCTGTCGCCAGAAAAGCGACCGCGAGAGAAAAATTACGGGACATCTTACACTCCGTGTCAAAACGAGCCCGCAACGTAACGAATGTTGTTCCTGTATGCAATCAGTCAGATCAGGAAAGTTCCTGAAAGTTCAGTTGGTTATTCCGCGACCAGCGGTTCACCACATTTGACGCAACGGTAGGTGGCCTCGCCGCGCACCACGCGATTATGACGGCGAACGGTAAGCTGATGCTGCTGACACTGGCAGCGGTAGGGGAAGGTATTGCGGCGTACCGACTCAAGTTCAAACTGATGGGTTCTGCGTGCCGGAACGCCCAGCACGGCTTCCATCATCCACTTCCACTCTTTGCCGTGGGGTGCCACGCGGCCAAAGTGTTTCCATACCAGCAGGTGCGCCAGCTCGTGCGGCACCACTTCCTCAATAAACGCCTGCTGATTTTCCAGCATCAGCACCGGGTTCAGACGGATCTCATAGGATTCGAGCCACGCCGTACCCGCCGCCGTGCCACGCTGTTGGTAGACGAGTTTCGGCTCAGGGTAATTCCGGCCGAGTTTCAGGTTGGCCTGGGCGAGTTTTTCCCGCAGGCTGCGCATAACGGCTTGCTGAAGGGCGATGGGGAGACGGGGTGCTTTCATAGGGGCAGAGCATAAAGCGCGAAGCGGGGAGGTGCAAGAGGCACCTCCCGCCAGAGAATTAGTCGTGTGCGCCAATCTCGCGCAGTGGACGACCTTTCATCAGGTTACGTTCAATATGTTCCAGTGACACGTGTTTGGTTTCAGGAACCAGCCACAGCGTCAGAACAATAAAGAAGATGTTCAGGCCGGAGTAGACCCAGAAGGTGTTCGCGTTGCCCAGCGTATTGAGCATGGTCAGGAACGTCGCACCGACAATCATGTTGGCAATCCAGTTGGTCGCGGTGGAGCAGGTGATACCGAAATCACGCCCTTTCAGCGGCTGGATTTCAGAGCACAGCACCCAAATCAGCGGACCGGCGCTCATCGCAAACCCGACGATAAACATCAGCAACATCCCCACAGCGAAATACTGGGCGGTTGGAGAGTGAATCCCCACGTGCATCATCGTGCCGAGAACCCCCATACCGGCGGCCATCACCAGGAAGCCCAGCGTCAGGGTTGGCTTACGGCCCCAGCGGTCCACCAGACCGATAGCGATAAAGGTCGCCAGAACGTTGGTCAGCCCAACGATGACGGTCCCCCACATCTGCTCGGTGGTATTGGTATACCCCGCCAGTTCAAAGATTTTTGGTGCGTAGTACATGATGACGTTCATCCCGGTGAACTGCTGCATTACCTGCAGGAGCACGCCCAGGAATACCGCACGACGGAAGTTGCTGTTCTCTTTAAACAGCGCCCAGCCTGACTGTTTTACCTTCAGGCTCTCGCGGATCTCTTCCAGTTCGTTTTTGGCTTCCGCGCTGGTATCGCGCAGTCGCAGCAGCACGCGCTCGGCATCGACGAAACGACGCTTCGCTGCAAACCAGCGTGGGCTGTCCGGCAGGAAGAAAACGCCAATCAGCAGCAGAATGGCAGGGATAATGATCACGCCAAGCATCCAGCGCCATGCGCCGCTGTAGCTGAACGCGGTATCGGAAAGGTAAGCTCCGAGGATGCCGATGGTGATCATCAACTGGTACATCGAAATCATACTGCCACGGATTTTCTCGGGTGCGATTTCAGAGAGATAGAGTGGGGCGGTATACGATGCCACACCCACGGCCAGACCAAGCAGCACGCGAGAAAGCAGCAATACCTCAACGTTTGGAGCCGCTGCTGAGAAGAGCGAACCTGCAACAAACAGGATTGCACCGATCATCAGGCTCTTTTTGCGGCCCAGCCTGAAAGAGAGCCAGCCGCTGCCCACGGCACCCACGGCCGCACCAAACATCATGGAACTTACTACCCACTCCTGGGTGTGAGCGCTTATCTGGAACTCTTCAGTGATAAAGGGTAACGCACCGGCAATCACGCCAATGTCCAGGCCAAAAAGTAATCCTGCCAGGGCGGCGAGGAAGCAGACGAAAAATGTCATCGCCTTATTGGACGTACGCCCCTGTTTTTTATTGTCAGGCATTATGCCCTCCAGTTGGGTTATCAGTTTTATCGATGTTAAGGGTAAGTGAGCAACCCGTATAAATATGTGAGATAAATCACATTGATGTAATCGGTTACACTGGTGTGCAACCGTAAATAAAATTAAAGCTTTGAAAATATAGAGGTAAATTAGTTGATGTGCATCGCGTTTGAATGAATTTCAGACTTAACTGAAAGGAAATGTAACAGCATAAGACATGCGATCATGCAAAGAGATTATTCTGAAAGCGAGGTATATCGGGTGGGGTGTAATCGGTTTCACGCAAAGCGCAATGTCAGGCTCTCTGGCTGACAAAAGCAAAAGGCCAGCACGGGGCTGGCCTTTTTAACATTCGCTGTCAGTCGATTATTTCAGACCGGCAGCTTCACGTAGCAGAGCGGCTTTGTCGGTTTTTTCCCATGGGAAATGTTCACGACCAAAGTGACCGTATGCAGCGGTTTCTTTGTAGATTGGGTGCAGCAGATCCAGCATCTGAATCAGACCGTATGGGCGCAGGTCGAAGAACTCGCGCACCAGCAGCGTCAGTTGCTCGGATGGCACTTTCTCGGTACCAAAGGTTTCAACCATGATGGAGGTCGGTTCAGCCACGCCGATAGCGTAGGAAACCTGAATCTCACAGCGGTCAGCCAGGCCAGCAGCAACGATGTTTTTCGCAACATAACGCGCAGCGTACGCAGCAGAACGGTCAACTTTAGACGGGTCTTTACCGGAGAAGGCACCGCCACCGTGACGCGCCATGCCGCCGTAGGTATCAACGATGATTTTACGGCCGGTCAGACCGCAGTCACCCATTGGGCCGCCGATAACAAAGCGTCCGGTTGGGTTGATGAAGTATTTGGTTGCGGAGCTCAGCCATTCAGTTGGCAGAACCGGCTTGATGATCTCTTCCATCACTGCTTCCTGCAGGGATTTCTGGTCGATCTCTTCGGAATGCTGAGTAGACAGAACGACCGCGTCAATACCGACGATTTTGCCGTCGTCGTACTGGAAGGTCACCTGGCTTTTCGCATCAGGACGCAGCCATGGCAGAGTGCCATTCTTGCGCACTTCAGCCTGACGCTGCACCAGACGGTGTGCGTAGGTCACGGGCGCTGGCATCAGCACGTCAGTTTCGTTGGTTGCATAACCAAACATCAGGCCCTGGTCGCCCGCGCCCTGTTCCAGCGGATCGGCACGGTCAACGCCCTGGTTGATGTCCGGAGACTGTTTGCCAATTGCGCTCAGTACCGCACAAGAGTTGGCATCAAAGCCCATATCAGAATGGACATAACCGATCTCACGAACCGTGTTACGGGTGATCTCTTCGATATCCACCCATGCGCTGGTGGTGATCTCACCGCCAACCAGAACCATGCCGGTTTTGACGTAGGTTTCACACGCGACGCGCGCTTTTGGATCCTGCGTCAGGATCGCATCAAGCACCGCATCGGAGATTTGGTCAGCAATTTTATCTGGATGTCCTTCTGATACGGACTCGGACGTAAACAGGTGTTTTGCCATGTTTTATTTCACCTAAAAGGAATTTGTTTAGCTCAAGCTGCTGTGTGGAATAGCCAAAGGAGATAATTCTACCAAGGCCTGCAGGTTAATGACACTGGCAGTCTGAGTGTTAATCAGTATGGATGGATTAACATCTGGATGGCTATTTTAGGTCAGTTCTTCGCCCGATTTCCAGTTTTTTTTGACTAACCTCTCACTGAGTTGAATTCGCTGCTGGAAATTTTTCCTGACGGCGCTGGCAACCCGCGCATTTATCTTTTGCAATTTACCCCTGTTCTCGGTATAAAACGCGGCGCGCGGCTCATACCAATAAGCGCTCGATGAACTCATCGTGTCGCCACTTCCAGCCGGGTTAAGCAGTGAACTTTTAGCTTTGGCTTGTGGTCCGTTTCAGCAGGAGCGGCCGTGGAGGTGATACGAGATAATGAACCAGTGTTTTCCGCTAATTCAGCGCAGCCGTTCTGGCGCGTATTTGATTCCCGCAACCCGCATTTCTAATCTGCAAACCTGCCGATGTTATACCCATCTCGGGGCTTCTCAGGATTCCAGGGCCGGTCACGCTTTGTGAAAACTGAACAAGGGCGCTCTTGTTAAGACAAGAGTTTTCTCGTGGTTTCGCCGAACGTTGTCATAATTAAGTTCGGACACGTGTTTACAATGATATGAATATGAAACCGGTCGCACGGTCTGGTTTTCAGCATAGTCTGCTGGGAAATGGATCCGTTTATGGGTTGTTATCGCCGTATAACGCTGCGATAGTAGTCAACTGTTTTACACTTAATACAAAGAGTTGAGGTTCGCTATGTCTGACGACATGTCTTCGCTTTCGCCTTCGTCAGCGGGCGAACAGGGTGTACTACGTTCCATGCAGGAGGTTGCGATGAGCTCCCAGGAAGCCAGCAAGATGCTGCGCACTTACAATATTGCCTGGTGGGGCAATAACTACTACGACGTCAACGAACTGGGCCATATCAGCGTTTGCCCGGATCCTGACGTTCCTGAAGCGCGCGTGGATCTCGCCAAACTGGTGAAAGCACGCGAGGCGCAGGGCCAGCGTTTGCCTGCACTGTTCTGCTTCCCGCAGATCCTGCAACATCGTCTGCGTTCCATTAACGCCGCGTTTAAACGCGCGCGTGAATCTTACGGCTATAAAGGCGATTACTTCCTGGTTTACCCTATCAAGGTGAACCAGCACCGCCGCGTGATTGAATCATTGATCCACTCCGGTGAACCGCTGGGCCTGGAAGCGGGTTCCAAAGCGGAGCTGATGGCCGTGCTGGCACATGCTGGCATGACCCGTTCGGTGATCGTCTGTAACGGTTATAAAGACCGTGAATACATTCGTCTGGCGCTGATTGGCGAAAAGATGGGCCACAAAGTCTATCTGGTTATCGAGAAGATGACAGAGATCGCTATCGTGCTGGAAGAGGCAGAGCGTCTGAACGTTATCCCGCGTCTGGGCGTGCGTGCGCGTCTGGCGTCGCAGGGTTCCGGTAAATGGCAGTCCTCAGGCGGCGAAAAATCCAAATTTGGTCTCGCGGCGACCCAGGTTCTGCAGCTGGTTGAGATTCTGCGTGAGCGTGGTCGTCTGGACAGCATTCAGCTGTTGCACTTCCACCTCGGCTCGCAGATGGCCAACATTCGCGACATCGCCACCGGCGTACGCGAATCAGCACGTTTTTACGTTGAGCTGCACAAGCTTGGCGTAAACATTCAGTGCTTCGACGTGGGCGGTGGTCTGGGCGTGGATTATGAAGGTACCCGCTCGCAGTCCGACTGTTCCGTGAACTACGGCCTGAACGAATATGCCAATAACATCATCTGGGCGATTGGCGATGCCTGTGAAGAGCACGGCCTGCCGCACCCAACTGTGATCACCGAGTCTGGTCGCGCGGTTACCGCACACCACACCGTGCTGGTATCGAACATTATCGGCGTTGAGCGCAGTGAAATTTCCGAGGTAACCCCGCCGGCTGAGGACGCGCCTCGTGCGCTGCAAAGCATGTGGGAGACCTGGCAGGAGATGCACGAGCCGGGTACCCGCCGTTCGCTGCGCGAGTGGCTGCACGACAGCCAGATGGACCTGCATGATATTCATGTGGGGTATTCATCGGGCACGTTCAGCCTGCAGGAACGCGCATGGGCAGAGCAGCTTTATCTGAACATGTGCCACGACGTACAGCAGCAGCTGGACCCGAGCAACCGTGCCCACCGTCCGATTATTGACGAACTGCAGGAGCGCATGGCGGACAAAATGTACGTCAACTTCTCGCTGTTCCAGTCGATGCCGGATGCCTGGGGTATCGATCAGCTGTTCCCGGTTCTGCCGCTGGAAGGGCTGAACCACGCCCCGGAACGTCGTGCGGTGCTGCTGGACATCACCTGCGACTCCGACGGTGCTATCGATCACTACGTCGACGGCGACGGTATCGCGACCACGATGCCTATGCCAGAGTACGATCCGGAGAACCCGCCGATGCTGGGCTTCTTCATGGTTGGTGCCTATCAGGAGATCCTCGGCAACATGCATAACCTGTTCGGTGATACCGAAGCGGTTGACGTGTTTGTCTTCCCTGACGGCAGCGTGGAAGTTGAGCTGTCCGACGAGGGGGACACCGTGGCGGATATGCTCGAATACGTTCAGCTGGATCCGAAAAAGCTGCTGACCCAGTTCCGTGACCAGGTGAAAAATACCGGTCTGGACGATGCGCTGCAGCAGCAGTTCCTGGAAGAGTTTGAAGCGGGTCTTTACGGATACACCTATCTGGAAGACGAGTAAGTAAACCTGCCTCTCTCTGTTGGAGAGGGGCGGCGTGAGGGCAAGGGGCAGTACCCTCGCCTATACTCACTTGAACCCGTATGAATTAGCGGCGATAATTCGCCCCAATAAGCGATTTACAAATCAATCCCTTCCTCGTCGGGTTTAACGACGCGGAGGGGATTTTTTTTCATCTGTTTTTAATGTATCGACTTTAAAGAGGTCAGGACATGAGCACTTTAGGCCATCAGTACGATAACTCTCTGGTATCTAACGCGTTTGGTTTTTTACGTCTCCCGATGAACTTCCAGCCGTACGACAGTGACGCTGACTGGGTGATCACCGGCGTGCCGTTTGATATGGCCACGTCAGGCCGTGCTGGTGGCCGTCATGGTCCGGCAGCTATTCGTCAGGTCTCCACTAACCTGGCCTGGGAGCACAACCGCTTCCCGTGGAACTTCGACATGCGCGAGCGCCTGAACGTGGTTGACTGCGGTGACCTGGTGTACGCCTTTGGCGACGCGCGCGAGATGAGTGAAAAACTGCAGGCCCATGCCGAAAAACTGCTGGCTGCCGGTAAACGCATGCTCTCCTTCGGGGGTGACCACTTCGTCACGCTGCCGCTGCTGCGTGCTCACGCGAAGCACTTCGGTAAGATGGCGCTGGTGCATTTTGATGCCCATACCGACACCTACGCGAACGGCTGTGAATTCGACCATGGCACCATGTTCTTCACCGCGCCAAACGAAGGTCTGATCGATCCAAACCACTCTGTGCAGATTGGTATTCGTACCGAGTTTGATAAAGATAATGGCTTCACCGTGCTGGATGCCGGCCAGGTGAACGATCGCGGCGTGGATGACATCATCGCTCAGGTAAAACAGATTGTCGGCGATATGCCGGTTTACCTGACCTTCGATATCGACTGCCTGGATCCGGCGTTTGCCCCGGGCACCGGCACGCCGGTGATCGGCGGCCTGACCTCTGACCGCGCCATCAAACTGGTGCGCGGCCTGAAGGATCTGAACATCGTGGGTATGGACGTGGTGGAAGTGGCTCCGGCTTACGACCAGTCAGAGATCACTGCTCTGGCAGCGGCCACCCTCGCGCTGGAAATGCTCTACATCCAGGCCGCGAAAAAAGGCGAATAAGCCTTACGCCCGGATTGCTGCTGCGCGACGCATGCGCAGCAGCAACATGCCTCCTGCCAGCAGGGTGATAACCTGCGAGACGACCAGCACCGAAAACCCTGAGCTGACTGAACCCACCGATTTCATCACCATCCCCATCAGCAGCGGAATAAACGCCGCGCAAATATTCCCAATCCCGTTGATGATCCCGTAGGCACTGCCAACGGCTTCCCGCGCCGCATGATGCTGGATAACCGCCGGAATGGCGGCCCCCTGAAGTCCCCAGAAAATATTGGCAGAGAGCATAAACAGCGCCAGCCAGCCGGGCTGGTGGCTCAGCATCAGCATGACGACGGAACTCGCCGTTAAGATCCCGCCCACCACAAACAGCAGCGGTGCCTGGTCCGGGCGCATTTTATCGAGCAGCACACCGCCCAGAAACTTTGAGCCAAGACTCAGCAGGAAGGGGATAGCCGCGAGAAAGCCGGTCGCGTGCAGGGAGAAGTGGTGTTCATCGCGCAGCCAGGCCGGAAGCCAGGCGCTGCTGCCCCAGAGATAACTCAGCGTGGCGATTTCAACCAGCAGGATCCAGCCCAGAAGCGGCGTCTGCCAGGCAAGCGTAAAGGTCTGTACAAACCCGGACGTTCGGCGCTTTTCCGAATGTTGAGGGGCCGGCAGGAAACGCCAGATTAACCCCCCACCCAGCGCCAGATTGATCGCCGCGAGGGCATAAAATGAGCCCGCCCAGCCAAGGTGTGCCATCAGCCAGGTGATCAGCGGAAAGCCTACTGCCAGCCCCAGTGAAACGCCCAGCGCGGTAACGGCGTTGGGCTTGCCAATCTCCCCGGCGCTAAAGTTATCGCTGATAAAGCGTGTTTTCAGTGAAAAGAGTGGGCCTTCGGCAATGCCCAAAATCAGGCGGGCGATGAGCATGCCCATCAGCGACCCCAGCAGTGGCGAGATGGCGCAAACCACGGCCCATATCGCAATGCTGGTTAACAATCCCTGTCGATAATGTAATTTGCTTTCGATAACTGGGGTCAATAGTAAAGCGGAAAAACCATAACCCAGCAAAAAGCAGGTCATGAGCATTCCCTGTAACATTCTGTTTTCATTTAGCTGAAAATGTTCGGCAAATTCAGGGTTTAAAATCATCACCGAGATATTTACTCGGTCAACGTAGGAAATAATAATGAGCACCAGAAGTGCCACCGTGCCTTGCCATCTTGCCGTCATTTAACCCGCCTTAATCGTGCTGTCTGTTTATATTTTTTATGAACGTTATTGTCACGTAACTAAAATGATTCACCTGTGAAACTCTTTGTTTTAATGAGATAAATTAAATAAAAGTTTCACAGGTGAAACGCCATAGGTATGCGCGTATATAATTTTTAAGGAATAAAAAGAAAAGAAGTCAATCTCTATTCTAAAAAATAAAACATCATCAAAAAAATGTATTCATTCACGCCTTAATAATGAAAATTTCATATCGCTGCATTTTTTCGTGATCGCTTGCACACTTAGCTAATTAAACCTCGACTGATTAACAAATTCGTCACATTCGCGCTTGACGAAACATTCATCGCTTTTATATTGACCGTATTAAATAAGAAACAGAGTTTCATATATGAAACAAAAGCCTGGAGGATCGTGATGAGCTGGATAGGCGTATGTGACGCAGAACAAGTACAGGAAGATTTCCCTTTTAGCGGTAACGTCGAGGGCAAAGAGATCGGCGTTTATTTGATTGATGGCGAATATTACGCGCTGGAAGACGTATGCCCGCACGCTTACGCGCTGCTGAGTCAGGGTTTCGTCGAGGACGGTAAAGTGGAATGTCCGCTGCATGAGGCGGTTTTCGATGTCAAAACCGGCCAGTGCCTGCACGGCCCCGGCGGACGTAACCTCAATCGTTACCCGGTTCGGGTATTTGAAAACCAGATCCAGATTACCTTCGTCGAGGAGACAGTGGCATGAGCGAAAGTCTGAACTTCAACCCGGCGCTGCCGGAAAGCCGTCAGTTTACCCCTCCGGCTGAGGGCGGTAACGGCGCCATCCATAAGCCCGGTGATTACCAGAACCTGATCTGGCAGACCCGCAGCCGCGTACCGGAAAACTGGGAAATCACGCTTATTTCCACGCTGGAAGACCTTTTCGAACAGGGGGCTGAAACCGTGCCGGAACTGGTCAACGGGCTGAACGCGGTACGTATGCACGATCAGCAGGGCGAGCCATGGAGCGATGCCAGCTTCCAGGCTTTCTTACAGGTTAACGGCTACTGAGGGCAATGCGATGACGACTACCGTACAAAACTATCTTGATAAAGGTCTGCGCGGCCTCTGGTACCCGGTGCTGGCCAGTTGGGAAGTTCAGTCTGCGCCCGTGGGGATCACCCGTCTGGGCGAACAGATTGTGGTCTGGCGCAACAAAGATGGCCAGGTGCAGGCGCTGGAAGATCGCTGTCCGCACCGTGGCGCGCGTCTGTCGATGGGCTGGAATCTGGGCGATCGTATCGCCTGCTGGTATCACGGCGTGGAAGTTGCGGGCAACGGCGAAGTGAAGGATGTGCCTGCAGTGGACAAATGTCCGCTGGTCGGCCAGCAGTGTGTGCGCAGCTACAACGTGCAGGAAGTGCACGGGGCCATCTTCCTTTGGTTTGGCGTTACCGCCGATCAGCAACCCGACGAACTGAGCTTCCCGGACGAACTGGCTGACACCGACGCCTACAGCAATTTCCTCTGCACCGCCGCGTGGAAATGCAATTACCAGTACGCACTGGAAAACGTGATGGACCCGATGCACGGCACCTATCTGCACTCTTCGTCGCACTCCATGGCGGAAGGGGATCGCAAAGCGGATATGGTTCTGCAGCCAACGAAAACCGGGTTTATCTTCGAGAAAAAAGGCCAGAGCGGCGTCAACTTCGACTGGGTTGAGCTGGGCAACAGCGGCACCTACTGGATGCGTTTGTCCATTCCTTATAAGAAGCGTTTCGGGCCGGGCGGTCACTTCTTCATTGTTGGCATGGTGGTGCCGGAAGATAACGATAACTGCCGCGTCTTCTTCTGGCGTATCCGCCGCGTGCAGGGCTGGCAGCGCGATATGTGGCGTTTTATGTACCGTAACCGTCTGGAAAAACTGCACTGGGAAGTTCTTGAGCAGGACCGCGTGGTGCTGGAGAGCATGGCGCCAGATGCACGGGAACACGAATACCTTTACCAGCATGATGTGGGCCTTTCGCGCCTGCGCCGCATGATGCAAAAAGCGGCGAAAGAGCAGCTGGCGGCGCGTGAAGCTCAGCAGGGAGCCGCCTGATGAATGGGCTGCTGAACGGGAAACGCATCGTGGTGACCGGTGCCGCGCGTGGGCTGGGCTTTCATTTCGCGAAAGCCTGCGCAGAGCAGGGCGCGGCGGTGGTGATGTGCGACATCCTTCAGGGCGAACTGGCTGAAAGCGCGCATGGCTTAAGTGAGAAGGGCTATGCGATTGAATCACACGTTATCGATCTGGCCGATCCGCTCTCCATTTCGCGGGTGTTCAGCGCTATTGGCGAACAGGGACCGATCGACGGTCTGGTCAATAACGCGGCGATGGCGACCGGGGTCGGCGGTAAGGACATGCTTGATTACGATCCGGATCTGTGGGACCGGGTGATGAGCGTTAACGTCAAAGGCACCTGGCTGGTTACCCGGGATGCGGTACCGCTGCTGCGCGAAGGGGCAGCCATTGTCAATGTGGCTTCCGATACCGCGCTGTGGGGCGCGCCGCGTCTGATGGCCTACGTGGCCAGCAAGGGCGCCGTGATTGCCATGACCCGTTCAATGGCACGTGAGCTGGGTGAAAAACGCATTCGTATTAACGCCATCGCCCCGGGCTTAACCCGCGTCGAAGCGACGGAATATGTTCCTGCAGAGCGGCATCAGCTTTACGAAAACGGCCGGGCGCTCACCGGGGCGCAGCAGCCGGAAGACGTCACCGGCAGCGTGGTCTGGCTGTTAAGCGATCTGTCGCGGTTTATCACCGGCCAGCTGATTCCGGTCAACGGCGGTTTTGTCTTTAACTGAGGTAAAGCAAATATGGCAAGCGATCACGAAGTGAAGTACCTGGTGCCCGGGCTGGAGCGAGGCTTACAGCTGCTGCTGGCCTTTGGCGAGCAGCACCGTGAACTGACCTTTGCCGAGCTGCACAGGCTGGTCGATATGCCGAAAGCCACCGCCTACCGCGTGGTACAAACGCTGGAATACATGGGTTTTCTGGAGCGCAACACGCGAACCAATACCTTCTCGCTTGGCATGAACGTCCTGCGTCTGGGCTTTGAATACATCGCCTCACTGGATGTGGCGCAGGTCGGTCAGCCGGTCATCGAGCAGCTGCGTGACGTCAGCCAGTGCAGCAGTCATCTGGCGATCCGCGACGGGCGCGACATCATCTATATCGCCCGCGTCAGCGCCGCCGGTTCTCGCATCAATCAGGTGAGCATTGGTACCCGTTTGCCGGTGCACTGCACGTCGCTGGGGCGCATGCTGCTGACCGATATTTCGCGAGCCGATTTCGAACAGCTGTTCCCGCACGAGCGTCTGCCGGGCAACACGCCGGGCCAGATCCACGACCGTGAAGCGTTGTGGCAGATGGTGCAGCAGGACAAAGCACGCGGCTATGTGATCGGCGAATCCTTCTTCCGTCATGGCATCTCCTCCATCGTTTATCCGGTGTATGACCGCAGCGGAAGGGTGGCGGCCGTGGTGAGCATTCTGGTGCCTTCGGAGGAGATCCCGCAGACCGATCGCGAGCGCCTGCAAAACGATGTCCGCATGGCGGCGGATAAAATTTCTGGCTTCTTAGGGTATTTGTCACAGGCCAGTTAAATCATCAGGTTAACGCCAGGCGCTTCATTGCGTCGGGCATGTTTTACGCCCAATCTGGGCCAGACGAGGCAACGAACGATGTGTATAACCGGAATTGAAAAGCTGGAATTTGGCGTCGAGAACCTGACGCACTGCGCCAAATTTATGCGTGATTTTGGCCTGACGGGCGATGCCAGCGGCCAGCGTTTTACTACCCTGAGCGGCGCGCGCGTGGAGCTTAATCCTGTCGACAGCCCTGACCTGCCGCCAGCGTTTGAAGCAGGAAATACGTTGCGCCGGATGACCTGGGCAGTCGCCACCCGGGACGATCTGGAGGCGCTGCGCCCGAAGCTTGAGAAGCAGCCCGGTTTTCGTGAGGTGGGCGACGCGCTGGAGTGCCGCGATCCGAACGGCATGACCCTGCGCGTACAGGTCAGCCATCAGGTCCCGGTGGAGCTGAACGTCGAGCCGATTAACCAGTGGGGCGATGCCCGCCGTATCGACACGCCAAGCCCGGTCTACGATCGCGCCCAGCCTATTAACGTGGGCCACGTGGTGTTCTTCGTGGAGGAGCTGGCGGCGGTGGAGACGTTCTACCGTGAGGTGCTTGGGTTCCAGGTGTCTGACCGCTACATCAACCGTGCGGTGTTCCTGCGCTGTGGCGTGCGCGGCGGGCATCACAACCTGTTCCTTCTTCAGCTGCCTCACCGTAAGCGGGGTCTGAACCACGTTGCCTTTACCGTACGCGACATTCACGAGGTGATTGGTGGTGGGATAGCGATGAACAAAAACGCCTGGAGCACCTTTATTGGCCCGGGGCGTCATCCGGTCTCCTCGGCCTATTTCTGGTACGTCAACAGCCCAACTGGCGGGGCGTTTGAATACTACACCAACGATGATTACCTCACCGAAAACTGGCAGCCGCGCGAGCTGGAACATTCGCTGGTGTCGTTCACCGAGTGGGCGGTAGAGGGTGGGATTGACCACGACACTCGCCGTCAGCAGAAAAAGCCGGAGGCGGTATGACCTCGCGCATTGTCATTATTGGCGGCGGTCAGGCAGGTGGCTGGGCGGCGAAAACCCTGCGTGACGAAGGCTTCGACGGCGAGATTTGCGTCGTGGCGGAAGAGGCGTGGGATTTCTACGAACGCCCGCCGCTGTCCAAGGCTGCGTTACTGGAGCCGGACGCGCCGCTACCGCGTCTCTTTCCTGAAGCGGCGCAACAGGCATTGAACCTGACATGGTGCCGACCGGTGCGCGCGGAATCTCTCGATCGTCACGCGAAAACGGTGCGCTTAAGCAACGGTGAATGCCTTAGTTACAACATTCTTTTAATCGCTACCGGTGGTCGGGCGCGTCTGCCGGGCGACGCGTGGGCGGCCCACCCGCAGGTCTATACCCTGCGCCACTGGCAGGACGCACAGCGGCTGAAGGCGCGCCTGGCAGAGAGTCAAAACCTGGCGATTATCGGCGGAGGCTGGATTGGCCTGGAGATTGCGGCCTCCGCGCGTAAATGTGGCGTCGACGTGACGCTGTTTGAGCAGCAGCCCGCGCTGTGCATGCGTTCGGTGAGTGCCGAGGTATCGCAGCAGCTGGAAACACTTCACCGCGAACAGGGCGTGGATATCCGCATCGGCTGCGGAACGCTGGAGCTGGAAGATAACAATGGTCTGCCGGTCATTCACTGTGACGGCCAGCGTGAAACCTTTGATGCCGTGGTCGTCGGGATCGGTGTTGATCTCAATCTCGAGCTTGCACGCGATGCGGGTCTGCAGACTGAGCGCGGGATCGTGGTGGATGCTCAGGGGCGAACGTCGGATCCGTTTATTTTTGCTGCCGGTGATGTGGCCCAGCACCATCACTATGGGCTGTGCATTCAGTCGTGGGCCTTTGCCCAGAATCAGGCGGTTGCCACGGCAAAGGCGATGCTCAATCCCGATGCCCCCGGCTATGACGACGCGCCGTGGCTGTGGTCGGATCAATACCAGCACAACATTCAGATCCTCGGTATTCCGCAAGCCGGCTGCACAACCCTTGCCCGGGATAATGCGCTGTTTTTCTCACTGGATGAAAACGGACGGCTGACCCAGCTGGTGGCGTTCAACGATGCGCGTACCGTCAAGCTGGCGAAGCGCTGGATGGCTGCCGGAAGGGATCTGTCCGCGGTGCCGCTGGCTGACCCGACTTTTTCACTGATGTCATTGAGATAGCTAACCCGCACCCGTAGGGGGAGACATGACCACATTTGAGACTAACACCGCGCCGGTTGAGGCAAGCGGTGAGGGCACCCGCACGCCCGAAAAAGCGGTGCGCTGGGCCATCCCGCTGTCATTGCTGGCCTGCGTGCTGCTGGCATTTTTCGACAAAATCAGCATTGCGGCGCTCTTTTCCGACAGCCATTTCCAGCAGGCGATGGGCATTGATTTTGACACCACGCGCCTCGGCATTCTGATGAGCGCCTTCCTGCTGAGCTACGGCTTCTCATCGGTCTTTTTAAGCGGACTGGGGGACAAGATTGCGCCGCTTCGCCTGCTCACCGGCATGATGGTGGTGTGGTGCGTGCTGATGGTGGCCATGGGGTTTACCCATAACTACACGGTCATGATCGTCCTGCGCATTTTGCTGGGCGTGGCAGAAGGGCCGCTGTTTCCGCTGGCGTTTGCCATTGTGCGGCATAACTTCCCGCAGCATCTGCAGGCGCGAGCCACCATGTTGTGGCTGCTGGGTACCCCGGTAGGCGCGGCGATTGGTTTCCCTCTCTCTATCTGGCTGCTGAATGCCTTCGGCTGGCAGAGCACCTTCTTTGTGATGGCGATGCTCACCGTGCCGGTGCTGGTGTTCGTGCGCATCGGTCTGCGCGGGATCCATCTGGGTGCCAAACCGGCTGCGGATCGCGAATCACAGGATGAACGACGTGCCGCGCGGCGCGAGCTGTTTGTCAGCCCGCACTTCTGGATTATCTGCATCTTTAACATCGCGTTTCTCACCTACCTGTGGGGAATCAATGGCTGGCTGCCGGGTTACCTGATTAAAGGGAAAGGCATTCATCTTGAACACGCGGGCTGGCTGTCGTCGATGCCGTTTATTGCCATGCTGGCGGGTGAGGTGATTGGCGCATGGCTTTCTGACCGGGTCGATAAACGCGCGGTGGCCTGCTTTATCTCGATGGCTGGCGCGGGATTAGGCCTGACGGCGGTCATGCATCTTGATACCCCGCTGGCCGTTATCGCGGCGATGAGCTTTAGCACCTTTATGTGGGGCACCGGTGCGCCGAACATTTTCGCACTGCTGGCGAAGGCGACCCATCCCCGGGTGAGCGCGACGGCGGGCGGTATTTTCAACGGGCTGGGAAACTTTGCGGGCGCGCTGTCGCCGGCGGTGATGGGCGCGTTGATCGCCTTCACCCACAGCATGGATTCCGGGCTGATTTTTCTGGCGGTGATGGCGGCGGTGGGCTGCGTCCTGTTACTGCCGCTGCTGAGACGTTACTGAGGAGAGTGTCATGACTGATTCAACCGTAACTGCAAAACCAGGCATTAAACCTGACCATCTGACCATGGAAGAGTGGGTCGAGTCGCGCATTGCGCGCTTTGAAGGGCGTAAATATGACTGGAACGCGCTGAAGTTCCAGGCCGATTTCGATCCTAAATACCGCCGTGCGCAGATGCGCTACATCGGTACCGGGGCGACGGGCGTGGCAAGCGATACCAATACCGTGCCGGCTGAGCACTTTACCTTCTCCACCATGGTGCTGCCGTCGAAGTGCGAGGGACCATTGCATCTGCATGACGACGTGGAAGAGGTGTTCTTCATGCTTAAAGGGCAGATCACGCTGATGATCCAGGACGGCGATCACTACACCGAAACCGTGCTGCGCGAACGCGATCTGATCTCCGTTCCGCCGGGCATCTATCGCGGTCTGTTCAATCATGGTGAAGAAGAGGCGCTGATGTGCGTGATGCTCGGCACCAACAAGCCGGAAATCCCGACCTATCCGGCCGATCACCCGCTGTCGAAAGTGAAGCGGAACTAAGGGGGCGCGATGACGGGCTTTCGTGAACAGGGAAGCGGCATCCCGCTGATGCTGCTCCACGGCATCAGCTCCGGTGCTGCCTCCTGGCATAAACAGATGGCGCTGAACGGTTTTCGCGTGCTGGCGTGGGACATGCCCGGTTATGGCGAAAGCCCGATGCTGGCGGTTGAGCGCGCCAACGCGGGGGATTACGCCGACGCGCTGGCGGCCATGTTGGACCGCGCGGGCGTCTGGCAGGTCGTTCTGGTCGGGCATTCGCTTGGGGCCCTGGTGGCAAGCGCCTTTGCGGCGAAGTATCCCGAACGCGTGCTGCATCTGGTGCTGGCCGATGCCGCGCAGGGTTACGGCCAGGCCGAGCCGGCGCAGCGCGAGCAGGTCTGGCGTAACCGGGAGCAGCAGATGGCGCTTGGGGGCGAGATCCTGGCGCAAACCCGGGCCGCTAAATTATTACGCCCGGGCGCGCGTGAGGACGATATTGCCACCGTTGCGGCGGGCATGCGCAAACTGCGCCCGGAAGGCTACCTTGCTGCCGCATGGATGCTGGCACATGACGATATTCACGGCTGGCTGAAGCGTTACGCCGGTGACTTTGAAGTCTGGTGCGGCGAGCAGGACGCCATTACCCAGCCTGAGCTGGTTCAGGGGCTGGCGTTACGTTACGGCATGCCGTTTACCGCGATTCCCCTGGCCGGGCACGCCAGCTATCTCGATAACGACGCGTTTTTTAATCAACAGCTTTTACGTATCAACGAAGAGGTGCGCGATGAATGCACAAATTGACGGGCGCGTAGCGGTAGTCACCGGCGGTTCTTCTGGCATTGGTTTTGAAACACTGCGCTTGCTGCTGGGCGAGGGGGCAAAAGTGGCGTTCTGTGGCCGCGACCCGGACCGGCTTGCCAGCGCGCATGCGTCGCTGCAAAACGAATTCCCTGATGGCGAGATTTTCTCTCACCGCTGCGACGTGCTGGATGCAGACCAGGTTCAGATCTTCGCCCAGGCCGTTAAGTCCCGCTTTGGCGGGGCAGACTTGCTGATTAATAACGCCGGACAGGGGTATGTGGCGCACTTCAATGACACCCCGCGCGAGGCCTGGCTGCATGAAGCCGAACTGAAACTGTTTGGGGTGATTAACCCCGTGCAGGCTTTTCAGCCGCAGCTGGAGCAATCGGACATTGCCTCCATTACCTGCGTGAACTCGCTGCTGGCGCTGCAGCCAGAGGAACACATGATTGCCACCTCCGCAGCACGTGCCGCGCTGCTCAACATGACGCTCACGCTCTCGAAAGAGCTGGTGAGTAAGGGCATCCGCGTGAATTCCATTTTGCTTGGCATGGTGGAATCCGGCCAGTGGCGGCGTCGCTTTGAGAACCGGGCGGATAAAAGTCAGAGCTGGCCGCAGTGGACCGCGGATATCGCCCGCAAACGCGGCATTCCGATGGCGCGTCTCGGTAAGCCGCAGGAGCCTGCGCAGGCTCTGCTGTTCCTCGCGTCGCCGCTGGCTTCGTTTACCACCGGTGCGGCGCTGGACGTTTCCGGCGGCTTCTGCCGTCATCTGTAAGGACACATCATGAAAAAAATCATGTTAATCGGCTACGGTGCCATGGCGCAGGCGGTCATTGAGCGTCTGCCCGAGCAGGTTGCCATCGGCTGGATCGTGGCGCGCGAGACGCATCATGCTGCTATCCGCCAGCAGTTTGGCGATGCGGTGGTGGCACTGACCTCGCCCGCATTATGTACGGATACTCCCGATCTGGTGCTGGAATGTGCCAGCCAGCAGGCGGTGGCGCAGTACGGGGAAGCGATTTTACGCCGTGGATGGCATCTGGCGGTGATCTCCACCGGCGCGCTGGCAGACAGCGCGCTGGAACAGCGTCTGCTCAACGCAGGCGGAAAGCTGATGCTGCTCTCCGGTGCGGTGGCGGGCATTGATGGCCTGGCAGCGGCAAAAGAGGGCGGGCTTGAGAAGGTGACCTACCAGTCGCGTAAAAGCCCGGCCAGCTGGCGCGGCAGCTATGCCGAGCAGCTTATCGATCTTAACGCCGTGTCCGAGGCGCAGATCTTCTTTGAAGGCAGCGCACGTGAAGCGGCACGACTGTTTCCGGCCAACGCCAACGTGGCGGCGACCGTGGCACTTGGCGGCGTGGGGATGGATGACACCCGCGTGCAACTGATGGTCGACCCGGCCACTCAACGCAATACCCACACGCTGCACGTCGAAGGGATGTTTGGCGAGTTCCATCTGGAGCTGAGCGGGCTACCGCTTGCCAGCAACCCCAAAACCTCCACCCTGGCGGCACTCAGCGCGGTTCGCGCCTGCCGTGAACTGACGCAGCGCTGAGGAGCGACGATGGACGATCTTAACATTTTCATTGGCGGCAACTGGCGGCGTGGCGGCGGTAACCTGATGCAGAGTCATTTCCCGGCAGACGGTGCGGTGAACGCCACGCTCCACGCGGCAAGCCTGGAGGATCTGCAGGAGGCTATCGACGCCGGAGAGCGCGCGTGGCGCGATCCTGCCTGGCGTAACAGCCTGCCGCATGCGCGTGCGAAGATCCTGCATAAGGTGGCGGATCTGATCGAATCCCGCGTCGATGAACTGGCCCGCATGCAGAGTCGCGACAACGGTAAACCGCTGGCGGAAGCGCGGGGTCTGGTGATGAGCGCGGCAGGCACGGCGCGTTATTTTGCCGCCGCCTGCGAGCTGCTGGAAGGTGAACTGCCGACCCCACGCCAGCCTGATGTGCTTACCCTCAGCCGATATGAACCGCTCGGTGTGGTGGCGGCTATCACGCCCTGGAATTCCCCCATTGCCAGCGAAATGCAGAAAGTGGCGCCGGCCATTGCTGCCGGTAACGCGGTGGTTCTCAAACCAGCCGAAGCCACCCCGCTGATGGCGCTGGAGCTGGCGCGTATTTTTGATCAGGCGGGCTTACCCGCCGGGCTGCTGAGCGTGCTGCCGGGCAAAGGCTCGGTGATTGGCGATGCGCTGGCGCGTCATCCGAAAGTGCGGAAAATCTCCTTTACCGGTGGCACCACCACGGGCCGTCATCTGGCGCACGTGGCGGCGGAAAAATTGATCCCGGCCTCGCTGGAACTGGGCGGTAAATCCCCGACCATCGTACTGGAAGATGCCGACGTTGAGCTGGCTGCGCGCGGGATCTGCTACGGCATTTTCAGCTCGGCAGGTCAGGCCTGTATTGCCGGTTCGCGGCTCTTTATCCATGAGCGCCTTTACGCCCCGCTGATGGCAAGGCTGCTCGAATTAACGCGCGGCCTGCGGGTCGGGCATCCCTTTACCGACGGCACCCATGTGGGGCCGCTGATCAACGATGCGCACCGCAAGAGCGTGCAGGCTTACGTTGAACTGGCAAAGCGTGAAGGGGGCCGCGTGCTGTGTGGCGGGGAGAGTCCTGCCGATCCACTGCTGGCAAACGGCAGTTACTTCCAGCCCACCATCATTGAAGGCCTGACCAACAGCGCTCGCGCCTGTCAGGAGGAGATCTTCGGCCCGGTGCTGGTGGCGATGCCCTTTAGCGATGAAGCCGCGTTGATCCGTGAGGCGAATGACTCCGTTTATGGCCTTGCTGCCGGGATCTGGACGCGGGATACCGGGCGCGCCCTGCGCCTGAGCGAGCAGCTTGAAGCGGGCACGGTGTGGATAAACACCTACAAAGTGTTTGCGATTTCGACCCCGTTCGGGGGCTTTAAAGAGAGCGGTCTGGGCCGCGAAAAGGGCATTCAGGGGCTGAAAGCCTGGATGCAGCAAAAGAGCATTTATCTGGCGACGGGTAACAGCGTCAACCACTGGTGCGACTGAGAAAGGGTGAGTAATGAGCGAAATGATAACCGTCGGCGACGCCATCGCCAGAACGCTGGAGCAGTATCAGGTTGAGGCCATCTACGGCGTCATCTCCATCCACAATTTACCCATCGCCGATGCGGTAGGGCAGCGCGGGAATATTCGCTTTGTACCCGCACGTGGCGAAGCGGGGTCGGTCACCATGGCCGATGCCCACGGCCGTTTTTCCGGGCTCGGCGTGGCGCTGACCAGTACCGGCGCCGGGGCGGGTAACGCCGTCGGCGCGCTGGTGGAAGCCATGAATGCCTGCACGCCGCTGCTGCATATCACCGGCCAGGTGGAAAAAGCCTGGCTGGATGCTGACACCGGCTTTATCCACGAAACCCGCGACCAGCTGACCTTCCTGAAGGCCAGCTCAAAACGGGCATACCGCATCAGCAACGCGAACCAGGCGATAGCGATCCTTCACAAGGCCATTCAGGAGGCGCAAACTCCGCCGTGCGGGCCGGTCTCCGTGGAGATCCCGATTGATATTCAGGGGGCGAAAATCCCCGTGTCGCTGATCACCGCTCCGGTGAAACCGACGTCGGTTTCCGCGGTTGATACGACAGTGGTCGACACGCTGTGGGCGCAGCTTAAACAGGCCAGACAGCCGCTGCTGTGGCTGGGTGGCGGAGCGCTTGGTAGCGCTGATGCGGTAAAAAAACTGGCGGATGCGGGAGTGACGGTTATCTCCAGCACCCACGCGCGCGGCGTGCTGCCGGACAGCCATCGCGCCAGCCTGCGGGCGTTTCATAACTCGCCGTCAGTTGAGGCGTTGATCGCCCAGTGCGACTTTACGCTGGTCGCCGGCTCACGCCTGCGCAGCAACGAAACTCGCTCGTGGACGCTTGAATTACCGCATCCCCGCGTCCAGATCGATATCGACCCCGCGGCGGCGAGCCGCAACTATCTGATGGACACAACCCTTGTGGCCGACTGCGCGGCGCTGTTAACCGCGCTGGCGGCTAAAGCGCAGGGGCGTGAATGGGGCGATGCGCAGTGGGATACGCAGGTGCAGCAGGCGCTGGCGAAAGCCGTTGCGGGACTGCGTGAGCAGTGCGGTGCTTATGCGAAGCTCAACGACGCCATCGAGAACGCGCTACCGCAAGATGGCCTGCTGGTTCGTGATATCACCGTTTCCGGAAGCCTGTGGGGCAGCCGTCTCTTCCGTGCCAATGGACCGCTGATGAACATTCACTCGCTGGCAGGCGCCATCGGTATGGGGCTACCGATGGCGATTGGCACGGCGATTGCCAACCCGCAACGCAAAGTGGTGGGGCTGGTGGGCGATGGTGGCGTAAGCCTGAATCTGGGCGAGATGGCAACGCTGGCGCAGGAGAAGGCCAACGTGACGCTGCTGGTGATGAACGACGGCGGTTACGGCGTCATGCGCGGCATTCAGGATAAGTATTTCGGCGGGCGTCAGTATTATAACGAGCTGCATACCCCGGACTTTACGCAGCTGGCGCATGCGATGGGGTTACAGGTGTGGAGCGTCGAACGGGCGGAGGATTTTGAGGCGGTGATGACCGAAGCGCTTGCCATGCCAGGACCGTCGGTAGTGGAAGTGCGGATGGGACAGATTGGCGCGCTGAAGTTTGCCGGGCCGCCGCAGAAGACGTTGTACTAAGCGTGTTTACCCTCACTTCCGCCCTCTCCCTTAGGGAGAAGGGCGGGTGAGGGGCTTAATCAGAACACGTTAAACGGGTATTCCACGTACGCGCGGATCTCATCCCCGCCCACGTTATAGTCGCTGGCGTTGCTGGACACGCGCAGGACGGAGTAACGGAGTTTCAGTTTCAGATCTTTAGCCGGGCCGTCCTGCACCTGATACTGGATCTGGTTAAACCACTCATGCTCTTTACCGTTGCTGGTTTCAGAGGTCTTGATGTTGTCGCCACGCACGTAAGCTGTGGTCCAGCTCAGGCCCGGTAAACCCAGACCGCCGAAGTCCAGTGCGTAAGAAGCCTGCCATGAGCGCTCATCTTCGCCGTTGAAATCAGACCAGTAGGAGTTCGCCAGCCAGATGGTATTGCCGCCGTCACCTACGCCACCCTGATCGCGATAGCTGCCATAGTGATAGCCGGTGCTGCCGCTGCTCTGCTGATACGCCACCTTGAAGGTATGAATATCCCAGATGTAGCTTGCCGCCAGGCTCCAGATGCTATTGCTGCGTCCGGTATCAAGGCTGTCTGCGTAGCGCTGATCCAGGCGTGAGTTATAGCCGTTGAAATCGAGCACCAGCTGTTGCCCGGTGCTGAACGGCTGTTTGAAGTTCATTCCCAGGTACTGCTTGTTCATCACCTCTTCCACATGAGAGGCATACAGCGCACCGCTGAACTGGTCGTTGAACTGGTAGCTCGCACCGCCGAAGGAGAGGCTCTTCAGGCCGCTGTCGTGGCGGTCGTCACTTTTGCGCTGCTCATCGGTGAAGTAACCGGCGTTCACTTCCAGGCCCGCGATCTCTTTTGAGGTCAGCATGGTGCCGGTAAAGCTTTCAAACAGCAGACGGGAATTGTCGGCATTCACAATCGGTAATTCCGGACGCTGGTTACCGTAGCTCAGCACGGTATTGGAAATACGCATTTTTGCTGTGGCGCCAAATTTCGCCAGATCGGATTTAGCCCGGCCATCGTCTTCCTGTTTAAAGAAGTCAATGCCGCCCGCGCCGCTCTTTCCACGACCGCCGTCCAGACGCACGCCATACTGGGCAATGCCGTCCACACCAAAGCCAACCAGCCCTTCGGTATAGCCGGATTCGAACGTGGCAACGATACCCTGACCCCATTCGGCTTTGTCCTGCTGGCCCTGATGATAATCACGGCTGATATACGCATTGCGTAAAAACAGATCTAAATGGCTGTCATCAACAAACCCTTTGCTGTCGGATTGCTGGCTTGCAACGGCGGGTAATGCGGCGAATAAACTTAACGCAATTAATGATAATTCTTTTTTCACGGAGGGAACGTCTCTGTCTTAATATTGTAAATTGAATTACTGCGAGCTCGATAATTACCCGAATGGTAAATGATTGCAATAATTATGTGACGAGACGTTTCAGGGCAATAAGCCAGTGTTTGCGCGGCTTAGAAAGGTACTAAAGTGCTATTACCGATATGTGCGGTTAAATTAACAATTCATGCGAAATAAAAAGGAGGCAAATATGCCTCCTTCTGAATTATTTAATTCCGTCTGCGGCCATACGGTCGCGAATATGCTGTGCGCGCTCTTCTGACGCCGGGTGGTCATCAAACATAGAGCTCTGGCGACCGGCTTCCAGTTTGGCCAGTTTTTCGAAGCTGGTGGCTAAACCTGATGGATTAATGCCGCGTTTGCGCAACAGATCGTAGGAGTAGTCATCCGCTTCGGATTCCTGACGCTGCGAGAACTGAGAGTTAACCAGTTTTTCACCCACATCGCCAAGCTGCGACTGTGACAGGCTGCCGACGATACCGCCCGTAGACGCCGCCGCGGCGCGGATGGCGTTAGTGCCTAACGCAACCTGCATGCCTTTCTTCACGTGGCCAAGTGCAACGTGGCCCATTTCATGGCCGATAACCGCTTCAACTTCGTTGTCGGTCATCATATCCATCAGCCCGCTGTAAACGCGGATGCAGCCGTTCGCCATCGCGAAGGCGTTTACATCTTTGGCCATGTACACCTTATAGTTCACCGGCTGGCCGTTAATGTTATCACCCAGCGCGGAGGCTATCTTATTCAGACGCTGCGTGTAGGTACTATTGGCCGGGGCAAGCGTGGCTTTTCCGTCCATATCTTTACAGGCCTGGTCGCTCAGCGCTTTAACCTGTGCGTCGCTCAGGGAGTAGGCCTGAAAGGCTTCTGCGCCTGAGGACATCAGGCCGTTAGAATCCATATTCTGACAGCCGCTCAGCAGGAGCGTTGTACCCAGGGCCAGCACTATTGCACGCATTTTCATGATGTCGCTTCCGTACTCGTTAATCTGAATAAAATCTGAAAAGTGCACCGGCAACGAAGCCGGGGTCGGGCTAAGTATAAGGAATATCTACGGGGCCGGGCGAGCAGATTGCGCAACATGCGAGCATGATCCAGAGATTTCTTAAGCTGCAAAAGAATGCTCCATGTACATGACATGCCGCTTGGGTTACATTGTTGGCACTTTTTTCCGGCGTAGCCCAAAACGCGCTGTCGTCAAGGGCATGGCCTTTAACAGTCCGATCTGGAGTTAAAATGTCCTCACGTAAAGAGCTTGCTAATGCTATTCGTGCGCTGAGCATGGACGCAGTACAGAAAGCCAAATCTGGCCACCCGGGCGCCCCAATGGGTATGGCTGATATCGCCGAAGTCCTGTGGCGAGATTTCCTGAACCACAACCCGCAGAACCCTTCCTGGGCTGACCGCGACCGTTTCGTGCTGTCTAATGGCCACGGCTCAATGCTGATCTATAGCCTGCTGCACCTCACTGGCTACGATCTGCCAATTGAAGAGCTGAAAAACTTCCGCCAGCTGCACTCCAAAACGCCAGGTCACCCGGAAGTGGGTTACACCGCAGGTGTAGAAACCACCACCGGCCCGCTGGGTCAGGGTATTGCTAACGCGGTGGGTATGGCGATTGCCGAGAAAACCCTGGCCGCGCAGTTCAACCGTCCAGGCCATGACATTGTTGACCACTTCACCTACGCATTCATGGGCGACGGCTGCATGATGGAAGGCATTTCTCACGAAGTGTGCTCCCTGGCAGGTACCCTGAAGCTGGGCAAACTGGTTGCGTTCTATGACGACAACGGCATCTCCATCGACGGTCACGTTGAAGGCTGGTTCACTGACGACACCGCGAAGCGTTTCGAAGCTTACGGCTGGCACGTTGTGCGTGGCGTTGACGGTCACGATGCTGACTCGATTAAACGTGCAGTAGAAGAAGCGCGCGCAGTGACGGACAAGCCGTCACTGCTGATGTGCAAAACCATCATTGGTTTCGGTTCTCCAAACAAAGCGGGTACCCACGATTCCCACGGTGCGCCACTGGGCGACGCGGAAATCGCTCTGACGCGCGAAGCGCTGGGCTGGAAATATCCTGCTTTCGAAATCCCATCTGAAATTTACGCGCAGTGGGATGCTAAAGAAGTGGGTCAGGCGAAAGAATCCGCATGGAACGAGAAGTTCGCTGCCTATGCGAAAGCCTTCCCACAGGAAGCGGCTGAATTTACCCGTCGTATGAAGGGTGACATGCCGTCTGACTTCGACGCCAAAGCGAACGAGTTCATTGCTAAACTGCAGGCGAACCCATCTAACATCGCCAGCCGTAAAGCCTCTCAGAATGCGATTGAAGCGTTCGGTCCGCTGCTGCCAGAATTCCTGGGCGGCTCCGCTGACCTGGCGCCATCTAACCTGACAATCTGGTCTGGTTCTAAAGCAATCAACGAAGACACTGCCGGTAACTACATCCACTACGGTGTGCGTGAATTCGGTATGACTGCGATTGCGAACGGTATCTCCCTGCACGGTGGTTTCCTGCCGTACACCTCTACCTTCCTGATGTTTGTCGAGTACGCGCGTAACGCCGTGCGTATGGCTGCGCTGATGAAACAGCGTCAGGTGATGGTCTACACTCACGACTCCATCGGTCTGGGCGAAGATGGTCCAACTCACCAGCCGGTAGAGCAGGTGGCTTCCCTGCGCGTGACGCCAAACATGAGCACATGGCGTCCATGTGACCAGGTTGAGTCCGCCGTGGCGTGGAAATACGGTGTTGAGCGTCAGGACGGTCCAACTGCACTGATCCTCTCCCGTCAGAACCTGGCACAACAGGAACGTACTCCAGAGCAGCTGGCGAACATCGCCCGTGGTGGTTACGTGCTGAAAGATTGCGCGGGTCAGCCAGAGCTGATCTTCATCGCGACCGGTTCTGAAGTTGAGCTGGCTGTTGCCGCATGGGAAAAACTGTCTGCCGAAGGCGTTAAAGCGCGCGTGGTTTCCATGCCGTCTACCGATGCGTTCGACAAGCAGGATGCCGCCTACCGTGAATCCGTACTGCCTAAAGCCGTTACCGCGCGCGTGGCAGTAGAAGCAGGTATCGCTGACTACTGGTTCAAATATGTGGGCCTGAACGGCGCAATCGTCGGCATGACCACCTTCGGTGAATCTGCTCCGGCAGAGCTGCTGTTCGAAGAGTTCGGCTTCACCGTTGAAAACGTTGTCGCGAAAGCAAAAGAACTGCTGTAATTGTTTGTAGGGGAGGGGCGCGAGCCCCTGTCCATGCTCTCACTGAGAAGAGGGCACAAACACCCTAAACGGTAACCTTTGGGTTACCGTTTTGTTTTTTTCACGCTATCCGCCTTATATGTCCACTATTCCTCAAACATGTAACGTTCCTGTGAATTATTCCATCCAAAATGTGACGCAAGTCATATAGCGCGCTTATTGCTCTGGACAGACATTCCTTTTATTCCCTGATTCGCTTATTCTAGCTGAAGCGTTTCAGTCGATTAAATGTTCGACAATTGACCAATCAATCGCAGTTTGTGACAGCAAGGATTCCCCTTCGGGCGTAGCTGGATTACTCTTTCAGCCACCTCAAACTCAGGGATAGCTTTGCAGGAGATCTATGACCGTACGCGTAGCGATTAATGGCTTCGGTCGCATCGGGCGTAACGTGGTTCGTGCTTTATATGAATCCGGGCGTCGGGCGGAAATAACCGTGGTGGCTATCAACGAACTGGCGGATGCTGCGGGCATGGCGCATTTGTTGAAATATGACACCAGCCACGGACGCTTTGCCTGGGATGTTCGCCAGGAAAGAGATCAGCTGTTTGTCGGCGACGATGCTATCCGCGTGCTGCATGAGAGCAGTATTGCCGGGCTACCGTGGCGTGAACTGGGTGTGGATATCGTACTTGATTGTACTGGCGTATACGGTAACCGCGAGCATGGCGAAGCGCATCTGACAGCAGGTGCGAAAAAAGTCCTGTTTTCCCATCCTGGCAGCAACGACCTCGACGCGACCGTCGTATTTGGCGTGAATCAGCATGAGCTGCAAGCCGAACACCGCATTGTTTCCAACGCCTCCTGCACCACCAACTGCATTATTCCGGTCATCAAACTGTTAGACGATGCGTATGGCATTGAATCCGGCACCGTAACCACGATTCATTCAGCGATGCACGATCAGCAGGTGATTGACGCCTACCACCCGGACTTACGACGCACGCGAGCCGCGAGCCAGTCAATCATTCCGGTGGACACAAAACTGGCGGCAGGTATCACCCGTTTTTTCCCGCAGTTTAATGATCGTTTTGAAGCAATTGCCGTACGTGTACCGACGATTAACGTCACCGCAATTGATCTGAGCGTGACGGTGAAAAAACCGGTAAAAGCCTGTGAAGTCAACCTGTTGCTGCAAAAAGCGGCACAGGGGGCATTTCATGGTATAGTTGACTATACGGAATTACCGTTGGTCTCAGTAGATTTTAACCACGACCCGCACAGCGCCATTGTCGATGGCACTCAAACGCGCGTCAGTGGCGCACACCTTATCAAGACGCTGGTCTGGTGTGATAACGAATGGGGCTTTGCTAACCGAATGCTCGACACCACGTTAGCAATGGCCGCTCAAGGTTTCAGGTAAGACGCATCGTGCGTCTGCAAAACTTTAAGAATCAACGAGAGGATTCACCATGTCTGTAATTAAGATGACCGATCTGGATCTGGCTGGTAAACGCGTTTTCATCCGTGCTGATCTGAACGTACCGGTTAAAGATGGCAAAGTGACCAGCGACGCGCGTATCCGTGCATCTCTGCCAACCATCGAACTGGCTCTGAAGCAGGGCGCTAAAGTGATGGTGACCTCCCACCTGGGTCGTCCAACTGAAGGCGAGTACAATGAAGAGTTCTCTCTGCTGCCAGTTGTTAATTACCTGAAAGACAAACTGTCCAACCCGGTTCGCCTGGTAAAAGATTACCTGGACGGCGTAGACATCGCTGCCGGTGAACTGGTTGTTCTGGAAAACGTTCGCTTCAACAAAGGCGAAAAGAAAGACGACGAAGCGCTGTCCAAAAAATACGCTGCACTGTGTGACGTATTCGTGATGGATGCCTTCGGTACTGCTCACCGTGCGCAGGCTTCAACCCACGGTATCGGTAAATTCGCAGACGTCGCGTGTGCCGGTCCTCTGCTGGCTGCTGAGCTGGACGCACTGGGTAAAGCGCTGAAAGAACCTGCTCGTCCAATGGTTGCAATCGTTGGTGGTTCTAAAGTTTCTACCAAACTGACCGTACTGGATTCCCTGTCTAAAATCGCTGACCAGCTGATCGTTGGTGGTGGTATCGCGAACACCTTCGTGGCGGCACAAGGCCATAATGTCGGTAAATCCCTGTACGAAGCGGATCTGGTTGACGAAGCAAAACGTCTGCTGACTACCTGCGATATCCCGGTTCCAACGGATGTTCGCGTCGCGACTGAGTTCTCTGAAACAGCGACTGCGACCCTGAAATCTGTTAACGACATCAAAGATGATGAGCAGATTCTGGACCTGGGCGACGTTTCTGCACAGAAATTGGCTGAAATCCTGAAAAACGCGAAAACTATCCTGTGGAATGGTCCTGTTGGCGTGTTCGAATTCCCGAACTTCCGCAAAGGTACTGAAATCGTTGCTAACGCTATCGCAGACAGCGAAGCGTTCTCTATCGCAGGCGGCGGTGATACGCTGGCAGCAATCGACCTGTTCGGTATTTCTGACAAGATCTCCTACATCTCCACTGGTGGCGGCGCATTCCTCGAGTTCGTGGAAGGCAAAGTACTGCCAGCAGTAGCAATGCTCGAAGAGCGCGCTAAGAAGTAAGCCATTCAAGGGCAGGGAAACCTGCCCAATTTTCAGCGCGCTTTAAGAGCTCGCACCTTTTCTAACGGCCGAAGATACAGGACTAAGCAACATGTCTAAAATTTTTGATTTCGTAAAACCTGGCGTGATCACTGGTGATGACGTTCAGAAAGTGTTCCAGGTAGCTAAAGAAAACAACTTCGCTCTGCCAGCAGTTAACTGCGTTGGTACCGACTCCATTAACGCCGTACTGGAAGCTGCTGCAAAAGTTAAAGCACCGGTTATCGTTCAGTTCTCTAACGGTGGCGCAGCATTCATCGCTGGTAAAGGCGTGAAAACTGACGTTCCTCAGGGCGCGGCAATCCTGGGCGCAATCTCTGGTGCGCACCATGTACACCAGATGGCTGAACATTACGGTGTTCCGGTTATCCTGCACACTGACCACTGCGCGAAGAAACTGCTGCCGTGGATCGACGGTCTGCTGGACGCGGGTGAAAAACACTTCGCAGCGACCGGTAAGCCACTGTTCTCTTCTCACATGATCGACCTGTCTGAAGAGTCCCTGCACGAAAACATCGAAATCTGCTCTAAGTACCTGGCGCGCATGGCCAAAATGGACATGACCCTGGAAATCGAACTGGGTTGCACCGGTGGTGAAGAAGACGGCGTGGACAACAGCCACATGGACGCTTCTGCACTGTACACCCAGCCAGAAGACGTTGATTACGCTTACACCGAGCTGAGCAAAATCAGCCCACGCTTCACCATCGCAGCGTCCTTCGGTAACGTACACGGCGTTTACAAACCAGGTAACGTGGTTCTGACCCCAACTATCCTGCGTGATTCTCAGGAATACGTTTCTAAGAAACACAACCTGCCGCACAACAGCCTGAACTTCGTCTTCCACGGCGGTTCCGGTTCTTCTGCTCAGGAAATCAAAGACTCCGTAAGCTACGGCGTAGTGAAAATGAACATCGATACCGATACCCAGTGGGCAACATGGGACGGTATCCTGCAGTACTACAAAACGAACGAAGCTTACCTGCAGGGCCAGCTGGGCAACCCGAAAGGCGAAGACCAGCCGAACAAGAAATACTACGATCCACGTGTATGGCTGCGTGCTGCGCAGACTTCCATGGTGGCGCGTCTGGAGCAGGCTTTCAAAGAACTGAACGCGGTTGACGTTCTGTAATTTAAGCTGCTCATAGCATCAGAAGGCCCGCGAATGCGGGCCTTTTTTTATGCTTTTTCAATGGTCTGCCCGGCCCGTTTATGTGATCTGTTTGGCAAAACCGGTCCTTTTTGTTTACCCTTTACTGACCTGCCTGTCTCCATGGGGGATGGATTTTGTGTTTTTGGGATAACAAAAGGAAGACTAAATGGAACAACTCGATGTTGTAGACAGCATCAATAATGCCGGTAACTGGCTGGTGCGCAACCAGGCGCTGCTGCTGAGCTATGCCGTTAACATCGTCGCGGCGATTGCCATCATCATCGTCGGGATGATCGTGGCGCGTATCGTATCAAACGCCGTAAACCGCGTGATGCTGGCGCGTCACATTGACGCCACTGTGGCTGACTTCCTCTCTGCACTGGTGCGCTACGGTATTATTGCCTTTACGCTGATTGCTGCACTGGGGCGTGTTGGCGTACAGACTGCCTCGGTGATTGCTGTTCTCGGTGCCGCCGGTCTGGCCATTGGTCTGGCGCTGCAGGGGTCGCTCTCGAACCTGGCAGCGGGTGTGTTGCTGGTAACCTTCCGTCCGTTCCGCTCTGGCGAGTACGTTGACCTGGGCGGTATTGCCGGCACCGTACTGCAGGTGCAGATTTTCTCAACCACTCTGCGAACTGTGGATGGCCGTATCGTGGTGGTACCGAACGGGAAAATCATCGCGGGCAACATCATTAACTTTTCCCGCGAGCCGGTGCGTCGTAACGAGCTGATTATCAGCGTGGCGTATGACTCTGATATCGATCAGGTGAAATCGCTGATCGCCAATATCATTGCCTCCGACGATCGTATTCTGAAAGATAAAGAGCAAACCGTTCGCCTGAACGAGTTGGGGGCATCCTCCATCAACTTTGTCGTGCGCATCTGGAGCAAAAGTAGCGATCTGCAAAACGTTTACTGGGATGTTCTGGAACGTATCAAACGTGATTTTGATGCCAACGGGATCAGCTTCCCGTATCCACAGATGGACGTGAACCTTAAACGCGAGAAAGAAGCCGAGTAATCCTCTTCCTCAGGAGGCCCGGTGAACGGCAACGCCACCGGGCCTTTTTATTAGCAATACTAATCACCAATTAATATTATCAATTTCCTCTAATAAGATTCTCGCAGTATAGTCAGCTCCCAGGACAACTTGCTGAGAATTTATTCATGTTATCTTATTATTTTCAAGGTCTTGCATTAGGTGCGGCCATGATCCTTCCCCTTGGCCCGCAGAACGCGTTCGTGATGAACCAGGGCATTCGCCGTCAGTATCATCTTATGATTGCCCTACTGTGCGCGGTGAGCGATTTGCTGCTGATCTGCGCCGGAATCTTTGGCGGCAGTGCGTTGCTGATGCAGTCTCCCTGGCTGCTGGCGCTGGTGACCTGGGGTGGCGTGGCGTTCCTGCTGTGGTATGGGTTTGGGGCGCTGAAAACGGCAATGAGCAGCAATCTCGAACTGGCGAGCGCCGAGGTCATGAAGCAGGGCCGCTGGAAGATTATCGTCACCATGCTGGCGGTCACCTGGCTCAACCCGCACGTTTATCTGGATACCTTTGTGGTGCTGGGCAGCCTGGGCGGGCAGCTCGACGTTGAGCCAAAACGCTGGTTTGCCCTGGGTACCGTCAGCGCCTCATTCCTGTGGTTCTTCGGTCTCGCGATTCTGGCGGCATGGCTGGCCCCGCGTCTGCGTACCGCTAAAGCCCAGCGGATCATCAATACGCTGGTGGGCGTGGTGATGTGGTTTATTGCCTTTCAGCTGGCAAAAGAGGGGATTCATCATGTTCAGGAATTGCTCAACTAAGCGTTGTCTTATGGACAACTGAGCGAGAGCCGCTAAGCTTGCTGGCATGCGCCCTGTTGTTGGGCACTCTTCGCAACATGGAGGAATGACAGTGAAGTTTAAAGTGATGGCCCTGGCGGCATTAGTGAGTTTAGGTGCGGTGTCGGTGCAGGCAAGTGAATTGCCTGATGGCCCGCACATCGTCACTTCAGGCACCGCAAGCGTGGATGCGGTACCCGATGTTGCAACGCTGGCAATTGAAGTGAACGTGGCCGCGAAAGATGCCGCTTCTGCCAAGAAGCAGGCTGACGATCGTGTTGCGCAATATCTCTCTTTCCTGGAGCAGAACGGTGTCGCTAAAAAAGACATCAGCTCTGCCAACCTGCGTACCCAGCCTGATTACGACTACCAGAACGGTAAAAGCATCCTGAAAGGCTACCGTGCCGTGCGCACCGTTGAAGTGACCGTGCGTCAGCTCGATAAACTGAACTCGCTGCTGGATGGCGCGCTGAAAGCGGGTCTGAACGAAATTCGTTCCGTCTCACTGGGCGTTGCGCAACCGGAAAAATACAAAGACCAGGCGCGTAAAGCCGCCATTGATGATGCAATCCATCAGGCACAACAGCTGGCGTCCGGGTTCAACAGTAAGCTCGGTCCGGTATACAGCGTGCGTTACCATGTCTCAAATTATCAGCCAAGCCCGATGGTACGGATGATGAAGGCCGACGCGGCGCCGGTGTCTGCTCAGGAAACTTATGAGCAGCCGACGATTCAGTTCGACGATCAGGTTGATGTGGTGTTCCAGCTGCAGCCGACCCAAAGTCAGCAGACTGAGCCGGCAAAAGCGCAGTAATCTATCTTCACAATTCCCCTCTCCCGTCAGGAGAGGGGAATTGTTCCTTAATCTTGTCTCAACACCTTATGCCCATACGCCAGCAGCGCGTCGGTGACGTTGCGCATCATGCGGCTTTCTGGCGCAAAACGGTGCCAGTAGAGCATCCGGCGCTGATACAGCCCCGGCGTTAAGTCAATCAGCTCACCGCTTTTCAACTCTTTCTCTATCTGCAGGTGCGGGATCATACAGCAGGTCGTGCCCTGACGTGCGAGCTGCACAAACGCTTCAGACGAGTTCACGATATGACATGGCACGCTGCCCGGCGGCAGATCGAAGTTTTGCTGCAGGAAGGCCTGATGCATATCGTCCAGATGGTCGAACGCTACCGCAGGGGCTTTCAGCAGCGCGGCGCGGGTGACGCCGTTCGGGAAGTAGCGCTCGGCAAACGCTTTTGAGCCGACAAACAGATAGTCCAGTGCGCCCAGCTGATCGACAAGACAGCTCGGCAGCGCCTGAGGCTGGATACTGACCGCCCCAACCACTTCACCGCGTCGCAGGCGCTCCTGCGTACGGGTTTCATCTTCAACCTGCAGATTCAGGCGAATCGGGGAGTCTGCTAATACCGGCGCAAGGGCCGGCAACAGCCAGGTTGCCAGACTGTCGGCGTTCACCGCCAGCGAGAGCAGCAGCGGCGTTGAGCCGGTCTGTTCGTCACCCAGCCACTCATCTTCGAGCAGCTCAACCTGGCGCAGCAGGGCGAGGAGCTTTTGCCCTTGCTCCGTTGGACGCGGTGGAACAGTACGTACCAGCAGAGGCTGCCCGAACATGTTTTCCAGCTGCTTGATGCGTTGTGATACGGCGGACTGAGTGATACAAAGCTTTTGCGCTGCGCGCTCAAAACCGCGTTCACGAATAACTGCATCAAGTGCCTGTAGTGTTCTGTAGTCCGGACGTTTCATTGCTCTGGCTGACTCCTTAATTTTGCTTAATCTGCACTATGACACAATTTTCCCTTCGTGGCAGACGAAATCCATCCGACGTGTTCTATAATGCGGCCTACGTTTTCACACCACAGGCTAAACGATCATGACGCAGGATGAACTGAAAAAAGCAGTAGGATGGGCCGCTCTCCAGTATGTGCAACCGGGTACCATTGTCGGTGTTGGTACGGGCTCGACGGCGGCACACTTTATCGATGCGCTGGGCACGATGAAAGGGCAGATCGAGGGCGCAGTTTCCAGCTCCGACGCTTCCACGGAAAAGCTGAAAAGCCTTGGCATCACCGTTTTCGATCTGAATGAAGTTGACCGTCTTGGCATCTACGTTGATGGCGCGGATGAAATCAACTGCCATATGCAGATGATCAAAGGCGGCGGTGCGGCGCTGACGCGTGAAAAAATCATCGCCTCCGTGGCGGATAAATTCATCTGTATCGCCGATGCGTCAAAGCAGGTTGATATCCTGGGTAAATTCCCGCTGCCGGTAGAAGTGATCCCAATGGCGCGGAGCGCTGTGGCGCGTGAACTGGTGAGACTGGGTGGACGCCCGGAATATCGTCAGGGCGTCATCACTGATAACGGCAACGTGATCCTCGACGTTCACGGTCTGGAAATTCTCGACGCCATTGCGCTGGAAAATGCCATTAACGGTATTCCAGGCGTAGTGACTGTAGGGTTATTCGCCAACCGTGGCGCGGATGTCGCGCTGATCGGCACGGCAGATGGCGTGCAAACCATCGTAAAATGATCTGATGGGGGGAGCCCTCCCCCCGCTAAAAAAATTTTGAAAAGCTAAATTCGGTGACTTGTGTCACGCTTTTCACCTCTCGTTTGCCGATCCTGCCGCATTCGCAAATTTCTACAGCATTTTCCTCTGTCATTTTGCTCTGTATGACTTTTCTTCAGAGTGCCGACGCAAACGTTCATATTGCTGCAATAGTTTTTTTTGATATGTTGGCTACAGCGGATTTAAATCCAGCACAACATCAGTTCAGACAAAAACAGGGTCGGGTAAGGTAAATGGCAAAGGTATCACTGGAGAAAGACAAGATTAAATTCCTGCTGGTTGAGGGCGTGCATCAGAAAGCGCTTGATAGCCTTCGTGCAGCAGGTTACACCAACATCGAATTTCACAAAGGCGCGCTGGACACCGAAGAGCTGAAAGCGTCCATCCGTGATGCCCATTTCATTGGCCTGCGATCCCGTACCCAACTGACTGAAGACGTGATTGCCGCGGCGGAAAAGTTGGTTGCCATCGGCTGTTTCTGCATCGGTACCAACCAGGTTGATCTGAATGCCGCCGCAAAACGCGGTGTGCCTGTCTTTAACGCCCCGTTCTCCAACACCCGTTCCGTGGCGGAGTTAGTGATTGGCGAGCTGCTGCTGTTGCTGCGTGGTATTCCGGAAGCTAACGCCAAAGCGCACCGCGGCGTGTGGAACAAACTGGCTGCGGGTTCATACGAAGCCCGTGGTAAAAAACTCGGTATCATCGGCTATGGCCACATCGGTACTCAGCTGGGGATCCTGGCTGAATCCCTGGGGATGCATGTCTATTTTTATGATATCGAAAGCAAACTGCCGTTGGGCAACGCCACTCAGGTTCAACACCTCTCTGACCTGCTGAACATGAGCGACGTGGTCAGCCTGCACGTGCCGGAAAATGCGTCAACGAAAAACATGATGGGTGCTGAGGAACTGGCGCTGATGAAGCCAGGTTCACTGCTGATCAACGCCGCGCGCGGTACGGTTGTCGACATCCCGGCGCTGTGCGATGCGCTGAAGCGTAAGCATCTGGCGGGGGCGGCAATTGACGTCTTCCCGACTGAGCCTGCTACCAACAGCGATCCGTTCACCTCTCCGCTGTGCGAATTCGACAACGTGATCCTGACGCCGCACATCGGCGGCTCGACGCAGGAAGCGCAGGAAAATATCGGTCTGGAAGTCGCGGGCAAGCTGAGCAAATACTCCGACAACGGTTCTACGCTCTCTGCCGTGAACTTCCCGGAAGTGTCTCTGCCGTTGCACGGTGGCCGTCGTCTGCTGCACATCCATGAAAACCGTCCGGGCGTGCTGACTGCGATCAACCAGATCTTTGCCGAGCAGAGCGTCAACATTGCCGCGCAGTATCTGCAAACGAACTCTCAGATGGGTTACGTGGTGATTGATATTGAAGCGGACGAAGATGTAGCGGAAAAAGCGCTGCAGAGCATGAAGGCTATTCCGGGTACCATTCGCGCCCGTCTGCTGTACTGATTCTGTTTCTGTGAGCATAAAGCCGGGTCGCTACCCGGCTTTATTTTACCAGCGCCAGGTTTTGCCCGGCGTCACTACCGCAGGCAGCGGAATATCCCACTTCTCTACCGGCAAGGCTTCCACGCCCTGACAGTCATGTGCGTACCCCACAGGCTGCAAATTATAAAGCTGCCAGTTTTGCAGCGTCCTGTCATAAAAACCGCCACCCATCCCTAAGCGCTGACCCTGCTCATCAAATGCAACCAGCGGCGTGATCAGTACATCCAGTTCTGAGAGGGGGAGGACGTCGCGGACGTCGAGTTTTGGTTCGGTGATTTTCAGACGATTCACCACCAGTTCGCTGTGCGGATGGTAGTGTAAAAACAGCAGATTTCCCTGGCTAAACGGATGCAGCACCGGCAGGTACACTCTTTTCCCGGCGCGCCACAGCTGTTCTATCAGCGGTTGAGTATCCAGCTCGCCATCAAATGAGAGGAACAGGGCGACGGTACGCGCCATCACAACAGGGGGATAGGCCATCATACGGGCTGCGCCTTGCTGGGCAAACTGAGCTTGCTGTTCGGGAGTTAACGCACGACGGCGTTGACGCATGAGCTGACGGATGTCCTGGCGTGAGGAAGAGACTTCAGGGAGTTGGGTCATGGTAGTCGGTAGAAGAAAAAGAGAGGGAATCTCCGAGATGCCGCCGCAGGCTGTAACCCTTGAACCCTTGGTTCAAGGTGAATGTGTCGTCATAGTTTTAAGGCTTCTCGGACGAACCGAGCATGCTCACCAACCATGGAGCGCCACATTCTTGTGGTATGAAATATCGGCTCAGGGGACTGGCCCGCTTGCGAACATCTCAGAGAAATTTTGTCTTCACAGTTACTCTACCATAGTCAACTGAGAAGTGTTATTCAAACTTTGGTCCCGGTCTTTCGGGATTGCGACCTTGATCAAGCAATGCCTGTTCTATGGTCTGCTGGAGCATTTTAATGCGCTGCTCCATGCTTGCCGCGTAATCGCGGGTCTTCGCTTTTTCCTGAGTCAGTTCATAACTGATGTTCAACGCGGCGATGAAAACCAGCTGCTCAGTATTTGTGACTCTAGTGCGTTCTTTGAGATCTTGCAACCGCTGATTCAAATCGTCCGCAGCCTGATTCAAGGCATCCCTTTGTTCAGGCGGACAATTCACTCGCAGTGAACGGCCAAAAATCTGGAGATCGACGGGTTGTGCAGACATGCCACCTTCCTGCTGATTGACTGCGCTGCCTTCGCTTACTGCCCCGGGGGCTGCGAAGGGGCGACACTATAGCTACCCTGATGTGAAGATACAAGCCCTTTTCTGGTATCACCAGGGTCCAAAGTGGTAGCATATCATGAATATTCCTCCCAACGATGACGAATGCGCATGTCTATACAGAACGAAATGCCTGGTTACAAGGATTTAAACCAGTTACTGAACCAGCAGGGAGTCGGTTTAACCTCTGCGGAAATGCACGGTCTGATCAGTGGCATGCTGTGCGGCGGAAACAGCGACAGCTCATGGCAGCCGCTGATCCACGACCTGACGAACGAAGGGCTGGCGTTTGGTCACGAGCTGGCGGAAGCCGTGCGTAAAATGCACTCCGCGATCAGCGATTCGCTGGAAGACGATGGCTTCCTTTTTCAGCTTTATCTGCCTGAAGGCGATGACGTCAGCGTCTTCGATCGTGCCGATGCGCTCGCAGGTTGGGTCAACCACTACCTGTTGGGGCTGGGCGTCACGCAGCCGAAACTCGATAAAGTGACCGGCGAAGCGGGTGAGGCGATCGACGATCTGCGTAACATTGCGCAGTTGGGCTACGATGAAGACGAAGACCAGGAAGAGCTGGAAATGTCTCTCGAAGAGATCATCGAATACGTTCGCGTTGCTGCTTTGCTGTGCCACGACCACTTTACGCGTTCGCAGCCGACCGCACCGGAAGTCCGTAAGCCAACCTTACATTAAGAAAAATAACGCACAGGAGGGTGTCATGGTTATCTCAAATCAAGAGTATTCGCGCCGTCGTCAGGCGCTGCTGGCCAATATGCAGCCGGGCAGCGCCGCGCTGATTTTTGCTGCGCCAGAAGTGACGCGCAGCGCCGACAGCGAATACCCCTATCGCCAGAGCAGCGATTTCTGGTACTTCACCGGCTTCAACGAGCCGGAAGCGGTACTGGTGCTGATTAAGAGTAATGACACCCACAACCACAGCGTGATTTTTAACCGCGTTCGCGATCTCACTGCGGAAATCTGGTTTGGCCGCCGCTTAGGGCAAGAGGCTGCGCCAGAGAAGCTGGGGGTGGATCGGGCGCTGGCATTCAGTGAAATCAACCAGCAGCTCTATCAACTGCTCAATGGCCTGGATGTGCTTTACCACGCGCAGGGCGAGTATGCGTATGCCGATGAGATTGTCTTTACCGCTCTGGATAAGCTGCGCAAAGGTTCGAGGCAGAATCTGTCCGCCCCGGCCACCCTGACGGACTGGCGTCCGGTGGTGCATGAGATGCGTCTGTTCAAATCGCCGGAAGAGCTGGACGTGATGCGCCGCGCGGGTGAAATCAGTGCGCTGGCACACACCCGTGCCATGGAGAAATGCCGCCCGGGAATGTTTGAATACCAGCTGGAAGGGGAGATTCATCACGAATTTAACCGCCACGGCGCGCGTTATCCTTCTTACAACACCATTGTCGGTGGCGGTGAAAACGGCTGCATTCTGCACTACACCGAAAACGAAAGTGCGCTGCGCGACGGCGATCTGGTGCTGATTGACGCCGGATGCGAATTCCAGGGGTATGCGGGCGATATTACCCGTACGTTCCCGGTGAACGGTAAATTCACCCCCGCACAGCGCGCGGTGTATGACATCGTCCTCGAATCGCTCGAGACGGCGCTCAGGCTGTACCGTCCAGGCACGTCTATTCAGGAAGTGACTGGCGAAGTGGTGCGCATCATGATCACCGGCCTGGTGAAGCTCGGTATCCTGAAAGGCGACGTGGATACCCTGATTACCGAGAACGCGCATCGTCCGTATTTTATGCACGGCCTGAGCCACTGGCTGGGGCTGGATGTGCATGACGTGGGAGCATACGGTGCCGATCGTTCCCGCGTGCTTGAGCCAGGCATGGTATTAACCGTTGAGCCGGGGCTGTATATCGCGCCGGATGCCGACGTGCCGGAAGCATACCGTGGGATTGGCATTCGTATCGAAGACGACATCGTCATTACCGAAACCGGCAACGAAAACCTGACCGCCAGCGTCGTGAAAAATGCTGACGATATCGAGGCGCTGATGGCAGCGGCACGCGTATGAGCGTGATTATCGTTGGCGGCGGGATGACCGGAGCCACGCTGGCACTGGCCATCTCGCATTTTACGCAGGGAAAACTGCCGGTGCATCTGGTGGAGGCCGTTGCGCCAGAGGCCTCTGATCACCCCGGTTTTGATGCCCGCGCCATTGCACTGGCGCAGGGTACCTGTCAGCAACTCTCACGCATTGGCATCTGGCAGGCGATAGCCGACTGCGCGACGGCGATTAAAACCGTTCACGTCAGCGACCGCGGTCATGCCGGTTTCGTTACTCTGGATGCGCATGATTACCGTATAGATGCGCTGGGCCGGGTCGTGGAGCTGCACGACGTCGGATTACGCCTGTTCCGCCTGCTTAAGGATGCGCCAGGCGTGACCCTGCATTGCCCGGCGCGTGTGGCCAGCTTTAGCCGCAGTGACGCGTCGGTCAACGTGGTGCTGGAAAACGGTACCGTCCTTGAAGGCCAGCTTCTGGTAGCGGCAAACGGTTCGCGCTCTTCGCTCGGCACGCAGTGCGGCGTGGAGTGGCGACAACAGCCCTACGGGCAGGTGGCCGTCATTGCTAACGTTTCGACAGCGGGCGCTCACAACGGCCGCGCTTTTGAGCGTTTCACCCAGCATGGCCCGCTGGCGATGCTGCCCATGTCCCACGATCGCAGTTCGTTGGTGTGGTGCCATCCGCAGGACAACGCGGCTGAGATACAGACCTGGTCTGACGAACGTTTTTGTACCGAGCTGCAAAAAGCCTTTGGCTGGCGGCTGGGACGTATTACCCACGCGGGAAAGCGGAGCGTATACCCGTTGTCGCTGACCACCGCCTCGCAGTCTATCTCCCATCGCATGGCGCTGGTCGGCAATGCCGCGCAGACATTGCATCCCATCGCCGGGCAGGGGTTTAACCTCGGGCTTCGCGACGTGATGAGCCTGGCAGAAACGCTTTCGCAGGCGTGGAGCGAGCAAAAAGACTGTGGTGCCTGGTCGGTGCTCAGCCATTACCAGAAGCGACGCCGGGCAGATAAAGAGGCGACGATTGGTGTGACGGATGGTCTGGTGCACCTGTTTGCCAATCGCTGGGCACCCCTGGTTGCAGGCCGCAATCTTGGGCTGATGGCGATGGAATTATTCATTCCGGCACGTGACGTGCTGGCGCAGCGGACTCTTGGTTGGGTCGCGCGTTAAGGAGTTATCACCGTGCAAAATGTTGATGTCGCCATCGTTGGCGGCGGAATGGTAGGACTGGCGCTGGCCTGTGGTTTACAGGGCAGCGGCCTGCGCGTTGCGGTACTGGAGCAAAACGTGCCTCAGCCTGTCGCGCAGGACGCGCCGCCGGAACTGCGCGTCTCGGCAATCAATGCGGCCAGTGAAAAGTTGCTGACGCACCTTGGCGTCTGGTCAGATATCGTGGCGCAGCGTGCCAGCTGTTATCACGGCATGGAAGTGTGGGACAAAGACAGCTTTGGTCATATCGCGTTTGATGATGAAAGCATGGGCTACAGCCATCTGGGACACATCATCGAAAATGCCGTTATCCACCATGCTCTGTGGCAAAAGGCGCAGTCCTGCAGCGATATCACGCTGCTGGCACCGGCGCAAATCCAGCAGGTTGCCTGGGGAGAAAACGACGCTTTTATCACCCTGCAAAGCGGTGACATGCTGACCGCGCGACTGGTCGTGGGCGCTGACGGTGCCAACTCCTGGCTGCGTAACAAGGCGGATATTCCGCTGACGTTCTGGGACTATCGCCATCATGCTCTGGTGGCAACGATTCGCACTGAAGAGCCGCACGGTGGGGTGGCGCGCCAAATCTTCCACAATGACGGCATTCTGGCATTCCTGCCGTTGAGCGATCCACATCTGTGTTCGATTGTCTGGTCTCTGGTTCCTGATAAAGCGCAACAGATGCAGGAGGCGACTCCCGAGGCGTTTAACCAGGCGCTGTGCGTCGCGTTTGATAACCGTCTTGGGCTATGCACCCTTGAGAGCGAGCGGCTGGTGTTCCCGTTAACCGGACGCTATGCGCGTCAGTTTGCGGCGCACCGTCTGGCGCTGGTGGGTGACGCGGCGCATACGATCCATCCGCTGGCCGGGCAGGGCGTGAACCTTGGCTTTATGGACGCGGCAGAGCTGGTTGAAGAGTTGCGTCGCCTGCATCGCGAAGGCAAAGATATCGGCCAGCATCTCTATCTGCGTCGCTACGAACGCAGCCGTAAGCACAGTGCAGCGGTGATGCTGGCAGGCATGCAGGGTTTCCGTGAGCTGTTTGCCGGCGCGAATCCAGCGAAAAAACTGCTGCGCGACCTCGGCCTTAAACTTGCCGATACCCTTCCGGGCGTAAAACCTCAACTCCTTCGCCAGGCGATGGGTCTTAACGACCTGCCGGACTGGCTGCGCTAATATAGACCCCCGTCACACTTTGTTTTCCCGGCCTCTGCGCCGGGGAAATTCACTCGTTTGAAATAATCTAATTTCACCGCATTTTTCGCATTAGAAAATCTAATCTTACTATTTTTATGTTACGGAAATTCCGCCCGCTTTTCCGCATGAAATATCACCATCTGCTAAATCCTGTTAGAGTAATGTTAATTTTATGCGGGTTTAATCGCAGTTTGCCAGTGAATAACTCTGTAAGCTTTTTCGTGTTTTTAGGTCATAAGCTAATGCGATGACCCGTTTTACCTTATGGTTAATCGCCGGTTTCGGTGGTAAGTTCAGGTAAAAGAGAACGTTTGCGTCGGGGTCCAGAAAGCGATCGCGGCGCCGGGTTTCGTGGCACTGTTCAGGTGTGCGAAACGCAAGACAGCCCTGCTTATTCAACGAGGAAAAGATGGCTCAACAGACTCCTTTGTACGAACAACACGTGTTATGCGGCGCACGCATGGTGGACTTCCATGGCTGGATGATGCCGCTGCACTACGGCTCGCAGATTGATGAGCACCACGCGGTGCGCACCGATGCCGGTATGTTCGACGTGTCACACATGACGATTGTCGACCTGCATGGCAGCCGCACCCGGGAGTTTTTACGTTATCTGCTGGCAAACGACGTCGCCAAACTGAAGACGCCAGGCAAAGCGCTCTACACCGGCATGCTGAATGCCTCCGGCGGCGTAATTGATGACCTCATCGTCTATTACTTCTCTGAAGATTTCTTCCGCCTCGTTGTAAACTCCGCCACCCGCGAAAAAGACCTCTCCTGGATTACCCAACACGCTGAACCTTACGCCATCGACATCACCGTCCGCGATGATCTGTCGCTGATCGCCGTGCAGGGGCCGAACGCGCAGTCTAAAGCCGCCTCTCTGTTCACCGATGAGCAGCGTAAAGCCACCGACGGCATGAAGCCGTTCTTCGGCGTACAGGCGGGCGATCTGTTTATCGCGACCACCGGCTACACCGGTGAAGCGGGCTATGAAATTGCCATGCCGAATGAGAAAGCCGCCGATTTCTGGCGTGCGCTGGTGGAAGCTGGCGTTAAGCCGGCAGGTCTGGGCGCGCGCGATACGCTGCGTCTGGAAGCCGGTATGAACCTCTACGGGCAAGAGATGGATGAAGGCGTGTCACCGCTGACGGCCAACATGGGCTGGACCATCGCCTGGGAACCGGCTGACCGTGAGTTTATTGGCCGTGAAGCGCTGGAAATGCAGCGTGAAAAGGGCACTGAACAACTGGTAGGCCTGGTGATGACCGAGAAAGGCGTGCTGCGCGGCGAGCTGCCGGTGCGTTTTACAGATGCTGACGGCAACCCGCGTGAAGGCGTGATCACCAGCGGTACCTTCTCCCCGACGCTGGGCTACAGTATTGCACTGGCGCGTGTTCCGGCGGGCATTGGCGAAACGGCAGTGGTGCAAATCCGCAACCGTGAAATGCCGGTCAACGTGACCAAACCGATTTTTGTTCGCGCCGGTAAGCCGGTCGCCTAATCATTTTTATCAGGAGAACTTCAATGAGCAATGTGCCAGCAGAACTGAAATACAGCAAAGAACACGAGTGGCTGCGCAAAGAGGCGGACGGCACTTACACCGTAGGGATCACCGAGCATGCGCAGGAGCTGCTGGGTGACATGGTGTTTGTTGACCTGCCTGAAGTCGGCGCATCCGTGGAAGCAGGCGATGACTGCGCCGTGGCCGAGTCCGTTAAAGCGGCTTCTGATATCTACGCCCCGGTAAGCGGTGAAATTGTTGCCGTGAACGACGCCCTGAGCGACTCCCCGGAGCTGGTGAACAGCGAGCCTTATGAAGGCGGCTGGATCTTCAAGATCAAAGCCAGCGACGAATCGCAGGTCGCCGCGCTGCTGGATGCCACCGCGTACGAAGCGCTGTTAGAAAACGAGTAAGCCTTAACCCTCTCCCCTTTGGGGGGAGGGTAGGGTGAGGGGAACAGACGACACCCTCACCCCAGCCCTTTCCCTCAGGGAGAGGGAGAAAACACATTCACTGCACGTTTCAGGAACCATCGCTCATGACACAGACTTTAAGCCAGCTTGAAAACCGTGGCGCCTTCATTGAACGTCACATTGGGCCGGATGCTCAGCAACAGCAGGAGATGCTGAAGACAGTTGGCGCGGATTCATTAAATGCACTGATCGGCCAGATTGTGCCAAAAGACATCCAGCTTGCCACGCCGCCTCAGGTGGGTGAAGCCACCACTGAATTCGCCGCTCTGGCGGAGCTGAAGGCGATTGCCGGCCTGAACAAGCGCTATAAGTCTTACATTGGCATGGGCTACACCAACGTGCAGTTACCCCCGGTTATTCTGCGTAATATGCTGGAAAACCCGGGCTGGTACACCGCCTACACCCCGTATCAGCCAGAAGTTTCTCAGGGCCGTCTGGAAGCGCTGCTGAACTTCCAGCAGGTTACGCTGGATTTGACCGGCCTGGATATCGCGTCCGCTTCACTGCTGGATGAAGCCACCGCCGCCGCCGAAGCAATGGCAATGGCGAAGCGCGTGAGCAAACTGAAAAATGCCAACCGCTTCTTCGTGGCAGCGGACGTGCATCCGCAAACGCTTGATGTGGTTCGTACTCGTGCCGAAACCTTTGGTTTTGACGTGATTGTCGACGACGCCGACAAAGTCCTCGATCATCAGGATGTGTTTGGCGTGCTGCTGCAACAGGTCGGCACCACCGGCGACGTTCACGACTACAGCGCACTGATTGCTGAGCTGAAGGCCCGCAAAGTGGTTGTCAGCGTCGCGGCTGATTTTATGGCGCTGGTCCTGCTGACGGCTCCAGGTAAACAGGGCGCGGACATTGTTTTCGGTTCTGCACAACGCTTTGGTGTCCCGATGGGCTACGGTGGCCCACATGCGGCGTTCTTTGCCGCAAAAGATGAATTCAAACGCTCCATGCCTGGCCGTATCATCGGCGTTTCAAAAGATGCCGCCGGTAACACCGCGCTGCGCATGGCAATGCAGACTCGCGAGCAGCATATTCGTCGCGAGAAAGCGAACTCTAACATCTGTACCTCGCAGGTCCTGCTGGCCAATATCGCCAGCCTGTACGCAGTCTTCCACGGTCCGGTTGGCCTGAAACGCATTGCCAGCCGTATTCACCGTCTGGCGGATATTCTGGCCTGCGGTCTGCAGCAGAAAGGCCTGAAACTGCGCCACGCCCATTACTTTGACACGCTGTGCGTTGAAGTGGCAGACAAAGCCGCGGTGCTGGCTCGTGCTGACGCGGCAGAGATCAACCTGCGTAGCGACATCCATAACGCGGTAGGCATTACCCTGGATGAAAGCACTACCCGCGAAGATATCGTTAACCTGTTTAACGTCTTGCTGGGCGATGCGCACGGCCTGGACATTGATACGCTCGATAAAGATGTCGCGCTCGACAGCCGCTCTATCCAGGAAAGCATGCTGCGTGATGATGCGATCCTGACTCACCCGGTGTTCAATCGCTACCACAGCGAAACCGAGATGATGCGCTATATGCACTCTCTGGAGCGCAAAGACCTGGCGCTGAACCAGGCGATGATCCCGCTGGGCTCCTGCACCATGAAGCTGAACGCTGCGGCAGAGATGATCCCAATCACCTGGCCTGAATTTTCCGAGCTGCACCCGTTCTGCCCACCAGAGCAGGCCGAAGGTTACCATCTGATGATCAACCAGCTCTCCGACTGGCTGGTGAAGCTGACCGGTTACGATGCACTCTGCATGCAGCCAAACTCCGGGGCGCAGGGGGAATACGCGGGCCTGCTGGCAATTCGTCACTATCACGAAAGCCGCAATGAAGGGCATCGCGATATTTGCCTAATCCCAAGTTCTGCGCATGGCACCAACCCGGCGTCTGCCCAGATGGCGGGTATGGAAGTGGTGGTGGTGGCCTGCGACAAGAACGGCAACATTGACCTGGCCGATCTGCGTGAGAAAGCCGAGCAGGCGGGCGAAAAACTCTCCTGCATCATGGTGACCTACCCGTCCACCCACGGTGTGTACGAAGAGACCATCCGTGAAGTGTGTGAAGTGGTTCATCAGTTCGGCGGTCAGGTTTATCTCGACGGTGCGAACATGAACGCACAGGTTGGCATTACCTCTCCGGGCTTTATCGGCGCGGATGTGTCGCACCTGAACCTGCATAAAACCTTCTGTATTCCGCACGGCGGTGGTGGTCCGGGTATGGGCCCAATCGGTGTGAAAGCACACCTGGCGCCGTTTGTCCCAGGCCACAGCGTAGTGCAGATTGAAGGCATGTTGACCCGTCAGGGCGCGGTCTCTGCGGCACCGTTCGGTAGCGCCTCAATCCTGCCCATCAGCTGGATGTATATCCGCATGATGGGCGCGGAAGGGCTGAAGCGGGCAAGCCAGGTGGCTATCCTCAATGCTAACTACATCGCAACGCGTCTGAAAGAAGCGTATCCGGTGCTCTACACGGGCCGTGATGGTCGCGTGGCGCACGAGTGCATCCTCGATATCCGTCCTTTGAAAGAAGAGACAGGTATCAGCGAGCTGGATATTGCTAAGCGTCTGATTGACTACGGATTCCATGCGCCAACCATGTCGTTCCCGGTGGCGGGTACGCTGATGGTTGAACCCACCGAGTCTGAAAGCAAAGTTGAGCTGGACCGCTTTATTGACGCGATGCTGGCTATCCGCACTGAAATCGACCGCGTGAAAGCCGGTGAGTGGACGCTGGCTGATAACCCGCTGGTTAACGCACCGCACACCCAGAATGAGCTGGTCTCCGGGTGGGAGCACGGTTATACCCGTGAGCAGGCGGTGTTCCCGGCTGGCATAGCAAACAAATACTGGCCGACCGTGAAACGTCTCGATGACGTCTACGGTGACCGTAATCTGTTCTGCTCTTGTGTGCCAATGAGCGAATACCAGTAATCGTTTCGCGGTTATAATGTGTACAGGCCGGGTCAGCGTTAACGCTACCCGGCTTTTTTTATAAGGAGACATAGATGGCAATTGCACTGGTCACCGGCGCCAGCCGCGGTATCGGTAAAGCCACCGCGCTGCAGCTGGCGCGCGAAGGCTACACCGTGGCGGTGAACTATCACCACAACATTAAAGCCGCGACGGATGTGATCACGATGATTACCGACGCGGGGGGCACCGCGTTTGCCGTGCGTGCAGATATCAGTGATGAAGCTCAGGTGCTGGCAATGTTCGACAGTATCGATCGTGAAGCCGGACCGCTTACCGCACTGGTGAACAACGCCGGGATCCTGTTTGAACAATCCACGATTGAACACCTCTCCGCTGAACGGATCAACCGCGTGTTAGCCACGAACGTGACCGGTTATTTCCTCTGCTGCCGCGAAGCGGTAAAACGCATGTCGTTCAGACATGGTGGCAAAGGCGGCGCGATCGTGAACGTGTCATCCGCGGCATCGCGCCTCGGTGCTCCGGGTGAATATGTGGATTACGCCCCGTCCAAAGGTGCTGTCGATTCGTTGACGACGGGATTATCGCTGGAAGTGGCAGCGCAAGGGATCCGCGTAAACTGCGTGCGTCCCGGGCTGATTTACACCGAGATTCATGCATCTGGCGGTGAGCCGGGCCGGGTGGATAGGGTCAAATCCATGCTGCCTATGCAGCGTGGCGGTCAGCCGGAAGAGGTGGCGCAGGCGATTGTCTGGCTGCTGAGCGAGAAAGCCTCGTATGTGACGGGAAGTTTTATTGAACTGGCGGGTGGGAAATAAACATCTCCTCTCCCCATCGGGGAGAGGAGAAAAGCGTTAAAGCGTCTCGCCGTTGCTGGCAATCACGTCTTTGTACCAGTTAAAGCTCTTTTTCCGCGAGCGTGACATATCGCCGGTACCGTCGTCGTGCTTGTTCACATAAATAAAGCCGTAGCGCTTGCTGTACTGGCCGGTAGTGAACGACACGCAGTCGATGCAGCCCCACGGGGTATAACCCATCAGATCCACGCCATCATACGTGACGGCTTTCATCATCTCTTCCACGTGCGCACGCAGGTAGTCGATGCGGTAGTCATCGTTGATGCTGCCGTCTTCTTCTACTTTGTCGTAGGCGCCAAAGCCGTTTTCCACGATAAACAGCGGTTTCTGATAACGCTCGTACAGTTCGCACAGGGAATAGCGCAGACCCACCGGGTCAATCTGCCAGCCCCAGTCAGAGGCTTTCACATGCGGGTTCGGTACGCTGCCTTCAAAGCCTGAGATAGCATCGCCAGTACCGCCTTCCGCTTTCACGGCGTTGGTCATGTAATAGCTGAAGCCCAGATAGTCACAGGTGCCTTCACGCAGGATCTCCTCGTCACCCGCTTCCATATGGATGGTGAAGCCACGGCGTTCCCATTCATTAAGCACATAGGATGGGTAGTAACCGCGCAGCTGGACATCGGTAAAGACATAGCGTTCACGCATGGATTCCTGAGCAAACATCACGTCCTCTGGTTTACAGGAGAACGGATAGAGCGCCACCATTGCCAGCATACAGCCGACTTTCATTTCCGGGTTAATGCGACGCGCCGCTTTCACCGCCAGCGCGCTGGCAACGAACTGGTGGTGCAGCACCTGGTACATGGTCTCTTCCGGATTGTCATGCTCGGTATAAACCACGCCTGAGCAGCAGTAGCCAAACAGCGGCGCACGCCAGTTACGCTGGTTGTTGATCTCGTTAAAGGTCATCCAGTATTTGACCTTATTTTTGTAGCGCTCAAACACCACTTCCGCGAAGCGCACAAAGAAATCCACCACTTTACGGTTGGTCCAGCCGCCGTACTCCTGCACCAGGTGGAGCGGCATTTCGAAGTGGGAGAGGGTAATGACCGGTTCAATATTGTATTTCAGCAGCTCATCGAACATGTCGTCGTAGAACTTCAGGCCTTCTTCATTCGGCTGTGTTTCATCCCCTTTCGGGAAGATACGCGTCCAGGCGATAGAGGTGCGGAAACATTTGAAGCCCATCTCAGCAAACAGCTTGATGTCTTCTTTGTAATGGCCATGGAAGTCGATAGCTTCGTGGTTCGGATAGTATTTCCCCGGCACGACTTCCTGCGTGATTTCGCGCGGCACGCCGTGCGCACCGCCCGTTAAGACATCGCAGATACTCGGCCCTTTACCGCCTTTGTTCCAGCCGCCTTCAACCTGGTGAGCGGCCACTGCGCCGCCCCATAAAAAGTCTTTTGGTAGGGTAAGTTTTTTCATCGCTGCTATTCTCAGTAAATGACATATTGCGTTCGAGTCTAGCAAAGCGGAATTAAATGTCACGATATAACAATTCGCTGAAAATGTAATTTGTCACATCGAAAAAACAGGGTGTTTTATTCTGTCAGTTTCTTCGCCAGTTTCCGGCCAAGTGATTCGAGAATATAGATGACGGGTATTTGTGTGGTGATATCGTACACGCCGCCTATCCGCGCCTGAGGGACATGCCAGGAGAGGTTAAAGTCCGCGAGCTTTGCCAGGCGCGAGTGCTCGTGGCTGGTAATGGAGAGCACTTTGCAGCGATGCAGGCTAAACTGGCTGGCAAAGCGCAGGATCTCTTCGGTTTCACCGGATACCGACAGCACAATCGCCAATGCATTTTTAGCCATATCATTGGTGACCGGGAAATAAGGATCGTCGATGTGGTTGCTGAATTTACCGATATTCGAAAAGAAGCGTGCGCCATATTTTGCCAGCGAGCCAGACGTGCCCGCGCCGACAAATATAATACGTTCGGAAGATAAAATAATATCGACCGCCTCATCTAATAAAGCATCGAACTCTTCGTTATTAACGCCTTTAAAGAAGCTGATAATTTCACTGGCACCAAAATTTGCCTGCTGAGGTTCGTTCTGCTCTAAATAGAGCTTAAAGCGCACGCGGAATTCAGAGTAGCCTTCGCAGTTGAGTTTGCGGCAAAAGCGCAGGATAGTGGTCGTTGAGACGCCAGCCGCATCCGCCAGCTCGCGGATGGTCATGTACATGACTTTGTCACGATTTTTAATGACATAGTTGTAGACCATCATTTCCAGATTATTGAGACTGGCAATGGCGGCGTGGGTGAACATACTCACAATGGCGAAACTCTCATTCAGACATCATTTATCCATCATAACATGCAGCAAGTCGGCAGGATCCAATTTTATGCCCTTGATTCTTAATGATTAAATTTTAATGTGAACAAATGTTAGGTGAATAATTTGTTTATGTTCATGATTTATAGATAAAAATTATGTTTGTGAAATTATTTTAGCTAACAGGTGTTCACTGGAATCATTCTCAGTTAGCATAGACAGGTGATGAATATTCATCGTTAGTTTTCCCGGAGTTTTGTATGGTGAGCAGACCATTAATTGCACAGGGATATTCGCTGGCTGAGGAAATAGCCAACAGTATTAGCCACGGTATTGGCCTGGTTTTTGGGATTGTCGGTTTAGTGTTATTGCTGGTGCAGGCGGTGGATACGAATGCCAGCGCAATGGCCATCACCAGCTACAGTCTGTATGGCGGGAGTATGATCCTGCTGTTCCTGGCGTCGACGCTGTACCACGCTATCCCGCATCAACGGGCCAAGATCTGGCTCAAGAAATTCGACCACTGCGCTATCTATCTTCTTATTGCAGGTACCTACACGCCTTTCCTGCTGGTGGGTCTTAACTCGCCGCTGTCGCGTGGCCTGATGATTGTTATCTGGAGCCTGGCGCTGCTGGGGATCCTGTTTAAGCTGACCATTGCGCACCGGTTTAAGGTGCTGTCGCTGGTGACCTATCTCACGATGGGCTGGCTTTCGCTGATTGTGGTTTATCAACTGGCGATCAAGCTGGCGGTAGGGGGCGTGACGCTTCTGGCCGTTGGGGGCATCGTCTACTCGCTGGGCGTCATTTTCTATGTCTGCAAGCGTATCCCGTACAATCATGCTATCTGGCATGGGTTTGTGCTGGGCGGTAGCGTGTGCCACTTTTTAGCGATTTATCTCTATGTGGGGCAGGTTTAATTTCAGAACGTTGATCTTCTTGCCTCCGCCCTCTCTTCGTGAGAGTAAGCAAAAAAACGGTAACCGTCAGGTTACCATTTTTTTATCTCGTCGCCGGGCAATGACGCCTTACTCTTCCAGCGAATACGGCAGTGGCTCAATGCTCAGTGTATTAGCATCGTCACGCACGCGGAACACGCTGTCGGCTTCCATATCGTTGTTCATGACGGCCTGCACCAGAAGGCGGCCATCATCCAGTTGAACTGCGGCTAACACCGTGCCGGTACGGCGCCAGTTCTCGCCCATCTTCAGCTCTAAATCTTCACCAGCGTCAGGCACGCGGCTGGCGTGGCCCGCCAGGGTCCACAGTGCGCGTTTGTTGGCTCCGCGGAATTTGGCGCGTGCCACCATCTCCTGGCCGGTATAGCACCCTTTCTTAAAGCTAATGCCACCCAGCGCCTGCAGGTTGGTGGCCTGAGGAATGAACTGCCCGCTGTTTGCGGCGTCAATCACCGGCAGACCAGCTTCAATGTTCAGCGCCAGCCACTGTTGGCTGTTATTAAACTGGGCTTCACCACGCAGCGCCTCGGTGACGCGTTCGGCGGTCGCGGTATCCGTGACTAACAGAAAGCGTTCCGCCGGGTGTTCAAACCACAGGATAGACGTTGCGCCTTCGCTGACGACCTGTTTCTGGGCATCCGGGAGCTCACTGAACAGATTTTTCAGCGCCGCACGGGCCTGGAAGCCTGCCACGCCCAGCAGAACGTGTTCATCATCCGCGGCGATAGTGACTTTTGAGAAGACCGCGTATTTTTTCAGCTCGGTGAGCTGCGCGTCCCGCAGGCTGCGGCGCTCAATAAAGGCAAAACCCTCCTGGCGACGGAACAGGCGCAGGTTGCTCCACATCTTCCCTTTTGGATCGCAGTGTGCGACCAGCAGATGCTGGTGTTCGTCCATCTGGCTGACGTCGGCGGTTACCTGGCCCTGCAGGTATTTTTCGCTGTCTGCACCGGTGAGTGTCGCCAGCGCCCAGTCATCAAGAGTAATAAGCGTCAGCGGCAGACGCGCAGAGGCGGCGGGCTGGCGAGGAGAAAATGGTGTAAAGGCCATAACGATATCCTGAATTGCTTAACGCTTTGATAATGCCTAATGGTAAAAGAGCCTGCTGGCATTGCAAGCGCTTTCAACAGGCCATTTGTGCCATAACCCGGTTATGCGTAGCGCCACGCAAAATAGTGTAATCCGCTGTCTTTATAGGGTTTATTGTGGAAGCGCGCTCGTGGTTCGCAATATTCCAGTAAAGAAACGGTCAAAAACACGTTACACTAGCTGGTGTCCCCGCAGAGAAATCAAGAACACTGGACGGGGTGCCGACTGTGCCAAACGTAATGCAGGAAACAGAACATGGATATTAACAACAAGGCCCGTATTCACTGGGCGTGCCGTCGCGGCATGCGTGAACTTGATATTTCCATCATGCCTTTCTTCGAATATGAGTATGACAGCTTAAGCGATGATGATAAGCGTCTGTTTGTTCGCCTGCTTGAGTCTGACGATCCTGATTTATTTAACTGGCTGATGAATCACGGCAAACCCGCCGACACCGAGTTGCAACGGATGGTGCAATTAATTCAAACACGGAATCAGGAACGTGGTCCTGTGGCAATCTGACCTTCGCGTCTCGTGGCGCTCGCAGTGGATGTCGTTGTTGCTCCACGGCCTGGTCGCGGCCTTTGTGTTACTGATGCCGTGGCCGCTTAGCTATACGCCTCTGTGGCTGCTGTTGCTGTCGTTTGTGGTGTTTGACAGCGTGCGCAGCCAGCGCCGCATTCATGCCCGTCAGGGGGAGATCAAATTACTGATGGATTCCCGCCTGCGCTGGCAGGGAAAAGAGTGGGAAATTCTCGGTATGCCCTGGATGATCGCTTCCGGCATGATGCTGCGGCTACGTAGCGTGGACAGCGGGCGTCGCCAGCATCTGTGGCTGGCCGCGGACAGTATGGATAGCGCTGAGTGGCGGGACCTGCGTCGGATGTTATTACAGCAGCTGACGCAGGAGTAATTCGCGTTAGCTGAACTGTTCTGCCATTTCGCCCAGAATCTGCTCACACCAGCTTTGCAGGCGCTCATCGCTGAGATCGTACTGGTTGGTTTCATCCAGTGCCAGCCCGACAAACAGCTGCCCATCGGCAATAATCGGTTTCTTACTGGTGAACTCGTACCCTTCGGTTGGCCAGTAACCGATAAACGTGACGCCCTTCGGTGCCAGTTTGTCGTGCAGCATGCCGAGTGCGTCCAGGAACCACTCACCGTAACCCAGCTGATCTCCCATGCCGTACATGGCAATGATTTTGCCGTCGAGGTTAAGCGTATCAAGCTGGTCCCAGATGGCTTCCCAGTCTTCCTGTATTTCGCCAAAATCCCAGGTCGGGATGCCGAGGATCAGCACGTCGTACTCCTCCATCAGCGTAAGCGCGTCATCTTTCAGGTTATGCAACGTCACCAGTTCCGGGCCAATGATGTCCCGAATTTTCTCTGCCGCCATTTCGGTGTAGCAGGTGCTGGAACCATAGAACAGACCAATATTCATCGCGTGACTATCTCAATTCTTGCTTTGACTTTGCGCGTAGTGTACCAGAAACCGATCGCAATCAGGCATAATGGCCTGACTGCAGAATCAAAGGGGCTGATGTGGAAAAGGATCTCGCACTCATCGAACAGTTTCTCGATGCACTGTGGCTGGAGAAGAACCTGGCCGAGAATACGCTCAGTGCCTACCGGCGCGATCTCACCATGCTGGTGGAGTGGCTGGCGCACCGCGGGCTGTCGCTGGCGAACGCACAAAGCGACGACCTGCAGGCGCTGCTGGGCGAGCGGATGGAAGGGGGCTACAAGGCCACCAGTTCCGCACGTTTGCTCAGCGCAATGCGTCGGCTGTTCCAGCATCTCAACCGTGAAAAAATTCGCGGAGACGATCCCAGCGCGCTCCTGGCCTCCCCGAAACTCCCGCAGCGGCTGCCGAAAGATCTCAGCGAAGCACAAGTTGAGAGATTATTACAGTCACCCGCAGTTGACCTGCCGCTGGAGTTACGCGATAAAGCCATGCTTGAGCTATTGTATGCTACCGGTTTGCGTGTTTCTGAACTGGTCGGCCTGACGATGAGCGACATTAGCCTTCGTCAGGGCGTGGTTCGTGTAATCGGTAAAGGAAACAAGGAAAGGCTGGTGCCGCTGGGTGAAGAGGCGGTGTACTGGCTGGAAACGTATCTGGAGCACGGTCGTCCATGGTTGCTTAATGGCGCTTCAATCGACGTCTTGTTCCCCAGCCAGCGCGCACAACAGATGACGCGGCAAACGTTCTGGCATCGCATCAAACATTACGCCACACTGGCGGGTATCGACAGTGAAAAGCTTTCGCCACACGTTTTGCGTCATGCCTTTGCGACGCATCTGCTGAACCACGGCGCTGACCTGCGCGTGGTTCAGATGCTGCTGGGACACAGCGATCTTTCCACGACCCAAATTTATACCCATGTCGCGACGGAACGGCTGCGGCAGCTACACCAACAGCACCACCCACGAGCGTGAGTGCCGACGAATTAGGATCTTATATGAAAAAGTCTTTCGCGCTGTTCACCCTGCTGGCAGCCTCATTTACCGGTTTTGCCCATGCGGATGACGCCGCTATCAAACAGTCTCTGGCGAAGCTTGGCGTCACCAGCAGTGATATCCAGTCTGCACCGGTTGCCGGCATGAAAACGGTTCTGACGAACAGCGGCGTGCTGTACGTGACCGAAGACGGAAAACACATTATTCAGGGGCCAATGTACGACGTGAGCGGTGCACAGCCGGTCAACGTAACCAACCAGCTGCTGATGAAAAACCTGAACGCGCTCGAAAAAGAGATGATCGTTTATAAAGCGGCGCAGGAAAAACACGTCATTACCGTCTTCACCGACATCACCTGCGGCTACTGCCATAAGCTGCATGAAGAGATGAAAGATTACAACGCGCTGGGGATCACCGTGCGTTATCTGGCCTTCCCGCGCGCGGGCGTTGAGAGCAAGCCAGAGCAGGATATGAAAGCTATCTGGTGTGCGAAAGACCGCAACAAAGCCTTTGATGACGCGATGAATGGCAAAGGCGTGCAGCCTGCATCCTGCGACATTGATATTGCTAACCACTACGCGCTGGGTGTGCAATTTGGCGTGAACGGTACGCCAGCGATTGTCCTGAGCAATGGCTATGTTGTTCCGGGTTATCAGGGACCTAAAGAGATGAAAGAGTTCCTTGACGCGCACCAGAAACAGTTTGGTGGTAAATAATTCGCGTGAAAGCCCCAATAAAACTGCGCCGCCGCGAGGCGGTTGAACATGCTGATTTGCCTGACGACCTCCCGCCGCTGCTAAAGCGGCTTTACGCCAGCCGTGGCGTGCGTACCGCCGCCGACCTTGAGCGCAGCGTTAAAGGGATGTTGCCATGGCAGCAGTTAAACGGCATCGAAAAAGCCACAGAAATACTCTACAACGCGCTGTGTGAAGGTACGCGCATTGTGGTGGTGGGGGATTTTGATGCTGATGGCGCAACCAGTACCGCGTTGAGCGTGCTGAGCCTGCGCGCGCTGGGCTGCGACAACGTGACATATCTGGTGCCGAACCGGTTTGAAGATGGTTACGGCCTCAGCCCGGAAGTGGTCGATCAGGCCCATGCCCGCGGCGCACAGCTGATCCTGACCGTAGATAACGGGATCTCTTCCCATACGGGCGTCGATCATGCGCATCAGCTGGGGATCCCGGTGCTGGTTACCGATCACCACCTGCCGGGTGAAACGCTGCCTGCCGCGGAAGCGATCATCAACCCGAACCTGCGCGACTGCGATTTCCCGTCGAAATCACTCGCAGGCGTCGGCGTGGCATTTTATCTGATGCTGGCGTTACGCACGCTGCTGCGTGATAAGGGCTGGTTCGACGCCCGCGGTATTGCCGTGCCGAACCTGGCCGAGTATCTCGACCTGGTCGCACTGGGGACCGTAGCAGACGTGGTGCCGCTCGATACCAATAACCGTATTCTGACCTGGCAGGGCTTAAGCCGCATCCGGGCGGGCAAATGCCGTCCTGGTATCAAAGCGCTGCTTGAGATTGCTAACCGCGATCCGCTCAAGCTGGCGGCAAGCGATCTGGGCTTCGCTCTGGGGCCTCGCCTGAACGCGGCCGGCAGACTGGACGATATGTCCGTTGGCGTTGCGTTGCTGCTGTGCGACAACATTGGTGAAGCGCGCGTGCTGGCTAATGAACTGGACGCCCTGAACCAGACTCGTAAAGAAATTGAACAGGGAATGCAGGTTGAAGCGCTGACCCTGTGCGAAAAACTGGAACGCAGCGGCGATACGCTGCCGGGCGGCCTGGCGATGTATCACCCTGAGTGGCATCAGGGCGTGGTGGGCATTCTGGCTTCGCGTATTAAAGAGCGTTTCCACCGCCCGGTCATTGCGTTTGCACCGGCTGGTGATGGCACCCTCAAAGGCTCCGGGCGTTCGATTCAGGGGCTGCACATGCGCGATGCGCTGGAGCGTCTGGATACCCTCTACCCGGGTCTGATGCTCAAGTTCGGCGGTCATGCCATGGCGGCAGGTTTGTCGCTGGAAGAGGCGAAGTTCGACGAGTTCCAGCGTCTGTTCGGCGAGCTGGTCACCGACTGGATTGACCCGGCCCTGCTGCAGGGCGAAGTGGTTTCCGATGGCGAACTCACGCCGGTTGAGATGACGATGGAAGTGGCACAGATGCTCCGGGATGCAGGGCCGTGGGGGCAGATGTTCCCGGAACCCCTGTTCGATGGCCGCTTCCGTCTGCTGCAACAGCGCATTGTTGGTGAGCGCCATCTGAAAGTGATGGTCGAGCCTGTAGGCGGTGGCCCGCTGCTGGACGGTATTGCCTTTAACGTCGATACCGCTGTCTGGCCGGACAACGGCGTGCGCGAAGTTGAGCTGGCTTACAAACTGGATATAAACGAGTTCCGCGGTAACCGCACCCTTCAGATCATCATCGACAATATCTGGCCAATTTAGCGGCAGTAATCTCTATAAAAAAGGGCGTGGATTCGGTACAATCCCGCTCTTATCACCGCATTTTGACAAGTCCATAAAAGAAAACAGACCATGTTTGAAATTAATCCGGTAAAAAACCGTATTCAGGACCTCACGGAGCGCTCTGACGTTCTTAGGGGGTATCTTTGACTACGATGCCAAGAAAGAGCGTCTTGAAGAAGTAAACGCCGAGCTGGAACAGCCGGACGTCTGGAACGAACCTGAACGCGCGCAGGCGCTGGGTAAAGAGCGTTCCTCTCTCGAAGCTATCGTAGATACGCTGGATCAAATGGCTCAGGGGCTGGAAGATGTTTCCGGTTTACTGGAGCTGGCCGTCGAAGCTGACGACGAAGAAACCTTTAACGAAGCCGTGGCTGAACTCGACGTGCTCGAAGAGAAGCTGGCACAGCTTGAATTCCGTCGCATGTTCTCCGGTGAATACGATAACGCTGACTGCTATCTCGATATTCAGGCAGGTTCTGGCGGTACCGAAGCCCAGGACTGGGCCAGCATGCTGATGCGCATGTATCTGCGCTGGGCGGAAGCCCGCGGCTTCAAAACCGAAATCATCGAAGAGTCTGAAGGTGAAGTGGCCGGTATTAAATCTGTCACCATCAAGATTATTGGCGATTACGCCTACGGCTGGCTGCGTACCGAGACGGGGGTTCACCGCCTGGTGCGTAAGAGCCCGTTCGACTCCGGCGGCCGTCGTCACACCTCCTTCAGCTCCGCGTTTGTCTATCCGGAAGTTGACGAAGATATCGATATCGACATCAACCCGGCGGATCTGCGTATCGACGTTTACCGCGCATCCGGCGCGGGTGGTCAGCACGTTAACCGTACGGAATCTGCGGTGCGTATCACCCACATTCCAACCGGGCTGGTGACGCAATGCCAGAACGACCGTTCCCAGCATAAGAACAAAGACCAGGCCATGAAGCAGATGAAAGCGAAGCTTTATGAGCTGGAGATGCAGAAGAAAAATGCTGAGAAACAGGCGATGGAAGATAACAAATCTGACATCGGTTGGGGCAGCCAGATCCGTTCTTACGTCCTTGATGACTCCCGCATCAAAGACCTGCGTACCGGGGTTGAAACCCGTAACACGCAGGCGGTGCTGGATGGCAGCCTGGACCAATTTATCGAAGCAAGTTTGAAAGCAGGGTTATGAGGAACCAACATGTCTGAACAACAAGCACAGGGCGCTGACGCGGTAGTCGATCTTAATAACGAACTGAAAACCCGCCGCGAGAAGCTGGCAGCACTGCGCGAGCAGGGCGTGCCGTTCCCGAACGATTTTCGTCGTGACCATACCTCAGACCAACTGCACGCTGACTTCGACGGTAAAGAGAACGAAGAGCTGGAAGCGCTGAACATCGAAGTGGCCGTTGCTGGCCGCATGATGACCCGTCGTATCATGGGTAAAGCCTCCTTCGTGACGCTGCAGGACGTTGGCGGCCGTATTCAACTGTACGTCTCCCGTGACGACCTGCCGGAAGGCATCTACAACGAGCAGTTCAAGAAGTGGGACCTGGGCGATATTCTGGGGGCGAAAGGTAAGCTGTTCAAAACCAAGACCGGTGAGCTGTCTATCCACTGCACCGAACTGCGTCTGCTGACCAAAGCCCTGCGCCCGTTGCCGGACAAATTCCATGGCCTGCAGGATCAGGAAGCGCGCTACCGTCAGCGTTACCTGGATCTCATCTCCAACGATGAATCCCGTAAGACCTTCAAGATTCGCTCTCAGATCATGGCCGGTATCCGCCAGTTCATGGTTAACCGCGACTTTATGGAAGTGGAAACCCCAATGATGCAGGTGATCCCGGGCGGCGCGTCTGCACGCCCGTTCATCACCCATCACAACGCCCTCGATCTGGACATGTACCTGCGTATCGCGCCGGAACTGTACCTGAAGCGTCTGGTCGTCGGTGGTTTTGACCGCGTGTTCGAAATCAACCGTAACTTCCGTAATGAAGGCATCTCCGTGCGTCATAACCCAGAGTTCACCATGATGGAACTCTATATGGCGTATGCGGATTATAAAGATTTGATCGAGCTGACCGAATCACTGTTCCGTACCCTGGCGCAGGACATTCTGGGCACCACTAAAGTGCCTTACGGTGAAGAAGTCTTCGACTTCGGCAAGCCGTTTGAAAAACTGACCATGCGCGAAGCGATCATGAAATACCGTCCAGAAACCAACATGGCCGATCTGGATAACTTCGACTCTGCGAAAGCGATCGCGGAAAGCATCGGTATCAACGTTGAGAAGAGCTGGGGTCTGGGCCGTATCGTGACCGAGATCTTCGAAGAAGTGGCCGAAGCGCACCTGATTCAGCCGACCTTCATCACCGAATACCCGGCAGAAGTTTCTCCGCTGGCACGTCGTAATGATGTGAACCCGGAAATCACTGACCGCTTTGAGTTCTTCATCGGTGGCCGCGAAATCGGCAACGGCTTTAGCGAGCTGAACGATGCAGAAGATCAGGCTCAGCGCTTCCAGGATCAGGTTAACGCGAAAGCGGCGGGCGATGACGAAGCGATGTTCTTCGACGAAGACTATGTGACTGCGCTGGAGCACGGTCTGCCACCAACCGCAGGTCTGGGGATTGGTATCGACCGTATGGTTATGCTGTTCACTAACAGCCACACCATCCGTGATGTGATCCTGTTCCCGGCGATGCGCCCGGTGAAGTAAGCCGTTAAGACAGTAAAAAAAGCCCCGAAAGGGGCTTTTTTATTGCGCCGCGAAGGCCCTGAGCGCGTCGCGGGCGACCGTCGCTTCCTGTACCATCCACGGGCTAAAGCTCCAGGGGGCAGCGTCCAGTGCGCGGAACAACGCTTCCAGTTCGACCCATTCATACTCCATCACTTCATCGTGATTAATATGCAGTTCGCTGGTGACGCGTGCTGCGAATACCGGGCAAATCTCATTCTCCACGATCCCCGAAGGATCGGCTTCACGGTAACGGAATTCAGCGGCGATGGGGGTGATATTGGCGATCTCTGCGCCAACCTCAAAGCGGCAACGGCGGATGATAGCCTGTTCCGTCTTTTCACCAGACTGAGGATGTCCGCAAACGGAGTTGGTCCAGACACCTGGCCAGGCTTTTTTGCTTAAGGCGCGTCGGGTAACCAGACACTCACCTCTGGCGTTAAAAAGCCACGATGAGAAAGCCAGGTGCAGCGGGGTGTGGGCGGTGTGCGCGGCGTACTTTTCCTGAGTGCCAATCACCATTCCCTGGTCATTTACCAAAATAACGTGTTCTTGAATACTCATTGATGCTCCAGTGCCAACGATGCGGATGGCTCAGCACCATCAGCAGCTGCATTATACTGCATTCCTCCATGCGCCGTTTGCTCTCAAGAGCGGAAAAGGGCTGACCCATATCAGTCTGGGCTGGTATCATAGTGCGCCATTCACGCTGACCGAGGATCTGTTTTGTTTGCAGGAAGCCTGACGAGAAATCCCATTACCGCCGTTTTTTGTCTGACGCTGACGCTATTACTGGCAGGCTGTTCAGGAAGCAAGTCGTCGGATATGGGCAGCTATTCCGGTGCGGTCTATACCGTTAAGCGCGGGGATACGCTGTATCGGATTTCGCGCGCAACGGGGACCAGCGTGAAGGATCTGGCGCGTCTGAATAACATCTCTCCACCCTACACTATCGAGGTGGGGCAGAAACTGAAGGTTAACGGTGGCGCGTCTTCAACGAAGAAATCCTCTAAAGGCAAAACAGCTAAAGTGACGCCGTCTTACGCGGTGCCGCAGTCCTCATGGCCTCCGGTCGGCCAGCGTTGCTGGGTCTGGCCTGCCAGCGGCAAGGTCGTGTTGCCTTACTCCTTGTCTGAGGGGGGCAATAAAGGCATTGATATCGCTGCTGCGCGCGGCACGCCAGTCTATGCATCAGGAGCAGGGAAGGTGGTCTACGTCGGCAACCAGCTGCGCGGTTACGGTAACCTGATCATGATTAAACATGGGGAAGATTACATCACTGCCTATGCCCACAACGATACGATGCTGGTGAACAACGGGCAGAATGTGAAGGCTGGGCAGAAGATTGCCACCATGGGCAGTACCGGCACGGACTCGGTGAAGTTACACTTCCAGATCCGCTATCGCGCCACAGCCATCGATCCGCAGCGTTATCTTCCGGCGCCAGGCAGCAAGCCAAAGTGCTAAGTGATTATATAATCGCCATTTAGTTGCAAAGAGGCTTGTATGAAGAGGCGTAAGGTCTATAATGCCTTACGCACCTCAAAGCGGGCGTAGTTCAATGGTAGAACGAGAGCTTCCCAAGCTCTATACGAGGGTTCGATTCCCTTCGCCCGCTCCAGATCTCTCCCCTTGTGAAGAAGCCTTTAAATCCCTCTCTATCAGCAAATTAAATAGTTACCTGTTTTAGTCGCCTATGGGTTCTATCATTATGATCCGTCCCTGGTGGTAACTGTCACACTAAGTTAGACGGTGAGAGACAGGATAACTCAGCGTTGGCGGCAGTTGCATCCTCACACCGCGGTAGTAAAACGTGAAAAAAACCTATCCTGGCATTGTTATGACATCGACAGACTGATCACTCGCATTAAAGCCCGATATACAGGCTCTTCCAGCGCTTCGACAGATATACGAGCACCCTGATAAGGTGTGATCCTTCTGACAATATGATGAAGTCGCTACGCTCTGCTTGTTGCTTGTACCGCTAACGGGGCTTTATGGCTGCTATTGTCCAAAATCTGTTAGTTGCGCATTTTATGCACCCTGGATACCCTGAGATTAATCCTATTAACTCAAGGGTGAGCATGGCTAGCGGGAAGAGACAGAACCAAAAGGAATCACCTGAAGAAGAGTTGGATCGCTTGCTGGATGATCTTGAACTCACACAAGAGCAACGAGAGTTTATAGAATCTATGCGGCAAGAGGAGGGGGATAAAAGCAACGGGGAGTAGTGTTTGCACCGTTACTGCGTTTGATGAATGGCTAAAGTTCGCGTATAGACTATTTCGAATTATGATTTTACGATGTAGATAAATCATACAAGGAGGGCAGTTTATGAGCGCGCAGGCGGAGGAAGGTACATTACGCCGGATGACGTTAGGCGAGATTGCAATGGCTCGTAGGGTGTTCGGAGATTCAATAGTTTATAGCCGTGTCTGGATTCATTGCGACAGCTATTTACCCTTCGGACTTCAGAAACAAAACTATGCGATGACTCCCAACGGAGAGTTATGGTACAGAAAGTCGATGTACAGAGAAGATTTTTCCGCAAACTCTGTTTTCATCGAAGATAAATACGTTTTCATCCACGAACTGGGGCATGTGTGGCAACACCAACATGGGCAATGGGTGAGAGTGAGGGGGGCTTTTAGCTGGGCTGCTGAATATACCTACAAGCTGGATAAAGAAAAGCTCACTGATTACTCTCTTGAACAGCAAGCCTCTATTTTGGCTGATTACTGGTTACTGCTGGTTTATGGTATCAATAAGTGGTCTTACTATCAGAGACCAGGGCGCATGGGGATGTACAGGGGCGTTGATATGTCGCAGGATGTCCCCTCGCTTTATCAGAAAATCGTAACAGGGAAGGGGCGTTAAACATGAAGAATAAAATATTGCTGGGTGTTGTATTCCTCTTAACGGGATGCCCTGGGCCTGGTGATCGAATGGTAGATCGCGAATCTACAACGGCATTAATCAAAGATAATCAAGTTTGTGTGGTGTCACCACTGGAGCCGCAGGAACGGATCACTGCTATTCAAATCAATAGCGATAATAGCGACTCTCTTCACAAGATTTTCGATGACAAGCCTGTTTATGTACCGAAGGGTGAGTGTCTTCCAGTATTTGGATTTAAGTTTACATCTGGAAAACGATATAACTTCGCGTATGACGTCCAATCTGATAAGTCAGAATCGCATTTAGTCACCGCAGAATTTTCGTATCCCAAAGGATAAGGGAGCAGAATGCCCCCAAGATCTTACTTCTTCAAGTCACCAGTATATTGATATTCCATTGTGACTATTGTTTCCATACATCCGCTTGAGGATGGTTGAGAACAAACTCAGGTATAACCGCCGTGACCTGCTCCCCATTCATTAACACATCACAATGTAAGTTATATCTGTATAAACCACATGAGAACGTCCCCTTAAAAAAGTGTTTTTGACAAATACATCATCTGTATCCTCCGCCAGGACGAACCGGGGTTTTGCATTGAAACGCTGTCTTAAGGATGCTATTTAAGACGCCATCTTCTGGAACTTATGCAAGAAGTCTGGCGGTATGGAAGTACCCGAAGTGAAGCGGGAAGCCGTGGGCGTTATGTCTGAGTGAGCACGGATTCAGCGATATTTCCATGCCCGGAAAATCATAAATGGCTTGCGGCAGGGCTATAACGAGTACAGACCTCATTTATCGCTTAATGACCAGACTCCATCTTAATTTGTCGCAGGACTGACTTTTAATCAAAAATAAGGGGTGTACATTCTTACCGCCTGGTAATAACTCCACCCCCTCAAAACAATCAGGACTGTTTTGCCGCTTTACTCTGTGGGCAATCGTTGCCGCCCTGCATCACAACCTTTTCACTGCGCGAAGCATCGCCATACACGCATAACGTACCTTCATCGGTATGAATTTGCTCTTTCAGCGGCAGGGACGTTTCCTGAGCGATGGCATAGCAGGAGAGCGCCGGGAAAAAGGTGAGGGCACTTATGAACAGAAAGGTTTTCATCATCTCGCTCCAGAACAGGGATAACGTTTATTGTGTTATCACACCCTTAAGCCGGCAATCGCTGCGTACCCGCTAGCTTTTTTCCATCACCGACTGGCGAGGTGTGAGTTTACCAATCACGGGGGAGAGCTCTGACGTGCGAACAGGTCGGCCATCCACCAGGCTTTTAATGCGCTCAACGCACTGAGTGAGCAACTGATCCATTGGCCACGAGATACAGGTCAGCTGTGGATAGAGCTGGGTTGCCAGAGGCGAATCTTCCAGACTCAGCAGCGATACTTCCTGCGGAACGGAAATGCCAAATTCCCGGAACAGACGCATCGCTTCAGCGGCATAGGCATCACGTTTAACCACAATGGCGGAAAACTTGCTCAGGCTATTGATGAGCGTCAGCAGCGCCTGTTCAACATCTTCATTCGCCGTTAACACCAGCTGGCGATTAAACGGCAAAGAGTAGTTTTGCAGGACGTTGCGATAGCCTTCCACCATCTTTTTACTGTTGTCATCGTGTTCGCTGTCAATCACCAGTGCGATATTGCGATGGCCCTTACCCGTCATGTAACGACAGGCGCTTTCCGTCGCAAAGGCAAAGTCATATCCCTGAGGTTTCGCATCCACCATGGGACGATCGAAGGAGATAACATTCTCTGCGCAACCGGCCGCAACCGGCCCAAAGACTACGACAGCAACGCACTGGCGCTGAAGATCATCAACGGTGACAGCCTGCTCAACAGGATCGTTTACGTACTCTACGATGAGCGTTTTATTCAACGCTTTCATGGCGCGGGAGAGCGCAGGCAGCAAACGTGCTCCGCTGCTTTCATCCTTCGCAGAGAGAACCAGACCAACGTAGCTTGATGACTGACTTGCCAGGTTTTGCGCGGCAAAGCTTGGGCGATAATTAAGCTCTTCTACGGCGCGCAGCACGGCTTCACGGCTCTCTTCGCGCACGCCGCGCGTCCCCGTCAACACGCGTGAGACGGTTGCTCGTGAGACATTGGCTAATCGTGATACATCGTCAATCGTTGGCATAGCATTTTCTGCGTGGTGGGTTTTGGTTATCTTAACATAACCCACCTTAAGAATCTTAGCGCCCCCCACAGGCGGTTTCACGTCTGCGCGGCGTGCAAACCCGGTAGCCACGCCGCGCCACGCACGCCACTGGCGTCGCCGTAACGGGCCGGGACGATACGGGTACGGCAGCTTTCCGAGAAGATGTAGGGCCTGATGGCGGCCGGAAGTTCGTCGTACAGCTGGCTGACATTTGATAACCCACCGCCCAACACAATAACCTGCGGATCAAGAATATTGATCACCGAGGCCAGACTGCGTGCAAAGGCGTCGATAAAGTGGCACCAATGGGCCCGCGCGGTCAGGTCTCCCTGTGCCGCCGCTTCAATGATGGCCTGCGCGCTCAGTTCGCTGGGATAACGGCGGGCAAAGCCGGTGCCAGAGATAAAGGTTTCGATACAGTTATGTTTCCCGCAATAGCAGGACTGCGCCGGACCATCCGTCTCGGGGGCATAGCCAGGCAACGGGTTATGTCCCCATTCGCCAGCGATGGCGTTTGGCCCCTGAAGCAGACGCTTATGTACCGCCACGCCACCGCCGCATCCGGTACCGACAATTACGCCAAAGACGGTATCTGCTTCTGCGCCTGCGCCATCAACCGCTTCAGACAGGGTGAAGCAGTCCGCGTCATTGGCTATCCACACGGGCTGATTGAGCTGCTGTGCTAAATCATGTTTCAGGTCGTGACCGTTGAGCACCAGGCAGTTGCAGTTTTTAATTAGCCCGCTTTGTGGGTCGATGGCCCCCGGCAGGCCAATACCGATACTGAATGGCACTTCACTTACCGCGCGCGCTTCGCCGATAAACGCCAGCAGATGGTGCATAAAGGCGTCATAACTCTCTTTTTGCGTCGGACGACGCTCACGCCAAAGGCATTCGCCCTGAGGCGAAAGCAGAACGGCTTCCATTTTTGTGCCGCCAATATCGAGTCCAAGATAGTGCATACGTTCCTCGAAAAGGAGAGGCCAGCGCCTCTCCTGAATGGTTATGCCTGACGAGTGCGGTACAGTTCGATCAGCTCCGTCACCAGTTCTTTCGCCAGAATCGAGGTCATCAAATGATCCTGAGCGTGCACCATCACCAGCGTCATTTTGGTTTTGCCTTCCCCTTCGTCAGCTTCGATCAGTTGGGTTTGTACCAGATGCGCTTCACGGGCGAAGTGCGCCGCCTCTTTCATTCGCGCGTCGGCTGAGGCAAAGTCACCTTTTTTTGCGAAGCCAAGCGCTTCGTAGCAGAGACTGCGTGACTGACCGGCATTGATAATAATGCCCATGACCTGTTCTTCTAATTCCATCAGTAACCTCTGTGTTTTCACTATCAGACGGACTGTGCCGCTTCTTCAGATTGTTCAACCGCATTTTCATGCTCTTGTTCCAGCAGCTGCTTCTCGTACGCTTTGAGGAACGGGAAGTACATGGCCGCTGAGGTAACCATGCACAGCAGGCAGAGGATCACCGGGCTAAAGCTCCAGTTGGCCGCCCAGGATGCGCCGATAGGGGCAGGCGTTGTCCACGGTGTCATCGAGACCACGCGACTGACCAGGTCGAAATCAAGGGCAAAGTAGGCGAGGGTGGCGTTGACCATCGGAACCAGCACGAACGGCAGGAAAAAGAGCGGATTCATGATGATAGGGGCACCGAATAAAATCGGTTCGTTGATATTAAACATCCCCGGCACCACACCCATACGCCCAATGGTACGCAGATGCACCGCTTTGCTGCGCAGCAGCAGTAACGCCAGCGGCAGCGTAGAGCCGACCCCGCCAATCAGCAGGTAGTGATCCCAGAATCCCTGAACGTAAATGTGCGGGATCGCCTGACCGGCAGCCATTGCTGCCTGGTTAACCGACAAGTTCGCCATCCAGAACGGGTTCATAATTCCGGTGACAATTAGCGCGCCGTGGATGCCCGCAAACCACAGAACCTGGCACACCAGCACCGAGAGCAGAATGGCAGGCAGCGTATCGGAGGCGGCAACCAGCGGTTTCACCAGCGACATAATCGCTTCCGGAATAATCATGCCGAGCTGAGCCTCAATGAAGAGGTTGAGCGGGTGCAGAGTGACAACAATTGCCAGCACCGGGATCAGAATTTCGAACGAACGCGCAACGCCCGTAGGCACTTCTGGCGGCAGGCGGATGGTAATATTGTGACGCTTCAGGAAGGCATACAGCTCGGTAGAGTAGATAGCCACCAGAATGGCCGTGAAGATCCCTTGCCCGGAGAAATAGGCGGTAGAAATCTGCCCGTCTTTTAACGGCGCAGCCACCAGCAGAAATGCCATCAGCGACAGCATGCCGGCGGTAAGGGCATCCAGATCGTGATGTTTGGCCAGGCTCGCGGCGATCCCGACTGAAATGAAGATCGTCATGATCCCCATGCTGAAGTTGAACGGCAGCATCAGGGCTTCACGGTGATCCAAGGAGAATTGCAGCCATGCCCGGGCGAAACCCCAGGACGTGTCGGGTGAGAAGGGCGGGAAAATAAACACCAGCATAAAGGAACCGACGATCATGAACGGCAGGGCGGTGATAAAGCCGTCACGAATCGAGGTCACATACTTCTGCTGCCCGACGGCGCCTGCCATCGGGGTAATTTTCTGTTCAATGACCTGGATAAGTTTCGCGTACAGAGAGCTCATGGGTTTTCCCTTCGTTATTTGTTATCTATCAGGGAGAGGGCGAAATCGAGAACGGCGCCCCCTTTTTGCATGCCGTAATCCATCATGTTGATAGGCTCAACACGGATCCCGTATTTATCAGCTTGTTTCTGAAGATCGCTTTGCATGTACTTCACCTGCGGTCCAAGCAGCACCACCTGATAGTGACCGACCTGCTCGGCGAATTCGGCTACGCCAAACGCTTTGATCTCCGCTTCCAGGCCACGCTTTTGCGCTTCGTCGACCATTTTTTTCACCAGCAGGCTGGTGGACATCCCGGCAGAACAACACAACATGATTTTTTTCATAACGTCTCCTTTGAACTTATGGCTGGAATATAGTCATCATGGAACAAAACGGAAAGCGCTTTCCGTTGGTGGATAAGGTAATTGTGACCGCGATCACCTGAGGGAATCTTTCACTTTGTCCGGATGTGCGAGATCATCGCGGCTATTCACGAACTATTAAGGTCGAGTTATGAACATTCATTTGATGAATGTTGCTGTGGATTTGATTGAGCAACGTCTCACACCAGCAGCCAATATAATCACCAGAAATCAACATATTACCGCGATGCGGGACGGCTTTTCCCTCGCCATGCCTTTTGTGATTGTGGGAAGCCTGATGGTGCCACTGCTGTTTCCACCGTTCGCCATTTCAAGTGCATCGCGCCTCGGACACGTCTATCTGCTGCTGCGTCCGATGCTGTTGCCAACCTTTGAGCTGACGCTCGGACTGGTGGCGCTGATTGTCGCGTTTGGTGCCAGCGCCAGTCTGGCCAAGCAGTATCAACTGCCGGAACGGCTGTGTGGACTCACCGGTTGCCTCTCCTTTTTGCTGTTCATTGGCTTTCGGGATAACGGTGCAACGAATATTTTTCTGGGCGGGATGGGGCTTTTCACTGCGCTCATTTCAAGCGCTTACTCTATTGAAATAATAAGGTTTTTCTACAAAAGAGGGTGGTGCATTCGTCTGCCGGAGGAGGTACCGGTGATGACGCGAAATGGTTTCCAGCTGCTGATGCCGCTGCTGGTGATCATGCTCTCCATTAGCGTAATGAATGCCGTGATGCTGCAGACGACCGGACAAATTTTGCCGCAGCTGATTGGCGAGGCCTTACGCCCGCTTATCGTGGCATCCGATACCCTTACGGCGGTGCTTATCTCCTTGTTTCTGTGTAATCTTTTATGGTTCGTCGGTATTCATGGTGCCCTGATCATTACGGGCATCATGAACCCGTTCTGGCTCACCTATCTGTTTGAAAACCAGCGGGCCCTGGCCGCCGGGGAAGCCGTGCTGCCCCATATTTATCTGCAGGGATTCTGGGATTTTTATCTGCTGATTGGCGGTATCGGCTCTACGCTGCCGCTGGTCTTTATGGCGATGCGAAGCCGATCCCGGCAGTTAAAGAGCGTCGGGAAAATTGGCCTTCTGCCGTCGCTGTTCAACATTAACGAGCCGATATTGTTTGGTTTCCCCGTCATCATGAACCCGGTTTTTTTACTGCCCTTTGTGTTTGTACCGCTGATAAATGCCTGTATAGCTTGGTATTTAACCCAGCTTGGCGTGCTCGACAGAGCCGTCGCCATGCTGCCCTGGTCTATGCCTTCACCGCTGGGCGCAGCCTGGTCGGCGAACGGCAGCTGGAAAAATATGTGCATGTGCCTGTTCGCCTTTTTCAATGCATGGATGCTCTATCGCCCCTTCTTCAAGGTTCATGAACGCCAGTTGATGCAGCTGGAAAAATAATCCCCGCCTCCCTGCTTCTGCCCGTTCCTGATGGGCAGAAGATTATTTCGTGACATTCTTCACAAAAATTTTCTCTTTGATCTTAAATTTGTGATTCAATCCGGCAAACATGGAAAGCGCTTTCCGTTTGTGGATGTACATTTCCGAATTTGATCCTTACATTTCCCCTGCACGTTTAACCGTGAAAATAAAAATTCAAAGGGAACCTATGCAAACGTTAATGAAATCAATACCTCTGTCCTTGATTGCTCTTACTGTCATCAGCGGTTATGCCAGCGCCGATGAGAAATATGATTTCGCCCTCCACGGCTATTTACGCTCGGGTATTCTTGCCAATAGCGATGGCAACCGGGTCGATTCGGTGGGGCTGATGCCTGACGGGAAATGGCGTCTGGGTAACGAAGAAGATACCAAAATTGAGCTGATCCCGACGGTAACGCTGAAGTCGGATTCAGGCGCAGTCGCACGTATTCAGGCCAACCTGACGCACCAGACCAAATGTACCGCCGACTGGAACTGTACTGACGATGACGGCAAAGAGACCCAGTTCCGCGAAGGGTTTGCTGAATTAACGAATCTCGATTTTGCCCCGGACATGACCTTCTGGGCCGGTAAACGCTACAGCAGCTCCAACCTTTCCAGCCACCAGTTCGACTGGGAGTACATTCAGTACAACGGAACCGGGGGCGGGTTCGATAACCTGGATTTAGGCTTTGCGCGCTTTGATGCGGGTGTGTATGCCTTCTCGACCACCGACGAAGCCAAAGCTTATCCGGTAGATCTGGGGGATCAGGGCTATCCGGATGACTATTCGCTTAACCTCTGGTTTAAAAAGATCGGCGGCACCGGGCTCGACGTCGAACTTATCGGCCACCACATGAACCGCAATGAAAACCATCCTACCTCGGCTGAGAAGGGGTACGGCGTGACGGCGCTGTACAACTTTGACAGCTTCTACGGCCTGACCAACGGATACTCCCGCATCGCTTTCCAGTATGGCAAAGGCCTGGCCGCCGCGGATTCGCTGGGTAAAAACGGCTGGGGCTGGGCAAACCTTGAGGATACGCAATCCTGGCGCGTCGTGCTGGACAGCATGGCCAACCTGGGTGACGTGGAAGTATCGACCTTTGCGTTTTATCAGAAAGACAAAAACTACCGCTGGTGGACCAACGACGATGACGGCTGGGGACGGTCCATGTGGGTAGCGGGTATCCGTCCGTATCATCAGATAACCAAAAACTTCGCCATGCAATATGAGGTGGGCTACGAATATCTGGATGATAAAAACTACATGGGCGTAAACGGTAAAGGGAAAGGTGGCCTGACCAAGGTGACCATTGCGCCGACCCTGACCTTTGATTCAGGTTTCTGGAGCCGTCCGCAACTGCGCTTCTTTGCCACCTACGCAAAATGGGATAAAGGCGTCTCGGATGCGATGGACAGAAATTACGACTGGAGCACTGGCACCCTGAGTCCGGGGGGATATTCACGTAGCGGCGATACCGATACGCTGAATTTTGGTGTGCAGGCTGAAGTCTGGTTCTGAGGAGAAAAGAGATGGCTTTCCCGATTCGAAAACTGCTTCTCGTCTCCTTACTCTCCGCGCTGGGAAGCGCGGGGGCTCTGGCGGCCGAGCAATCCCATTTTGAACACTTTATTACTCGTGATGGCGCAGCGTTAAAAGATGGCGATCGCGTCTTTCGCTTCGCCGGGATCCACGCCCCGGAGCTGCATCGTATAGAAGATGACGCGCGCGGAACCTGTAAGGCGGATCCGCGCGGCTGGGGGCAATACTTTAGATGGCCGACTGCTGAAGAGCAGGAGAACTGGATCAAAGCGCTGGTGCAAACCGGTGCTAAAGCACAGCGCGTATATGTGCTTTCCGTGCAGCAGGAAAATGATGCTGCCTGCGGACGTGAGACACATATTCTGGCACCGGCAACGCCGGACGGCATGCCGCGGCTGAATGAAACGGCCATGAAAGTGTATGACAACATGATTGCCGAGGCGGATAAGCAGGGGCTGCGCCTGATTCTGCCGTTTATTGACCACTGGTGGTGGTGGGGAGGACGCGAACAGCTGGCCGCGTTTTATCATGAAAAGCCGGAAGATTTTTATCGAACTGACAGTAAAACCTACCGTGCTTATCAGGATGTGATCCGTCAGGTGATTACCCGTACCAACACCATTACGGGACGCCATTACTACGATGAAAAGGCGATCATGGCCTGGGAAACGGGTAATGAGCTGGAAAACACCAATGCTGATTTCCTGCAGAAAACGTCGGCCTGGATCCGCAAGTGGGCGCCCCATCAGCTTGTCGTCGATGGTACCTATAAAAAGGTGAATGATTTCGCGCTCAACGATCCGAACGTCGACATCATCAGTAACCACTATTACACCAACGCCGAGAACAACCACCCCGAGCAGGTTCGTAAAGATCTGGAGGCGATTGGCGGCAAAAAGGTCTATCTGGTTGGCGAATTTGGTCTGCTCGATCAAAAAGACCTTAACACTATCATGCAGGCCATTGTGCATACCGAGGTCAATGGCGCGCAGGCGGCGGGGGGCTTTATCTGGGGCTTCCGTGGTCATCGCCATGATGGTGGTTTTTACTGGCACAAAGAGTTTACCGGGCACTACAGCTACCATCTGCCTGGTTTCCCGGTCGAGGGCAAAGCAAACCAGGAGATGGAGGTCGTCAATCTGGTGCGAACCGCCTCGGCGCAAATGGCGGGGCTGAGCCAGGCGCCGGCCCTGCCGGTCCCGGAAGCACCTAAGCTGCGCGAGAGCAACTCACCGTTTGCCATTAACTGGATGGGATCCCCCGTCGGGCGTTATTACGATGTGGAGAGAGCGACTCAGCCACACGGCCCGTGGACTCGCGTTGGTCAGGATATCTCTGACGGCAAAAATGAGTGGGATCCGGCAAAAATGGATCTCTTCCGTGATGACTATCGCAGCCTGACGCTGGGCCAGACTTACTACTACCGGGTGATCGCAAAGAACGAAAGCGGTCAGTCTGCGCCTTCAAATGTGATTCGCCTTGAGCATACGCAGAAAAACCTGCCGCCGGTCATCACTCTGCAGGAGGCGCTCTCTACCACCGTGGATAAAGGCGTTCAGCTCACCGCGGCCTGGCAGGATGACAATCTGCCGGAGCCGAAGGTCAGCGTGGCATGGCATCACGAAGGCAAGGATAACGTCCACTTTTGTGACAGCACCAAAGCGGAAACCCGTGCCTGGTTCTCGGCTCCCGGTGACTATGCGTTGACCTTTACCGCTGACGATGGACTGCTGAAAAGCAGCAAGACGGTAAACGTTAGCGTGAAGGCCGCGGCGGGACCCGTGCCGGCGGACTACTGTCATTTTGGCGGCGGAACGCTGGACGTCAGCAAGGGGAAACTAAACATCACCAAGAGCGATAAAGATACGTTAGCGATTGGTGAAGACGGTTTCCTTGGTCCTTTTGCCAATGACGGAGACAGCGTGACCTGGCAGGTTAACGCCCCCTGGGACGGTAAGTTTGCCCTGCACGTGAAATTTAACGGCAAATGGGGGAGTAAGAAAAACTCGTTCATTGTGAACGGCGGAACGCCGGTGAGCATTGAATTCCCGCAAACGGATGAGAAAGGCCAGACGATGATCGTACCGGTCGCGCTCAGGGCAGGGGACAACACCATTAGCTTTGGCAAGTTCTCTGGCGACTGGGGATATATGTTCATCAAATCAATTGAAGTCACTGCAGAGTAGTTATTTGGCTGCCCTGTTCGGGGCAGCCCTTTTTTTCATTCAGGAGGCGTTATGAACCGGTATCAATTCCCGGAAGGTTTTTTTTGGGGCGCAGCGGCATCAGGTCCGCAGACGGAAGGCATAGCCAATAAGCCGCACCGTTCTGTCTGGGACAGCTGGTTTGCCGAACAACCGGAGCGTTTTTTTCAGCAGATTGGTCCGCAGCACGTTTGTGAAACCTACAGTAAATATAAAGAAGACGTAGCCCTGATGAAGCAAACGGGGTTTAACTCGTTTCGAACCTCTATTCAGTGGTCACGTCTGATCGATGATTTCAAAACCGGACAGCCAAACCGCGACGCCGTCCGCTTCTATAACGATTACTTCGATGAAATGATTGCCAACGGCATCGAGCCCATCATCAATCTTTACCATTTTGATATGCCCGAGGCGCTGCAAAAAGCATATGGCGGATTTGAGTCATCCTACGTAACCGAGCTTTTTGCCCGCTTCGCCCGCACCGCGTTCGAGCTGTTTGGCCATAAGGTGAAATACTGGATAACCTTTAATGAGCCGATCGTGCCGGTGGAAGGCGGTTATTTATATGACTTCCATTATCCGTGTAAAAAAGATGGCAAACTGGCGGCTCAGGTCGCCTTTAATATTATGCTGGCGCACGCCAGGGCGGTGAATGTCTACCGTGAAATGGGCTTGCCGGGTGAGATTGGTGTCGTGCTCAACCTCACGCCTTCTTATACCCGCAGCGACAGCGAGGCCGATAAAAAAGCGGCCTGGTATGCCGACCTGCTGTTTAACCGTAGCTTCCTCGACCCGCTGGTTAAACATGAATTCCCCAAAGAACTGTGCGAAATCTTAACCGCAAACGGCTGCTTACCAGAGGTTTCACGGCAGGATGTGGAGACGATCCTGCAGTCGAGAATTGATTTTCTGGGGGTGAATTATTATGTGCCGAGAAGGGTGAAAGCGCGGGAAAGCGTTTACGCGCTCGATTACTTCACGCCGGAAGTCTATTTCGAAAATTATATTGATCCTCAGGGACGGTTTAACCCTTATCGCGACAATAACGAGATCCACCCGGAAGCTATCTATGACATTGCCTGCAATATTCGCGATAACTACGGCAATATTAAATGGTATCTGGCGGAAATTGGCATCGCGATGGATCTGCAGTCCGAAGGGCCGGTGCAGGCCGATGGCGTGATAGATGACACCTTCCGTATCGCTCTGATGGAGGAGCATCTGGCCCAGCTGCATCGTGGTATCGCTGACGGCGCCAACTGTTTTGGTGTTCATCAGTGGACCTTCATTGATAACTGGTCCTGGATCAACAGCTTCAAGCGGCGATATGGCTTCTGGCGTCTGGATTTAGCCACCGGGGAGCGACAAATCAAACGTAACGCATTGTGGTTTGCGCAGCTGGCGGCTGAAAATGGCTTCACCCCTGGCGAATGTGAAAAGGATACGCAATGAGTCAGCCTTTTTACCGGATGCGTAACGGCATCAAAAATTACGCCTGGGGCAGTCGGGTAGCGCTTAATCATCTTTTTGGCCTGCTCAACCCTGACGATCAACCCCAGGCCGAGGTCTGGATGGGAAGCCACCCCGCAGGCTGCTCGGAGATTGAAACCGATACAGGGTTACGCTCTTTACAGGACCTTATTTCACAGAGGCCGGCAGAGATGTTGGGCGCGTGCGCGGGAGAAACTGCGGGGCAGTTGCCTTACCTGCTGAAGTTGCTGTCAGCGGAGCGCGCACTGTCGCTGCAGGTACATCCCAATAAGCGCCAGGCAGAAGACGGGTTCGCCCGTCAGGGCAACCTGCCCGGAGAGGATTACACCGATGCGAACCATAAGCCCGAGCTGGTTTTTGCCCTGACGCCTTTTATGGCCATGAACGGCTTCCGGCCGTATCAGGAGATTGCTAATCACTTTTTGCGCCTGGATGCCCCGGCCCTGACGTCCGCGCTGTCGCTGTTTCGCAACAACCTGCATGCTGAAGGGCTTAAGGCCTTTTTTACGCGTCTGATGGCGCTTGAGCCGGCGGAAAAAGAGGGCGTGCTGACGTGTCTGGAAGCGCGACTTGCATGCGGGGTGTTTGCTCCGGTAGCGCCCTTTATCGAACGGCTACTGCGAGACTACCCGGGGGACATCGGGGCTCTGGCCCCGCTGTATCTGCACTGCATTACGCTTGCGCCGGGTGAGGCGATGTTCCTGCGCGCCGGTACGCTACATGCCTATGTGAACGGTACGGCGGTAGAGGTCATGGCCAGTTCTGACAACGTGCTGCGCGCGGGCTTAACCCCCAAGAACATCAACGTGGCAGAATTAGTGCGCTGTACGGTGTTTGACGAAACCCCAGCCGACCGCCTCAGGATGCATCCGCAGCGGGAAGAGGGGATGCAGCAATACCCGATCCCGGTAACGGATTTTCGCTTTAGCGTCATTGAACATTGCGAGCAGCAAAGCATCCGGACAGACCGTGCGCAAATTCTGCTGGTGCTGAAGGGGAGTGCCACGCTCAGCCACGCCGAGGGTGCCACCATGACGCTGAACGCCGGTCAGTCTGCGTTCATCCCGGCGGTCACAACCTTATGGACGTTGACTCAGCGCGGGCAGTCTTGCCTGGTAAGCTGATGACGTAAGGTTTTCACTGCCGTGTGCAGGCAGTATGTCGGGTATAAAAAAGGCTGCTTATCGCAGCCTTTTTACATTTAGTTTTTCGGGAAGATCCACACGTGCTTTTCAGGCAGCGAAAGGTGGCAGTGCAGCGGGTCCCGGGCCTCGTGACCATAGGCGCGAATGACAAAATCATCCCCCGGCGTGCGGAACAGGTATTCCCAGCGGTCGCCGAGATACATGCTGGTCAGTAACGGGAGCGCCAGCTGGTTTTCACCCGGCCCCTCGACCACCACCACGCGCTCGACGCGGATCACCGCGGTGGCGTCTTCACCGCTTCGTACCCCTTCACCGGCCTGGCCCCACAGCACCCAGCCTTTGCCTTCGATACGCGCTTTGCCGTCGCGTACTTCCGTAACCTTGCCGTGCAGGCGATTATTGCTGCCCATAAACTCAGCGGTAAACAGCGTTTTCGGCGAGCCGTACATCTCCTGCGGTGTGCCCTGTTGCTCGATTTTACCGTTGTTAAGCAGCAGGATACGGTCGGAAATCGACATCGCCTCATTCTGGTCGTGCGTTACCATCAGCGCGGATAAGCCCAGCTTGATAATCAGCTCACGCAGGAATACGCGAGCCTCTTCGCGCAGCTTGGCGTCGAGGTTAGAGAGCGGTTCATCCAGTAAAATGACCGGCGGGTTGTAGACCAGCGCCCGGCCAATTGCCACGCGCTGCTGTTGTCCACCGGAGAGCTGGTGCGGGTGGCGTTTGCCCAGATGGCCCAGCCCGAGCTGGTCCAGCACGTCCTGTACGCGCTGCTGGATCTCTTTGGCCGGAACCTTGCGCAGCTTGAGCGGATAGGCCACGTTTTCAAAAACGGTTTTGTGCGGCCACAGCGCATACGACTGAAACACCAGGCCCAGGTTACGCTCTTCCGCCGGGATCTCACTGCGCGGCGTGCCGTCATAGACTTTGTTTTTGCCAATGATAATCGAGCCCTGAGTCGGTTTTTCCAGGCCCGCCACCGCACGCAGCAGAGTGGTTTTCCCGCTGCCGGATGGCCCCAGCAGGGAGACCACTTCGCCGCGGTTGAGGTTCATGGAGACCCCTTTTAAAACAGGATTGTCGCCGTAGGTCAGGTGCAGATCGTTAACCGCTAATTCAATCATGTATTTTGACTCCGAAACGAAGGGCAATGCCCAGACCTACCACCACCAGCAGGATGTTAATAAAAGAGAGCGCCGCCACAATATCAATGGCTCCCGCGGCCCAGAGGGATACCAGCATCGAGCCGATGGTTTCCGTGCCGGGTGAAAGCAGGTACACACCCGTTGAATATTCGCGTTCAAAAATCAGGAACATCAGCAGCCACGAACCGATAAGGCCGTAGCGGGAGAGCGGGATCGTGACATGGCGGGTGATCTGGCCACGTGTAGCCCCCGTACTGCGGGCAGCCTCTTCAAGCTCCGGCGCGACCTGCAGCAGGGTGGACGAGATGAGTCTCAGCCCGTACGCCATCCAGACCACCGTATAGGCCAGCCAGACGCTGAAAATGGTGCTGCGCAGTGAACGTAGCCAGACAATCAGGTTTTCGCGCATCCAGTCGCTCCAGGCGAACCCGGAAAGCCAGCCCGATTTCAGCGAATTATCCAGCCACATTGGCAGGAACAGGAACACCCAGAGAAAGGCCAGACCCGCGAGCAGGCCAGGCACGGCACGCGGCACCAGGACGCTGTAATCCAGGAAACGCGTGGTATTGTCCGGTTTGCGGTGCATGGCGATACCGACAAACAGGTAGCACGCCACGGCCAGCGCGCCGCCAATGACCCCAATGGACATGGAGTTGACGATGGCACGCAGCAGGTTCGGCTGCGCCCATATCGTGCGAAAAGTACTCAGGGAAAGCTCGTCCCACAGTGAAACGCCCACGCCCCAGTTTGAGATAAACGCGCGCAATACCACGCCGAGCAGGGGAACGCCGATCGTGACGGTAAGCCAGAAGGCGACCACCGCGCCCGCCACCCAGCGCCATTTACCCAGAGGTAAGGCCCGGGCCTGGGACGCTTTGCCTTTCATGGTCACGAAACGGTTGGCGGTGCGCATCAGGCGACGCTGCAGCATGACCAGCGGAATGGTGATACAGATCAGCACCACCGCAACCGCCGCCATCAGGTGGTAGGAAGGGGTGCCAAGCTTGTTGGTCAGCTGGTACAGGTAGGTTGCCAGCACCATGTTGCCCTCCGGATCGCCGAGGACCAGCATCAGACCAAACACTTCAAGACCGAGGAAGAACAGCAGAACGATGGCGTACAAAATGGACGGGCGCACCATCGGCAGGCTGACCGAGGTCATCACCTGTAACGGCGACGCACCCGCGGTACGTGCGGCCTCTTCCACATCGGAACCGACGCTTCGCAGCGCGGACGAAATATAGAGATAGGCATGCGGAACATGCGTCAGGCCAGCAATGACCACGATGCTCGACATGTCGTAGATATTCCACGGTACGAAACCAATCAGCGCCTGCGCCCAGAGGGATAAAAAGCCCACCGGACCGGCGGCCACCACGTAGCCGAATCCCAGCACCATTGGCGACACGAAAACCGGCACGAGGATCAGCGGTTCAATCAGGCGGCGGCCGGGCAGGTCGGTACGCACCATCAGAAAGGCCAGCACGCCCCCTAACGGAATGGCGATGATGACCAGCCCGAAAGCGAGAATAAAACCGCTTTTCAGCGCCTTATAGAAATCAGGGTCGGTGAAGATAAAACCAAATGATTCAAGGCTCCACTCTTTTGCCGGTGAAAAGAACGGGGCGGACAAGAAGCTCTGTATCACGATAAACGACAGCGGCGTGTAGATAACCAGGGCGGTTATCAACACGACAATACCGCGCGGCAGGCTTTGCCACTTTCTGCGTAATGTATTCATGGGGTATCCCTGGTGTTGCAGCCCAGCAAAACGAACTCAGGTAACAGGAGCGCGACGACCCGCGTCGCGCTCAGACGCTTATTTGGCGGCAGCGGTACGCCACTGTTTGATGTACTCCAGGCGTTTTTTCGGCTGCAGATACTCCAGCAGGCTTTCATCAACCGGGATAGGTTTCAGCGCATTGCCGAGCACTTTCGTCAGGCCGTCGATATCATTTTTGCCGTCGATATCGTTACGAATGGACGGGATATCCGCCTGGCTTGCCAGAATACTTTGTCCTTTTTCAGACAGGACGTAGTCCAGCCACAGTTTCGCGGCATTGCTGTTTTGCGCCTGCTGGCTGATGAACGACACGCGTGATAACACCAGGGTGTAATCTTTTGGATAGGCGATCCCCAGCGACGGATCGTTCTTCGCGCGCGCTTCCGCGTAGGATCCGAGGATATTAAAACCGATCAGGTTTTCCCCTGATGACACCCTCTCCATCATGGTGCCGGTTGAAGACTGAACGGCTAAGCCCCCTTTGGCGATATCGGCCAGGGTTTTGAAGTAGTTAGGATCGGCCTTGTGATCCTGCACCGAGAGCATAAAGCCCAGACCCGATTTTTCGATGTCGTAGGTGGTGACTTTGCTCTTGAATTTATCCGTCTGGCTGGCAATAAGCTTAGCCAGCGCCGCATGGGAATCAGGCACGTCGCCCGCCGGGATCAGCCGTTTGTTGTAGATAAACACGACGGGCTCATAGGTGGTGCCGTAGGCTTTATCTTTCCAGACCGCCCATTTAGGCAGCTGACTTTGCTCCGGTGATTTGTACTCCATGGCGTAGTCGGTAGCGAGCTTCAGCCCGGTGTCCATGGAGGAGCTCCAGACCACATCGCCGCTACCGCCACCCGAGGCCTGTTCGCTGATAAAACGGTTGTACAGCTCGGTGCTGTTCATGTCGTTATATTCAACTTTGATGCCCGGATAGGTTTTTTCGAAGCCCTCAATCAGCGGCCCGGCAGCTTTGGTGTCGGTGGTGGAGTAGATCACCACTTTGCCCTCTTTGGTCGCGGCATCGACCATTTTTTGATAGTCAGCAGGGTAGCCCTGCGGCAAAGCAGACAGTGCGGAAGCAGAACACAGTACGGTAGCGGTAATCAGAGAAATTCGGAAGATGTTCGACATTATAGTTAACCTTTTAGTTACATTTGAGGAACTAATTGTCAACATAGCGCATAGCTCCGCGCCGACAATAGGGGGGCGCGGGTTGCGGTTCCGAAGTGTGATTGTCGGCGTCGTTTCAGCAATTAACACCATAAAATCCGCGACGCTTAGCAAACGAACGGTTACGGATTACGTTTTCTCTGCCGCTTTGCGGTAAAGCCTTCTGGGATGTCCGATATTGCCATACAGCATTTCGATGCTGATTAACCCACTTTCCACGCAGTATTCCAGATAACGGCGGCCCGTGGTTTTGCTGATGCCGACGTATTCCACCACCTCTTCCACCGACATTGTTTTTTCGGGGTGTTCCGCAAATAAACGCTTAATACGGTTCAGGGTGTGAGGCTCAATACCCTTTGTGGACGGGGTCTGCGAGGTGTCCGCGGCGGGGAGGTTAAACAGGCGATCCAGCGCATGCTGGTCGACAACCTTCACCTGCTGCACGGTGTGGATGAAACGCATAAAACGCTCCAGCGAGGCGTGCAGACGCTGGAAAAAAACGGGCTTAATCAGGTAGTCAAACGCGCCGCTGCGCATGGCATGGCTACAGGTCTGCATATCGCTGGCTGCGGTGATAAAGATCACCGAGCATTCATAGCTTTTGAGGAGCGGGTTATCGATTAACGCCACGCCTTTACCGTCCGGGAGATAATTGTCCAGCAGTATCAGCCTCGGCTGATGCTGGCGTATCAGGTTACACGCCTGCTCAATCGACGCGGCAATGCCCACCACGCGCAAATGGAAATTTTGCTCGATATACTCGCGATGCAGTTCCGCCAGGTGCGGCTCATCCTCAACAATCACAACATCAAGTGCTCGGGTCGTGGTCATGCGTTAGCCCTGTCGAACGGGGAGTGGATTGGGAATAAACACAGAGAATATCGTGCCTTGAGGAGCGTTATCCGTTATCTCAATGCTGCCGCCCGCCTTGTTGATATAGCCTGCCACCAGAAACAGGCCAATACCGTGCTCTGTGCCCACAATGTCGTTCTCGCTTTCCGGCTTACTGCTGAATCCCTGGCGAAAGAGATGCGGTTTCATCGCCTCATCCACCCCGCAACCCCGATCGGCCACCTCTATCAGCAACTCCTGGTTGCGATCGGAAATGTAAAGCTCTACAGGTGCGGGAACCGGGGCTTTCAGGGTGGCGTCAACGGCGTTATCCAGCAGGTTGCCAATCACCGACACCAGCTCCGTTTCCGTGATGCTGGCAGGCATGCGGGTGAGCTGGCAGGCGGGATCAAACTGCAGTTCAACGCCCTTTTCCCGGGCGCTGACATATTTCCCTAGCAGCAATCCGCACAGGGCCGGCGAGACAAAATGGGCTGAGACGAAGTCCAGCACGCGCTGCGCCCCTTCTGACTGTGCCTGGATGTAACGGATCGCCTCGTCATAGTGTTTCATCTGCAGCAACCCCACCAGCGTGGCGGTCCAGTTCAGCTGTTCATGACGCATAATGCGCAGGTTATCCGCATAGCGTTTAATCTGGCTTAGCTGGCTGCTGAGAGTGTTGATATCATTCTTGTCGCGAAAGCTATAAACCCAACCGCTTTCAACACCAGGTTCAACCTCAATCGCCACGCGGTTCACAATCACCTCGCGCTGGTTAAGCACCGCAATCTGGTCGTGGCTGCCGCGGCTAACCGAGGCGTAGCGCTGAGATAAAAAACCGGGGGACGTTTGCAGAACGTCTTCCAGCGGTTTGCCGATAAGCGCTTTCTCACTTTGATGAATATCCAGCATCTCTCTGGCGGCACGGTTAATTAAAATCAGCTGCTTTTCTTCATTGACGGCAAATACCCCTTCATACATTGCTTCCAGCAGCGCGCGTTGCTGTAAGACCAGTTGCGCAATATCTTTTGGCTCAAGGCGGAACATCTGCTTTTTAAGATTGCGGGTAAACAACCAGGAAAAAATAAACAGTAACAGCAACAGACCCATACCGTATAACCCGGACTGCCAGAGAATACGCGCATTGATATTCGCAATGTACGACGTCAAATAACCGACCGAGACAATCCCAATCACCTGATGCTGCGCATTAAAGATGGGCGCTTTGCTGCGCAGTGAAACCCCAATCCCACCCTTACGCACCGAAATAATTGTTTTGCCTTGTAATACCTCCGCATTATCCCCGCCGATCATCGGTAAATTGATGCGCTCCGGAGATTCTGAATGATAGAGATGCTGTTCCCGGGTATCGCCAATGACAATATAACTGGCATCACTTTCGGCCCGTATAGGCTGAATTAAACGGGCGATGGCGGGGATATTTCTGGCCGCGACGTTTTCCGCCAGACCCGGCATCAACGCGATTTCGCTGGCCTGAACCCGGGCGCGCTGGCCGAGATCGTGATGCAGTTGCCGGTCAATAAAATGAAACAGGATGGTTCCCAGCAGAACTAACAGCAGGCAGGAGAAGCACACCAGCGCTAAAAAAAGTTTTACCTGAAAAGAGAGTCTGCGTTTCATACGACCTGACGCGGGGAGTCTGATTAGAGCGGTCTGCGCAGACTGACATGAGGAAATGGGGGATGCAATCTGGCGAAAACAGAGTTGTGACCTGGCTTTTCGTTTTGGGGGTTATAGCTATCAGGATCGCGTAAGGCTATGCTTCATCCAGCACCCGAATAATTACAGAGGCAATGTCGTGGATAAAGCGCTACTGGATGCAGGCTACCGGGCCTATACCGGAGAGAAAATTGACGTTTACTTCAACACCGCGATCTGCAAACACTCAGGAAATTGCGTGCGCGGGAGCGCTAAGCTCTTCAACCTGAAACGTAAACCGTGGATTATACCGGATGAAGTGGACGTCGAAACGGTTGTACATGTGATTGATACCTGCCCGAGCGGTGCGCTGAAGTATCGCCAAAAATAAGCGAGGAACCATGGATATTCTGGAAGGCCATAACAAGTTTTACGTCAACGATGCTGACGGTAACCAGGTTGCAGAGATTGTCTTCGTACCGACCGGTGAGCATCTGAGCATTATCGAGCACACCGATGTGGATCCGAGCCTGAAAGGGCAAGGTGTGGGTAAACAGCTGGTGGCAAAAGTGGTCGCAAAGATGCGCGGTGAAAATCGAAAAATTATCCCGCTATGCCCGTTTGCCAAACATGAGTTTGATAATACGCGGGAATATGACGATATTCGGGCGTAGAAAAACACCGGCAATGGCCGGTGTTTTTTTATCTGATCTGTTCAAACAGCAGCACCACCGCAATCACTACCATCATTCCTCCTGATGCTCTGCTCACCTGACGCGCGGCCTGCGGGCGGGTGGCCAGGATGGCTTTTGAACCGTATCCCACCAGCAGATAGACCAGCGTACAGGTGATGAGATGTAGCAAGCCCAGCGCGGACATCTGCATCGCAACCGACCAGCTTCCCTTCGGGTCAGTAAATTGTGGAAGCAGGGCCAGGAACAGCAAAAAAACTTTCGGGTTAAGGCCGCTGATACATAATCCCTTCACCGCCCACTGTTTCCAGTTTGCCGCCGAGGTTGTGGCGCTTTCCGGTGCGCCAGGAGCGCGTAACAGTGAGATACCAAGCCACAGCAAGTAAAGTGCTCCCGCTATTGTCAGCCCGGATAATGCCAGCGGATGTTGCGCCATCATGACGCCCACGCCCGCGACCACAATCAGTGTCGCCAGCAGATGCCCGGACATGAGGCCCATCACTGCGGGTACCACGCGCCGCCCGTGGATGCCGGCGCTAATGGCGTAAGCCCAGTCGGCGCCCGGCGTCATGATGAGCAGGAAAGACACCACCCAAAACCCGGCCACAATACTCATTTCCATCGTCTGTAAAACTCCAGAATTTCACCCGTCAACAGAGAGAAAGCATATCGGTATCCGGACGAAATGAGTTTTCAATGTTATGCTCAAAAGACGGTGAAATTGACAAAATCTTCCACATGGACAGCATCGATCGAAAAATTCTTGCGCAGTTGCAGGCTGATGGCCGTTTATCTCTTACGGAGCTGGCTGAACGGGTGAACCTGAGCCTCTCGCCGTGTCACCGGCGCGTGCGGGCGCTGGAGCAAAGCGGGGCCATTACGGGATACCGGGCCAGTCTCGATCCCGCCAAAATGGGGTTTAACTTTCTGGCGATCGTGTTTGCGACGCTAAAAGAGGGCGACAGAAAAGCGGTGAGCGCCTTTGAGGAGGCGGTGGAAGAGATCCCGCAAATTGTGCTGGCGCAGCGTTTATTTGGCGATCCTGATTATCTGATGCACGTCGTGACCCGCGACCTGCCGGCTTTTCAGAAACTTTATGATGAGAAGCTCTCTGCGATGCCCGGCGTTCAGCATCTTCGCTCAACGCTGGTCATGAAAACGGTCGTGCAGGACAGGCCGTTTCCGCTCGACATTTCAGGGCGTGACGAATAACGCGCCCGGCAGAACGCCGGGCGCAGGGGCGTTTAGCCTACAAACATCACTGACACGCACAGTACGCCAACGATCAGCGTCAGCAGGTTGCCGACAGATCGGTACGGTTTCAGGGACGGGATCAGGTACGTCGACAGCGTCGGCATGATAAACAGGATCATGGCGATAAGCGGACCGCTGATGGCATAAATCATCGAAATGGCATTCGGATTAATGCAGCACACCGCAAAGGTGATTAACGACACCCCCATGATGGAGATCGCGCGGTTAAAGGCGCGGCTCTTTTTCACGCCCACCTGGTTCAGCGATGACTTCACAATCTCCGTCGCCCCTTCGATCACCCCAAAATAGGTGCCGAGGAACGATTTCGACATGGCGATAATCGCCACAATTATCCCGGAAATCCCCAGCCATGCCGGAGAAGAGGGCATCATCGACAGCGCCGACAGAATGGTTACCCCTTCCTGTTTTGCCGAAACGATATAGGACGGTGGAATAGAGAGCAGGCAGCTGAACACGAAGAACAGCACGCTCAGGCAGATAATCAGGTACGCCATCTTCATGATTTTCTTGCACTTGTCCATGGCGGCGTCGCCAAACTTCTCACGGCGGTCAACGGCAAACGTCGAGATAATCGGCGTATGGCTGAAAGCGAATACCATCACCGGGATCGAAATCCAGACCTGATGCAGCGTATGGCGGTCAAATGCCATCTGGCTTGTGAGCAGCGCGGGTTGCCAGCTTCCGGTCAGATAGAGCGAGACAAACAGAAAGTAGGCGATCAGCGGAAACACCAGGAAGCCCATCACTTTTATGGTGATATGCCGTCCCATCAGGAAGATCAGATTTAACACCAGCACCACGCCAAAACTGACCAGCACGCGAACGGCGGTATCCACCGTCATGTGTTTTGCCAGCTGCTCAGTTAACGAGTTGGTGATGGCCACTGCATAAATCTGCACCACCACGAAGAAGGCGATGAAATAGAGCGTGGTGATCAGGTTGCCTATCTTCCTGCCGTAATAATGGGAAACGGCGCCGGTGATCCCTTCATTGCCTTTTGTTTTCGACGACAGGATGAATTGTGCCAGCGCGCGGTGCGGCCAGTAGGTTAATGGGTAGGCCACAAGGGCAGTGATAAACAGGACGATAGCGCCTGCGGAGCCCAGCTGAATGGGCAAGAACAGCGTTCCTGCGCCCACGGCCGTGCCATAGAGAGCGAAACTCCAGAGAGTCTCATCTTTTGACCAAATTTTCGACATTAGAGCAACGTATCAACTATCAAACCAACAGAATGGAGCGCAATTTACCATAATTATGGGTTGAGAGCGCAGTTGCTTCGAAGGAGTTTGGCCGGAGCGGGCGTCCGGCCAGAGGGAATTAGCCTGCGAGGGCGCGTCGCTGCTGGCGACGTTTAAGGAATTTCTCGCGCAGCGTATCGTAAGCCCAGTTATAGAACATGGTGTACGGCAGGAAGAACAGGAAGAAACCAATTTCCAGTGTGAATGTCTGCAGCAGCGTGACGCCCAGCACCGCGGCGACTATCGACACGCCGATCACAATAAACCCGCACTCGAATCCCAGCGCATGCAGTGCGCGGATTTTTGCCGTGCGTGTGATGCGGTGAACCGGCCAGAAACGGTCGAAGCCGACGTTATAGATAATGTTCCAGAGCATGGCGGTGGTTGCCAGAATAATGGTCAATCCACCCATCTCCACCACGGAACGTTGCATAAGCCACGCCGCCGTCGGGGCGAGGATCGCCGTGGCAATCCCTTCGAAACAGACGGCATGAAAGATCCGCTCCGGCAGTTTACGTTGGAGTGCATCCTGATGTTGCATAGTTTTAGACCTCGTGAATACGCATTTTGGCGTTGATGCGGCCTATTGTTATCGCTAAAGGTGATATATTAAAGATGGTATCCATCGATAAAGTAGATAGTGCATGCGTTATTCACCTGAAGCCCTTACCGCATTCGTTGAGACCGTCGCGGCTGGCTCTTTTTCTGCCGCCGCGCGTCGGTTACGTAAAAGCCAGTCGACCGTGAGCACATCCATCGCCAATCTTGAAGCCGATCTGGGCTTCGATCTGTTTGACCGTTCGGCCCGTCAGCCGGTGTTAACCGCCCAGGGCGAACAGGTGCTGGGTTATGTGCAGGCGATCCTCGCGGCCAGCACGCGGCTTGACGAACTGGCGGTGTCGTTAACGGCACAAACGGAGGCGCGCCTGACGTTTGTTCTTTCCGATACCCTCAACCCGGACGTGCTGGAAGACCTGATGAACCAGTTCGACCAGCGCTTTCCCCATACCGAATTTGAATGCCTGATTGGCGAGGAAGAGGACGTTATCGATCTGCTGCAGAAGTCGCGTGCGCAGGTTGGTCTCACGGAAGCGCGTGACAGTTATCCGACCGATATTGGTTTTACCCGGTTGCCGATACAGACCCGGATGGCAATCTATGTCGCGACCAACCATCCTCTGGCCGGGCAGCAAGTAATCCAGGCCGATGAGCTGCACGGCTGGCGGGAATTGCGGCTCAGCACCTATCTGGAGCGGGAGGCAACGCTCGCACGCGGACCCGTCTGGTCGGCACCCAACTACCTGTTACTGCTCAGTATGGCGGTGCAGGGATTTGGCTGGTGCGTGCTGCCGTGCGCGCTGGTGGATGAATTTGCCGCCGCGAAATCGCTGGTGCAGCTGAATGTCCCCGGCTGGCCACGGGCGATCGGTATCGATCTGCTCTGGAATAAACGATCCCCGCCCGGCGTTGCCGGAAGCTGGCTGCGGCAGTATCTGCAGGATGCGCGCTAATCCTTGTGATTAAACTCACTATTTTTAAACAATTAAGATAATTGCCAATAACAATCCACTACTATCGTCATGTCATTTAACACAGAGGTTGTGATGAAAGATGTCGTTATAGTGGGTGCGTTGCGTACGGCTATCGGCTGTTTTCAGGGGGCGCTTGCACGCCACTCGGCTGTTGATTTGGGCAGCGTAGTGGTGAAAGCGCTGGTGGAACGCAGCGGGATTGCAGCACATGAAATTGATGAGGTGATCCTGGGACAGGTGCTGACCGCCGGTGCCGGGCAAAACCCTGCCCGTCAGGCGGCCCTCAAGGGCGGCCTGCCCAATACCGTCTCCGCTATCACCATCAACGACGTCTGTGGCTCAGGGTTAAAAGCGCTGCATCTGGCGACGCAGGCCATTCAGTGTGGTGAAGCGGATGTCGTGATTGCCGGCGGACAAGAAAATATGAGCCGGGCACCACACGTGCTGACCGACAGCCGTACCGGCGCGCAGCTGGGCAACAGCCAGTTGCTCGACAGTCTGGTGCATGACGGTCTGTGGGATGCGTTCAATGACTATCATATGGGCGTGACGGCGGAAAATCTGGCACGTGAGTATGGTATCAGCCGTGAGTTGCAGGACGCTTACGCGTTAAGCTCGCAGCAAAAAGCGCGCGCGGCGATTGATGCCGGGCGCTTTCGGGATGAAATCGTCCCGGTCAGCACGCAGCGTCAGAACGGTGAGGTTGCCGTGGTGGATACCGATGAGCAGCCGCGCACCGACGCCAGCGCTGAAGGGCTGGCGAGGCTCAATCCTGCGTTTGAAACTCAGGGCTCAGTGACGGCGGGAAACGCCTCCTCCATTAATGATGGCGCTGCGGCCGTGATGATGATGAGTGAAAGCAAAGCCCTCGAGCTGGATCTGCCCGTCCTGGCCCGCATTAAGGCATTTGCCAGCGTGGGTGTTGATCCTGCGTTAATGGGTATCGCCCCGGTTTATGCTACCCGTCGCTGCCTGGAACGCGCAGGGTGGCAGCTCTCTGATGTGGATCTGATTGAAGTCAACGAGGCCTTTGCCGCACAGGCAATCTCGGTTGGCAAAATGCTGGAATGGGATCCCCTGCGGGTAAACGTGAACGGTGGGGCAATCGCACTGGGTCATCCTATCGGCGCGTCCGGTTGTCGAATTCTGGTATCGCTGGTGCATGAGATGAAAAAGCGCAATGCCCGCAAAGGCATTGCGACGCTCTGTATCGGTGGTGGACAAGGTGTCGCCCTCGCCATTGAACGCTAAAATCCCGCCCGCATAAAAGAGCCTCCCTTCAGGAGGTTTTTTTTACATAACGTATGACGAATTAACCGTTATTAGTACATTCTCACTCTGGTATTGAATAATTACGGCCTTAATTATTATCGTTGTTAACGTCTTAGTGTGATCCCCCTCCGATAATTTCACGTTAATACACCCTGTTTGTTGATGGATGTCACGTCCATCTTTGCCAAAAAAAATGAAACAAATAATTACGATCTTTGTCACTAAAATAATGTTCTTTAAAAAATAAACTGCAGTTTCATAAATAAGAAACATTATTTCAGTTGAGGGTTTTTTCATGTTTAAGAAATCTCTGGTCCTTACTTCCCTTATCGGTACGTCCTTCATGGCTCAGGCCGTTACCGTCGATCTGCGCCATGAATATATCGACAGTGGTGCCAATGCTGACCGTGTCTCGGTCTCACATCGCTTTGCTAACGGGGTTGGTTTTTCTGTAGAAGCTAAATGGAAATCCGGTGGTGATAAAGCCGACCAGCCGTTTGCGGATGTGGTGGGTAACGGGCATGAAGATCAAATTAGCTGGCGCTGGAAAGCGACTGAGAATATTGCACTGACGCCGGCGTTTACCCTTGAAAGTAACGACAGCCGCACCATATATAAACCGAATCTGCATCTGCAATATAGTTTCGACAACGGCTTCTACGTTGCCGCGCGTTATCGTTATGAATATACCCGCTACCCGTCAAGCTCGAATAAAGATGACGACAAAGTTAACCGTGGTGATGCCTGGGTTGGCTGGGTAATGGGTGACTGGCGTACCGAACTCAATTATGTTTATGCGAAGAGTTCTGAAGGTATGGTTCGTAATAATAACAAAGATTATTCCAACGAATATAACGCCAAGCTGGCGTATAAATGGGATAAAAACTGGGCACCGTATGTTGAAGTGGGTAACATCGGCGTGAAAGACACCGATGAACGCCAGACCCGCCTTCGTTTAGGCATGGCCTATTCTTTCTGATATCACGTTATTCCGCTGAACATTGCCGGGTAGCGCCAGTGCCTACCCGGCTTACCCATGTCTGATAAACGCCGCCCAACGGGCAAAAGCCCACTGAAAAAAAAGCCCTCCGAAACGGAGGGCAAGGCCAGTTACAGAAACACAAACTCAAATCATGCATGCAACATTTCAGGTTGCTCAGGAAGTTTCGCGATATAGAGGGCGGGTTGACCGTCTTTATCGGAACTGAACAGCACCGCTTTCTCATCCGGAGTAAAGGAGGGATGCGGGTGGGTGACCTGGCGGCTATTTGCCACCGTTGCCCAGGAGGTGTCGTGACGGGCAATGCGGAAGTAGCTTTTTTTCGCCACGTCAAAGGCGTACAGATACGGATCGTTATCGATGGTGTAACCGTGCGTATCCTTCACATCAACCGGCGTTCCTGAACCGTCGCCCACCAGCAGGGTGCCGTCAACGTTGCTCATCAGATGGGAACAGGCGGGCATTGGCATGACTGCGTCATTGACGCCCGTATCCGGATTGAAGCTGCAGATGGTGCGGCCCTTTTGGCCCTTCAGATAAGAGACATACACAAGGGCAGAACCGTTCGGCACCCAGAATTCATGGGTACAGCTTTCGCCTTCCGCATGCGTTTTCACTTTGCGCACGTGCGAACCATCTTCGTTGACTAGCCACATGCGGGCGTCGACCAGGTCGTGCGGCCCTTCATGGCAAAACGCCACCGTGTTGTCATCAAACGGACGATAGATAGGGTGGCCAAGCCAGTTTTTCTCTTCGTGGATTGTGGTGCTTAAACCGGTTTTCAGATCCACCCGCAGCAGTCGACAGTGCGGCCCCTTATGGAAGAAGTCGTGGAAAATTTTCCAGTCGTTGAGCGGCGTCCAGTCACGTCGGGCAATTTCTATCCCAACCAGTTTGGTGCAGTCGCTGTTGGCGACCCAGGTACCGTAACCGACCCAGTCATCTGGGACACGGTACACCTCGCGTTCTACCAGGGTATGGAGATCCACCTCCAGCAGCGTGCGGTCGTTCTTCACATAGTAGAAGGATTTATCATCCGGAGAGAGGAACCCGCCAAAGGTATTATCCCCCGCGCCTTCCGTCAGCTGTACCGCTTCGGCCTTCTGCAGATCCAGCAGGTAGTAGTTCCAGTGACCGTCAAACGCCCCTGCGAACAGCAGGTGGCTGCCATCATTAAAGAAGCACTTCTGGTAGAAGTAGTTGCGGTGACAGGTCACGTCGGGTGGGGTCAGGCGGGTGACTTCCACGCCTGTATCCGGATCGTGGCTGACCTCGTAGTTCAGCTTGACCCGCATACCTTTAGCCATAATGCACTCCTTTGAACGATAAAAGTAGATTAAAAAGTGAGTATTAAATTATCAAAACAATGTTTCATTATGTGTGACTGATGGCGCACTTTGTCTGTTTCATTGGCGAGATTAATGTCTGGCTCTCTTTATCGTGATCCGAACGCCATTTCTGGTATAAACAAACAGAAAAAATGAAACGTTGTTTTAAATGTAATTGAAAACCCTCTTCTCTGGGGCTAGACTGTGCTCATCATGAAAACGGAACGTCGTTTCGTTAATTTTCTGCCTGCGGGCACGATCATTTCTGGAGGTTACGGTGGACGTCAGACAAAGCATCCACAGTGCGCACGCCAAAACGCTGGATACTCAGGGGCTGCGCAATGAGTTTTTAGTCGAGCAGGTGTTCGAGGCCGATAAATACACCATGGTCTACAGCCATATCGACCGTATTATCGTTGGCGGGATTATGCCAGTGACGCAGACCGTCTCCGTGGGCGGAGAAGTGGGTAAACAGCTTGGTGTGAGCTATTTCCTTGAGCGTCGCGAGCTGGGCGTGATTAACATCGGTGGCCCCGGCACCATCACCGTAGACGGACAGTGCTATGAGATAGGTCATCGCGACGCGTTGTATGTCGGTAAAGGGGCGAAAGAGGTCGTGTTCGCCAGCATCGACAGCGGTAAACCGGCGAAGTTTTACTACAACTGTGCGCCCGCACATACCCCGTATCCCACCAAAAAAGTGACCCCGGCGGATGTCGCCCCGGTGACGCTGGGTGACAACCTCACCAGCAACCGTCGCACCATCAATAAATACTTTGTTCCGGATGTGCTGGAAACCTGCCAGCTCAGCATGGGGCTGACCGAGCTTGCTCCGGGCAACCTGTGGAACACCATGCCGTGCCATACCCACGAGCGCCGTATGGAAGTGTATTTCTACTTCAACATGGACGAGGACGCCTGCGTGTTCCACATGATGGGGCAACCGCAGGAAACGCGCCATATCGTGATGCATAACGAGCAGGCGGTGATTTCGCCGAGCTGGTCTATTCATTCGGGCGTAGGCACGAAAGCGTACACCTTCATCTGGGGTATGGTCGGTGAAAACCAGGTCTTTGATGACATGGACCACGTCGCGGTTAACGAGCTGCGCTAGCCGCAGGCAGTTAAGCATAAACCTGCCTGTTGGTGACAGGCGCTGAAAGATTAAGGAACAAACATGATTCTGGATGCATTTTCTCTGCAGGGTAAAGTGGCTGTGGTGTCCGGTTGTGACACCGGACTGGGCCAGGGTATGGCGTTAGGGCTGGCGGAAGCGGGCTGCGATATCGTCGGGATTAACATTGTTGAACCTACTGAAACCATCGAGCGCGTCACCGCGCTGGGGCGTCGTTTTCTGAGCCTGACCGCCGATCTGCGTAAAATTGACGCCATCCCTGAACTGCTGGATCGCGCGGTGGCGGAATTCGGCCATATCGACATTCTGGTGAACAATGCCGGACTGATTCGCCGTGAAGACGCGATTAATTTCAGCGAGCGCGACTGGGACGACGTGATGAACCTGAACATTAAGAGCGTGTTCTTTATGTCCCAGGCGGCGGCGAAACATTTCATTGCCCAGGGGAAAGGCGGCAAGATCATTAATATCGCCTCTATGCTCTCCTTCCAGGGCGGTATCCGCGTGCCGTCTTATACCGCATCCAAGAGCGCGGTGATGGGCGTTACCCGTCTGCTGGCAAACGAGTGGGCGAAGCACAACATCAACGTCAACGCGATTGCGCCGGGGTACATGGCGACGAATAACACTCAGCAGTTGCGTGCTGACGAACAGCGTAGCGCGGAAATCCTCGACCGTATCCCGGCGGGCCGCTGGGGCCTTCCGGACGATCTTAAGGGGCCGATTGTATTCCTGGCCTCTCCGGCATCCGATTACATCAACGGCTATACCGTGGCGGTCGATGGCGGCTGGCTGGCGCGTTAATTGCGTATTCCGTCTTAAACCTCTGCCGGTGGGTGGAGGTTTTTTTTGCCCAAAAATTGCCATTATCCATATGGCTCAAGACGAAAAATCCATACTAAAAAATCATAAATGATATGCATCACAGTTTTATTGCTTAAAAATTAAATGATTAATAAAAACTGGCGGTATTTCATCGTTAGTTGAAATTGTAATGTCCATCACAGATCGATATGCCACAGCGAAATAATCCATATCTTCGCGAATTACGGCCTGACACTTTTCCGCGCTATCTCGTAATTTCAGTTAACGAATTTCGCTGTTCAGGCAGGAAAATATGACATCTATAAATGACTCTACCCTTATGCCCGCCGCGTTGCGTGATACCCGACGCATGAATCAGTTTGTCTCCATCGCGGCTGCAGTGGCCGGTTTACTGTTCGGTCTGGATATTGGCGTGATCGCCGGGGCGCTGCCCTTTATCACCGATCACTTTACGTTGAGTAACCGCCTGCAGGAGTGGGTGGTCAGCAGCATGATGCTGGGTGCGGCCATCGGCGCGCTGTTTAACGGCTGGCTTTCGTTCCGCCTCGGGCGCAAATACAGCCTGATGGTGGGGGCGATTCTGTTTGTCGCCGGCTCCATTGGGTCAGCATTTGCCACGAACGTGGAAATGCTGCTGCTCTCCCGCGTGCTGCTCGGCGTGGCGGTGGGGATTGCCTCTTACACTGCGCCGTTGTACCTCTCCGAAATGGCGAGCGAGAACGTGCGCGGCAAGATGATCAGTATGTACCAGCTGATGGTGACGCTGGGTATTGTGCTGGCGTTTCTGTCTGACACTTATTTCAGCTACAGCGGCAACTGGCGCGCGATGCTGGGCGTACTGGCGCTCCCGGCGCTGGTGTTGATTGTTCTGGTGATTTTCCTGCCAAACAGTCCGCGCTGGCTGGCGCAAAAGGGCCGTCATGTGGAAGCGGAAGAGGTGCTGCGGATGCTGCGTGATACCTCAGAAAAAGCACGTGAAGAGCTGAACGAGATCCGCGAAAGCCTGAAGCTGAAGCAGGGGGGCTGGGCGCTGTTTAAGATCAACCGCAACGTACGTCGCGCGGTGTTCCTCGGCATGCTGCTGCAGGCGATGCAGCAGTTCACCGGGATGAACATCATCATGTACTACGCGCCACGTATCTTCAAAATGGCGGGGTTCACCACCACGGAACAACAAATGGTTGCCACGCTGGTGGTGGGGCTGACCTTTATGTTCGCCACCTTTATCGCGGTGTTCACCGTGGATAAAGCCGGACGTAAACCGGCACTCAAGATTGGCTTTAGCGTCATGGCGCTCGGTACGCTGATCCTTGGCTACTGCCTGATGCAGTTTGATAACGGCACGGCCTCAAGCGGTCTTTCCTGGCTCTCTGTTGGCATGACCATGATGTGTATTGCCGGATATGCGATGAGCGCTGCGCCCGTCGTGTGGATCCTGTGTTCCGAAATTCAGCCGCTCAAATGCCGTGACTTTGGCATCACCTGTTCCACGACCACCAACTGGGTGTCGAACATGATCATCGGCGCGACCTTCCTGACGCTGCTGGATTCAATTGGCGCGGCAGGGACCTTCTGGCTCTATACGGTTCTCAACGTCGCGTTTATCGGGGTCACGTTCTGGCTGATCCCTGAAACCAAAGGCGTCACGCTGGAGCATATCGAGCGCAGGCTGATGTCCGGCGAGAAGCTGCGTAATATTGGCGTGTAGTCTGTTGCCGGGTGGCGAAGAGGCCACCCGGTTTTTCGTTAGCGCATCGCGCGTTTCAGAATACGTTCAGCCTGACGCTGGAAGTCAGCGGCGGTCTCTTCCACGGATTTCTGTCCATAATCGATGTACTGCAGAGAGGTGCCGAACTGGGCCACAATCTGCGGATCGTCAAAGTAAGGTGACACGGAAAGTTTGGCCGGCAGAGACTGCGCCAGACGCAGCCCCGCGACCGACGGATCGCTCTCTTTGATGGTGCCGTCTTCGGTCAGGAACTGCACCGCGGCTTTACTCAGCGGCACGCCACGCTCCAGACCCAGCGTGTCTACTCCCTCTTTGCTGTTCAGCAGGAAGTTAATCAGTTTCGCCGCCGCTTCCGGGTTTTTGGTGGATTTACCAATCGAGAGCATCTGCGCCGGTTTGAAGAAAAGGCCCGCATCGGTTGCGCCCGGCAGCATCGGGTAACTGCCCAGCACCAGTTTTGCCGGTGGCTTCAGGTTGTCGGAATACTTGTTGATGGTGGAGTTCCACATGTAGGTTCCCGCCCATTCTCCCTGGATCCACGGCTTCATCTCATACATGTTGCTCTTACCAAACGACGCATAGTATTTGGTGTCCGGCATGACGTGGCTATCCACCAGCATTTTGTAGGTCTGGAAGAATTCCACCCACTGCGCTTTGCTGTAGGCGAACTTCTTGGTTTTCTCGTCCACGGCAGGGATGTTGTACTTCTGAATCATGTACGAGTTCAGCAACGCCAGCGTGTCCTGATGCTCCAGCACGACCGGGTAGTACTGCTTGCCGAGTTTACTCTCGAAGGTTTTACCCGCCGCCATTAGCTCGTCCCAGGTTTTCGGGTATGCAATACCGGCTTTTTTCCAGGTCTCGTCGTTGAAGTAGAACACGCGTGCGGTGACGGAGATCGGAATGCCGTTCAGCTTGCCGTTGATGGTGGTGGACTGAAGTTCTTTGGGATCGAACTGGGTCAGGTCGATCACGTCTTTCATTTTGTTCAGGTCGTAGAACCCGTCGCCGGTTTTCGAGAAGATTGGCAGCCAGTTCCAGTTGGTCTGCATCACATCCGGCTCGGTGCCGCCCGCAATTTGAGTGGTCAGGCGGGAGAGGTGCCCATCCCAGCCGGTGTACTCTGCTTTAACGTTGATATCCGGGTTCTGCTTATGGAATTCCTCCAGCGCTTTCAACGTTACCTGATGGCGGCCATTACCGCCCCACCAGGACATGCGTAATTCGACATCTTGCGCCATCGATGGCAAAGCGGTAAGGCCCAGCGTCGCGGAGATTGCTGCGCTTAAAAGCACTTTTTTCATTTTTATAAACTCCATCAGAGAGAGAGGTTCTGTTCAGTTTTTGCGTCAAAAATATGACATTTATTCATATCAAATTTGAAATACACCTTGCGATGAAGGCCTTTATCAATCATTGGCTTAGCTTCATCGGATGGAATTCTGGCGGTCAGTTCGTAGTCCGCAACCTTCAGATAGACGAAGAATTCGTGGCCCATGTTTTCCACGCGAACCATTTCGCCACTGCAGCCCCCGTCAACGAATGGTGCGTCGGAGAGGGAAACGAATTCCGGACGTACGCCGTAGTAAATGGCCTGCCCGGCATAAGCGGAGACTTTCTCCTGCATCCCGGCGTTCAGCGGCATGGTTTCATTGCCGATGGCGATGTGCAGTTTCCCGGCGCTTTCCACCAGCAGGCTTTGACGAATGTTCATCTCCGGCGCGCCGATAAAGCCTGCCACGAACATGTTTTTCGGCTTGTGGTAGAGGTTGTCCGGGGTATCAACCTGCATGATGTGGCCGAGCTTCATCACGCAGATGCGGTCGCCCATGGTCATCGCTTCGGTCTGGTCGTGGGTGACGTAGACGGTGGTCGCCGGTTTACCGGATTTCTTCAACTGCTTGTGCAGATCGGAAATACGAATGCGCATTGAGGCGCGTAGTTTGGCGTCGAGGTTTGACAGCGGTTCGTCGAACAGGAATACATCCGGCTTTTTCACAATCGCACGGCCTACCGCCACGCGCTGTGCCTGGCCGCCGGAAAGCTGGCGTGGCAGGCGGTCGAGTAACTCTTCCAGCTCAAGGATTTTGGCCGCTTCGTTGACCTGAGATTCAATCTGATCTTTTGGCAGTTTGCTCAGCTTCAGACCAAAGGCCAGGTTTTCGCGCACCGTCATGTGGGGATAGAGCGCGTAGTTCTGGAACACCATCGCAATCCCGCGCTCTTTCGGCGCGAGGTTGTTCACAATCTTATCGCCGATGCGGACTTCACCCCCGCTGATGGTTTCCAGGCCAGCCAGCATGCGCAGGGTGGTGGATTTGGCGCAGCCGGAGGGGCCAACGATCACCATGAACTCTCCTTCAGCGATTTTCAGGTCAATGGCATGTACCGCTTTAAAGCCGTTGGAGTAGACCTTTTCCAGTTTGTTGAAGATAACTTCAGCCATAATATTTCCCTCTTAACCTTTAATTCCGCTGCTGGTGACGCCCTGGACGAAGTAGCGCTGTGCCAGGAAGAAGACAATGATGGATGGCAGAATGGAGATGCTCGCCATTGCCAGAATTTCGTTCCACGGCGCCCCTTCGGTGACGTCGATGGACATTTTCAGAGCCAGTGCAATCGGGTATTTATCCACGCTGTAGACATAAATCAGCGGCCCGATAAAGTCGTTCATTGACCACATGAACTGGAACAGGGCGACGGAGATAATGGCCGGTTTCAGGATCGGCACCACCACGTACCACAGCACCTGAAGCGAGTTACAGCCGTCAATTTGCGCCGCCTCCTCCATGTCACGCGGCACGCCGCGCAGGAACTGGATAAGCATGAAGACGAAGAACCCCTGGGTGGCGAAGGCCAGCGGCAGGTACAGCGGCATATAGCTGTTGAGCATGCCCATTTCACGGAACATCAGGTACTGCGGGATCAGCAGCACGGTGCTGGGGAGCAGCATGGTGGTGATGAGGGTAGCGAACCAGAATTTCTTCCACGGGATTTCAAAGCGCGCAAAGCCGTACGCCACGATGGTGGAGGAGATAATGGTCAGGATCACTTTCGGGATCACATACTTAAAGGTGTTCAGCATGTAATGGCCGAAGTTGTATTCGGTACCGGTTTTCCAGCCATTCACAAAACCGTCCCAGGTCGCATGGGCAGGCCACAGGCTGAGAGTGGTGAAAATCTCGTGGTTCGGTTTGAACGACGCCGAGAACATCCACACCAGCGGATAAAGCATCAGCAGGCCGACAAACAGCAGGATCACGTAGCGCACTGCGGCGTTAATTTTCTCTCTGCGCAGCGTGCGGGCGACTTCACGCTCGGCAATCGTCCTCGCCGTGGAAAGTTGTTGGATATCAGCCATTTTTGCCTCCTTTATCGGCGGAGTAGAACACCCAATATTTCGATGACTTAAAGGCGATACCGGCAAAAATGGCCACCACCAGGAACAGGATCCACGCCAGTGCTGCGCCGTAACCCATGTCAAAGTATTTAAACGCGGTGTCGTAGATGTAGAGTGAGAACAGGTAAGTGGAATACGTTGGCCCGCCGCCGGTAATGACATACGGTCCAGTAAATTCCTGGAACGCCTGGGTGGTCTGCATAATGAAGTTGAAGAAAATCACCGGCGTGATCAGCGGCACGGTCACTTTCGTGAACATCTGCCATTTGGATGCCCCATCGATCATCGCAGCTTCATACTGCGACTGCGGTACGTTTTGCAGCGCGGCCAGGAAGATGACCATCGCGGAACCGAACTGCCAGACGCGCAGCAGGGTGACCGACATCAGGGCTAGCGAGGGCTCACCCAGCCAGTTCACCGGGTCAAAACCAAATACGCCAATAAAGCTGTTCAGCAGACCATCAATGGCAAAGAGCGCGCGCCACAAAACAGCAATGGCCACGGAGCTGCCGAGGATCGACGGAATATAGTAGGCGGTACGGAAGAATCCAATACCGCGTAATTTAAAGTTCAGAACAAACGCAATCCCTAATGCAAAGGCGAGCTTCAGGGGAATGGTCAGAAATACATACGCAAACGTCACTCCCATTGATGTCCAGAAGAGCGTGTCTTCCGTAAACATGTAGCGATAATTTTCAATGCCGTTAAATACCGGCGGGCTCATCAGGTCGTAATCCGTAAAACTCAGGAAAAACGATGAGACGAAGGGGAAAGCTGTAAAGAGTATCAACCCAATGATGTAGGGTGATATCCACGCGAGCCCCAGCAGCTTGTTTTCATTCATACTTACCTACCTGGTAATCAATGGTTTAAAACGGAATCTGCGTCTGTAACAACCTTTCAGGCTGTCGAAACCGAGCCTGAACGGCGATGTTCTGGGTAATACGTGTCACGGTTACTTCATTTAACTTTGTTTTATAAGACTTTTTTCGATTTCATCGTTGAGCCAAACGCCTGGGTTTCAATACGGTAGAACTCGTGTTCCTGGATAATAAAACGCCGTTTTATTTTATATTATTGCTATTTGTTTCTGCGTCATTCGCTTAATAGCGGAAATGTGATCAAAGTCGAAACGGTGTTTCAATAAGGTGATGAGGATGGCATTTTTGCGCTATTTCAGGCGTTCAAAGAAGAGAGAGGCGGGCGGGGCGGAAAGAACCGGATGATTAATAAAGACAATACCGTGGAGAAACTAACTACTAATTCTGATAGCAGGTCTACAGCTGGATCATTCTTTCGTTCAGATAATTCTTACTTTCTTGTATCATCGGACCACTGTAACCAATCAGGCAGAAATGGTCTGCACCCTCAAAAGAAGAATGGCTATGTCAGCAATGGATTTCAAAAAAAATACGGATCTCGACTTCCCCCATTACGCGGCCCCGGCAGTCAGTTCCAAAGAAATTGACCTTCTGGGACTGTTAGAAGTTCTTCTGGCGGCAAAAAAACGTATCATCGTGATTGCCTTCGCATTCGCATTGGTTGGACTGGCCATCGCGTTCTTACTGCCACAAAAATGGACCAGTAAAGCGGTGATCACACCGGCGGAACAGACGCAGTGGAACCCGCTGCGCCAGATGATGGTCGCCCTGCAGGTGCTCGACGTGGACGTGAAAATTACCCGTCCGGACGTGTTTAACCAGTTTATTAAAAAGTTCCAGTCGCAGTCGTTACTTGAGGAGTACATGAAATCCTCACCTTACGTGATGGCACAGCTGGAAGGCACTGACGTGGATCCGCTTGAGCTGCATCGTGCGGTGGTCAATATCTCCGAAAAGATGAAAGCGGTAGATAACACCCTGGCAAAAGACGCGGATAAAGCGCCGTACGTCTCGTGGACATTGAGCTTCACCGCGCCGACGGCGGGGGATGCGCAAACGGTTCTTAAAGGTTACGTGGATTACATCTCGCAGATTGTTGAGCAGGAAACCATGGAGAATATCCGTAACCAGATCACCCTGAAAACCAAAGTGGTGGAGCAGCAGCTGGAGCTGGATCGGGTACGTCTGACGAATGTTCACAACACCAATCTGCAGCGTCTTAACTATTCTCTGGAAGTGGCCAACGCGGCGGGTATCAAAAAGCCGGTCTACAGCAACGGTCAGGCGGTTAAAGACGATCCGGATTATTCCGTCGCGCTCGGTGCCGACGGTATTGCGCAAAAACTGCAGATTGAAAAAAATCTCAAGGACATCGCTGAGCTGAACGCGGACTTCCAGAACCGGGAATACTACCTGGCGCAGCTGAAAAAGCTGTCGGTCGAAGACGTCAAACTTGAACCGTTCAAGTATCAGCTCTCTCCATCTATGCCGGTGAAAAAAGACGGTCCGGGCAAAGCCCTGATTGTGATCCTGGCGGGACTGCTGGGCGGGCTGTTTGCCTGTGGCAGTGTATTACTGCGTGAGGCCATGCTCAGCCGCAATCCTCTGGTCGAGCCTGTAACGGAATAAAAAACGCAGACGAGAAGGGCGCTGTCATCAGCGCCCTTTTTTTATTTCAAAAAATCCTCACGTACCGGCGTGAAGGTATCCAGCAGCGTGCCGGGTTTAAGACACACGCAGCCGTGCATCACATGTGGCTTTTTGTAGAGGGTATCCCCGGCCGTCACCACATGTTTTTCATCTCCAATCGTGAACTCAAACTCGCCGGACAGCACATAGGTTAACTGTTCATGAGGATGGTTATGCAGTGGGCCTGTCGCGCCCTGTTCAAAATTCACCTCCACCGCCATCATTTTACCGCCATGGGCAAGAATACGGCGCGTCACGCCGTTCCCCAGATCGTCAAGCGTGGTCTCGTTGTGGAAAATAAACATATCGTCACCCCAGAATGTATTAAAACAATGTTTCATTTAATTTATATCACCAGGGGTTAAAAAGAAACGACGTGACAAAGAACTGGAAACACGATCACAAGTTTGCTTCACTGGGATAAACACATAAGGAGGGATGATGAAAACGATCGGCCTGTTAGGGGGGATGAGCTGGGAATCGACAATCCCCTATTACCGCCTGATTAATGAAGGGGTGAAGCAACGTCTGGGGGGCCTGCATTCTGCCAGCCTGCTGCTGCACAGCGTAGATTTCCATGAAATCGAAGCCTGCCAGTCGAGCGGTGAATGGGATAAAGCCGGGGAAATACTGGCCGAGGCCGCGCTGGGGCTGGAGCGTGCGGGAGCAGAGGGGATTTTGCTCTGTACCAACACCATGCATAAAGTCGCGTCCCATATCGAAGCGCGCTGTTCGCTGCCCTTCCTGCACATTGCCGATGCAACCGGGCGGGCCATCACCGCATCCGGGTTACGTCGTGTGGCGCTGCTGGGAACGCGCTACACCATGGAGCAGGATTTTTACCGTGGTCGGTTGAGCAGCCAGTTTGGCATTGAAAGCCTGATCCCGGATGAGGCAGACCGGGCCCGCATCAACCAGATTATCTTTGATGAACTCTGCCTCGGCACCTTTAGCGAATCATCCCGGGCATATTACGTCAGCGTGATTGAAAAACTCGCGCAGCAGGGGGCGGAAGGGGTGATCTTCGGCTGTACGGAAATCGGTTTACTGGTGCCGGTTGAGCAAAGCCCGATTCCGGTCTTCGATACCGCCGCGATTCATGCCGCCGATGCCGTGGAGTTTATGCTGTCATAAATTTTGCCGATCGGATAAACGAAGCGCCACCTGACGGGCATGGGCTATCAGGTGCTCCGTAAACGCCTCCACCAGCGCTGAGACCGGGCGATGGAGGGGGCGGATCAGGCTCACGGTGAACGGGACTGACAGGCTAAACGGGCGGATGACAATATCGCGCCCGGCGTAATCCAGCGCCGTCAGTGGATTCACCACCGAAACGCCCACCCCGGCGCGCACCATGGCGCAAATGGAGGCCGCACTGTGGGTCTCGACCACCATCCTGCGCTTCACCTGATGCTCGGCAAACAGTGAATCCAGCAGCTGCCGGTAGCTGTCGGTTTGTGACAGGCTAATGTAGTTTTCACCGTGAAAATCCGCTGGCGTCAGAATCTGCCTGCGGGCAAGCGGGTGCCCGGCTGGCAGCACGCACACCTCATCTAAAGAGAGCAGTTCCGTGCGTTCCGTTCCCGCGGGCGTAGAGAGGGTTTCGGTCAGGCCTAAATCATGGCGCTGTGCGGAGAGCCACTCCTCGAGCAGCGGTGACTCCTGCGGGACAATCGTGAGATTCACCTCCGGATATCGGGCCAGAAAAGGCTGGAGCAGCGTCGGCAAAAAAGACTGTGAAAAGACGGGCAGGCAGACAATCGATAGCTCGCCCTGCCGAAACTCGCGCAGGCTTTCCGCCGCACTGACAATGCGGTCCAGCCCGTACCATGAGCGCTGCACTTCCTCGAACAGGCGCAGCCCCTGTACCGTCGGGTGAAGCCTGCCGCGGGTGCGTTCGAACAGCTTCAGTCCCAGCACTTTCTCGAATCGCGCCAGCTCGCGGCTGACCGTTGGCTGCGAGGTATGGAGCATCTGCGCAGCCTCGGTGAGGTTGCCCGTGGTCATCACGGCGTGAAAAATCTCGATATGGCGTAAATTGACGGCGGGCATAGGTCACCTGAATACAGAGAACTGTCCATATCATTTTTGCATAGACTCGCGATAAAACGATATTTTTTATTCTCTTCCTGCTGTGGCGTAATCATAAAAAAATGTCACCCCGGAGAAAGACCATGCCACGCCCGCTTAACCAGACTGATACCGATTTGAATGCCGAAAACCTGCTACGCCTGCCTGCCGAGTTTGGCTGTCCGGTGTGGGTCTACGACGCGCAGATTGTTCGCGAGAAGATTGCTGCCCTGCATCAGTTTGACGTGGTGCGTTTTGCCCAGAAGGCGTGCTCCAATATCCACATTCTGCGTCTGATGCGTGAGCAGGGTGTGAAGGTCGACTCCGTCTCCCTGGGGGAGATTGAGCGCGCGCTGGCGGCCGGGTTTGATCCGAAAGCCGATCCTGACGCGATTGTGTTTACCGCCGATGTGATCGACGACGCCACGCTTGCTCGCGTCCATGAGCTGCAGGTGCCGGTAAACGCCGGGTCCGTGGATATGCTGGAACAGCTTGGGCAAGTTTCTCCGGGCCACCGCGTCTGGCTGCGCGTGAACCCTGGCTTTGGTCACGGTCATAGCCAAAAAACCAATACCGGCGGCGAAAACAGCAAGCACGGTATCTGGTATGCCGATATGCCCGCTGCCCTGGACGTATTGCAGCGTTACAATCTGAAGCTGGTGGGGATTCATATGCACATCGGCTCCGGTGTGGATTACGCGCACCTTGAGCAGGTTTGTGGCGCAATGGTGCGCCAGGTGATCGAGTCTGGTCAGGATCTGGAGGCGATCTCCGCCGGGGGCGGTCTTTCCATTCCTTACCGTGAAGGGGAAGAGGCGATCGACACCGATCACTATTACGGCCTGTGGAGCGCCGCGCGTGACCAGGTCGCCGCGCATCTTGGTCATGCCGTGAAGCTGGAAATTGAGCCGGGTCGTTTCCTGGTGGCTGAATCCGGGGTGCTGGTGGCGCAGGTTCGCAGCGTGAAAGAGATGGGCTCGCGCCACTTTGTGCTGATTGACGCTGGCTTTAACGATCTGATGCGCCCGTCAATGTACGGCAGCTATCACCACATTTCGGCTCTGGCTGCCGATGGCCGCGATTTAACTCACGCGCCGCGTATCGAGACGGTTGTCGCGGGCCCGCTGTGTGAGTCTGGTGATGTCTTTACCCAGCAGGAAGGGGGGAAAGTGGAAACCCGCGCGCTGCCGGAAGTTAAACCAGGCGACTATCTGGTGCTGCACGATACCGGTGCCTACGGGGCGTCAATGTCCTCAAACTACAACAGCCGCCCGCTGCTGCCAGAAGTGTTGTTTGATAACGGCAAGGCGCGGCTGATCCGCCGCCGCCAGACCATTCAGGAGCTGCTGGCGCTGGAACTCGTCTGAGTGAAGTACGGCCCCGTCGTGACCGAGTCGCGTAATACCAGCGTACCGGTGAACGGCGGGATCGCGTCGACCGGTTGGTTTTTTGCCAGCCGGATCGCCTGATCGATAGCCGTAACGATCATATTGTCGATAGGCAGGTAAACCGACGAGAGCGCAGGCTCCAGCCATTTCGCGCATGGGGCATCGTCAAAGCCAAACAGGGAAATATCCTGCGGGATCCGCAGCCCCGCCTGGTGTAGCGCCTTGGACGCACCCAACGCCATATCATCGTTACAGGCAAACAGAGCGCTAAACGCTATACCGTCGGCAATCAGCTCTTTGCAGAGCTCATATCCTCGCGTCATTCCCGCATCGCCATACTTAATCCGCCGCTCGTCCAGACGAATGCCGTGCTTTTCCAGCGCCTTACGGTAGCCCATCAGCCTCGCTTTCCCGGTTGGCGTGTGGATCGGGACGGTGATACAGGCGATCTCCCGGTGGCCCTGGTTGATCAGGTAATCCACGGCCTTAAAGGCGGCATCCTGCTGTTCGAAGAACACGCAGCGATCGGGCGCCTGGCTGACTTCACGGTTGATGACCACCAGCGGGGTTTGCACCGAATGGATCAGCTTCATGATCGCTTTTTCGCTCATGTAGCGGGTGTAAAGCACGATGGCATCGCATTTGCGATCGGCCAGCATTTGTACCGCCTGCTCTTCCTGCTCCGGGGCGTCGTGACCATCCGTGACGATCAGCTGCTTGCCGTGGGTTTCCGTCTGCCGGGAGGCCTGCTGAAGAAGACGACCAAAGTAAAAACCATCAAAGGTAGAGACCACCAGACCAATGCTGTTGCTGGTCTGGTTCGCCAGCGAACGCGCGAGAAAATTCGGGCGGTAGCCCAGCTCTTCCATCGCATTAAACACCTGCTGACGCGTACTCTCTTTAACCTGACCTGTGCCGTTCAGCACGCGCGATACCGTGGCTTTCGACACGCCCGCGCGCAATGAGACATCCAGCATTGTTGCCATTAGACATTCCTGATTCCACGTAACGATCTGCAGTTTAACACAGACCATCCGGTGCATAAGCGATGCGGGAAGGGCAAAACTTCCAGCACGATCACGCTTTTAGGTAACGAGCGGTCAGTTCGACATACAGGGTTTTAAGTGGTATGCCAAAATCGATATAAACCGCATTTTGGAATACCTGTTACGTCGTTGAGAGCTTAATCACAGAACAAAACCCGACATGTAGCTATTTTTGGTATGCCAATAGTATCCGGCTGTACACCTTATCCAATAAAAGCCCTTTTACTGAGGTATTACCCTATGGCATTACAGGAAAAACTGATCGACGCTCTGGGCAGTTTTGCCACAAAATTCAACAGTTATCGCTATATCATGGCGATCAAGTCTGCCTTTATTACCTTAATGCCGGTCATCATCGTTGGGGCATTCTCTGTCTTGATCTCCAATATGGTACTGGATCCGAAAAATGGCCTGGCGAGCTTCCAGTCCCTCTCTTTTCTCGCCACGCTAAAACCCATCACCAGCGCGCTCAATTACGCCACCCTGAATTTCCTTAACATTGGCGCGGTGTTCTTAATCGGCATTGAACTGGGCCGCATCAACGGGATCAAATCCTTATTCCCTGGCCTGCTGGCGGTGATCTGCTTTATCTGCGTGACGCCGACAACCGTCGAGATGCTGGTGGATGGTGAAATGCACGTGGTGAAAGACGTGCTGCTGCGTCAGTTCTCTGATACCCGTAGCCTGTTCCTCGGCATGTTTATCGCGATTCTGTCGGTAGAAATTTACTGCTGGCTGGAAAACCGCAAGGGGCTGAAGATCAGGATGCCGGACACCGTACCGCCAAACGTGGCGGCATCGTTCTCCGCGCTGATCCCGGCGATCATCACCACTACCGCGATTGCCACATTAGGTTTCGTCTTCCATCAACTCACCGGCATGTATCTCTATGACGCGGTCTATCAGGTGGTGCAACAGCCGCTGGAGCGCGTGGTGCAAAGCCTGCCGGGCATTCTGCTGCTGATGTTTGTCGCACAGCTTTTCTGGGTGATTGGTATTCACGGCAACCAGATGATCAAGCCGATCCGCGAGCCGCTGCTGTTAGGCGCCATCACCGTTAATATGAGCGCCTTTGAGCAGGGCAAAGAGGTGCCGAATATCATCACCATGCCGTTCTGGGATGTGTATATGAGCATCGGCGGGTCGGGGCTGACCATCGGCCTGCTGATCGCGGTCATGATTGCCACCAAACGCAAAGAGATGAAAGAGATCGCCAAGCTTTCCATTGGTCCGGGGCTCTTTAACATCAACGAGCCGGTGATCTTCGGCATGCCAATCATGCTTAACCCGATCCTCGCCATTCCTTTCATTATCACGCCGCTGGTGACCGGCTCTATCGGTTACTTTGCCACTGTGACCGGCTTTGCCGGTAAAGCCGTGGTGATGGTGCCGTGGACCACGCCGCCGCTGATCAACGCCTGGCTCTCCACCGCCGGATCGATGGGGGCGGTCATCACTCAGCTTATCTGCATTGTGACTGCCGTCATTATCTACCTGCCGTTTGTGAAGATTGCTTCACGACGTGCCGAACAGGCCGCACTGCAACAGGCGACCGACAATGCATGAGGATGTGATGACGACAAAACAGATAACCATTCCGCAGGATTTCATTCTGGGCGCGGCCGCGTCAGCCTGGCAAACCGAAGGCTGGAGCGGCAAAAAGGCGGGGCAGGATTCGTGGATCGATCTCTGGTACAAAAACGATCGCCACGTCTGGCACAACGGCTATGGCCCGGCGGTGGCGACCGACTTTATCAACCGCTTTCGCGAGGATGTGGCGCTGATGAAGCAGGCGGGGCTGACGCACTACCGAACCTCGATTAACTGGTCACGTTTTTTAACCGACTATGAAAAAGTGACGGTGGACGAGGAGTACGCCGCCTATTACGACGCGTTGTTCGATGAGATGCACCGTCAGGGTATTGAGCCGATGATCTGCCTCGAGCATTACGAGCTGCCGGGCGTGCTGCTTGACACTTACGGCGGCTGGGCTTCAAAGCAGGTTGTCGAGCTGTTTGTCCGCTATGCGGAAAAAGTCTTTGAACGCTACCACGGTAAAGTCACCCGCTGGTTTACCTTCAATGAACCGATCGTGGTACAGACCCGCGTTTATCTCGATGCGCTGCGCTGGCCCTACGAGCAGAATACCGGTAAATGGATGCAGTGGAACCACCATAAGGTTCTGGCGACGGCAAAGGTTGTGCAGCTGTTTCGCGCCAAAGGGTACCCTGGCTCGGTTGGCTGTATTCTCAACCCCGAAGTCACCTATCCTCGCTCGTGCGCGCCGCACGATGTTAACGCCGCAGAGAAGTACGATCTGTTCTATAACCGCGTATTTCTCGATCCGCTGGTGCACGGGCGCTACCCGTCAGAACTGTTTACGCTGCTGGAACAGCATCAGGTGGCGTGGGACTACACCGCAGAAGAGCTGGAACTGATTGCGCAGAACACCGTCGATGAGCTGGGGATAAACCTCTATTACCCGCATCGGGTGAAAGCGCCGTCTCGTGCCTGGCACCCGGAGACACCGTTCCACCCGGCGTACTACTACGAACCGTTCGAACTGCCTGGACGGCGAATGAATAAATCCCGCGGCTGGGAAATCTACCCCCGTATTATCTACGATATGGCGATGCGGATAAAAAATGACTACCGCAATATCGACTGGTTCGTGGCGGAGAGCGGGATGGGCGTGGAGAACGAAGCGCAGTTTCGCAACAGTGACGGGGTCATTGACGACGAGTACCGCATTGCGTTCATTCGCGAGCACCTCTATTACACGCTGCTGGCGCGGGAGGAGGGGGCAAACTGTCATGGCTATATGCTGTGGGCCTTCACGGACAACGTATCGCCGATGAACGCCTTCAAAAATCGCTACGGGCTGATTGAGATCGATCTCGATAACAATCGCGCCAGGCGGGCGAAAAGGTCGGCGAGCTGGTTCCGGCAGCTGCGCGATGCGCGCGTGCTCACGCTCCCGGTCGATGATGAATGGAAGTAAGCGAAAACCATGCTGGTTCTGGTAAAATAGCGCACAAACTGGCCGGGAGGACGCCCGGCCTGCGCATTAACTGAAAAAACAGGTGAAAACGTGGATAAGGCTGTCATCCTGCCGGAAAAAAAACAGTACCAGGAAATTGGCGAGGATTTACGGGCGCAAATTATCCAGGGGCACTATCCCGTAGGTTCCCGTCTGCCGCCCGAGCGAAATATTGCTGAGAAGTACGGCGTAAGTCGTACCATCGTGCGTGAGGCATTGCTGATGCTGGAGCTGCAGGGCACGGTGGATATCCGCCAGGGGTCTGGCGTTTATGTGATGCGCATTCCTGAAGAACACGAAAACGAAGAAGAACGTTTTCTGAACAGCGACGTCGGCCCCTTTGAGATCCTGCAGGCGCGCCAGCTCCTCGAAAGCAACATCGCCGCGTTTGCTGCCAAAATGGCGACACGCGCAGACATCGACAATCTGCGCCGTATTATTGAGCAGGAGCAGCGTGCCATTGCCGCCAACGATAACAGCCAGGACAACAATAAAATGTTTCACCTGGTGCTGGCGGGGGCAACGCAAAACCAGATGCTGCTGGCAACGGTAGAGAGTATCTGGCACCACATGGACAGCAGCCCGCTGTGGCAGCAATTCAATGGGCATATCGCCAGCCGTGCATACCGCCTGAAATGGCTGGGCGACAGGCAAACCATCCTCGCGGCGCTTCGTCGTCGTGACGTGATGGGCGCCTGGCAGGCGATGTTCCAACATCTGGAAAATGTGAAAAAGAGCTTACTTGAACTCTCCGATGAAGATGCGCCGGATTTTGACGGTTATCTTTTTGAATCTGTGCCCGTGTTTCAGGGGAAGCTGGTGTGACTATTCTGCCTCTCTGTGCCGCGCCTCAGTATGCGGAACAGGTAACTGACTGGATCTGGCAGGCGTTCGGTGACGGGCTTACGCGGGCGTTTTTCCAGAGCATCGTTGAACATAGCCAGACGCCGGGCGCGTTACCGTTGACCTTTATTGCTCTGGAGGGCGAACAGCTTCTGGGTACGGTCGGGATCTGGCGCTGCGATTTAATCACCCGACAGGATCTTTGTCCGTGGCTGGCTGCGCTGTACGTTGATGAAGCGGCGCGTGGTAACGGACTGGCGGGAAAACTGCAGCAGCATGTTATCGCCTATGCCGCACAGGCCGGGTATCACGAACTGCATCTGTGGTCTGCCTGCCGCGACTTCTACGAACGTTACGGCTGGCAGTACATTGGCGATGCGCTCGAATACCCGAACAAAACGGTACATCTGTATCGCTATTCCTCTCCCGCTTCTGCTGGCGAACCTACGGAGTGACGGCGGACTAAGGTGGGGCTGAACAGGTGGGTGATATCCGGTGGCTGGCGTTGTTCGGCCAGCGCCAGTGCCAGCTCCGCAGCCTGCGTTGCCATTGTGATAATCGGGTAACGTACGGTGGTCAGGCGCGGACGCACATAGCGGGACACCAGCACATCATCAAAGCCAATGAGTGAAATTTCTCCCGGCACCTCGATTCCGTTGTCATTTAACACCCCCATTGCCCCGGCGGCCATCGAGTCGTTATAGCTGGCAACCGCCGTGAAATTCCGTCCACGCCCCAGCAGCTCTGTCATTGCCTGTTCGCCGCCACTCTCATCTGGCTCGCCGTAGGCCACCAGCCGGTCATTACACGGCAAACCGTTTTCGCGCAGGGCATCGTAGTAGCCCTGCAGGCGATCTTCGGCATCGGAAATCGGGTGATTGGAGCAGAGATAACCAATGCGGGTATGGCCCTGCTGAATCAAATGGCGGGTAGCAAGCCAGGCGCCGTAGCGGTCGTCGAGTGCCACGCAGCGTTTCTCAAAACCGGGAATAATTCGGTTGATGATCACCATGCCGGGGATCTGCTTCATCAGATGAATGAGTTCAGCATCGGGGATCATTTTGGCGTGAACAACCAGCGCAGCGCAGCGGTGGCGCATCAGCTGTTCGATAGCCTGGCGTTCTTTTTGTTCATTGTGATAGCCATTGCCGATCAGCAGAAAATTGCCGGTCTGATAAGAAACCTGTTCAACCGCTTTTACCATGGCGCCGAAAAACGGGTCAGACACATCGCCCACCACCAGTCCGATGGTTTCAGTAGACTGTTGGGCAAGGGCGCGGGCGTTGGCATTCGGATGGTAATTCAATGATTCCATGGCGTTTTGCACCGCCTGGCGTGATGCGTCACTGGCTTTAGGGGAGTCGTTAATCACGCGCGAGACGGTCGCCACGGAAACACCAGCCAGACGGGCCACATCCTTTATTGTCGCCATTACATACCTTCTTAGTGGGGGTAAGCGTTTACACACGAAATAGTGTTGCGGAAAAGCGCCGTGCATTCAAGGGGCGCGGGGTTTCGCCCTCCACAAACGTGACGCAGCACAACCCTGGCCGTGTAATCGTTACACGGCCAGTCATGTCTGAATAATGTCAATCTGAACCTTTAGTTACACTTTGCCTCAGGCTGTTGCGATTGTCCGATGGCGAGGATGAGGGGGAGATTGATAGAGTCGAGATCCCAGAGGTATTGATTGGTGAGAATTCTTAGTACGGTTTCGTACTCTTCTCTTGCACCAACCTGCGCGGATGCGCAGGTTTTTTTTCGCCTCAACTTTGCAGTCGCTCCCGTATCACTTCTCGTGTAATCTGCCACCATTTACTATCAACCCTTCACACTGGCTGGCAAAGGGAGTTGAGATGCTTTTTGGGTTCTTCCGTACACTCTTCCGTATTCTCTTTCGCATTCGCGTCACTGGCGATGCTCAGGCGCTTCGCGGCGAACGCGTTCTTATCACACCAAACCATGTTTCCTTTATCGACGGCATTCTGCTGGCGCTATTTCTGCCCGTGCGTCCGGTGTTTGCGGTTTATACCTCCATCAGCCAGCAGTGGTACATGCGCTGGCTCACGCCGCTGATTGATTTTGTGCCGCTCGACCCGACCAAACCGATGATGATTAAACATCTGGTGCGTCTGGTGGAGCAGGGGCGTCCGGTGGTTATTTTCCCGGAAGGTCGCATCTCGGTGACCGGTTCACTGATGAAAATCTACGACGGCGCCGGGTTTGTCGCGGCGAAGTCAAAAGCAACCGTGGTGCCACTGCGTATTGAAGGAGCGGAGCGCTCCTATTTCAGCCGTCTGAAAGGGCTGGTAAAGCAGCGCGTGTTCCCAAAAATTACGTTGCATATCCTGCCGCCAACGTCGTTACCGATGCCTGACGCGCCCCGTGCACGCGATCGCCGTAAAATTGCCGGAGAGATGCTGCACCAGATTATGATGGAAGCGCGTATGGCGGTCCGCCCGCGCGAGACGCTGTATGAATCCCTGCTGTCGGCACAGCACCGCTACGGCGCGAAGAAAAACTGCATCGAAGACATCAATTTTACCCCGGATACCTATCGCAAGCTGCTGACCAAAACATTGTTCGTGGGCCGTATTCTTGAGAAGTACAGTCAGCAGGGCGAAAAGATTGGCCTGATGCTGCCCAACGCAGGCATCAGTGCGGCGGTGATTTTTGGAGCCGTTTCCCGTGGCCGTATTCCGGCGATGATGAACTACACGGCGGGCGTGAAAGGGCTGACCAGCGCCATCACGGCAGCGCAAATCAAAACCGTCTTTACCTCCCGCCAGTTCCTCGACAAAGGCAAACTGTGGCATCTTCCTGAACAGCTTACCCAGGTACGCTGGGTCTTCCTGGAAGATCTTAAAGCGGACGTGACGACAGGCGACAAACTGTGGATTTTTGCTCATCTGCTGATGCCGCGTCTGGCCCAGGTGAAACAGCAGCCGGAAGACGACGCGATTATCCTCTTCACCTCTGGCTCTGAAGGCAACCCGAAAGGTGTCGTCCACAGTCACAAGAGTATTCTGGCGAACGTTGAGCAGATCAAAAGCATTGCCGACTTTACCGCGAAAGACCGGTTTATGTCAGCGCTGCCGCTGTTCCACTCTTTTGGTCTGACGGTGGGGCTTTTCACGCCGCTGCTGACCGGTGCCGAAGTCTTCCTTTATCCAAGCCCGTTGCATTACCGCATTGTGCCGGAGCTGGTGTATGACCGTAACTGTACCGTGTTGTTTGGAACCTCAACCTTCCTCGGGAACTACGCGCGTTTCGCCAATCCGTATGACTTCTTCCGCGTGCGCTATGTGGTTGCTGGCGCGGAAAAACTGCAGGAGAGCACGCGACAGATCTGGCAGGACAAATTTGGTCTGCGCATCCTCGAGGGGTATGGCGTGACAGAGTGTGCGCCGGTGGTCTCTATCAACGTGCCAATGGCGGCGAAGCCGGGGACAGTAGGCCGAATTCTGCCTGGGCTGGATGCTCGTCTGCTGGCGGTGCCTGGTATTGAAGACGGCGGCCGTCTGCAGCTGAAAGGGCCAAACGTGATGAACGGCTATCTGCGCGTGGAAAACCCCGGCGTGCTGGAAGCACCGACTGCAGAAAACGTTAATGGCGAGATTGAAACGGGCTGGTACGACACCGGCGATATTGTACGTTTCGATGAGCAAGGCTTTGTGCAGATCCAGGGGCGTGCAAAACGCTTTGCCAAGATTGCGGGTGAAATGGTCTCTCTTGAGATGGTTGAACAGCTGGCATCGGGCGTCTCCGCCGACAAGATGCATGCCACGGTTGTGAAGAGTGATGCAAGTAAAGGCGAGGCGCTGGTGCTGTTCACCACCGACAGCGAGCTTAAGCGCGACCAGTTACTGAGCTATGCCCGCGAGCACGGCATCCCGGAGCTGGCGGTACCTCGTGATATTCGCTACCTGAAACAGCTTCCGGTGCTCGGCAGCGGTAAGCCCGACTTCGTGACCCTCAAGGGCATGGTTGAACAGGCGGAACAACATAATGCGTGAGTCAGTACACACTAACACCTCTCTGCGCTCAAAAGGCATGATGGCGGTGATTGCCGCCCAGTTCCTCTCCGCCTTTGGCGATAACGCGCTGCTGTTTGCCACGCTGGCATTGCTCAAGGCTGAGTTTTACCCCGACTGGAGTCAGCCGGTTCTGCAGATGGTGTTTGTGGGCGCTTACATTATCTTTGCACCGTTTGTTGGACAGGTTGCGGACAGCTTCCCGAAAGGCCGGGTAATGATGTTTGCCAACGGTCTGAAACTGCTGGGAGCCGCCAGCATTTGTTTTGGTTTCAATCCGTTTATTGGCTATACGCTGGTCGGCATTGGCGCCGCAGCCTACTCCCCGGCGAAGTATGGCATCCTCGGGGAGCTGACCACCGGTGATAAGCTGGTGAAAGCCAATGGGCTGATGGAGTCCTCCACCATTGCGGCAATCCTGCTTGGCTCCGTCGCAGGCGGTGTCCTCGCTGACTGGCACGTGCTGGCGGCCCTCGGCGTGTGTGCTGTGGTGTACGGTGGTGCGGTAGTCGCTAACCTGTTTATTCCGAAACTGCCGGTGGCGCGTCCGGGGCAGTCCTGGCGCTTTAAGCCGATGACCGGCAGCTTCTTCAATGCCTGCCGCGTGCTGTGGCGTAATGGTGAAACGCGATTCTCTCTGATGGGCACCAGTATGTTCTGGGGCGCTGGCGTTACGCTGCGCTTCCTGCTGGTATTGTGGGTGCCGGTGGCGCTGGGGATCACGGACAACGCGACGCCAACCTACCTTAATGCGATGGTGGCGATCGGGATTGTGGTGGGCGCGGGGGCAGCGGCAAAACTGGTGACGCTCGACACCGTTGCTCGCTGCATGCCGGCAGGGATCCTGATTGGCGTTGCGGTGCTTTTTTTCGCGCTGCAACACGCGTTATTGCCAGCCTACGTACTGCTGATCCTGATTGGTATTCTGGGGGGCTTCTTCGTGGTGCCGCTGAATGCGCTATTACAGGAGCGTGGCAAGCAGACGGTCGGGGCGGGCAATGCTATTGCGGTGCAAAACCTCGGTGAAAACCTGGCGATGCTGCTGATGCTGGGCCTGTATTCGCTGGCGGTTAAAGCCGGTGCGCCTGTGGTGGGGATTGGCGTCGGGTTCGGTGGACTGTTCGCGCTGGCGATTGCCGGCTTGTGGGTCTGGCAGCGCCGCCGCTGATTCGGGTCGTCTTCAGCGCCTTTTCACAAGCGGGTGCAAACATTAAAAACGGCAACAGAGGTTGCCGTTTTGCTTTTTTTACGGTGCCGGATAGGTATAAACCTGATGCACCGCGTCAATCTCCGCCAGCACGTCCTCGCTCAGGTCCAGATGGAAACTCTCAATGTTAGTTTTCAACTGTTCCATCGTCGTTGCGCCCAGCAGGGTGCTGGCCACAAACGGCTGACGGCGTACGAAGGCCAGTGCCATCTGGGCAGGATCGAGCCCGTGACGCTTCGCAATATCAACGTAGGCCGCGACGGCTTTCTGCGTCTGCTCGCCGCTATAGCGGGTAAAGCGGCTGAAGAGCGTATTACGCGCGCCGGCTGGCTTCGCGCCGTTCAGGTATTTACCCGTCAGCGTACCAAAGCCCAGGCAGGAATAGGCGAGCAGCTCAACCTCTTCATATTGCGTCACTTCGGCCAGACCCACTTCGTAACTGCGGTTGAGCAGGCTGTAGGGGTTCTGGATGGTGACAATGCGCGGCAGATCGTGTTTATCAGCCAGGTGCAGGTAGCGCATAACGCCAAAAGCCGTTTCGTTAGACACGCCGATGTAGCGGATTTTGCCCGCTCGCTGGCATTCGGTCAGCGCTTCCAGCGTTTCAAGCAGCGTAACGGCGGGAGCACTTTCGTTCCAGCTGTAGCCGAGCTTACCAAAGCAGTTGGTTGGACGCTGCGGCCAGTGTACCTGGTAGAGATCAAGATAATCGGTTTGCAGGCGCTTCAGGCTGGCATCCAGCGCGGCACGGATATTCTTGCGATCGAGGATCTGGTTGGGGCGGATCCCGGCATCGCTGTTACGCGCAGGGCCGCTAACTTTCGAGGCGATAACCAGTTTTTCGCGATTGCCGCGTTTTGCCAGCCAGTTGCCGACGTAGGTTTCGGTAAGCCCCTGCGTTTCCGGGCGTGGAGGAACAGGGTACATCTCTGCGACATCAATCAGGTTAATGCCCTGGCTGACGGCATAATCGAGTTGTGCATGGGCATCGGCTTCGCTGTTTTGTTCACCAAATGTCATCGTGCCCAACCCCAGTTGGCTTATCTCCAGAGAGCTGTGGGGGATACGGTGATAATGCATAGCCGGCTTCCTTCAATAGACATGTAGACCGCGTCAGGAACCTCCCGACAAAGGAATATAAACATGGCAGAGGGGAAGCAAAAGGGGAAGAAAAAAATCAAAAAGGCCAGCAAGGTACTGACCTCTCTCTGTTTATCGCTCGATAATTTGCGAGACTTCGTCGCGATTGATCTGCATTTTATTCCCGGACTGATCGCGGTAGCTGACCAGACCGGTGTCATCATCGACTTCCGGCTTGCCGTCTGTCAGGATCATCCGGCCATCTTTTGTCGCCATCACGTAATCGCTGCTACAGCCCGATACTGCAAACGCTAATCCGACTGCTGAAATTAACACTGCCCATTTTTTCATCGTTATCGTCCTCACCTGGCTCGTATCAAATCATAGTGTAGTAATAACCCGATATTTCGACAGGAGGAAGCGGTAAAATCTTAAAAACTAGGTGATTATGTTTGAGAGCTCTCAAAATAAGTAAAAAACTACGTTTTGAGTAAGAAATGGCGAGCAAGGAGCGCCCCGGTAAAGTTCTTTTTGAGATAAAAACCGCGTGGCAATGTCAGTATCGGCTCGCCCCGGGCACCGATCGCCTCCGTGAGCGCTTTACTGTTCGCCGCCTTTGGCCGCAGCTGTAACACCTCTCCGTGTCGGGCGGTGATGCGCTCAACCTGACCGAGGACAATCATATCCATCAGCTCTTCCCAGTCCAGACGCAGCTGATGCTCTTCATCTTCATCCGGACTCCACAGCAGCGGTGCGCCAACCCGGCGTTCAGCCAGCGGGATCTGACGTTCTCCTTCTACGGGGACCCAAAGTACGCGCTTCAGTTTATGGCGAACGTGACTGGTTTCCCACGTCACACCGGTATTCCCGGTTAACGGTGCAACGCAGACAAATGTCGTTTCCAGGGGCTTACCAAGGCTATCGATGGGAATGGTTTTTAACTCTACGCCCAGGGCGGCGAAATCCTGCTCCGGTTTACTCCCTGCGCTTGCACCCAACCACAGCTCCAGCAGCATGCCGATCCAGCCTTTATCCCGCTTCAGATCCTGAGGGATCGGCAGGCCAGCCATTGCCGCCAGCTCGCCAAGCGAAAAGCCAGCCAGACGCTGCGCCTGCTGTAGCAACTGGGTTTCGCTGGACGGCGGTGAAAGCAAGGGTAAAAGCGAATGCATGAAGGTAACCTTTTGATTAAAAAATACACTAAGAAATTGTCCCCTGTGGATAGAGTTTAACTTTTTCTGTACGAATATGCCATGTGTATGATTTATAGGTTTTTTTAGCACGCTAAAAATGGATGGCGAAGGACAAAAATTCGGTTGTTCAATTCTGGTCACTGACAATGAACAGGATCTTACACCATGTTATCCACAGAAAAGTGGGATAACTGGGCATAACCCTGACTACTGTTTCAATTTACAGCCTTGACGTGGGACGAAAATCCAATTTTCAAACAAATTGTGCCTAACTTATTGGCACAATCTGTGGATAAAACCGACGCTGTTCGATCTTTCATCAGCACAACGATCCCTGATGTGACGATCGTCACGATTAAGCGGTGTGGGTTGGTTTTATGGTTATTAACTTTATGAAAATAATGATTTTATTTTTTATTGGTAATGGAGGGAGATTGACGGCGGCTGAGGTTGTTCATCGGTAATCAGACACTTCTTCACAACTATATCCACAGAAAAGGTGAATAAAATTCCCCTCAGAGCCGCTCATCTGTTTATAACTCTGCCTGTATTTGTGAGTTATTCAAATGTTATTAGGTTGCAGCCCTGTAAGAGAGTGGTTTACCGCCTCCCTGTAGTGTGAAACAATCATTCATATATAAGGTTTAGTTTGGGGTAGTCCGGTGATTGATGACGATGGCTACCGCCCGAACGTAGGAATAGTAATTTGTAATCGTCAGGGCCAGGTGATGTGGGCCCGTCGATATGGTCAGCACTCCTGGCAGTTCCCGCAAGGCGGGATCAACCCGGGAGAGTCCCCAGAACAAGCGATGTACCGGGAGCTGTTTGAAGAGGTTGGTTTAAGCCGAAAAGATGTTCGCATCCTGGCTTCGACCCGCAACTGGTTGCGTTACAAGTTACCGAAACGTTTGGTGCGTTGGGACACAAAGCCGGTTTGTATCGGCCAGAAACAAAAATGGTTTCTACTGCAGTTGGTGGGCAACGATTCAGATATCAATATGCAAACCAGCAGTACGCCGGAGTTTGATGGCTGGCGTTGGGTGAGCTATTGGTATCCTGTTCGTCAGGTCGTGTCATTTAAACGCGATGTTTACCGTAGGGTGATGAAAGAGTTCGCAAGTGTTGTCATGCAGCTTCAGGAGATCCCGCCTAAGCCGCAGAGCGCACCTGCCTGGCGACGTAAAAGAGGTTAAGCTACGCAAATCATGCTCACCCGCTTGCGAGAAATAGTCGAGAAGGTGGCCAGTGCGCCGCGTCTGAATGAGGCGCTGAACATTCTGGTTACCGACATCTGTCTTGCGATGGAGACCGAAGTCTGTTCGGTGTATCTGGCCGACCACGATCGGCGTTGCTATTACCTGATGGCGACCCGTGGTTTGAAAAAGCCACGTGGACGCACCGTAACGCTCGCGTTTGATGAAGGTATTGTTGGTCTGGTTGGGCGACTCGCCGAACCTATCAACCTTGCCGACGCACAAAAACACCCCAGCTTTAAATATATCCCCTCCGTAAAAGAAGATCGTTTCCGCGCCTTCCTGGGCGTGCCGATTATTCAGCGCCGTCAGCTGCTTGGTGTGCTGGTGGTACAGCAGCGTGAGTTGCGTCAGTACGATGAAAGCGAAGAGTCTTTCCTCGTCACGCTGGCCACGCAGATGGCCGCGATCCTCTCCCAGTCCCAGTTGACGGCACTGTTTGGTCAGTACCGCCATACGCGTATTCGCGCGCTTCCGGCGTCGCCGGGCGTCGCTATCGCCGAAGGCTGGATGGACGCCACTCTGCCGTTGATGGAGCAAGTGTACGAAGCCTCAACGCTTGATGAAGCGCTTGAGCGTGAGCGTCTCACCGCCGCGCTGGAAGAGGCGTCGAATGAGTTTCGTCGCTACAGCAAGCGCTTTGCCGCTGGGGCGCAAAAAGAGACGGCGGCCATTTTTGACCTTTACTCGCACCTTCTCTCCGATGCACGTCTGCGCCGCGAGCTTTTTGACGAAGTCGACAAAGGTGCGGTTGCGGAGTGGGCGGTTAAAAAGGTCATCGAAAAATTTGCCGAGCAGTTTGCGGCACTGACCGACGGTTACCTGAAAGAGCGGGCCGGTGATTTACGCGCCCTGGGGCAGCGTTTACTGTTCCATCTTGATGACACTATTCAGGGCGCGAATGCCTGGCCAAAACGTTTTGTGCTGGTTGCCGATGAACTCTCCGCGACAACGCTGGCTGAACTGCCTCATGACCGTCTGGCGGGCGTGGTGGTACGCGATGGCGCGGCGAACTCGCACGCGGCCATTATGGTGCGTGCGCTGGGAATTCCCACCGTTATGGGGGCGGATATCCAGCCATCGGTGCTGCACCGACGCACCCTGGTGGTCGACGGTTATCGCGGTGAGCTGTTGGTGGATCCTGAGCCGGTTCTGCTTCAGGAATACCAGCGCCTTATCAGCGAAGAGAATGAATTAAGCAAGCTGGCAGAGGATGACGTTAATCTGCCCGCGCAGCTCAAAAGCGGCGAGCGAATCAAAGTCATGCTCAACGCAGGTTTAAGCCCCGAGCATGAAGAGAAGCTCGGCAGCCGCATCGACGGTATCGGCTTATACCGCACCGAAATCCCGTTCATGCTGCAAAGTGGCTTTCCCTCTGAAGAGGAGCAGGTCGCGCAGTATCAGGGCATGCTGCAGATGTTTAACGACAAACCGGTCACCCTGCGCACCCTTGATGTCGGGGCAGATAAACAGCTGCCGTACATGCCGATCAGTGAAGAAAACCCGTGCCTGGGCTGGCGTGGGATACGCATTACGCTCGATCAGCCTGAGATCTTCCTGATCCAGGTGCGTGCCATGCTGCGCGCGAATGCGGCGACGGGTAACCTCAGCATTTTACTGCCGATGGTCACCAGCATTGATGAGATTGACGAGGCGCGGCGTCTGATTGAGCGTGCCGGTCGTGAAGTCGAAGAGATGATTGGCTATGCGATCCCCAAACCACGAATTGGGGTGATGCTTGAAGTGCCGTCAATGGTCTTTATGCTGCCGCAGCTGGCTAACCGTGTCGACTTTATCTCGGTCGGTACCAATGACCTGACGCAGTATATTCTGGCCGTCGACCGTAACAACACGCGTGTTGCCAGCATCTATGACAGCCTGCACCCTGCGATGATCCGGGCGTTAGCGATGATCGCGCGAGAAGCCGAACAGCACGATATTGATTTGCGCCTGTGTGGTGAAATGGCCGGAGATTCGATGTGCGTTGCAATCCTGATTGGGCTGGGGTACCGCCACCTCTCCATGAACGGCCGTGCGGTTGCCCGCGTGAAGTACCTGCTGCGGCATATCGATATTGAGGATGCTCGCGAGCTGGCTGAACGCAGTCTTGAAGCGCAGCTGGCCGCTGAAGTGCGTCATCAGGTGGCTGCTTTCATGGAACGACGCGGTATGGGCGGCCTGATTCGCGGCGGTCGCTAATACGTACTTTTCCCCTCACTCCGTCCTCATCCTTTGTGACAGGGCGGAGGTGAGGATATAACACACTCCTCTATACACATCTTTTACATCTCTGGCGCATCCTCCGCGTCCGCCTTATGCTATGATTCGCAACTTTGGAGCCTCTGCTAACAGCAGAATCGCATTTCTACCGCTGTCCACTTTCAGCGGAATAACAACATCTTGTGGTGACAGATGAACAGTGGTTATCTGCATTTTCCGGAATTCGATCCGGTCATTTTCTCAATAGGACCTGTTTCGCTTCACTGGTACGGTCTGATGTACCTGGTCGGCTTCATTTTTGCCATGTGGCTTGCTGGCCGTCGCGCCAGTCGTCCCGGCAGTGGCTGGACCAAAAACGAAGTCGAGAACCTGCTGTATGCAGGTTTCCTTGGCGTGTTCCTGGGCGGCCGTATTGGGTATGTTCTGTTCTATAACCTCCCGGTATTCCTGAACGATCCACTCTACCTGTTCCGCGTCTGGGATGGCGGCATGTCCTTCCACGGCGGGCTGATTGGTGTGATCCTGGTGATGGTGATTTTTGCCAAACGCACCAAGCGCAACTTCTTCCAGGTGTCAGATTTTATCGCGCCACTGATCCCGTTTGGTCTGGGAGCAGGACGTCTGGGCAACTTTATCAATGGTGAGCTCTGGGGGCGTGTCGACCCGAGTGTCTCCTTTACCATGCTGTTCCCGGGCTCGCGTGCAGAGGACATGGCGCTGCTGCCGTCTCATCCTGAGTGGCAATCCCTGTTCGATACTTACGGTGTTCTGCCGCGCCACATGTCTCAGCTTTACGAGCTGGCGCTGGAAGGTGTGGTGCTGTTTATCATCCTGAATCTGTTTATCCGTAAACCGCGTCCGATGGGGTCTGTCTCCGGTCTGTTCCTGATTGGCTACGGTGCATTCCGTATCATCGTCGAGTTCTTCCGCCAGCCCGATGCACAGTTCACCGGCGAATGGGTACAGTACATCAGCATGGGGCAGATCCTCTCCATTCCGATGATTGTCGCGGGTGTCATTATGATGATTTGGGCGTATCGTCGTCGTCCACAGCAACAACTTTCCTGAGGAACCATGAAACAGTATCTTGAACTGATGAAAAAAGTGCTCGATGAGGGCACGCCGAAAAATGACCGTACCGGTACCGGCACGCTCTCCATTTTTGGCCACCAGATGCGCTTCAATCTGCAGGAAGGTTTTCCGCTGGTGACGACAAAGCGCTGCCACCTGCGCTCGATCATTCATGAACTGCTCTGGTTCCTGCAAGGCGATACCAACGTTGCGTATCTGCATGAAAACAACGTCTCTATCTGGGACGAATGGGCAGATGAAAACGGCAACCTGGGCCCGGTGTACGGTAAGCAGTGGCGCGCATGGCCTACGCCGGATGGCCGCCATATTGACCAGATCACCACCGTGATGAACCAGCTGAAAAACGATCCGGACTCGCGCCGTATTATCGTTTCCGCCTGGAACGTCGGCGAGCTGGACAAAATGGCACTGGCACCGTGCCATGCGTTCTTCCAGTTCTATGTGGCAGACGGTAAGCTCTCCTGCCAGCTCTATCAGCGCTCCTGCGACGTGTTCCTCGGCCTGCCGTTCAACATTGCCAGCTATGCGCTGTTAGTGCATATGATGGCGCAGCAGTGCGATCTGGACGTGGGCGATTTCGTCTGGACCGGTGGGGATACCCATCTCTACAGCAACCATATGGAACAGACGCATCTCCAGTTGACCCGCGAACCGCGCACCTTGCCTAAGCTGATTATCAAACGCAAACCGGAATCCATTTTTGATTACCGCTTTGACGATTTTGAGATTGAGGGTTATGACCCTCATCCAGGCATCAAAGCGCCCGTCGCTATCTGAGGCCGTCAATCGTGACATAACCGGTGCTGTTTAGCGCCGGTTTTTTTTCGCCTTCTTCCCGCTTTCCAACGCGTTATCCAGAACGTATGCAACGCACTGCAACCGTTTAACTTTCCTTGATAAGGGCTCGTAAAACGGTCATCCGTAGCTCGTCAATTCCAGGCCATTTCGCCACACTCCCGGCATGAAAAAAGAGAACGGTTTTACGCTTATCGAAACCCTGGTGGCTATCTCGCTGGTGGTCATTCTCAGCGCCTCCGGGCTATACGGCTGGGACAACTGGCAACGGCAGCAACGGCTCTGGCAAACTGCCGGGCAGGTGCGTGATTACCTGGTCTTTCTGCGTAATGACGCAAACCGGCACAACCGTGACCACCAGGTCACACTGCGACGCGACAGGGGCGTCACCTGTCTGATGAGCGCATTCGTGCAGGGCTGTGATAAGGGCAGTCCGTTTGTATTTATTCCCCTGTGGCCGGAGGTCACGGTAAGTGAAATAACGCCGTTATTTGGCTTCTATGGACTCAGGGATACGGCATGGGCAGGGCGAATACGCCTGCAAAGTCGTGCAGGAGAATGGCTCGTCATTGTCTCGAATGGAGGGCGAATCAGGATGTGCAATGTCACAGGAGAAGGTTCATGTCCCTAAACCAGCAGGGTTTCTCACTGATGGAAGTTCTGATTGCCACGGCGATCAGCAGTCTTTTACTGATAAGCGCCTCGCGCTTTTTACCGGGCTTGCAGCGGGCTGTTTTACAGCAATCCGGTCAGCGGGGGCTTGAGGAGGAGGTGTGGCAACGCCTTTTTTCCCTCGGCAAACAGCTTCAGCGTGCGGGGTATTGCGCCGGAAACTGTGCGGGGCAGGGACTGACGATCGGCAGGCAAGGTCGCTGTGTCATTGTACGATGGGATGCAAACAGTAACGGTAACTGGGATAGTTCGTCTTCGGAAAACGACAGCACAGGTTTTCGTCTGGAATCAGGTGCACTGGAGACCCTGCATGGGGCGACCTCATGTGAGGGTAAAGGATGGGAGAAACTCACTGACCCCAACAGGCTTCTCATCCAGCACTTTGTGGTGAGTCAAGTTGAGCATGCGGGGTTTGCCCCCCAGTTGAATATTGAAATGACCGCCCTTCGTCAGGGCGAGCAGGGGGCGCCCTGTCAGGCTTTTTATGGCGTCACGGGGTACAACCTGTGAACCGGCAGCGCGGAATGTCCTCGCTGGCGCTGGTATTACTTTTACTGGTGTTGGGCACGCTGATCCTCACCGGCCTCAATCAGCAGCTGACCACGTTTAGCGCACTGGTGGGCGGTGAGAGCCGCTCGGTTCAACAGCAGGCATCCGTGCAGTCAGCGCTTGAATGGGGACGCGTTCAGAGCTGGTTGTCTGAGCCTGAGATCCAGTGCAAAAAGGTATCGGCATGGCGAGTTTGCCTGCGGCTACTGAATGAAACGCGTGTGCTGCTTATCGCCGGGAGTGATGACCTGCTGCTATGGCGCAGAGGCGAAATCATCGACGGTAAGATCCATTTCTCGCCACACGGCTGGAGTGATTTTTGTCCGCTTAAGGAGAATGCGTTATGCCAGCTGCCGTGAGCAGAGAAAAAGGCTTTAGCATGGTTGAGGTACTACTGGCGATGATGCTGCTGGTGATGATCGTCACGGCACTGTCAGGTTATCAGCGGGCACTGGCGACGCGGTTCTCCATGTTTAATCAGTATCGTCAGCTCTGGCACCATGCCTGGAATCAGTCTCAGCTTTCAACAATTGCTCTCCCGGCAGGCTGGCAGGTCAGTCGGGGGCAGACAACACTCTCTGGATGTGTCAGCATCACGGTTACACTTATTTCTCCTCTGGGGCGGCGCGGCGAGATGACGCGTCTGCATTGCCCGGTTAGCCAGTAGTCGGGAGCGTCTATGTTAAGGGTCTACCACTCAAATCGTCTGGATGTGCTGGAAGCGCTGATGGAATTTATCGTTGAGCGCGAGCGGCTTGACGATCCTTTTGAGCCAGAAATGGTGCTGGTGCAGAGCACCGGTATGGCGCAGTGGCTGCAGATGTCGCTTTCGCGTAAATTCGGCATTGCCGCAAATATCGATTTCCCGCTGCCCGCAAGTTTTATCTGGGAGATGTTTGTCCGCGTGTTGCCGGACATCCCGGAACAGAGTGCCTTCAACAAGCAAAGCATGAGCTGGAAGCTGATGGCATTGCTGCCGGACATGCTGCAGCATGATGAATTCATCATGCTGCGCCACTACCTCAATGACGACACCGATAAACGCAAGCTGTTCCAGCTGGCATCACGCACCGCCGATCTCTATGACCAGTATCTGGTGTATCGCCCGGAATGGCTGACTCGCTGGGAAGCGGGCGAGCGGGTCGACGGGTTACCGGAGGCGCAAGTCTGGCAGGCGCCGCTCTGGAAAGCGCTGGTGGAACACACTGAGAAACTTGGCCAGCCGAAGTGGCACCGTGCAAACCTCTACCAGCGGTTTATCTCCATACTGGAAAACAGCGCTGAGCGACCAGCCCGGCTGCCCTCTCGCGTGTTTATCTGCGGCATCTCGGCGCTGCCACCGGTGTATTTGCAGGCGCTGAGTGCGCTGGGTAAACACATCGACATACATATCCTCTTTACCAATCCGTGTCGCCAGTACTGGGGCGACATTCAGGATGAACGCTGGCTTTCGCGGCTGGTGTCTCGCCAGAGACGACGCCTGTTTGAAGAGCGTACCGTGCCACTGTTTAAAGACAGCGCGTCTGCCGCACAGCTATTTGATGAGCACGGCATTCAAAATCTGCCGAACCCGCTGCTTGCCTCTTGGGGAAAGCTGGGCCGTGACTACATTCATATGCTCTCAGACATCACGTCGTCAGGCGAAGGGGATGTGGATGCCTTCGTCGAGATCGCTCCGGATAGCCTGCTGCATAATATCCAGCTCGACATTCTGGATCTCGAAAACCGCGCCGTCATGGGCGTTACGGCGAAAGAATTTGAACGCAGCGACAGTAAGCGCAAGCTGGATGGCGACGATCGCAGCGTCACGATCCACGTTTGCCACAGCCCGCAGCGCGAGGTTGAAGTGCTTCACGATCAACTGCTGGCGATGCTGCAGGACGATCCTGAGCTGACGCCACGTGACATTGTGGTGATGGTGGCGGATATCGACAGTTACAGTCCTTTTATTCAGGCTGTTTTTGGGAGTGCGACAGGTGAACGCTACCTGCCGTACGCCATTTCTGACCGACGGGCCCGCCAGTCTCATCCGGCCTTGCAGGCCTTTATTACTTTGCTTTCATTACCGGATAGCCGGTTTATCTCCGAAGATGTCCTGGCATTACTGGATGTCCCAGTCCTGGCCGCACGTTTCTATATCAATGAAGAGGGGCTGCGCTACCTTCGCCAGTGGGTTAACGAGTCCGGCGTACGCTGGGGCATTGATGATGACAACGTTCAGGCGTTCGAGCTTCCTCCTACCGGCCAGCACACCTGGCGGTTTGGCCTGACGCGTATGCTGCTGGGCTATGCGATGGAAAGCAGCCAGGGCGAGTGGAATGAAGTCCTGCCCTACGATGAGTCCAGCGGGTTGATCGCTGAGCTGGTCGGTCATTTAGCTTCCCTGCTGATGCAACTTAACCGCTGGCGGCTCGAGTTGATGCAGCCGCGTCCACTGGATGCGTGGCTCCCGGTATGCAGGGCGTTGCTCAATGATTTCTTCCTGCCGGACAATGATACCGAAGCCGCTATGGCGCTCATTGAAACGCAGTGGCAGGCAATCGTCGAAGAGGGCGTGAGTTCCCACTATAACGAGGCTATCCCGTTGTCATTGCTGCGCGATGAGCTGACGCAACGGCTCGATCAGGAGCGAATTAGCCAGCGTTTCCTGGCAGGCCCAATCAATATTTGCACCCTGATGCCAATGCGTTCTATCCCGTTCAAAGTGGTGTGCCTGCTCGGAATGAATGACGGTATTTATCCACGCGCCCTGGCGCCGCTGGGTTTTGATCTGATGAGTGCGAATCCAAAGCGGGGTGATCGTAGCCGTCGTGACGATGACCGCTATCTCTTCCTTGAGGCGCTCATTTCGGCTCAACGTCAGCTGTATATCAGCTATATCGGCCGCTCTATCCAGGACAACAGCGAGCGCTTTCCTTCTGTTCTGGTGCAGGAACTGGTGGATTATATCGGGCAGAGCCACTATCTGGCGGGGGATGAAGCCCGTAACTGTGATGAAAGTGCGCAGCGAGTGAAAGCGCATATCACCCGCTTCCATAGCCGCATGCCGTTTGACCCGGTGAACTACGTGGTCAGCGATCATCAGAGCTATGCCCACGAATGGCTGCCTGCGGCGAAAAAAGAGGGGAGAGCGCATACCGATTTCATTCAGGAGCTTGATCCTCGCCCGATAGACACCCTGACCTTTGAACAGCTTCAGCGGTTTTGGGGGCATCCGGTACGCGCTTTCTTCCAGCAACGGTTGCAGGTCAATTTCCGTTCTGAAGAGAGTGAAATTCCTGATGCAGAGCCGTTTACGCTGGAAGGGCTGGAGCGGTATCAGTTAAACCTGCAGTTGCTGAACGCGCTGGTTGAAGAGGAAGATGCCGACAAGCTTTACCGCCGCTACCGTGCTGCGGGGCAGTTACCCTACGGGGCGTTCGGAGAAATTGTCTGGGAGGCGCAGCGCCAGGAGATGGAATCTCTGGCAGAACGCGTGAGGGAATGCCGGCAACCCGGAACCAGTCTTGAAATCGATCTCAACTGCCAGGGTGTGCAGCTCACGGGCTGGCTAACTCAGGTACAGCCGGATGGGCTCCTGCGCTGGCGTCCTTCCATGCTTAGCGTTTCACAAGGTTTGCAACTCTGGCTCGAACATCTTGTCTACAGTGCTGGCGGCCATAAAGGCGAAAGCCGTATTTTTGTCCGCAAAGAGGGCGAATGGCGCTTTCCGCCGATGGACGCAGAGCAGGCGTTACGTTATTTATCCTTGTACGTTGAAGGCTATCTGCGGGGAATGAATAAACCGCTCCTGCTACTGCCCGAGAGCGGTGGCGCCTGGATAAAAGCTTGTTATGACGCACAGAATGATGCCATGTTAACGGATGACGCTTCACTGCAGAAAGCACGGAGTAAATTCATGCAGGCGTATGAAGGTAACATGATGGTGCGCGGCGAAGGTGAGGATGTCTGGTATCAACGTTTATGGCGAACGCTTGAGCCTGAATACTTCGAGGCTATCACGGAAGAAGCACAACGCTACCTGTTACCGTTGTTCAAATTTAATCAGTCCTGAGCGCTGTATAAAAATTGCGCAGTATGGGGTGTTCATTTATGATGCACTTCTTATCACGGACTGATGTACCCAAAGAAAGAGATGTTGGTGAGTCCAGCACGCAGTTTGTTAATGATGTAGCCGTGATAAAGAGGTCGTAATGCCAGGCAGCACCTTGTTCAAAGCGTTTGTTTTGTTTGTCGCCCTTTGGGCACCTTTCACTCAGGCAGGCTCCGGTTGGCAACCCATTCAGGAAACTATCCGTAAGAGCGAAAAAGATACCCGTCAGTATCAGGCTATTCGCCTTGATAACGGGATGACTGTGCTGCTGGTTTCCGATCCGCAGGCGGTAAAATCCCTGTCGGCACTGGTGGTGCCGGTTGGGTCGCTGGAAGATCCGGAAGCCCACCCTGGGCTTGCACACTATCTGGAACATATGACGCTTATGGGTTCCAAAAAATACCCACAGCCAGATAGCCTGTCCGAATTTCTCAAAATGCATGGCGGCAGCCACAACGCCAGCACGGCGCCGTACCGTACAGCCTTCTATCTCGAAGTTGAGAATGATGCGCTGGGAGGTGCAGTGGATCGTCTGGCGGATTCTATCGCGGCTCCCCTGCTGGATAAAAAATACGCTGACCGCGAACGCAATGCCGTTAATGCTGAACTGACCCTTGCCCGTACGCGAGACGGGATGCGCATGGCGCAGGTGAGTGCAGAAACCATTAACCCGGCGCACCCGGGATCGCGTTTTTCCGGTGGTAACCTGGAGACGCTGAGAGATAAACCGAACAGCCCGGTGCTGGATGCCCTGCATGCTTTTCGCGATAAATACTACTCCGCCAATCTGATGGAAGCGGTCATCTACAGCAACAAACCGTTGCCTGAGCTGGCAAGCATGGCGGCACAGACGTTTGGCCGGGTACCGAATAAAAATATCGACCTGCCGCAGATAAACGTTCCTGTGGTCACGGACGCGCAAAAAGGGATCGTTATCCACTACGTTCCTGCACTGCCGCGTAAAGTGTTACGCGTTGAGTTCCGCATTGATAACAATACGGCGCAGTTTCGCAGCAAAACCGATGAACTGATCACCTACCTGATTGGCAATCGTAGCCCGGGAACACTTTCTGACTGGCTGCAAAAACAAGGGCTGGTGGAAGGTATCCGTGCCGACTCCGATCCGGTTGTGAACGGCAACAGCGGCGTGCTGGCGATCTCCGCCACCCTGACTGACAAAGGTCTGGCTCACCGTGATGACGTCGTGGCGGCTATCTTCAGCTATCTCTCTTTGCTGCGCGATAAAGGCGTCGATAAACGCTACTTTGATGAACTGGCGCACGTGCTGGATCTCGATTTCCGTTATCCGTCTATTACCCGCGACATGGATTACGTTGAGTGGCTGGCGGATACCATGATCCGTGTGCCGGTGGAACATACCCTCGACGCGGTCAATATTGCCGACCAGTATGACGCCGACGCGGTAAAAGCCCGCCTGGCGATGATGACGCCGCAGAATGCCCGCGTCTGGTATATCAGCCCGAACGAACCGCATAACAAAATGGCCTATTTTGTCGATGCCCCTTATCAGGTGGATAAAATCAGTGACCAGACCTTCGCCGACTGGCAGAAAAAGGCCGGTGAGATCGCGCTTAAATTGCCGGAGCTGAACCCCTACATTCCGGATGATTTCTCGCTGATTAAAACCACGAAAGCCTATCCGCACCCGGAACTTATCGTTGATGAGCCGACGCTGCGCGTGGTGTATACGCCAAGCCGCTATTTCGCGAGTGAACCGAAAGCCGATGTGAGCGTGGTTCTGCGTAACCCAAAAGCAATGAACAGCGCTAAAAATCAGGTGATGTTTGCGCTCAATGACTATCTTGCCGGTATCGCACTCGATCAGCTTAGCAATCAGGCGGCCGTCGGCGGGATAAGCTTCTCGACCAACGCCAATAACGGTCTGATGGTCAATGCCAACGGCTACACCCAGCGTCTTCCGCAGCTGTTCCAGGCGTTACTGGAAGGCTATTTCAGTTATACCCCGACCGAAGAGCAACTTGAGCAGGCCAAATCCTGGTATGCGCAGATGATGGATTCTGCCGAGAAGGGTAAAGCGTATGACCTGGCGCTCATGCCGACGCAAATGCTTTCGCAAATTCCCTATTTCCAGCGCGAAGATCGCCGGGCGCTGCTGCCCTCTATCACCTTAAAAGATGTGCTGGCGTATCGTGATGCGCTGAAAACGAACACGCGTCCGGAGTTCCTTATCGTCGGAAACATGAGTGACGTACAGGCTAAAACACTGGCAGAAAATGTCCGTACGCAGCTTGGTTCGAAAGGCGACGAGTGGTGCCGCAACCAGGACGTACTGGTTGAGAAAAAACAGAATGTGATTTTTGAAAAGGCGGGTAACAGCACGGATTCTGCACTGGCCGCTGTGTTTGTACCCACGGGTTATGATGAATTCACCAGTACCGCGCAGAGTGCGGTGCTGGGGCAGATTATTCAGCCGTGGTTCTACAACCAACTGCGTACAGAAGAGCAGCTTGGTTACGCGGTCTTTGCCTTCTCCATGAACGTAGGTCGCCAGTGGGGGCTGGGCTTCCTGCTGCAAAGCAGTGATAAACAGCCAGCTTATCTCTGGCAGCGTTATCAGGCATTCTTCCCACAGGCGGAAGCGAAGCTGCGGGCGATGAAGCCGGAGGAGTTTGCTCAGATTCAGCAGGCCGTCATCGCGCAGGTGGTGCAGCCGCCGCAGACGCTGGGTGAAGAAGCATCACAACTGAGCAAAGATTTTGATCGCGGTAATCTGAAATTTGATTCGCGTGATAAAGTAGTGGCCGAGATAAAACAGCTGACGCCGCAGAAGGTTGCTGATTTCTTCCACCAGGCGGTGGTTAAACCGCAGGGAATGGCGATTCTGTCGCAGATTTCCGGTAGTCAGAACGGGAAAACGGACTACGTTAACCCGAAAGGCTGGACGATCTGGAAGAGCGTCAGCGCGCTGCAGCAATCTATGCCCTGGAGTAAGAAAGAATGACCGATACCGCTGAGCCCCTTAATCCCTTACGTTTACCTCTACAGGGTGAACGATTGATTGAAGCCTCAGCGGGAACGGGAAAAACCTTCACCATCGCCGCGCTCTATCTGCGTCTTCTGTTAGGGCTTGGTGGTAACGCCGCTTTTCCTCGCCCGTTAAGCGTGGAAGAGCTGCTGGTGGTCACCTTCACCGAGGCCGCTACCGCTGAGCTGCGCGGTCGTATTCGTGCCAATATTCATGAGCTGCGCATCGCCTGCCTGCGCCAGACTACGGATAACCCTCTCTACGCCAGCCTTCTTGAAGAGATTGCAGATAAGCAACAGGCCGCCCAGTGGCTGCTGTTGGCGGAACGGCAGATGGACGAAGCGTCCGTTTTCACCATTCATGGTTTTTGTCAGCGCATGCTGAGCCTGAATGCGTTTGAATCCGGAATGCTGTTTGAACAGCAGCTCATTGAAGATGAATCTGTGCTTCGCTATCAGGCCTGTGCGGATTTCTGGCGTCGCCACTGTTACCCTTTATCGCGCGATATCGCTGAAGCGGTCCATGCGTTGTGGAAAGGTCCCGAAGAGCTTCTTCGCGCTATCGACCGTTATCTTCAGGGCGAAGCGCCGGTTATCAAATCTCCGCCACCTGCTGACGAAACGCTGGCTTCACGGCATGAAAAGATTGTCGGAAAAATTGCTGCGCTCAAGCAAAAATGGAATGAGTCTGTCGGTGAGATTGAGGCGATCATCGAAAACTCCGGGATCGACAGGCGTAAATTTAACCGCGGCAACCAGGGTAAATGGATCGAGAAGATCAGCGCCTGGGCGCAGGAAGAGACGCGCGGTTATCAGCTTCCGGACGCACTGGAGAAATTCTCGCAGCGTTTTTTAATTGAGCGGACTAAAGCCGACGGCATTGTGCCTGAGCACCCCCTGTTTGTTGCGATTGAATCACTGCTCGCTGAGCCACTCACGCTCAATGACCTGATGATCACCCGCGCCATGACGGAAATTCGCGAAGCCGTATCACGTGAAAAACGTCGCCGTGGCGAACTGGGTTTTGACGATATGTTGAGCCGCCTTGATGCGGCGCTGTGCAGTGAAAACGGCGAAGCCCTTGCCTGCGCGATCCGTACCCGCTTCCCGGTAGCGATGATTGACGAATTTCAGGATACGGACCCTCAGCAGTACCGTATTTTCCGCCGCATCTGGCGACAACAGCCCGACACCGCGCTGTTGTTAATCGGCGATCCGAAACAGGCCATTTACGCCTTCCGCGGTGCGGATATTTTCACCTACATGAAGGCCCGCAGTGAGGTAGAGGCGCACTATACGCTGGATACCAACTGGCGCTCTTCCCCGGGCATGGTGCAAAGCGTCAATGCGCTGTTTAGCCGCATGGATACGGCGTTTATGTTCCGTGAGATCCCCTTTCAGCCGGTAAAGTTTGCCGCAAAAAACAGCTCGTTGCGTTTCGAATTCAACGGGGTGACGCAGCCAGCCATGAACTTCTGGCTGCTGGACGGTGAAGGCTGTGGCGTCGCGGACTATCAAAACGCCATGGCTCAGCATTGTGCCGCGCAGATCCGTGACTGGCTCAGCGCTGGTGCGCGTGGCGAGGCGCTGTTGTGGAAGGAAAATGAGTCAGCCCCCGTGAAGGCGTCTGATATCACGGTGCTGGTGCGCAGTCGTCAGGAGGCGTCGCTGATCCGCGATGCGCTTACCCTGCTGAACATCCCGTCCGTGTACCTCTCAAACCGTGACAGCGTTTTTGAAACCCTGGAAGCACAGGAGATGCTGTGGCTGCTTCAGGCCGTGCTGTCTCCGGAGCGCGAAAGTACGCTTCGCAGCGCACTAGCCAGCGCAATGCTCGGTCTGAACGCCCGTGACATTGATGCACTCAATAATGACGAAGCCGCATGGGATGCGGTCGTCGAAGAGTTTGTTCACTACCGTGAGCGATGGCAGAAGCGCGGTGTGATGGCGATGGTGCGTGAGCTCATGGCGAAGCGACACCTTGCGGAGAATATGCTCGCGACAGCAGGCGGTGAACGCCGTCTGACCGACATTTTACATATCAGTGAGCTGTTGCAGGAGGCGGGCACGCAGCTTGAAAGCGAACATGCTCTGGTGCGCTGGCTGGCGCAACAGATTGCCGACCCAAACAGCAACGCCTCCAGCCAGCAGATGCGTCTTGAGAGTGATAAACATCTGGTACAAATCGTCACGATTCACAAGTCGAAAGGCCTGGAGTATCCGCTGGTCTGGCTGCCGTTTATCGCCAATTACCGCGTGCAGGATCAGGCCTTTTACCACGATCGCGAGTCGTTCGACGCCGTGCTCGATCTCAGTAAAGCGGAGTCCAGCGTTGAGCTGGCCGAGGCCGAACGTCTGGCGGAAGATTTACGCCTGCTCTACGTGGCATTGACCCGTTCGGTCTGGCACTGCAGCCTGGGCGTGGCGCCGCTGTTCCGCCGTCGTGGCGACAAGTCGGGGGAGAGCGATTTCCACCTGAGCGCGCTGGGGCGACTCATTCAGCTCGGCGAGCCCAAAGATGCTGCCGGGTTGCGCCAGTGCATCGAGTCGCTGTGCGGCGAGCATGTTGCCCTGCACATTCCGTCGCCACCCGATAACAGCCGCTGGCAGATGCCGGACTGGCGGGAATCTGAACTGGAAGCCCGGCAGATTCTGCGCACCATTGCCGACGACTGGCGCGTTACCAGCTACTCCGGGTTACAGCAGCACGGGCAGAGCATTGCGCAGGACCTGATGCCAAAGCTGGATATTGATGCCGCCGGAGCCGGTAGCGTACCGGTTGAGCCTGCGCTTACGCCGCATCAATTTCCACGCGGCGCGTCACCGGGAACCTTTTTGCATAGCCTGTTTGAAGAGCTGGATTTTACCCAGCCTGTCTCTGACGAATGGGTCCTGAAGATGTTACAGAGTGGGGGGTATGATGCACAATGGCAGCGGGTCCTCACCGAGTGGATCCGCGCTATTCTGCACGCCCCGCTCACGGCAGAGGGCCTCTCTCTCAGCCAGTTGACCGCCAAAGATAAACAGGTGGAGATGGAGTTTTACCTTCCCATCGCCAGCCCGCTGCGGGCTGACGCGCTTGATGCGGTGATCCGCGAGTATGACCCGTTGTCCGCCGGTTGCCCGCCGCTGAACTTCCGCCAGGTGCAGGGGATGTTAAAAGGCTTTATTGACCTGGTTTTCCGTCACGATGGGCGCTACTACCTGCTGGATTACAAATCGAACTGGCTGGGTGAGAACAGCGAAGCCTACACCCAGCAGGCGATGGCATCCGCCATGCAAATGCATCGCTACGATCTGCAGTACCAGCTCTATACTCTGGCGCTGCATCGTTATCTGCGCCACCGCATTGCTGACTACCGTTACGAAGAGCACTTTGGTGGGGTGATTTACCTTTTCCTGCGCGGTGTGGATGCGGCTGACCCGCGTTCAGGCATCTTTAGCACACGCCCGCATGCGGCACTGATCGAGAAAATGGATAACTTATTTGCAGCAAACACGGAGGAAGTGGCATGACGATGCAGGAATTGTTGCTGGAAGCGGTAGAACAGCGACTACTGCGCCACCTGGACGTACAGTTCGCCATGATGGTGTCAGGTGATGAGCCTGCCGTGATGCTCGCCGCTGCCATCCTGAGTAAAGACGCAGGGGAAGGGCACGTTTGCCTGCCGCTTTCGCGTCTGGCGATGGATGAGAAAATGCCCGCGGCCCTGCAGTCCTGCTTTGCTCTGCTGGGAGAATCCGTGGACTGGCCGACGGTGTTGCACCGTTCGCCTGCCGTCAGCGCAGCCGATAGCCAGACACCCATGATCCTGACGGGCGATCGTTTGTATCTCAACCGACTGTGGCGTAATGAACTGGCGGTCGCGCGTTTTTTCAGCGAGACCAATGCGCCTCTTCCCTGCGATGAAGCCCAACTGCGGCAAACGCTGGATACCTTGTTTACCTCTGTTGAGGCGACAGACTGGCAGAAAGTGGCGGCAGCCGTGGCCTTAACACGGCGGATCTCCGTCATCTCTGGCGGCCCGGGAACCGGTAAAACCACCACCGTGGCCAAACTGCTTGCCGCCCTGATTCAGTTATCAGGTGAGCAAAAGTGCCGTATTCGTCTGGCGGCCCCTACCGGCAAAGCGGCGGCGCGCCTGACCGAGTCGTTAGGTGGTGCGCTGCAGAAGTTGCCACTCACCGGGGAGCAGCTTGCCCTTTTCCCAAACGAAGCCAGCACGCTGCACCGGCTGCTGGGCGCTCAGCAGGGAAGTCAGCGTCTGCGCTATCACGCCGGTAACCCGTTGCATCTGGATGTGCTGGTGGTGGATGAGGCGTCAATGATCGACCTGACGATGATGGCGCGGTTGATTGATGCTCTACCATCGCACGCCCGCGTCATTTTCCTGGGCGATCGCGACCAGCTTGCCTCGGTGGAAGCCGGGGCGGTGCTGGGAGATATCTGCACTTATGCAAGCCTGGGATATACCGCTGAACGCGCTGAGGAGCTGTCCCGTCTGACCGGCTGTTCGCTCGCCAGTGAAAACCATTCCCTTGCGGGGGCGCTGCGCGACAGCCTGTGCCTGCTGCAAAAAAGCTACCGTTTCGGCAGCGACTCGGGCATCGGTCAGCTGGCTTCGGCTGTGAACAGAGGCGACCGGCACACGACCTGTGCGGTATTTGACGGTCAATTCACCGATATCGAGAAAAAATCGCTGCAAACCGGGGAAGAGTATCAGGCGATGCTTGATGACGCCCTGCAGGGGTATCAGCATTTCCTGACGGGTGTACAACAGCAATGCACGCCCGCACAGGCGCTCGCCGCCTTTGGCGAGTATCAGCTACTGTGCGCACTGAGGGAAGGGCCATTTGGCGTAAGCGGTCTGAACGACAGGTTCGAACAGCTGCTGGGCCAGAAACGCAAAATCCACCGCACCCCGCACTCGCGCTGGTATGAGGGACGCCCGGTGATGATCGCCCGCAACGATAGCGCGCTGGGGTTGTTTAACGGGGATATCGGGATTGCCCTCGATCGTGGACTGGGGCTGCGCGTCTGGTTCCAGATGCCGGATGGAAGCGTGAAGTCCGTTCAGCCCAGCCGCCTGCCTGAACATGAAACGGCCTGGGCAATGACGGTGCATAAGTCTCAGGGCTCCGAGTTCAACCATGCGGCGCTGATCCTGCCGACACAGCTTTCGCCCGTCATTACCCGCGAACTGATTTATACCGCCATTACGCGCGCGCGTCAGCGCCTGTCGCTGTATGCCGATGAACGTGTGCTGCTACAGGCGATTGCCACCCGCACGGAACGTCGAAGCGGCCTGAGCGCGATATTTGAATCCCTTTAAGCGAAAGCCCTCACCGGGTGGTGAGGGCTTCGTATTATCCCAGATCGGCCATCAGCACTTTTGACCGGCGCTGATAGTTGTACATTTCTTTCTTACTCTCCGGCAGCGATTCAATGTCCACCGGTGTAAATCCGCGCTCCTGGAACCAGTGAATGCTGCGCGTAGTCAGCACGAACAGCTTGTTCAGCCCCATCTGACGCGCCTGAGCCGCCACGCGCTCAAGCAGCATTTCACCCCGTGAAGAGCTCCGGTAGTCAGGATGCACCGCGACGCAGGCCATTTCTCCGATCTGCTCTTCCGGGAACGGATAGAGGGCGGCGCAGGCAATGGTCAGGTTATCGCGCTGAATAATGGTGAATTTGTCGATCTCCATCTCCAGCTGTTCGCGGGAGCGCCGAACCAGAATGCCCTGCTGTTCCAGAGGGCGAATCAGCTCCAGAATTCCGCCGATATCATTGATGGTGGCGCGACGGATCTGCTCCGCGCTCTCCATCACAATCTGGGTGCCGATACCATCGCGGGAGAACAGTTCCTGCAGCAGGGCACCGTCTTCCTGATAGCTGATCAGGTGGCTACGGCGTACGCCGCTGCGGCAGGCCTTCACGGCACCGCGCAAAAAACGCACGGTACCCGAGTGGTAATCCCCTTCGGCTTCCAGCGCTTCCACGCGAGCCTGGGCCTCATTCGGGAAGAGCTCTGGCACAATCACCCCTTCATCATTCACGACGCCCTGGGAAGAGCAAAACCCAATCATTTTCTCCGCCTTCAGCTTGATGGCCAACTGAGTGGCAATCTCTTCTGAGGTGAGGTTAAAGCTTTCACCGGTCACGGACACTGCTACAGGCCCCATCAGCACGATGGCACCGCTGTCCAACTGGCGGTGAATGGCCTCTTCATCGATACGACGAATACGTCCGCTATGGCAATAGTCCACGCCATCGTCCACGCCGAGAGGCTGAGCGATGATAAAATTGCCGCTCACAACGTTGATGTGCGCGCCCTGCAGCGGTGTGTTGTTAAGGCTCATCGACAGGCGAGCGGTGATATCCAGCTGCAGCAGACCCGCCGCCTGTTTCACCAGCTCAAGGGTTTTCGCATCCGTGACGCGGGTATGTTTATGGTAAATCGGCTCGTGGTGATGCGCGGCCAGGTTGGCATCAATCTGCGGGCGCGCGCCATACACCACAACCAGGCGGATCCCGAGGCTGTGCAGCAGGCCAATGTCATTGACGATGCTGGAAAAGTTTTCATGCTCAATGGCTTCGCCGCCGAGCATGATGACAAACGTTTTTCCCCGATGGGCGTTGATATAGGGAACAGAATGGCGGAATCCCTGGACCAGTTCGGTTCTACGTTCCTTCACCATGACACAACCCTTAATGAATGTTTATTCGTAATTTCTGTATTTTTATTCGATTGTGGCCGTGTGTGCAAGCCTAAATTTTCTGCGACCCACAGAAATTGATAAGTAATCCGTGCGTTAGCGTATGAATGTTTACCCTTTTATAGATGACAGTTTATGCGTCATTCGTTAAAGTTTTCGGTCAATTTAGCGATTTTGTAAATCAATCACTTTTCTTGCTCGGGAGAAGCATGTCGGGATCCAATTCAGCAATAAGCCGCCGCCGGTTGTTAAAAGGGGCAGGGGCGATGTGGTTGCTTAGCGTCAGCCAGGTGGGTCTTGCCGCCACCAGTCAGGTGGTGGCGGTGCGCGTCTGGCCGTCGTCGACCTATACACGCGTCACGGTAGAATCCAATCGGGTGCTGAAATATAAGCAATTTGCTCTCAGCAATCCTGAGCGTGTGGTGGTGGATCTCGAAGGTGTTAACCTCAACTCTGTGCTTAAGGGAATGGCGGCGCAGATCCGCGGCGACGATCCGTTTATCAAATCGGCGCGCGTGGGTCAGTTTGATCCGCAAACCGTGCGCATGGTGTTCGAGCTGAAGCAAAACGTTAAACCGCAGCTGTTTGCCCTGGCGCCTGTTGCGACGTTCAAAGAGCGTCTGGTCATGGATCTCTATCCGGCGAATGCGACGGATATTCAGGATCCGCTGCTGGCATTACTGGAAGACTACAACCAGGGCAACCTGGAGAAGCAGGTGCCACCGGCCCAGAGTGGTCCGCAGCCCGGAAAAGCAGGGCGCGATCGCCCGATTGTGATCATGCTAGATCCTGGCCATGGCGGCGAAGACTCGGGCGCAGTGGGGAAATATCGTACCCGGGAAAAAGATGTGGTGCTGCAAATCGCCCGCCGGCTGAAGGCGCTGATCGATAAAGAAGGCAATATGCGCGCCTATATGACGCGAAACGAAGATGTCTTTATTCCACTGAAAGTCCGCGTGGCGAAAGCCCAGAAGCAGCGTGCAGACTTGTTCGTCTCAATTCATGCCGATGCGTTTACCAGCCGCCAGCCGAGCGGTTCGTCGGTGTTTGCGCTCTCGACTAAAGGGGCAACCAGCACCGCCGCAAGATTCCTGGCTGACTCTCAGAACGCCTCGGACCTGATTGGCGGCGTGAGCAAAAGTGGCGATCGCTATGTCGACCACACCATGTTTGATATGGTGCAGTCGTTGACCATCACCGACAGCCTGAAATTTGGTAAAGCGGTGCTGGGCAAGCTAGGCAATGTTAATAAGCTGCACAAAAACAGCGTTGAACAGGCCGGGTTCGCGGTGCTGAAGGCCCCGGATATTCCGTCGATTCTGGTCGAGACCGCGTTTATCAGTAACGTGGAAGAAGAGCGTAAGCTCAGGACGGCAAAATTCCAGCAGGAAGTGGCAGAGTCGATTCTGGCAGGGATCCGGGCGTATTTCTCAGATGGGGCGACGCTGGCAAGGCTTGGGTAGTTGAGTGCGCCGGGTAAACGCCCGGCAGTTTCACACACCGCAGATACAAAAAAACACCCTAAAGGGTGTTTATTGTTTTAGAAGTGTTGGTTGCGGGGGCCGGATTTGAACCGACGACCTTCGGGTTATGAGCCCGACGAGCTACCAGGCTGCTCCACCCCGCGTCCGTCTTTCTACTCTTGTAGAAACTTACTTCTTCAAATTTGATTGGTTGCGGGGGCCGGATTTGAACCGACGACCTTCGGGTTATGAGCCCGACGAGCTACCAGGCTGCTCCACCCCGCGTCCGTCTTTCTACTCTTGTAGAAACTTACTTCTTCAAATTTGATTGGTTGCGGGGGCCGGATTTGAACCGACGACCTTCGGGTTATGAGCCCGACGAGCTACCAGGCTGCTCCACCCCGCGTCCGTGGAAGCGCACTATACTCGGTTAGGTTTGTGATGCAACCCCTTTTTCACATAAATCATTAACTTTGTATGTAAATTGAACGGCGTTGCGATATTTGGACTATTTTTTGCTCAGAATTTGCCAAAGGGCATGTGATTCCGTTTCTTTAGAACAGTGGGTTTGTTATCTTCATCACGCGGTAATGGGCAACTTTAAGACGAGATATAATGAAAGGACGTTGGGCGAAGTATCTAATGACAGGGGCAATGGTAGCCATTCTTGCGGCCTGCTCTTCTAAACCGACCGATCGCGGTCAACAGTATAAAGACGGGAAGCTATCCCAGCCTTTCTCTTTAGTTAATCAACCTGATGCCGTTGGCGCACCGATCAACGCCGGAGACTTTTCCGAGCAGGTTTACCAGATCCGCAACGCATCGCCACGTCTGTATGGCTCACAGAGCAGCGTTTATAACGCGGTACAGGACTGGCTACGCGCGGGCGGTGATACGCGCAATATGCGCCAGTTTGGTATCGACTCCTGGCAGATGGAAGGGGCGGATAACTATGGCAACGTCCAGTTTACCGGTTACTACACCCCGGTTATCCAGGCGCGACACACGCGTCAGGGCGAGTTCCAGTATCCCATTTACCGAATGCCGCCTAAACGCGGTCGTCTGCCGTCCCGCGCTGAGATCTACTCCGGTGCGCTGAGCGAAAACTACGTTCTGGCCTACAGCAACTCGCTGATGGACAACTTCATCATGGATGTTCAGGGCAGCGGCTATATCGACTTTGGCGATGGCTCCCCCCTGAACTTCTTTAGTTATTCCGGTAAAAACGGTCATGCCTATCGCAGCATTGGTAAAGTGCTGATCGACAGAGGCGAAGTGAAAAAAGAAGACATGTCGATGCAGGCGATCCGCGAGTGGGGTGAAAAACACAGCGAAGCCGAAGTGCGTGAGCTGCTGGAACAGAACCCGTCGTTTGTCTTCTTTAAACCGCAAAACTTTGCGCCAGTGAAAGGGGCGAGTGCCGTTCCACTGATTGGCCGCGCCTCGGTAGCTTCGGATCGTTCTATTATTCCTGCGGGCACCACGCTGCTGGCGGAAGTGCCTCTGCTGGATAACAACGGCAAATTTAACGGTCAGTACGAGCTACGTCTGATGGTCGCGCTGGATGTCGGCGGTGCGATTAAAGGTCAGCACTTCGATATTTATCAGGGCATTGGCCCGGATGCGGGGCACCGTGCAGGCTGGTATAACCACTATGGGCGTGTATGGGTGCTCAAGGCAGCCCCTGGCAGCGGTAACGTATTCAGCGGCTGATTGTGGTATTCTGAGTCGTACTGAATTAACAGAGAAGGGTGAGGAATAACCTCACCCTTTTGACATCTGAGGTTTTATGTCTGTAGTAATCAGCGATGCCTGGCGTCAGCGTTTTGGCGGCACGGCACGTCTATATGGTGAAAAAGCCCTGCAGCTGTTTGCGGATGCGCATGTCTGCGTCGTGGGGATTGGCGGTGTTGGCTCTTGGGCGGCGGAAGCGCTGGCGAGAACCGGCATTGGCGCGATCACGCTGATTGATATGGATGACGTTTGCGTCACCAACACCAACCGTCAAATCCATGCCCTGCGCGATAACGTCGGGCTGGCGAAATCTGAGGTGATGGCGGAGCGTATTCGCCTGATTAACCCGGAATGCCGCGTGACGGTGATCGATGACTTTGTGACGGCAGATAACGTCGCCGAATACATGAGTAAAGGCTACAGCTATGTCATCGATGCTATCGACAGCGTGCGTCCAAAAGCGGCGTTGATTGCCTACTGTCGGCGTTACAAGGTTCCTCTGGTTACCACCGGGGGGGCTGGCGGGCAAATCGATCCCACGCAGATTCAGGTGGCCGATTTGGCAAAGACGATTCAGGACCCGCTCGCGGCCAAGCTGCGCGAGCGCTTAAAAAGCGATTTTAACGTCGTGAAAAACAGCAAAGGCAAGCTGGGCGTTGACTGTGTCTTTTCGACTGAAGCCCTGGTCTACCCGCAGGCTGACGGTTCGGTGTGTGCGATGAAAAGCACGGCGGAAGGGCCAAAAAGGATGGATTGCGCCTCAGGCTTTGGTGCGGCCACCATGGTGACCGCCTCTTTCGGCTTTGTAGCCGTCTCTCACGCCCTGAAGAAAATGATGGCGAAGGCGGAACGTCAGGCCTGAGCCTGACGCGCGGCATCCTGTACCGCCTCACTGAGTGCGACCAGGCCCTGACCGCGTGAGGCGCTGAGCTGCGCCCGTAGCCCCAGCTCATCGAACAATGCCAGCGGCGAGTGCGTCAGCAGCTCCGCCGCGCTTTTCCCTTCCACGGCGGTTAACAGTACCGCCAGCAGTCCGCGAACGATACGCCCTTCGCTGTCGCCAAAGAAATGCAGTTTTTCACCGGATACCGTGCATCCCAGCCAGACACGGTTCTCGCAGCCGGAAATCTCTTTCGCCTGCGCTTTGCGTTCGTCTGACAGCGCCGGCAACTGCTTGCTGAGCAGGATCAGCTGGCGATATTTATCTTCCCATTGCAACAGCGGGGCGAAAGTCTGTTTTAAGGTCTCTTCTGTGATAACCGTGCCAAACGGATGCTCGGCTAACGCTGAACTCGTCATTAATCCACCAGTATTTCAAGGGCGCGGTCAACGGCATCAACCAGCGCATCCACATCGCTTTGCGTATTATACGGCGCAAACGACGCACGCAGTGTACCGCTAACACCCAGCGCGGCCAGTAATGGTTGCGCGCAGTGCTGGCCGGCACGCAGGGCAATGCCATACCCGGCAAGCAGCGTAACCATATCGCTATGATGAACGCCGGCAAAATCAAAGGCCAGCAGGCTTGAGTCCTGCACGCGGAACGATCGAAAACCCGGACGTTTCTGCAGCGCTTCTTCTGCAAGCGTCGCCAGACCCCGGCTCCAGCGTTCTGCCTGAGCGATATCCGTTTCAGCCAGCCATTCAAGCGCGGCACTCAGGCCGATGACGCCTGCGACGTTCGGCGTTCCGGCTTCCAGACGGTAAGGGACATCCTGTGTTTTAAAGCCCTCAAAGGTCACCTCGGTGATCATTTTGCCTCCCCCAAGCCACGGCGTCATTTGCGCCAGCAGGGTCGGTTTTCCGTACAGCACCCCGATCCCGGTTGGGCCATACAGCTTATGTCCTGAGAAGGCATAAAAATCAATATCCAGCTTTTGTACATCAGCGGGGAAATGCACCACGCCCTGGGCACCGTCGACCATCACCACCATGTCGTTAGCGTGGGCCACGTCGATGGCCAGAGCCAGATCCGGGCAACCCCCTGTGACGTTCGACATTTGTCCAAGTGCCAGAATGCGGCTGCGGGGGGTAATGAACTCAGATAAGCGTGCTACGTCTGGCAGAAGATCTGCACCCAGCGGCAGTTTCACAATGCGCGCGCCCGTTTGCTCAGCCACCATCAGCCATGGAACCAGGTTGGCGTGATGTTCTGCCTCGCTGACAATAATTTCATCGCCGGGCTTTAGCCGCGGGCGCGCATAGCACTGGGCCACCATGTTAATGGCTTCAGTTGTGCCTCGCGTCCAGACGATGTTTTTCCCGCTTTCGGCGTTGATCAGGCGTGCGACCTGATCGCGTGCGGCTTCATAGCGCGCGGTTAATCGCTGTGCTTCGGCAAACTGGCTACGGTGCACGTTCCCGGCGCTCAGGCTGTAGAACTGCTGCGTCGCTTCAATGACTGCCTGAGGCTTAAGGGCGGTGGCAGCGCTATCAAGGTAAATACCGGCATCGGCCAGCGCCGGGAACTGTGCGCGAAACTGCGCGGGACTGAAAGCGTTCATGGAATTCCTCATCTCAATAGTGAGATCGTCGCGCAATTTCATCGGCAGGGCAAGGAGGTTGATATCTATCAGATTTGTCTGCTAATCCTTACTTATCCTGGCGACTCTGAAAAAGCAGGTTATGCTAAATAAGGTTAGGTGAATGTTTAAGCCTGTTATAAATCGATGTTTGAATAGCATTAATTGCTAAAGGAGAATAAGCATGAAAAAGACAGCCGCCATTATCTCTGCCTGTGCGTTGACCTTTGCCCTGAGCGCCTGTTCCGGTAACAACTACGTAATGCATACTAACGATGGCCGTTCTATCGTCTCTGAAGGGAAACCGACAACCGATAACGACACCGGTATGATTTCGTATAAAGATGCGAACGGGAACAAGCAGCAGATTAATCGCACTGACGTGAAGGAAATGAAAGAAATCGAGCATTAATCGATCGCAGGCGAAAAAAAAGCACCGCAAATTGGCGGTGCTACATTAATCACTATGGACAGACAGGGTAAATGTACAGGAAGTGAAAAATTGGTAGCGTTGCTACCGTGGTCTGAATCGCAGACCAATTGCAAACACAACAACACAACATCACAACCGTAAGCCAAAAGCCCTTCAGAACACGCATTCCGAAAAAAGCTCTTCGTTCCGGCTCAGGAAGTGCCGCCACTATAGGTATTTGCTGGTAGTTCCTCAACGGACAAATTATAATGGCTCAGATAAAAAAAACTAATAGGTTAAACATTGTTTCCTGTTTGTTAAATCTCGTTAACATCTAAGCCAGATAACCATGTCGAAGCGATTGCCACCCCTAAATGCATTACGTGTTTTTGATGCAGCAGCACGTCACCTGAGTTTCACGCGCGCAGCCGATGAGCTTTTTGTGACACAGGCCGCAGTAAGTCACCAAATCAAGTCTCTGGAGGATTTCCTGGGCCTTAAGCTGTTCCGTCGGCGCAACCGTTCATTACTGTTGACCGAAGAGGGGCAGAGCTATTTTCAGGATATTAAAGAGATTTTTTCCCAGCTCACGGAAGCCACGCGCAAGCTGCAGGCCCGCAGTGCAAAAGGCGCGCTGACGGTAAGTTTATTACCCAGTTTTGCCATTCAGTGGCTGGTGCCAAGACTCACAAGCTTTAACTCAGCTTATCCGGGAATCGACGTTCGAATCCAGGCGGTGGACCGTCAGGAAGACAAGCTGGCCGATGATGTGGACGTCGCCATTTTTTATGGCCGCGGTAACTGGCCAGGCTTGCGTGTCGAAAAATTATACGCAGAATATCTGCTGCCGGTCTGTTCACCGCTGCTCTTAACGGGCGAAAAGGCGCTGAAGACCCCCGCTGACCTGGCGCGACATACGCTTTTACATGATGCTTCTCGCCGTGACTGGCAAACTTATACCCGTCAATTAGGTCTTAATCATATAAACGTGCAGCAGGGCCCCATTTTTAGCCACAGCGCAATGGTGTTACAGGCTGCCATTCACGGGCAAGGCGTGGCGTTGGCGAATAACGTCATGGCGCAGTCCGAAATTGAGGCAGGCCGTCTGGTTTGTCCATTTAATGATGTGCTGGTCAGCAAGAACGCGTTTTATCTGGTTTGTCATGACAGTCAGGCAGAACTGGGTAAAATAGCCGCTTTCCGACAGTGGATTCTGGCGAAAGCGGCGAGTGAGCAAGAAAAATTCCGCTTCAGGTATGAACAGTAACTTTTGTGTGCCGGGCACGCATCACTTTAGGATTTAAACATGACCAGCCGATTCATGCTGATTTTTGCCGCGGTGAGTGGCTTTATTTTTGTTGCACTGGGCGCCTTTGGCGCACATGTATTAAGCAAGTCGTTGGGGGCGGTAGAAATGGGCTGGATCCAGACCGGCCTTGAATACCAGGCATTCCACACGCTGGCGATTTTTGGGCTGGCGGTGGCAATGCAGCGCCGCATCAGCATCTGGTTTTACTGGAGCAGCGTATTCCTGGCGTTAGGCACCGTGTTGTTCAGCGGTAGTCTGTACTGCCTGGCGCTTTCGCATTTACGCCTGTGGGCGTTTGTTACACCTGTCGGCGGCGTCAGCTTCCTGGCAGGTTGGGTATTAATGTTTATCGGAGCCATCCGTCTGAAACGCAAGGGCGTTGTTCATGAATAAGGTTGTTTTATATTGTCGCCCGGGGTTTGAGAAAGAGTGCGCCGCGGAAATTACTGATAAAGCGGCGAAGCGCGAAGTCTTTGGCTTTGCACGCGTTAAAGATAATGCCGGCTACGTCGTATTCGAGTGCTATCAGCCTGAGGATGCGGATAAACTCGCGCGTGAGCTGCCGTTCAGCTCACTGATTTTCGCTCGCCAGATGTTTGTTGCCGGTGAACTGCTAAAAGATCTTCCGCCGGAAGACCGCATCACGCCGGTTGTGGGTATGCTGCAGGGCGTCGTGGAAAAGGGTGGCGAGCTGCGTGTTGAAGTCGCGGACACCAACGAAAGCAAAGAGCTGATGAAGTTCTGCCGTAAATTCACCGTACCGCTGCGCGCTGCACTGCGTGACGCAGGCGTGCTGACAAACTACGAAACGCCAAAACGTCCGGTGGTGCATATATTCTTTATCGCCCCCGGCTGCTGCTATACGGGTTACTCCTACACCAATAACAACTCTCCCTTCTTCATGGGCATTCCGCGGCTGAAATTCCCTTCAGATGCGCCAAGCCGTTCGACCCTGAAGCTGGAAGAGGCGTTCCACGTGTTTATCCCGGCGGATGAGTGGGATGAGCGTCTGGCGAACGGCATGTACGCGGTCGATCTCGGCGCGTGTCCGGGCGGCTGGACCTATCAACTGGTGAAACGCAACATGTGGGTCTCTTCGGTTGATAACGGCCCGATGGCCCAAAGCCTGATGGATACCGGACAGGTCACCTGGCTGCGTGAAGATGGTTTCCGCTATCGTCCCACCCGCAACAACATCTCCTGGATGGTGTGCGATATGGTTGAGAAGCCGGCAAAAGTGGCCGCGCTGATGGCCTCCTGGCTGGTGAACGGCTGGTGCCGTGAGACTATCTTTAACCTCAAGCTGCCGATGAAAAAGCGCTATGAGGAAGTCTCGCAAAACCTGGCCTATATCCAGGCGCAAATGGATGAGCACGGCATTAACGTGGAGATTCAGGCGCGCCAGCTGTATCACGACCGCGAAGAAGTGACGGTGCACATTCGTCGCTGGTGGGCTGCTGTCGGCGGACGTCGCGACGAGCGATAATACGCGTTACATTGCCCGGTGGCGTTTTGCTTGCCGGGCGATTCATCTGAAAACGATTTAACGTTCTAAGCGCAACTGCTGCAAGTTCCCGTCCAGCTGTAAATCCGTCTGTAACGTCGCCACATCCCGGCAGATAAAGGCCATCTCTTTATGCGCCTCCAGCTTCTTGCGCCATTTTTCCGGGACCTCGTCCAGCCTGGCGTAAATCCCTTCCAGACTCTGAAAATCCGTCAGCAGTTGGGCGGCACTCTTCGGCCCGATGCCTGCCACTCCCGGAACCTTCGAGCTGCTTATTCCGGCCAGCCCCCAGTAGTCAGGAAGTTGTTCCGGCGAGACGCCAAACTCACTGGCGATAAAGGGGGCATCAAGCCAGCGCTTCTGGAAGTAATCGCGGATGCGGACGGTGGGCGAAAGCAGCTGGCAGTAGCCTTTATCGGTTGAGACGATGGTGGCCTGATGCCCGGCGTTCGCGACCTTGACGGCTAACGTGGCGGCCAGATCATCGGCTTCATTGCCATGGGCTCCCCAGCAGGGAACGCCGCGCTGTTCAAAGGCGGCGCGAATGGCCGGCATTTCGGCATGCAAATCGTCAGGCATCGGTGCGCGCCCGGCCTTGTAGTCGGGAAGGCGCTGGTGTCGCCAGCCGCTGTTACGCGCTTCGTCATCAAAAACGGCAACCACATGGGTCGGTTCGCTATGGCGGATAAGTTGCTCCAGCGCGTGCAGACACGTGTCCTTACAGGGTGTACCTTGCACCGCATGGATCCGGCGAATGAGGTTGAGCGCATCGACGATAAGCAAATGAACAGCCACAGATAATCTCCCTTCTGTTTAATGGGGGAAGGGTAACATTGTCAGCGGTGGGAAACTATGTGCGGCGGGGAAAACAGGAAGAAGCCTCGCAAAACGAGGCTTCCTGAAAGGCTTAATCGCAGGTCACGATCTTCATCGCCAGGCCGCCGCGAGATGTTTCGCGGTATTTGGCGTTCATATCTTTACCTGTTTCGTACATGGTTTCGATAACTTTATCGAGGCAAACGCGCGGTTCACTGGTACGACGCAGCGCCATACGTGCGGCGTTGACCGCCTTCACGGAGGCGATGGCGTTACGCTCGATGCAAGGCACCTGTACCTGTCCGGCAACCGGGTCGCAGGTCAGTCCCAGGTTATGTTCCATGCCGATTTCAGCCGCAATACAGACCTGTGTCGGGCTTGCGCCCAGCAGTTCTGCCAGACCCGCCGCAGCCATGGAGCAGGCGACGCCAACTTCACCCTGACAGCCTACTTCTGCACCGGAAATGGAGGCGTTCATCTTGTACAGTGAACCAATCGCACTGGCGACCAGCAGGTAGCGTGCCAGCGAGTTGGCGTTCACTTCGCGGATAAACTTGTCGTAGTACGCCAGTACTGCCGGAACGATACCGCAGGCGCCGTTAGTCGGTGCTGTCACCACGCGGCCACCCGCAGCGTTCTCTTCGTTTACCGCCAGCGCGAACATATTGATCCAGTCAACGACCGCCATAGGGTCCGTGGTCGTTTTGTCGGTGCTCACGAGCATCCGACGCAGCGCTGCCGCACGGCGTGGTACGCGAAGCTTACCGGGCAGAACGCCTTCGGTAGTGATCCCGCGTTCGATACCGCCGCGCATGACTTCCCAGACGTTGGTGAAGTGCTGCTCCAGTTCCGCTTTGCTGTGCAAGGCCAGCTCGTTTTTCATCATCAGGCCGGAAAGGGAGAGCCCTGTTTCCTGGCAGTGACGCTGAAGATCCGCCGCGGTTTTGTACGGATAAGGCACGTCAACGGAAGATGTGCTGGTTTCACCAAAGTGGTCTTCGTCGACGATAAACCCGCCGCCGATAGAGTAGTAAGTCTGGCTGTATACCGCTTTGTCGCCTGCCAGTGCGGTAATACGCATTCCGTTTTCGTGCAGTGACAGGTTGTCAGCATGGAAATTCATGCAATGATCAACCGGGAATTCCACTTCATGTTCGCCATTTGCCAGCAGCAGGCGACCGTGGGTATTGACGTCCTGGATGAAACCAGGGATCGCATCAATATCAACGGTATCCGGCAGGTTTCCTGCCAGGCCCATGATAATGGCGATATCGGTATGGTGGCCCTTACCTGTCAGGGAGAGAGAGCCGTACACATCGACAACCACGCGGGTTACGTCGTGCAAAATGCCGCGCGCAATCAAGTCATCCGTGAACTGCTTACCGGCTTTCATTGGTCCGACGGTGTGAGAGCTGGAAGGACCAATACCGATTTTGAAAATATCGAATACGCTAATCATGATGCGTCCATTGCTTTCAGTCAGAGGGGGAGGAGTGCGCCGTCCTGAGACGGCGCGGGTGATAATCAGAACATGGTGTACAGGGAGTAGAAGATTGCGGAGATAGCGATAAGCCCCATGATAACCACGAAGATATTGCTCATCTGACCGCTGTACTTGCGCATGGCAGGTACTTTCTGAATCGCGTACATCGGCATCAGGAACAGAATCATCGCGATAACCGGGCCGCCCAGGGTTTCAATCATGCCCAGGATGCTTGGGTTCAGCGTGGCAACTGCCCAGGTGGTGACCAGCATGAACAGCGCGGTCATCTTGTTCAGTTTGTTGACTTCAATGCTCTTGCCTTTACCGCGCAGAGATTTAATCACCATACCGTTGAAGCCTTCACGTGCGCCCAGGTAGTGGCCGAGGAAGGATTTGGTAATGGCGATGATCGCGATGATAGGTGCCATCCACGCGATGACCGGTGCGTTAAAGTGGTTCGCCAGGTAAGACAGAATGGTGATGTTCTGCTCTTTCGCTGCTGCCAGATCCGCCGGGGAGAGGCTCAGTACACAGCTGAAGACGAAGAACATAACGGTCAGCACCATCATGATGTGCGCACGCGCCAGGATGCTGGAGCACTTCTTCTCTGCACCGTCGCCGTACTCTTCACGCTTCGCCACGGCGAAGGAGGAGATGATCGGTGAGTGGTTAAAGGAGAATACCATCACCGGGATAGCCAGCCACAGGGTCATCAGCAGGCCGTTACCGGTTGCAGATGCGCTGCTCAGGGAGAGCGTTTCCAGCGCGGCACCGTGCCACTGTGGAATCAGATACAGCGCCAGTACCATCAGTGCAGCCACAAACGGGAACACCAGGATGCTCATCGCTTTCACGATCATCTGCTCACCGAAACGGACAATGGTCATCATGCCCACAATCAGGATCAGAGACAGAATGGCACGCGGTGGTGGCGTCATGTGCAGCTGGTGCAGCATGAAGCTTTCAACGGTGTTAGTGATTGCAACGCTGTAAACCAGCAAAATAGGGTAAATCGCGAAGAAGTAGAGCAGGGTAATCAGTTTACCTGCGCCCACGCCAAAATGTTCTTCAACGACTTCAGTAATGTCTTCGCCAGGATTTTTACCGGACAGCACGAAGCGGGTCAGGCCGCGGTGCGCAAAGTAGGTCATCGGGAAGGCAATGATAGCCATGATAATCAGCGGAATCAGACCGCCGACGCCTGCGTTAATAGGAAGGAACAATACACCAGCGCCGATAGCTGTGCCGTAAAGGCCAAGCATCCACATGGTATCTGATTTGCGCCAACCACTTCGGGATTCAATCGAAGCAACGGTGCTGGTTTGAGTGGTTTCCATCTGTATCTCCTGGAGGAAGCAAATTGTCAGGTTTGTAGTCAAATCCGATGAAAAAGTGCCTGACGGTAATATGAAATTCGTTCAGTGACGGTTTTTTAATAATTTTCGCCCGTAACTATTGGCGGGCGGAAAGATACATTCTCGTTATGAATCTATCAGTGATCCCGATCCCAATTGCAATAATCCACTTTTGATGTGGGCATCTTTAGACCATTTATCTATTAAAAAAACATCGAATAGGATTTACGGGCGCGAAGGCTACCATCAACAACATGTGAGCTAAAAGAGTACCCGCGAAGATAGGTGTCTTACGCTGTAAAGAAATGGGTTTTTAGGATTTTCTGGCAGGTAATTTAGTTTAAGGCTGATAATTTACGGTTGTAAAAACGAGGTAATCGTTTGCGTGGCATCAGAGTTTGTAAAAGGTATAAGCAATATCTATGAGTTGTTTCGGTAATAAAAAAGCCGGGCCCCAAAGCATCGTGACCCGGCTTTTATCAGGAGAGTGAAAATGTTACGTGCAGATTTCGTAGCAAGGAATGTACGCTGACCCGGGTAGCTTCATGCGGTGCTGGGCAACAAAGCCCTGCAGCATGTCATCCATGCGGCGCATCATTTCGCGATCGCCATGGATCTTATACGGACCATACTTCTCGATAGCACGGATACCCATCTCTTTCACGTTACCCGCCACGATGCCGGAGAAGGCGCGTCGCAGGTCGGCAGCCAGGACTTCTACCGGCTGGTCCGGGTACAGTTTCAGGTTGGCCATGTTTTCGTGCGAGGGTTCGAACGGGATCTGCAGATCCGGCGCGATGCGGATTGACCAGTTAAAGCTGTAGGCATCTCCGGTGTCGCGACGGTTCTCTTTAACCAGCGGCATCGCTTTTTTCATCTGACGCGCCACTTCTGCCGCATCGTCAATGATGATGCGATAGTGACGACGCGCGGTTTCCCCCAGCGTATGCACGATAAACTCGTCCAGTACGCGGAAGTAGTCAGCGCTCTCTTTCGGCCCGGTCAGGATCAACGGCAGAACCTGATCTTTGTTAGCCGGGTTCATCAGAATACCCAGCAGGTAGAGCAGCTCTTCTGCGGTTCCCACGCCGCCCGGGAAGATGATTATCCCGTGGGCGATACGGACAAACGCCTCAAGGCGCTTCTCGATATCCGGCATAATAATCAGTTCGTTAACCAGCGGGTTAGGTGGCTCAGCGGCGATGATCGACGGCTCGGTCATGCCGATAAAGCGCCCTTCTTTGTAACGCTGCTGAGCGTGTCCCACTGCCGCGCCTTTCATTGGCGCTTCCATCGCCCCGGGACCACAGCCGGTACAGATATTCAGCTCACGCAGGCCGAGTTGGTTTCCCACCCGACGGGCATAGAGATATTCGGTTTCGTTAATTGAGTGACCACCCCAGCAGACGACCATATTAGGGGCTTCGCCCACGTGCAGGGCGCGGGCGTTACGTAAAATGGAGAACACCAGATTGGTGATATGTACCGAGCTTTCCAGGTCGAGATGCTGGAAGCGGCCTGCGTTGTGGATCTGCCCGTTAACAAACAGGATGTCACGCAGCACGGCAAACAGGTTAGCCTGAAGGGAGCGAATGATGCGCCCGTCCACAAAGGCCTCTTCCGGCGGGTTGATCACTTCAAGTTTCACGCCACGCTCGCGGCGCAGCACGTTGATATCAAAGCTTTCGAAGCGGGACAGCAGCTCTTTACTGTTGTCGGTCAGGCTTCCGGAGTTCAGTACGGCAAGTGAACAGTTACGAAACAATTGATAAAGATCGCTGCTGGCCGTGCGTTTAAGCATGTCCACTTCCAGCTGCGACAACATATCCATTGAGCCAAGAGGGCTAATATGTGTAATCAAGTGAGCTCCTTACGGGACGATTATCGTCTTTCCCTGTTGATTACAATAGCCCTGGCTTACGACGTTTCACAACCTAAAGCGCGGAATAGACCGCGCATATTGCGAAAATATTTAGGTTACTGGCGTACAAGACGGCCGGTGGCAGGCACAAAGTCCGTGTTGGTGCGCCATGGATTGATATCCAGACCACCACGGCGGGTGTAGCGCGCATAAACGCTTAACGTTTCGGGATGACAGAAACGCTGAATATCATTAAAGATGCGCTCCACGCACTGCTCGTGGAATTCGTTGTGATGGCGGAACGACACCAGGTAGCGCAGCAGTTTTTCCCGGTCAATCTTCGGACCGCGATACTGGATCTGCACGGAGCCCCAGTCCGGCTGATGGGTGATCAGGCAGTTGGATTTCAATAAATGACTTACCAGCGTCTCTTCAACGATCTTTCCGCTCGCCGCATTTTCGAGGTAATCGGTACTGAATTCGTAATTATCCACTGCGATATCCTGATCGTCGATGCAGGTGCCGTTGAAGTGAGCAACCGGCTGCCCTTCCAGCTCATTCAGACGATAGAGTGACACGCTCACCTTACCCTGTGCGCAGGCGCTTAAATCCCGCTCCAGGGTATGCTGAACCTCTTCCTGACTGTCGAATTTGGTCTGGTTAAAGCTGTTGAGATAGAGCTTAAAGCTTTTGGATTCCACCAGGTTTTGGCTGGCATAATCCAGTTCAACATGGCCCACAGCAACCTGCGGCAGACCGCGGGCGTTGAGCCAGGAAAGCTCGTACAGCGTCCAGATATCACCGCCAACAAACGGCAGCGCGTCAGCGCGCAGGCCCAGAGGATCGCGATTCAGACTGCGCGGTACGCCCTGCAGCAGGTTTGCATCGTAGGTGTCGCGGTAATCGGTCGATTTACCCAGCGTTAAGCCCGTTAACGCCTGATGATTTTCGTAAGACATGTTTCATAGCCACTTTACAGGTACACTTATGGGCTGAGTTTATCCTGTCTTACAAGAAGAGAGAAATCGGTGGACATCGAAACTGCAAATGCCCTCACTGCCTTCACGACCCGCTATTGCGATGCATGGCATGAAACGCACGGCACATGGCCGCAAAGCACTGACTTATATGGTGTACCTTCGCCATGTATTATCTCTTCTCCGGATGATTACGTTATCTGGCAACCGCAACCCCCGACGGGTGAGCAAAATGTAAATGCGGTTGAACGGGCAATGGACATTGTGGTACAACCAGCGGTTCACGCGTTTTATACCACGCAATTTGCAGGGGATATGCCTGCGCGATTTGCTGGTATCACGCTGACGCTGTTGCAGACCTGGAGTGAAGACGATCTGCAGCGTGTTCAGGAAAACCTGATTGGTCATCTGGTCACGCAAAAACGCCTTAAGCTTTCTCCGACGCTCTTTATTGCCACGCTGGACAGTGAACTGGACGTTATCTCAGTCTGCAACCTGTCTGGTGAAGTGGTTAAAGAGACCATCGGTACCCGCAATCGCGAGACTCTCGCCCCCTCACTTGCGGAATTCCTCACCCGACTTGAGCCACTTCTGTAATCCACGATGCTATCGCGCGTGTGAGAGATCTCTTACAGAGTTGTGAGAGATCGCTGGATCATTCAGTATTACCTTATTTAATTAAGATTAACATTACTCTATTTTTCAATATGTTAATGAGGTATCGCCGCGTCCAGGGGGCACTGGACGGCTTACAGCGCTGCCAGCATGGGTTGTAAGACGAAGCAGAATAGCGGATTCTAGTTGTGTCGACAGGACGCCGACACGAGAAACGAACAACAGGATGATGGCGTTTCTCACCAGGAACACGTCAGGATGACGCTGCAGGAAGGCTTCAGGATGAAGCAAAAGGATCGCGCAGGATGCGTAAGGGACACCTCCAGGAAGGGAGAATGAGAGCCGGTCAGGATGGTCGGTGGGTCAGGATGGCCAGGACGTTTCAGGATGAAACAAACACATCAGGACGATGTGAGCAGGATGCACAAGGTGAAGGATGACCAGGCCTTCGGGCTTCAGGAAAAGTTGTCACGGATGAGCAGGGAGCACGAATTGTAGCTGGATTGCTGCGGAACGAACCGGGAGCACTGTTTTTACAGTGCTCCCTTTTTTTATTTCTGTCTCCTGCAATGCTATGCTGCGCGCCGTTCACTTTTTCAGTTGAGGTTACTATGACGCAACACGATAGCGTTCGTGCCCGGTTGCACGCCATCGAGGCATTATTGCGCCAACATCAGCTGTGGCAGGAGACCGCGCCGCAGCCAGAAGCCTTCGCAAGCACTCAGCCGTTCTGTCTGGATACGCTGGCACCGTTCGAATGGCTCCAGTGGGTATTAATTCCGCGTATGCACGCGCTGCTCGACGGTGGCCACCCGCTGCCGCAGGCGTTCGCTGTTGCGCCTTACTATGAAATGGCGCTGGACGCGACCCACCCTGCGCGCGATGTCATGCTGATTGAGCTGGAAAAGCTGGATGCTGTGTTTGCCGGTGAAGATGCATGACGCTTGAGATCCTCTATCAGGATGAGTGGCTGGTCGCGGTAAACAAACCGTCTGGCTGGCTGGTGCACCGAAGCTGGCTGGACCGCGATGAAAAAGTGGTGGTGATGCAAACCGTGCGCGACCAGATTGGTCAGCACGTCTTTACGGCTCATCGTCTCGACAGGCCAACCTCCGGAGTGTTGCTGATGGGGCTTTCCAGCGAAGCGGGCCGCCTGCTGTCGCAGCAGTTTGAACAGCACCAGATCCAGAAACGCTACCACGCGATCGTTCGTGGCTGGCTGACGGAGAGCGCCACGCTCGATTATCCGCTGGTGGAAGAGCTGGACAAAATTGCCGATAAATTTGCCCGCGATGACAAAGGCCCGCAGCCAGCCGTGACGGATTACCGCGGCATGGCGACCACGGAAATGCCGGTGGCAACCAGCAAGTTTCCGACCACCCGCTACAGTCTGGTTGAGCTGTTGCCCAAAACCGGGCGCAAACACCAGCTCCGCCGTCACCTGAAACATCTGCGTCATCCGATTATCGGTGACAGCAAGCACGGCGATTTGCGCCAGAACCGCAGTGCTGCCGAACATTTTGGCTGCGACCGCCTGATGCTGCATGCCAGTGAACTGAGCCTGACGCACCCGTTTACCGGCGAACCGCTGACTCTCCATGCGGGGCTGGACAACGTCTGGATGCAGGCGCTGTCACAGTTTGGCTGGCTGGGGCAACTCCCCGAAAATGAAAGGGTTGAGTTTGTATCGGGCAACGTCCAGGATGAACAGCAAGCGCAATAATCAAGGAAATACATCATGGCTGAAGTGGGCATTTTTGTCGGCACAATGTACGGCAACTCGCTGCTGGTAGCAGAAGAGGCTGAGGCGATACTCGCAGGTCAGGGCCATAAAGCCACGGTCTATGAAGACCCGGAACTGGCAGACTGGGAAAAGTACAAAGATAAATACATTCTGGTGGTTACCTCCACTACCGGGCAGGGCGATCTGCCGGACAGCATCGTGCCGCTTTTCCAGGCAATCAAGGATCAGCTTGGCTATCAGCCAGATGTTCACTACGGCATCATTGCTCTGGGCGACAGTTCTTACGCCAATTTCTGTGGTGGCGGTAAGCAGTTCGATGCGCTTTTGCAGGAACAGAGCGCGCAACGCGTCGGTGAAATGCTGCTGATTGATGCCGGTGAACACCCTGAGCCAGAGAGTGAATCGAACCCGTGGGTTGAACACTGGGCCACGCTGCTTAAATAACCCTCTGGCCGGGCAGCCCTTCGCATACCCGGGCCCCCGCGCCCACGTGGCGCGAGCGCAAACACAAAACGGTAACGTCGGTTACCGTTTTGCTTTTCTCCCGCCTTCCGGCGAATTCCGTGAACTACCTTCCACTGCTTTGGGCTTATGCCCCAAACAACTTCTCATTGACCCCTCAATGTTGTGTTCATGCACGGTGAGGGACAGAGGCACTTCTCCCTATACTTTTCCGGTCAGTCATCAAAAAGGCAGTGCGCACTATAAAACGGCATCAAGCCGTACCAAAACTGCCAAATACTAACCCTCATTCTGGTTACCCTACCGGTGCTGTACAGAATGAACTGGCGAGAGCCTGGATTCAGGAGTGCAACAATGAGTACATTAAGCCACGCGGCGAGCAGCGCTGAGAAGCGCACAAATGCGCGCTACTGGATAGTGGTGATGCTGTTTATCGTCACATCCTTTAACTATGGTGACCGTGCCACGCTGTCGATTGCCGGTTCTGAAATGGCAAAAGACATCGGTCTTGATCCGGTTGGCATGGGCTACGTTTTCTCCGCATTTTCATGGGCCTACGTTATCGGCCAAATTCCTGGCGGCTGGCTGCTTGATCGTTTTGGCTCCAAACGCGTCTATTTCTGGTCCATCTTCATCTGGTCGGCATTTACCCTGTTGCAGGGCTTCGTCGATGTGTTCAACGGATTTGGCATCATCGTTGCGCTCTTCACCCTGCGCTTCCTGGTGGGCTTAGCCGAAGCACCTTCCTTCCCCGGTAACAGCCGTATTGTGGCGGCGTGGTTCCCGGCGCAGGAGAGGGGAACGGCGGTAGCAATTTTTAACTCTGCGCAATACTTTGCGACGGTGATCTTTGCCCCCATTATGGGCTGGCTGACGCATGAAGTGGGCTGGTCACATGTCTTCTTCTTTATGGGTGGGCTTGGGATCATCATTAGCTTCGTCTGGCTGAAAGTGATCCACGAACCGAACCAGCATCCCGGCGTGAATAAAAAAGAGCTGGAATACATTGCTGAAGGCGGGGCGCTGATCAACATGGATCAGAAATCTGCAAAAGCAAAAGTGCCGTTCAGCCAGAAATGGGCGCAGATCAAACAGCTCGTCGGCTCGCGCATGATGATCGGCATCTATCTGGGCCAGTATTGCATTAACGCCTTAACTTACTTCTTCATCACCTGGTTCCCGGTTTACCTGGTGCAGGCGCGCGGGATGTCGATCCTGAAAGCGGGCTTTGTGGCGTCAGTCCCGGCTATCTGCGGTTTTGTAGGGGGTGTGCTGGGGGGCGTGATTTCCGACTGGCTGATGCGTCGTACAGGCTCTTTGAATATCGCGCGTAAAACGCCGATTGTGCTCGGCATGCTGCTCTCCATGACCATGGTGTTCTGTAATTACGTCAGCGCTGAGTGGATGATTATTGGCTTTATGGCGATGGCCTTCTTCGGTAAAGGGATCGGTGCCCTCGGCTGGGCGGTCATGGCGGATACCGCACCGAAAGAGATCAGCGGCCTGAGCGGTGGACTGTTCAATATGTTTGGCAACATCTCCGGGATTGTGACCCCCATTGCCATCGGCTACATCGTGGGAACCACCGGCTCCTTCAACGGCGCGCTGATTTACGTTGGCGTACACGCGCTGGTGGCGGTCCTGAGCTACCTGGTTCTGGTGGGTGATATCAAGCGCGTGGAACTTAAACCTGTAGTGGAGCGCGGCTGATGACGACTCAATCAAGCCCGGTGATTACCGACATGAAGGTCATACCGGTGGCCGGACAGGACAGTATGCTGCTCAACATCGGCGGCGCACATAACGCCTGGTTTACCCGTAATATCGTGGTGCTGACGGATTCCGCGGGCCACACCGGCGTTGGGGAAGCGCCGGGTGGCGAGGTTATCCACCAGACGCTGGTAGACGCCATTCCGCTGGTCGTCGGGAAGGAGGTCGCTCGCCTCAATAACGTGGTGCAGCGGGTGCACAAGGGCAACCAGTCGGCAGACTTTGACACGTTCGGCAAAGGCGCCTGGACGTTCGAACTGCGCGTCAACGCCGTCGCCGCGCTGGAGGCTGCGCTGCTTGATTTACTGGGTAAGGCGCTGAAGGTTCCGGTCTGCGAACTGCTGGGGCCAGGAAAACAGCGCGACGCGGTGACGGTGCTCGGTTATCTGTTTTACGTTGGCGATCGCAATAAAGCCGACCTGCCTTATCTGGCGCATTCCCCTGGCGACCACGAGTGGTATCACCTGCGTCACCAGGAGGCACTTTCCGGTGAGGCGGTGGTTCGGCTGGCGGAAGCCGCGCAGGATCGCTACGGATTTAAAGATTTCAAGCTGAAAGGCGGCGTATTGCCCGGCGAGCAGGAGATTGAAACTGCCCGCGCGCTCAAAAAACGCTTCCCGGATGCGCGCATCACGGTGGATCCGAACGGTGCATGGCTGCTGGATGAGGCTATTGCCTTATGCAAAGGGCTGGACGACGTGTTGACCTACGCGGAGGATCCGTGCGGGGCCGAGCAGGGCTTCTCCGGTCGTGAAGTGATGGCGGAATTCAGGCGTGCCACCGGTCTACCGGTGGCCACCAATATGATCGCCACCAACTGGCGTGAAATGGGCCACGCGGTGATGCTGAACGCGGTCGATATTCCGCTGGCGGACCCGCATTTCTGGACACTCTCAGGTGCCGTTCGCGTCGCACAGCTCTGCGACGACTGGGGACTGACCTGGGGTTGTCACTCCAACAACCATTTCGACATTTCGCTGGCGATGTTTACGCACGTTGGCGCGGCGGCTCCGGGCAACCCGACCGCCATTGATACCCACTGGATTTGGCAGGAGGGAGAAGCCCGCCTGACGAAAGAACCGCTGGTAATCAAAAATGGCAAGATTGCCGTACCAGATGCACCGGGGCTGGGCGTTGAGCTTGACTGGGATCAGGTTCATCACGCGCATGAGGCGTATAAAAAACTGCCAGGCGGCGCGCGTAACGACGCGGGGCCGATGCAGTACCTGATCCCCGGCTGGACATTTGATCGTAAGCGCCCTGTTTTTGGACGTCACTGATAAAAGGATTGAACGATGAGTACTTTTACTACCCCTGTAGTCACTTCCATGCAGATCATTCCGGTCGCCGGCCATGACAGCATGTTGATGAACCTGAGCGGAGCGCATGCGCCGTTTTTCACCCGCAATATTGTCATTATCAACGATAACTCCGGGCATACCGGCGTGGGTGAAATCCCCGGTGGTGAGAAGATCCGCAAAACGCTGGAAGAGGCCGCTCCGCTGGTGGTGGGAAAAACGCTGGGCGAATATAAAAATATCCTCAATACCGTGAGAAGCACCTTCGCTGACCGTGATGCCGGCGGTCGTGGTCTGCAAACCTTCGACCTGCGAACCACCATTCACGTGGTCACCGGTATCGAAGCCGCGATGCTGGATCTGCTGGGCCAACACCTGGGCGTTAACGTTGCGTCGCTGCTGGGCGAAGGCCAGCAGCGCAGTGAAGTGGAAATGCTGGGCTATCTGTTCTTCGTTGGCGACCGCACGCTGACGCCGCTGCCGTACCAGAACCAGGCGGATGAAAAATGTGACTGGTACCGACTCCGCCACGAAGACGCGATGACCCCGGATGCGGTGGTGCGCCTGGCGGAAGCCGCGTACGAAAAATATGGCTTTAACGATTTCAAACTGAAGGGCGGCGTGCTTACGGGTGAACAGGAGGCGGAAGCCATTACCGCACTGGCAAAACGTTTCCCGCAGGCACGCGTCACGCTCGACCCGAACGGTGCCTGGTCTCTGGATGAAGCTATCCGCATTGGTAAACAACTGAAAGGCGTGCTGGCGTACGCGGAAGATCCGTGCGGGGCTGAGCAGGGCTTCTCGGGCCGTGAAGTGATGGCGGAATTCCGTCGCGCCACCGGTTTACCCACCGCGACCAATATGATTGCCACCGACTGGCGTCAGATGGGGCACACCCTGTCGTTACAGTCTGTCGATATTCCGCTGGCAGACCCCCACTTCTGGACGATGCAGGGGTCGGTGCGTGTGGCACAGATGTGTCATGAATTTGGCCTGACCTGGGGCTCGCACTCCAATAACCACTTTGATGTCTCGCTGGCGATGTTCACCCACGTGGCCGCTGCTGCACCGGGCACGATCACCGCTATCGATACTCACTGGATCTGGCAGGAAGGTAATCAGCGTCTGACCAGAGAGCCGTTTGAGATCAAAGGAGGCATGGTGCAGGTGCCAACCACGCCGGGTCTGGGCATTGAGCTGGATATGGATCAGGTGATGAAAGCCCACGAGCTGTATCAAAAACATGGTCTGGGGGCACGCGACGATGCGATGGCCATGCAATATTTGATACCTGACTGGAAATTCGACAATAAACGTCCGTGCATGGTACGATAAACGCATTGGGACCGCTCCCATGAGCGGTCGTTTACGTGGTGTATGCTTAACGTAATGACTATGCGTAAGGATGGCTTATGAAGATTGTTATCGCACCGGATTCGTATAAGGAAAGCCTGAGCGCCCTTGAGGTAGCCACCGCGATTGAGCAGGGTTTTCGCGAGATTTTCCCCGCGGCTGACTTTGTGAAATTGCCGGTCGCCGATGGTGGAGAAGGTACCGTAGAAGCTATGGTGGCGGCGACGCAGGGGCGCATTGTCCATGCCTCTGTCTCAGGCCCGCTGGGTGAGCCTGTGGACGGGTTCTATGGCATCTCCGGTGACGAACAGAGCGCGTTTATTGAAATGGCGGCGGCAAGCGGTCTGGAGCTGGTCGCGCCTTCGCAACGCAATCCCCTTCTTACCACCTCCTGGGGGACCGGCGAGCTTATCCGGCACGCGCTGGATGCGGGCGTTAAGCATATTATTATTGGTATTGGCGGCAGTGCCACCAATGACGGCGGTGCCGGCATGGTGCAGGCGCTGGGGGTAAAGCTGCTGGATACCAACGAGCAGCCCCTTGGACAGGGGGGCGGCGAACTGGCAAAACTGGCCCGTATCGACCTGAGCGGGTTGGATAACCGTCTGGCGGAGTGCCGGATTGAAGTCGCCTGTGACGTCACTAATCCGCTCACCGGAGACGAAGGGGCATCCGCGGTCTTTGGCCCGCAAAAAGGCGCCACGCCGGAGATGATTGTGACCCTGGACAACGCCCTGGCGCATTACGCGCAGGTCATTGCCCGGGATCTGGATATCGACGTCATCAACCTTGCCGGCGGCGGTGCGGCGGGTGGGATGGGGGCGGCACTCTACGCTTTCTGCGGTGCGCAGCTTCGTCAGGGGATTGAGATTGTCACCGATGCGCTGCATCTGGCAGAACAGGTGGCTAACGCCGATCTGGTGATTACGGGAGAAGGGCGCATCGACAGTCAGACGATCCACGGCAAAGTGCCGGTGGGCGTCGCGAAGGTGGCTAAACGCTTTAATAAACCGGTCATCGGTATTGCGGGTAGCCTGACGGCGGATGTCGGGGTGGTACATAATCACGGCATCGACGCGGTATTCAGCGTGATTTATACCATCTGTTCGCTGGAGGACGCGCTGGAAAATGCCAGCGACAATGTGCGGATGGCCGCACGCAATATCGCTGCAGTGCTGAAAGTGGGGCAGGCGTTCAGGCTCTGAACGGCGGGCAATCCTGTTTGCCCTCTCCCGGCGGGAGAGGGCAACGCTAGTTACCTAACACCTTCATGGCTTCCCGCGTCACATTATCCATCTCGTCCAGCAGCTCCAGAAATTCCGGTTCAAGCTCTGTTTCCGGCGTGCCCGCGCGAAGCTGTTGCTCCAGCAACTGGCAGAGATTCTTCAGCCGCGGCACACCGCTGTAGCCGCAGCTACCGTGCAGCTTATGAATGGCTTCCAGCAGATCTTCCGGGTTTTCACCCACCAGCTGCTCTTCGACCTTATTACGAATTTCCGGCAGAAACGCGACCAGCATTTGCAGCATATCGCGGGCCAAATCAGGCTTACCCGCCGCCTGGCGCAGCGCAAGCTGCCAGTCAAAAGTGGCGTTTTGATTGACGCTGATTTCCACCAGTTCGGACGATACCGTGTACGTTCCGCCGATATGCCCCGGCTTATAGCGTAACAGCAGGCTATGCAGCTTCTCTTCGTCGATAGGTTTGGCCAGATAATCATTCATTCCGGCGCTTAGCAGCTTCTCTTTCTGACCGGCCATCGCGTGAGCGGTGACCGCAATCACCGGCGTTTGCTGCTGATGCGGGAGCTGACGGATCAGCTCGCAGGCACGAATACCATCCATGCCGGGCATCTGAATATCCATCAGAATTAAATCGAACTGCATCTGTTTCGCATGCTCAACCGCCTGCGCACCGCTGGTACACAGCTCTACGTGCTGAACCTGATCTTCAAGCAACACGCCAATCAGCTTCAGGTTGGCCGGATTATCATCCACCGCCATTACGCTCATCGGCAATTTTTGCTCATCGTCAATCAGCGGCAGAGCGTGCTGGCTCAGACGACAGTATTCCGTCAGTGCTGGCAGCAGGCGGGTCGCGGTAAGTGGCTTAAGCAGGCAGGCGGCGGCCCCGTCATTTTTTAACTCTTCCGCATTGATCTGGGCATGACACGGCAGGGCCAGCAGCAGGTAGTCGGTCATCGATGCGGCTTTCGCCAGCCGTTCCTGTTGCATGGTGAGCTCGCCGGTAAAGGTGACCGGGCCCCCCAACAGCAGGATGTCGTAATGCTCCACGGCAAGCGCTGAGAAGGTAGGACTGTAGATCACCTCCAGCGGCGTGGTGCTTAAGATATCAAGCGTACACTGCGCCGCTGCGGCGTTCGGCTCAACGTAGGCAAGGCGCATTCCTTTCAGGCAATTGGTTACCGGACCGTCGGTCAGCACGTTCGGGTTAAGGTCCAGATTGATATGGAACCAGAACGTGGAGCCCCGGTTTGGCTGGCTGTGGAAAGAGATATCTCCCCCCATCTCCTTAACCAGTTTCTGTGTGATAACCAGACCCAGCCCCGTGCCGCCATGGCGTCTGGAAATACTCGCATCGGCCTGACGAAACGCCTGGAACAGACGGGACTGATCCCGCTCCGGAATACCGATGCCGGTATCGCGGATCTGAACTTCAATCTGAACCTTGTTATTACTGATGGAGCGCTTTTCCACCAGAATATCAATGTTGCCGCTTTCGGTGAATTTGATGGCGTTACCGACAAGGTTTGTAATCACCTGCTGCAGGCGCAGCGGGTCTCCAATGACGTTATCCGGCACGTCATTTTTAATGTTGAGCGTCAGCTCCAGGCCTTTATCGTGCGACGAGTGTGCGAGCAGCGTCACCACTTCATCGAGCGTGCTGCGCAGCGGGAACGGGATGCTCTCCAGGATCAGCTTGCCGGCTTCCAGCTTGGAGAAGTCCAGCACGTCGTTGATGATCGCCAGCAGGTTGTTGGCCGAGCGCTCAATGGTGTGCAGATGATCGCGCTGGGTTGGGTTCAGCTCGCTTTTTAGCGTCAGACGGGTAAAGCCAATCACGCCATTGAGCGGCGTACGCAGCTCGTGGGACATATTCGCGAGGAACTCGGATTTGATACGTGCGGCTTCCTGCGCGCGTTTTTTCGCCAGATCCAGCTCAACGTTCTGAATCTCCATCTGCTCCAGGGTTTCGCGCAGGTCAGAGGTCGCCTGGTCGACGTTGTGCTGCATCTCTTCGTGATACGCTGCCAGCGACATCGCCATCGAGTTAATGCCGTTTTTGAGCATATCGAGCTCGCCCAGCATAAACCCTTCCACCCGGCTGTCGAGCTGGCCCCGGCGAATGCGGTCGACGGTGTTAACCATGTTGCGAATGGGCCCCGTCACGTCACGCATCAGGCGCCAGCCGAAGATAAGTGCAATCCCGATACAGAACAGCATCATAACGCCGGAGATGAAAATTTCTTTGTACTGCTGCAGACGCACCGACTTGAGATCCAGCTCCAGCGCCACATATCCGAGCATATTGTCGCTGGATTTGGCGTCAGATTGGGCGGATTCATCGGGTGAATAGCTTTCCGAAATAATCGGGGTGCGCAGGATCATGATATCGCCGCGTCGCAGCACGGTGAGGTGGCGCGGGAAGGGCGTACCGTCAGGAATTTTCAGGGCCGCTGGATCCAGATGAAAATTCGAGGTGACAAAGAGGCGGTTATGCTCGTCGTAAACGGAGATGGCACGCACGATATCCGAATGACGGCGGTGCAGCACGCTGATTAACTGACCTATCGATTCGCGGTTTTGCAGGTTCATCCCATACTCACTGGAGACGGCCAGCGGTTCGATAATGCTGGCACCGGCATCTTCCAGTTGCCGCTGCAAATCGTTATAGCGGTGCACCACAAAAAAGATACTCAGCAGCAAACCGATGAGAACGGTGGGGGCGAGGATCAAAATCATCATGCGCGCGCGCAGGCTGTAGTTGGTCATGGCGTTCCGTTATGGGACAATTAGGATAATTATGTTTATGTGAGAAAAATCTCGGCGATGGCGCAATTCTACTCTGCAAAGCGACGCGTGACGACGCGTCAGATCATAACTGTTGAAGCCACTGACCTCGATCCCTTTGGCCAGGGGGTTGCGCGTCATAATGGTAAGACACTGTTTATAACAGGTTTACTGCCAACAGAACGAGCAGAAATTACGCTGACGGAAGATAAACGCCAGTTTGCACGCGGGCAGGTTAAGCAGCGTCATAACGATAGCCCGGACCGCGTGAAGCCTCGCTGCCCGCATTTTGGCGTCTGCGGTGGCTGCCAGCAACAGCATGTCAGCACAGAATTACAGCAAAAAAGTAAAAGCAGCGCCCTGGCCCGCCTGCTTAAGCGCGACGTCAACGAGATCATCGCCGACCAGCCCTGGGGCTATCGTCGTCGCGCGCGATTGAGCCTGAACTATCAGCCAAAAACTGAGCGGCTGGAGATGGGGTTTCGCAAAGCCAGCTCCAGCGATATCGTCAATATCAGGCAGTGCCCCATTTTGGTGCCCCGTCTTGAGGCATTGCTTCCTGACGTGCATGCCTGCCTCTGCGGACTGGACGGCGTTCGCCACCTCGGGCACGTCGAACTGGTCATGGCCAACAATGGCCCGCTGATGGTGCTGCGCCACACCGCGCCGCTGTCGACAAAAGATCGGGAAAAACTGGAACGCTTTTCGCATTCCCACGAGCTGGCGCTTTTCCTTGCCCCCCAAAGCGAGATACTTGAGCAACTGACAGGTGAAGCGCCCTGGTATGCGTCAAACGGGCTACGCTTAACGTTCAGTCCGCGCGATTTCATTCAGGTAAATGATGGCGTCAATCAGCAAATGATTGAGAAAGCGCTGATGTGGCTCGATGTGCAGAAGAGCGATCGGGTACTTGACCTGTTCTGCGGAATGGGCAATTTCACGCTGCCTTTGGCCCGCCAGGCGGCAAGCGTTGTGGGTGTCGAAGGCGTTGAGGCGCTGGTGGCTAAAGGGCAGGAGAACGCACGACAGAACGGCTTGCAAAATGTGACATTCTTTCACCAAAATCTTGAGGAAGATGTGACGCAGCAGCCGTGGGCGATGCAGGGGTTTGACAAAATTCTTCTCGACCCGGCGCGCGCAGGTGCACCGGGTGTAATGCAACATATAATTAAACTCGCGCCCAGGCGCGTGGTCTATGTTTCCTGTAACCCGGCAACGCTTGCCCGAGACAGTGAGGCATTAATCCGGGCGGGTTACCAGATTCAGCGTCTGGCAATGCTGGACATGTTCCCGCACACTGGGCATCTGGAATCGATGGTGTTGTTTGAGCACATCTAATTAGTTTGGCTTGTCGACTTCGACAGGCCCTGGTCCCTAAAGGAGAGGACAATGGTTGCGGTAAGAAGTGCACATCTTAATAAAGCTGGGGAGTTTGACCCACAAAAATGGATAGCAAGTCTGGGGATTTCCAGCCAGCAGTCGTGTGAACGCTTAACCGAAACCTGGGCCTACTGTCAGCGCACCACTCTGGGGCATCCTGACGCCGAACTGTTATTGTGGCGCGGCGTGGAGATGGTTGAAATCTTATCCATGCTGAACATGGATATCGAAACGCTGCAGGCCGCGCTTTTGTTCCCTCTTGCCGATGCGGATGTCGTCACTGAAGACGTGCTGCGCGACAGCGTCGGGCAATCCGTCGTGGCATTGATCCACGGCGTACGGGATATGGCGGCAATCCGCCAGCTCAAAGCCGCACATACCGATTCCGTCTCCTCGGAGCAAGTTGATAACGTTCGCCGGATGCTGCTGGCCATGGTGGACGATTTCCGCTGCGTGGTCATCAAGCTCGCTGAACGCATTGCCCACCTGCGCGAAGTAAAAGATGCGCCGGAAGACGAGCGCGTACTGGCCGCGAAAGAGTGTACGAACATCTATGCACCGCTGGCGAACCGCTTAGGGATTGGTCAACTGAAATGGGAGCTGGAGGATTACTGCTTCCGTTACCTGCACCCGGCAGAATATAAGCGGATTGCAAAACTCCTGCACGAGCGCCGCATTGACCGCGAGCACTATATTGAGGAGTTCGTCAGCGGATTGCGCCAGTCGATGAAAGAAGAGAATGTGCGGGCCGAAGTCTATGGTCGACCCAAGCACATCTACAGCATCTGGCGCAAAATGCAGAAGAAACATCTTGCCTTTGATGAGCTGTTTGACGTGCGCGCCGTGCGCATCGTTGCAGAGCGTCTGCAGGATTGCTACGCCGCGTTAGGGATAGTACATACTCACTTCCGCCATCTGCCAGATGAATTCGATGACTATGTCGCGAACCCGAAACCTAACGGCTATCAGTCTATTCATACCGTGGTGCTGGGGCCTGGCGGCAAAACGGTCGAGATTCAAATTCGTACCAAACAGATGCACGAGGACGCTGAGCTTGGCGTCGCGGCGCACTGGAAATACAAAGAGGGGACGTCAGGTGGCGTGCGCTCTGGTCATGAAGACCGCATTGCCTGGCTGCGTAAGCTGATTGCGTGGCAGGAAGAGATGGCGGATTCCGGCGAAATGCTGGATGAAGTGCGAAGCCAGGTCTTTGACGACCGGGTCTACGTCTTTACGCCGAAAGGTGACGTGGTCGACCTGCCAGCAGGCTCCACGCCGCTGGACTTTGCCTATCACATCCACAGTGATGTGGGGCACCGCTGCATCGGGGCGAAAATTGGCGGGCGTATCGTACCGTTTACCTATCAGCTGCAGATGGGCGACCAGATTGAAATCATCACGCAGAAGCAGCCTAACCCGAGCCGTGACTGGCTTAACCCGAACCTGGGTTATGTCACCACCAGCCGCGGGCGCTCAAAAATTCACGCCTGGTTCCGTAAGCAGGATCGTGACAAGAACATTCTGGCCGGTCGCCAGATCCTCGACGACGAGCTGGAACATATCGGCATAAGCCTGAAAGAGGCCGAGAAATTCCTGCTGCCGCGCTACAACTTCAACGAGCTGGATGAACTGCTGGCGGCGATTGGCGGCGGTGATATCCGTCTTAATCAGATGGTGAACTTCCTGCAGGCGCAGTTCAACAAGCCAAGCGCGGCGGAGCAGGATGCGGCGGCGCTGAAGCAGCTGCAGCAGAAAACCTATGCGCCACAACAGCGCAGCAAAGACAATGGCCGCGTTGTGGTGGAAGGGGTGGGTAATCTGATGCACCACATTGCCCGCTGCTGCCAGCCAATCCCGGGTGATGATATCGTTGGCTTTATCACTCAGGGACGCGGGATTTCCATTCACCGTTCAGACTGCGACCAGCTTGCCGAGCTGCAGTCGCATGCACCGGAACGTATTGTGGAAGCGGTCTGGGGCGAGAGCTACTCGGCGGGGTACTCGCTGGTGGTTCGCGTCACCGCAAACGACCGTAGCGGCCTGCTGCGTGATATTACGACCATTCTCGCGAACGAGAAGGTCAACGTGCTGGGCGTGGCCAGCCGCAGCGATACGCGCGAGCAGCTTGCCACCATCGATATGACCATCGAAATATACAACCTGCAGGTGCTGGGCCGCGTGCTTGGCAAACTGAACCAGGTCCCGGATGTGATTGACGCACGTCGTCTGCACGGCGGGTAAGCCCACCTTTCTGTAAGCCGGGTAAGGCGTAGCCTTTACCCGGCATTTATTTTTAATCAGGACAGAATTATGACCCAAATTGACCGCCTGCTTGGCATCATGAAACGCCTGCGCGATCCGGAAAACGGCTGCCCGTGGGACAAAGAGCAGACTTTCGCCACCATCGCCCCGTACACCCTCGAAGAGACCTATGAAGTGCTGGACGCCATTTCACGCGAGGATTTTGACGACCTGCGTGGCGAACTGGGTGACCTGCTGTTCCAGGTGGTGTTCTATGCGCAAATGGCGCAGGAAGAGGAGCGTTTTAACTTCGACGACATCTGCGCTGCCATCAGCGACAAACTGGAACGCCGTCATCCGCATATCTTTAGCGATGCCACCGCAGGCGATAGCGCGGAAGTGCTGGCGCGCTGGGAACAGATTAAAAGCGCCGAGCGCGCGGAGAAATCCCAGCACTCGGCACTGGATGACATTCCCCTGAACCTGCCTGCGCTGATGCGGGCGCATAAAATTCAGAAACGCTGCTCCGCGGTTGGCTTTGACTGGACGTCTCTCGGTCCGGTGCTGGAAAAAGTGCATGAAGAGATCGACGAAGTGATGCACGAAGCGCAACAGGCCGTGGTAGATGAAGCAAAGCTTGAAGAAGAGATGGGCGATTTGCTGTTCGCGACCGTCAACCTTTCTCGCCATCTGGGTGTAAAAGCGGAAACCGCCCTGCAAAAAGCCAACATTAAGTTCGAACGACGCTTTCGCGAAGTTGAGCGGATTGTGGCCTCGCGCGGCCTGGAAATGAGCGGAATTGACCTCGATGCGATGGAAGAAGTCTGGCAAGAAGTAAAACGCCAGGAAACTGATCTCTAACGAAATTTTGCGATCAAGCGCAATTTGTGTGATTTTTTAAATGACAAGCGCTTGATTTGCGTCAAAAACATTTACCCAAAAGGGGCTATTTTCTCACTCCTTATGTTTGTCATTGGCTGGACAGGAGACGGAGAATGAAAGTTTGTGGCGCTCGCCGTGTTCGGGTATACTACTTTCCCGTCCTGGTTATTCCATCGTTTCACCCTAACTTCTCAGGTTCAGCATGACAACGAACTATATTTTTGTGACCGGCGGGGTCGTATCCTCTCTGGGTAAAGGCATTGCCGCAGCCTCCCTCGCAGCCATTCTTGAAGCCCGTGGCCTCAATGTGACCATGATGAAACTGGATCCGTACATCAACGTCGATCCGGGTACCATGAGTCCAATCCAACACGGGGAAGTGTTCGTTACTGAAGACGGCGCTGAAACCGATCTGGATCTTGGCCACTACGAGCGTTTCATCCGCACTAAAATGACCCGTCGTAACAACTTCACGACAGGCCGCATCTACTCCGACGTTCTGCGTAAAGAGCGCCGTGGTGATTATCTTGGTGCTACCGTTCAGGTTATCCCACACATCACTAACGCTATCAAAGAACGCATTATTGCGGGCGGTGAAGGCCACGACGTGGTGCTGGTTGAAATCGGCGGTACCGTGGGTGATATCGAATCCCTGCCATTCCTGGAAGCGATTCGTCAGCTGGCGGTTGATATTGGCCGTGAAAACGCGCTGTTCATGCACCTGACGCTGGTGCCTTACATGGCAGCCGCAGGTGAAGTGAAAACCAAACCTACTCAGCACTCCGTTAAAGAGTTGCTCTCCATCGGTATTCAGCCAGACATCCTGGTTTGCCGTTCCGATCGCGCGGTTCCGGCGAACGAACGCGCGAAAATTGCATTGTTCTGTAACGTGCCGGAAAAAGCCGTTATTTCAATGAAAGATGTCGATTCCATTTATAAAATCCCGGGCCTGTTGAAATCACAGGGCCTGGACGATTATATTTGTAAACGATTCAGCTTGAACTGTCCGGAAGCTAACCTGTCTGAATGGGAACAGGTTATTTACGAAGAAGCGAATCCGGCTGGCGAAGTGACTATCGGCATGGTTGGCAAGTACATTGAACTGCCAGATGCCTATAAGTCGGTTATCGAAGCGCTGAAGCACGGTGGTCTGAAGAACCGCGTCTCCGTTAACATCAAGCTGATTGATTCGCAGGATGTTGAAACGCGTGGCGTTGAAATTCTGAAAGATTTGGATGCGATCCTTATCCCTGGCGGCTTCGGCTACCGTGGTGTAGAAGGCAAGATCGCCACCGCACGCTATGCGCGTGAAAACAATATTCCATACCTCGGTATCTGCCTGGGTATGCAGGTTGCGCTGATCGAATTTGCGCGCAACGTAGCGGGAATGGAAAACGCGAACTCTACGGAATTTGTGCCAGACTGTAAGTACCCTGTCGTGGCGCTTATCACTGAATGGCGCGACGAAGAAGGTAACGTCGAAGTCCGTACCGAGAAGAGCGACCTGGGTGGCACGATGCGTCTTGGCGCACAGGCCTGCCAGCTGTCCGACGATAGCGTCGTTCGCAAGCTGTATGGCGAGCCGGTTATCACCGAACGTCATCGTCACCGCTATGAAGTCAACAACATGTTGTTGAAACAAATTGAAGCTGCGGGTCTGCGTGTTGCGGGCCGCTCCGGGGATGATCAGTTAGTCGAGATCATCGAAGTGCCAAACCATCCGTGGTTTGTCGCCTGCCAGTTCCACCCGGAATTTACTTCAACGCCACGTGACGGGCATCCGCTGTTTGCAGGCTTTGTGAAAGCCGCCAGCGATTACCAGAAGCGTCAGGCGAAGTAAAAAAAGTTAGAACGGCAACGCGTACCCCTGGTACGCGTTGTTTGTCTGGAGTTTTAGTTTAACTTGTACTGAGGAAAATCTAATGTCCAAAATCGTTAAAGTCATCGGTCGTGAAATCATCGACTCCCGTGGTAACCCGACCGTTGAAGCCGAAGTTCACCTGGAAGGTGGTTTCGTCGGTATGGCAGCTGCTCCGTCAGGTGCTTCTACTGGTTCCCGCGAAGCGCTGGAACTGCGCGATGGCGACAAATCCCGTTTCATGGGCAAAGGCGTACTGAAAGCTGTTGGCGCCGTAAACGGCCCTATTGCTCAGGCAATCATTGGCAAAGACGCTAAAGACCAGGCTGGCATCGACAAGATCATGATCGATCTGGACGGTACTGAAAACAAATCTAACTTCGGTGCTAACGCAATCCTGGCCGTTTCCCTGGCGAACGCCAAAGCTGCAGCGGCTGCTAAAGGTATGCCACTGTTCGAACACATCGCTGAACTGAACGGCACTCCAGGCAAATACTCCATGCCTGTACCGATGATGAACATCATCAACGGTGGTGAGCACGCAGACAACAACGTTGATATTCAGGAATTTATGATTCAGCCAGTTGGCGCGAAATCCCTGAAAGAAGCAGTACGTATGGGTTCTGAAGTGTTCCACAACCTGGCTAAAGTTCTGAAAGCTAAAGGTATGAACACGGCTGTTGGTGACGAAGGTGGCTATGCGCCAAACCTGGGTTCTAACGCAGAAGCACTGGCTGTTATCGCTGAAGCGGTTAAAGCAGCAGGCTACGAGCTGGGCAAAGACATCACTCTGGCGATGGACTGTGCAGCGTCTGAATTCTACAAAGACGGTAAATACGTTCTGGCTGGCGAAGGCAACAAAGCGTTCACCTCTGAAGAGTTCACTCACTTCCTGGAAGACCTGACCAAACAGTACCCAATCGTTTCTATCGAAGACGGTCTGGACGAGTCTGACTGGGATGGCTTCGCATACCAGACTAAAGTACTGGGCGACAAAATCCAGCTGGTGGGTGACGACCTGTTCGTAACCAACACCAAGATCCTGAAAGAAGGCATCGAGAAAGGCATCGTTAACTCCATCCTGATCAAATTCAACCAGATCGGTTCTCTGACCGAAACGTTGGCTGCGATCAAAATGGCGAAAGACGCTGGCTACACCGCTGTTATCTCTCACCGTTCTGGCGAAACTGAAGACGCTACCATCGCTGACCTGGCTGTTGGTACCGCGGCTGGCCAGATCAAGACCGGTTCTATGAGCCGTTCTGACCGTGTTGCTAAATACAACCAGCTGATTCGTATCGAAGAAGCACTGGGCGAAAAAGCACCATACAACGGTCGTAAAGAGATCAAAGGCCAGGCATAATCGCTAAGCCTTAAAATGAAAATGCCAGTCGCAAGACTGGCATTTTTTTTGGCTATTTAAAATCGACCGCCATTTGTTCCGGAATGGTCAGCCCCTGAGTGGTTTGCACGCAGCGGGCAATATAGTCCGTAAAGCGGGGTGGCTTAGGCATGCCCATGCTAAGCAGCTTATCATTGCTGAAGCGCACGTTGAGTGTGGCAAAAGCACCGTATAAACGCATTGCTTTCAGCATCAGGCGCTCGTTGCACGGCCCAAAAATATCCTTCAGTTCGCGGCGCATTCTGACCAGCGTTTCGTAACTCACCTGAGCGTATCGATCTCCGACAGGGGCTTTCTCCAGCGCCTGCGCCATTGCCTTATCAATATCAGCAAAGCGAACGCTGTTCTCTTCCCCGGCAGAAATATGTACCACTTCCCCTGAACGTGCATCACTGGTAAGCAGCATTAACAGCGCGTCGGCACAATAGTCCACCGGAACGACATCGATTTTGTCTTCCATCGAACACATGAATTTTTGCAGCATTAACCCCATGCTAAAGACCCAGAAAATACTGCTTGAAGGCGTGCAGCCGTGACGGGTATGGCCGACGACGATGGACGGGCGGGCGATGAGCAGCGGCAGATCAGGACAGTGCTGGCGCATCAGCTGTTCAATGGTGGATTTCGAATAGGTATATTCCACCAGATGCTCGGCGTTCTCTCTGAATTCTGCGCTTTCGGCGACCAGCGAATCCTGCTCCGGCGTGCAGGACATCGCCGTGCCAACGTGCAGGAAGCGCTGTAGGGTCGACACCCGTTCCATGCGGCGCGCCAGCGCCAGGGTTCCCTCGACGTTCACCTTCCAGATAAGCGGATTGTTGCCAAATGACGCGACGGCCGCGCAGTTAACGACATGCGTCACCTGTTCAAGGCGCGGATCGTTCAGGAAGACTTCCGGCTGGCTGAGATCGCCAATGAGGATATTCTCCACGCTCAGCGAGGCCAGTGCATGCTCAGGCACGTTGAACTTACGCATATTCTCCTGCACTCGCGCCAGCCCACCTTGCGGGTCACTGGCGCGCGCAAGCAGAAGTAAATTTACGGCGCTTTCGCCGGTCAGGATTTTTTCAAGTACTGCACCACCCAGAAATCCGGTCACGCCTGTAATCAGTAAGGTTTTCATTGATACCGTCTCATTATGATTGATGAGGCGGATTGTAGGCGGGCGAAAGTAAACGGCGTTTAAATAAAAAAATGGCCAGCCTTACCGTTTCTTAAGCTTATTTTAAGGTAAGGAATTCAGGGGATGAGATTGGACATTGCAGGAGGGAAGAAAATTCAATCTATCAAGATATTTATTTTAACTTGCTGATTTATATATCATAAATGCACTTCCTGTGTCGTGGGAATATTAAGTCAAAATGTAATTATAAAAATACTTTGTAACATCATTCATTGATGCGGTAAATAATTTAACGGATGCTTAAGTACACTTAAAATAACGAACTCGCAGGCTATTGATATATAGCCTGCGAAGGTTTTTTACAGCAACAGCGGAAGCGTTGCGCTGGCGGTTTGTTGGCTGACCTCGCCGTAATGACCGTCTATTGCAATAAGGGAGTGGGTAAGCAACTCGACCAACAACATAACGCCCACTTTGGCATTGAGTGCGCCTGCGCTAAGCGGCCCCTCGGGTTTGGCTGCAACCAGTAGCATATCGCTAAGGGACGCCAGCGGGTTACGCGGCGTATTGCTGAGCGCCAGCACGGGGACGCCACGTTTGCGGGCAAGTTTTACGACGTGAAGTAAATCCCGCGTTGAGCCTGAACTGGAGATGGCTACCACCAGCGACGCTTTAGAGAGGGTGGTCGCATTCATGGCTGCACGGTGCATATCGCTGAAGAGCTGCACAGGTTTGCCCAGGCGCAACAGCTTATAATGCAGATACTCGCCGAGGATCGCACTGGCAGCGACCCCATAAATCTGGACTGACTGCGCCTGATGCAGCGCCTGCGCCGCCTTTTCCAGCAGCGCTCTGTCGAGCAGTCTGGCGGTATCCTGCAGAGCCTGTACAGACTCTTCCACTACGCTATCAATTTCATCTCCGGCCTGACGCTCTGGCTGACCCTGCTGAATGTCCAGCGCAAGCGCCATTTTGAATTCCGTGTACCCCTTACAGCCCAGCGTGCGGCAAAGACGCGTCACGCTGGCCTCGCTGGTATGACTTTCGCGCGCCAGCTCAGTGATCGTCAGGTAAAGCACCCGGGCAGGATCGTTGAGGACAAACTCACCCAGTTTTCGTTGCGTTGGGCTGTACCCGGAAGCCTCCTGGCGTAGCTTCAGCAGCAGGTTTTCATGGTCTGACATGCGAGATCCTTAATGCATTCTTCTGTCGACTAGTGTGGCGGAAAGCGGGGGAAAGATGCCAGTCATTTCGAAAAAGTATGATCGTCCTCCTGGTTATTGATGATAATTTTCACTATTAATAATTAATGTGGCAAAAATTTTCATCTATACACGAGGGGATGAAAAAATGATGCAAATGTTCAGTGGGGCTTCTTCTGGCGGATGGTTTGAGAAAGCGCAGCGCTTTGGCAAATCATTTATGTTGCCCATCGCCGTCTTGCCCGCGGCGGGTTTGTTGCTGGGGATTGGAGGCGCGTTATCAAATCCCAATACCCTCACGGCCTACCCGTTTTTAGATGTTGCGTGGCTACAGGCCATCTTTACCATTATGAGCAGTGCCGGTTCGATTGTGTTCGCCAACCTCTCGGTGCTGTTTGCTGTTGGGGTCGCCGTCGGGCTGGCAAAAAATGATAAAGGAACCGCAGGGCTGGCGGCATTGCTCGCTTTTCTGGTGATGAATGCCACCATCAATGCGCTGCTGATCCTGACCGGAAAACTGGCGCTTGAGAACCCGGGTGCCGTAGGGCAGGGAATGACGCTAGGGATCCAGACGCTGGAAACCGGCGTATTTGGTGGAGTCGTCATCGGGCTCGTGACCTGCGCGTTACATCATCGGTTCAATAAGATCGCGCTTCCGCAGTTCCTGGGTTTTTTTGGCGGTTCACGTTTTGTACCGATCGTCAGCTCGCTGGCGGCAATACTTGTCGGGGCATTAATGACCGTCATCTGGCCGCATTTCCAGAAGCTGATCTTCGGTCTGGGCGGGCTTGTGGATGCCACCGGTTATCTGGGGACGATGCTGTACGGTTTCATTTTGCGCATGCTCGGGCCGTTTGGTTTACACCACATCTTCTATCTTCCCTTCTGGACGACAGCGCTTGGCGGCAGCGAGATCGTTAACGGTCAGCTTGTCGAAGGTACACAGCGGATCTTCTTCGCCCAGCTTGCTGACCCGACAACACGCCAGTTTTATGAAGGCACGTCGCGCTTCATGTCCGGACGCTTCATCACGATGATGTTTGGTCTGCTGGGTGCCTGCCTCGCGATGTACCACACGGCAAAGCCGGAGAACAAAAAACGCGTCGCGGGGCTGTTACTTTCGGCGGCATTGACCTCGTTCCTGACGGGGATTACTGAACCTATTGAGTTCTCATTCCTTTTTGTTGCTCCTGTGCTGTACGTCATTCACGCCCTGTTTGACGGGCTGGCGTTTATGCTCGCCCATATTTTACACATCACTATCGGGCAAACCTTCTCAGGCGGTTTTATCGACTTCGTGCTGTTCGGCATTCTCCAGGGCGAGGCCAAAACCCACTGGATGTTCGTACCGCTGGTAGGGGTGCCGTGGTTCTTCCTTTATTACTTTACGTTCCGTTATCTGATTAATCGCTTTGATTTTGCCACGCCGGGGCGTGAGAAAGAGGCGATGGCGGATGAAGTGACCTTTTCGCAGAGCGAGCGTGCCGTTGCAGTGATCGCCGGGTTAGGTGGCAAAGACAATCTCGAAGAGGTGGACTGCTGCGCGACGCGTCTTCGCGTCACGGTGAAGGATGGCAGCAAAGTGAATGAATCGGCGCTGAAAGCGACCGGCGCACGCGGCGTTATCGTCCGCGGCAACGGTGTTCAGGTCATTTATGGGCCGCATGTCACGATTATTAAAAACGAAGTGGAAGAGATCTTATCGTAATGAAAACTGTACTGGATAACCTGAAGGGAAAATTGGTCGTCTCCTGCCAGGCGCTGGAGAATGAACCTCTGCATAGCGCGTTTATTATGTCACGAATGGCGCTGGCCGCCGCGCAGGGTGGGGCGGCAGCGATCCGTGCCAATAGCGTGGTGGATATCGAAGCCATCAAGCAGCAGGTAGCGCTGCCGGTTATCGGCATCATCAAACGCGATTATCCGGATAGTGAGGTGTTTATCACCGCCACGATGAAAGAAGTGGATGAGCTGATGACGGTTTCTCCGGAAATCATTGCCCTGGATGCGACTGCGCGACAGCGCCCTGGCGGCGAAGACCTGGCGACGCTGGTCGCGCATATCCGCACGCGGTACCCGTCGGTACGCCTGATGGCGGATATTTCCACAACAGAAGAGGCCGTGACGGCGCAGGCGCTGGGTTTTGATTGTGTGGGGACCACGCTTTACGGTTATACGACAGAAACCGCAGGCCATGCGCTACCGGACAATGACTGCGCGTTTCTGAAAGAGGTGCTGGCTGCCGTCGACATTCCCGTGGTGGCCGAAGGCAACGTTGACACACCTGAACGGGCGGCGAGGTGCCTGGAACTTGGTGCCTTTATGGTCGTTGTCGGCGGGGCCATCACCCGTCCACAGCAAATTACTGCGCGGTTTATGGCAGCGATTGGCGCTCAAAGCACCGATGGAGCATGACCATCTGACGGGGATCTGCGATACTTATCGTTTATCCCCTTAACTGAGATGACTATGCAGTACCCGATTAACGAGATGTTCCAGACCCTGCAAGGCGAGGGTTACTTTACCGGCGTTCCCGCCATCTTTATTCGATTACAGGGATGCCCGGTTGGCTGTGCCTGGTGTGATACCAAACATACGTGGGATAAACTCGCAGATCGGGAAGTGTCGCTGTTTAGCATTCTGGCTAAAACCAAAGAGAGCGATAAGTGGGGCGCGGGAAGTGCAGAAGATCTGCTGGCGATCATTGGCCGTCAGGGCTGGACGGCGCGCCACGTGGTGATTACCGGGGGGGAACCCTGCATCCACGATCTGACGCCGCTGACCGAGCTGCTCGAAAAGAACGGCTACAGCTGTCAGATTGAAACCAGCGGCACGCATGAAGTGCGCTGTTCTCACACCACCTGGGTGACGGTTTCGCCGAAAGTTAACATGCGCGGCGGCTACGATGTACTCTCTCAGGCTCTGGAGCGTGCTGATGAGATCAAACACCCGGTTGGCCGCGTGCGTGATATCGAAGCGCTGGATGAACTGCTCGCCACGCTGACGGATGAAAAGCAGCGGATCATCGCGCTGCAGCCTATCAGCCAGAAAGAGGATGCCACGCGCTTGTGTATTGAAACCTGTATTGCCCGCAACTGGCGGCTGTCGATGCAGACGCACAAGTACCTGAACATCGCCTAAAAAAAAGCCCGGATATTCCGGGCTTTTTTTACTCACCGCGATAGATACAGCCCGCGGTGCAGGTCTCTTTGATCATCACCGCGCTCAGCAGAGGAACCTGCGGTTTCATCTGATCCCAAATCCATTTAGCCAGCACTTCACTGGTCGGGTTTTCAAGACCCGGGATATCATTCAGATAGTAGTGATCCAGACGATCGTAGGTCGGTTTGAATGCCGCCTTCAGCTCGGCAAAGTCCATGATCCAACCGGTATGCGGATCGACGTCACCGGTTATCTCAAGACGCACCATAAACGAGTGCCCGTGCAGACGGCCACATTTATGCCCTTCAGGAACATGCGGAAGGTGGTGGGCGGCTTCGAAGGTGAAATCTTTAAACAGTGTGGTGGACATTATTGCTCTCAGTAATGCGGAAAAACCGCCGCATAGTACCGGAAAGCACAATTTTTATCATTAACTAAAACGGCTCTGTTGCCGCAACGTGGTGCATACGAGAAAGGAATACTATTTTATGATTGAATTTCAATGGGTTAGTTAATCGCTTTTACCGTTAAGAACGATAACTAAAACAGGTTAGTCCATTTGGTTATTTATTATTTCCATCCCTTCTTTAATTGTTATTATCCTCGCCGTTAACCTTATCTTCAGTTTGGATTTATTCGCTTAAAGTCCGCTTGGCTACTGGAACATAACGACGCATGACAACACAGGCCCCACCTTCAAATTTGCTTCCCCTGAACCCGGAGCAACTGGCGCGCCTTCAGGCTGCCACTTCTGATTTTTCTCCCACCCAGCTTGCCTGGGTCTCCGGCTATTTCTGGGGAATGCTTAACCAGCAACCGGGCGCTGTGGCTGCTGCACCTGCAACTGCGGTAGAAATTCCGGCGATTACGCTGATTTCTGCCTCGCAGACGGGCAATGCTCGCCGTGTGGCCGAAGCGCTGCGCGACGACCTGCTGGCCGCCAAACTGAACGTGAACCTGGTGAACGCCGGGGACTATAAATTCAAACAGATCGCGTCCGAAAAACTGCTGGTGGTGGTTGCCTCAACCCAGGGTGAGGGTGAGCCGGCTGAAGAAGCGGTGGCCCTGCATAAATTCCTGTTCTCGAAAAAAGCCCCAAAACTGAACGGGACGGCGTTCGCCGTGTTTGGCCTGGGCGACACCTCCTACGAATTTTTCTGCCAGTCCGGTAAAGATTTCGACAGCAAACTGGCGGAACTGGGCGCTGAGCGCCTGCTGGACCGCGTTGATGCGGATGTGGAATACCAGACTGCAGCCGCTGAATGGCGTGCGCGCATCGTTGACGTGCTGAAAGCACGCGTGCCGAAAGAGACGCCAGCGCAGGCTGCCGTCACCGCGGCGGGTGCAGTCAATGATATTCACACCAGCCCGTTTACCAAAGAGGCACCGCTGGCAGCGAGCCTGGCGGTTAATCAGAAAATTACCGGTCGCGCCTCTGAGAAAGACGTGCGGCATATTGAAATCGATCTCGGTGATTCCGGTCTGCGTTACCAGCCGGGCGATGCACTTGGGATCTGGTACCAGAACGATCCGGCGCTGGTTAAAGAACTGGTCGAACTGCTGTGGCTGAAAGGCGATGAGCCTGTCACCGTCGACGGTAACACGCAGCCGCTCTCTGAGGCGCTGCAGTGGCATTTCGAGCTGACGGTCAACACGCCAAACATCGTTGAAAATTACGCCACCTTAACGCGCAGTGAATCGCTGCTGCCTCTGGTGGGGGATAAGGCGAAGCTGCAGCATTACGCCGCGACGACGCCGATTGTCGATATGGTGCGTTTCTCTCCGGCACAGCTGGATGCGGATGCGCTAATCGGCCTGCTGCGTCCACTGACGCCGCGCCTCTACTCCATTGCCTCTTCGCAGGCCGAAGTGGAGAGCGAAGTGCATATCACTGTGGGCGTGGTGCGTTATGACATCGAAGGCCGTGCCCGTGCGGGCGGGGCATCAAGCTTCCTGGCCGATCGCGTGGAGGAAGACGGTGAAGTGCGCGTGTTTATCGAGCACAACGACAACTTCCGTCTGCCTGCGAACCCGGAAACACCGGTCATCATGATTGGGCCGGGTACCGGTATTGCACCATTCCGCGCCTTTATGCAGCAGCGCGCTGCAGATGAGGCGCCGGGTAAAAACTGGTTGTTCTTCGGCAACCCGCACTTTACGGAAGATTTCCTCTACCAGGTTGAGTGGCAGCGTTACGTCAAAGAAGGCGTCCTGACGCGCATCGACCTGGCCTGGTCCCGCGATCAGCAAGAAAAAGTATACGTACAAGACAAACTGCGCGAACAGGGCGCAGAGCTGTGGCGCTGGATCAATGACGGTGCCCACATTTATGTCTGCGGCGACGCCAATCGCATGGCGAAAGACGTTGAGCAGGCATTGCTGGAAGTGATTGCCGAATTCGGCGGTATGGATGCCGAAACGGCGGATGAATTTTTAAGTGAGCTGCGCGTTGAGCGCCGTTATCAGCGAGATGTCTACTAATGAGCGAAAAACATCCAGGGCCACTGGTGGTCGAAGGTAAACTGACAGACGCCGAGCGCATGAAGCTGGAAAGCAACTATCTGCGCGGCACCATTGCTGAAGATCTGAATGACGGTCTCACCGGCGGCTTTAAAGGCGACAACTTTCTGCTGATCCGTTTCCACGGTATGTATCAGCAGGACGACCGTGATATCCGCGCCGAACGTGCAGAACAGAAGCTGGAGCCGCGTCATGCGATGCTGCTGCGCTGCCGTCTTCCGGGCGGGGTGATCACCACGAAACAGTGGCAGGCGATCGATAAGTTTGCGGGTGAAAATACCCTTTATGGCAGCATCCGTCTGACCAACCGTCAGACCTTCCAGTTCCACGGCATTCTGAAGAAGAACGTGAAGCCGGTACACCAGATGCTGCACTCTGTCGGGCTGGACGCGCTGGCCACGGCCAACGACATGAACCGTAACGTGCTCTGCACCTCGAACCCGTACGAGTCCGAGCTGCACGCCGAAGCCTATGAGTGGGCGAAGAAGATCTCTGAACACCTGCTGCCACGCACCCGCGCCTATGCGGAGATCTGGCTCGATCAGGAAAAAGTGGCCACCACCGACGAAGAACCGATCCTCGGCCAGACCTATCTGCCGCGTAAGTTCAAAACTACCGTGGTGATCCCGCCGCAGAACGATATCGATCTGCACGCCAACGACATGAACTTCGTGGCGATTGCCGAAAATGGCAAGCTGGTGGGCTTTAACCTGCTGGTGGGCGGCGGTCTCTCCATCGAACACGGTAACAAGAAAACCTACGCCCGCACCGCAAGCGAATTTGGTTTCCTGCCGCTGGAGCACACGCTGGCCGTGGCTGAAGCGGTTGTCACCACGCAGCGCGACTGGGGTAACCGTACGGACCGTAAAAACGCGAAAACCAAATACACCCTGGAGCGCGTGGGCGTAGAGACGTTCAAAGCAGAAGTGGAGCGTCGCGCGGGGATTAAGTTTGAGCCGATCCGTCCGTATGAATTTACGGGACGTGGCGATCGTATTGGCTGGGTCAAAGGCATCGACAATAAATGGCACCTGACGCTGTTTATTGAAAACGGCCGTATTCTTGATTATCCGGGCCGCCCGCTGAAAACCGGTCTGCTGGAAATTGCGAAGATCCATAAAGGTGAATTCCGTATCACCGCTAACCAGAACCTGATCGTTGCCGGCGTGCCGGAAAGCCAGAAAGCGAAGATCGAGAAACTGGCGCGCGACCATGGGTTGATGGACGCGGTGAAGCCGCAGCGTGAAAACTCCATGGCCTGCGTGTCGTTCCCGACCTGCCCGCTGGCGATGGCGGAAGCAGAACGTTTCCTGCCGTCATTCACCGATAAGGTGGAAGCGATTCTGGAAAAACACGGTATTCCGGACGAGCATATTGTTATGCGTGTCACCGGCTGCCCGAACGGCTGTGGCCGTGCGATGCTGGCCGAGCTGGGTCTGGTGGGTAAAGCGCCGGGTCGCTATAACCTGCACCTCGGCGGCAACCGTATCGGAACGCGTATTCCGCGCATGTTCCGTGAGAACATCACCGAGCCGGAAATTCTTGATTCTATCGACGAGCTTGTCGGGCGCTGGGCGAAAGAGCGCGAAGCGGGTGAAGGCTTCGGCGACTTTACGGTGCGTGCGGGCATTATTCGCCCGGTGCTCGATCCCGCAAGGGATTTCTGGGAGTAAACACGAGAGGTAATTATGTCCGTACTCGATCTAAACGCCCTAAATGAACTGCCAAAAGTCGATCGCATTCTGGCGCTGGCAGAAACCAATGCGCAGCTTGAAAAGCTCGACGCCGAAGGCCGCGTGGCATGGGCCCTGGAGAACCTGCCAGGTGATTATGTGCTCTCGTCGAGTTTTGGTATCCAGGCAGCGGTGAGTTTGCATCTGGTGAACCAGATTCGTCCGGACATTCCGGTGATCCTGACCGATACCGGCTACCTGTTTCCGGAAACCTACCAGTTTATCGATGAGCTGACGGACAAGCTCGGGCTGAACCTGAAAGTCTACCGCGCGGAGCAAAGCGCGGCCTGGCAGGAGGCGCGGTATGGCAAACTGTGGGAACAGGGCGTTGAGGGCATTGAGAAATACAATGAGATCAACAAGGTCGAGCCGATGAACCGGGCGCTGAAAGAGCTTAACGCGCAGACCTGGTTTGCGGGGTTACGCCGCGAGCAGTCCGGAAGTCGCGCCACGCTCCCGGTGCTGGCGGTTCAGCGCGGGGTGTTTAAAGTGCTGCCGATCATCGACTGGGATAACCGTACGGTTTACCAGTACCTGCAAAAACACGGACTGAAATACCACCCGCTCTGGGACCAGGGTTATCTGTCCGTGGGCGATACCCATACCACGCGTAAATGGGAACCGGGCATGGCGGAAGAAGAGACGCGATTCTTTGGACTCAAGCGTGAGTGCGGATTGCACGAAGGGTAAATTCTGTTCCCTTTTCCCTCACCCTCTTACAAAGGGTGAGGGACATGTTCTGTTCTACGCTTTCCCAGCTTTTGCCAGCTCTTTCACCAGCGGCAGCATCACTTTAACCACATCCCGACTGCGATGTTCAATCCGCTGCGGCAGTGCGCTATCAATATGCTGCTGATTATCCAGCAGCACGTTATGCCAGCTCGTCCCGTCCGGGAAAGCCTTCGATTTCACCCGCTGCTGATAACCGTCTTTCTTACCCAGCATCCAGTTAGTGGCTTCCACGTACAGAACAGGAATGCCCGCTTTATCGAACACTTCACCATCGTTACAGCAGCCGGTTCCGCGAGGATAATCGGGATTCCCGCCCGGGTTGCTGGTGGCATACACCCCATGGCTGCGGGCAATCGCCAGCGCGCGGTCGCGCGTCAGTTTACGCACGGTACCCGGCGTACTCTGTCCGCTGTTGAAATAGAGCTTATCGCCGACGATCAGGTTATCGAGGTTAATCACCAGCAGCGTATTTTTCCTCTCCTCGGCACTCATGCGTTTCAGGAGATTCTCCGCGCCAAGTTTTCCCTCTTCTTCACCGCTGGTGGCAACGAAACGGATCCCGTATTGGGTTGGAATGTCTTTCATTCGCTCTGCCAGTTCGAGCATCACGCCCAGACCCGCCGCGTTATCGTCCAGCCCCTGTAACGTCAGCCCGCCGAGATTATTGTCGGTATCGGCGTCGCTCATTGGCGCGTAGGTGTCCAGGTGCGCCATGATAATGATCTGTTCCGCCGCGCTACCTTCATGCGCCGCAATGACCGTACTGCCGGTCACGTTATGCCAGTTTTTTGTTTTATTGCGCGAGGTATAGACGTAGCGGCTGTGAAACGATCGGATATCGCTCTGGTATCCCATGTCAGCAAATTGCTGGCGAATATAATCGGCGGAAAGCATTTCCGCTGGCGTGCCGGTCATACGACCCGGAAAGACGGTCGCAATATGCCGCGCCTGCATATTCGCGATTTCACCATAGGGCTGATTTTTTGCCTGGGCCGGAAGGATAAAGCAAACGCCGAGCGCCAGGGCAGCGATACGGTGGCGCGTTGCGGAAAACATAGTGAGTCCTTAAAAACAGAGCAAAATTTTAACCCGCCTAGTATGAAACTGTGATCGACCATACACAATTTGAATTGCTCTTAAATGCCCGAAAATTCGCGTGTTAAGCACTTTTTGATCTTTGCTTTTCCACGGCGTTATTCCATTGAGTAACTACTCATTCCAATTCGTAATTTCATTCGATCTAAGCCGCCCCCTATAGTCCCACTATTCCTTGTTGTTAGTGAGTTGTAGCTTGTGGACTATCTGCCCCTTTTTGCCGCGATAAAAGACAGACCTGTGCTGGTAGTCGGCACCGGTGAGGTTGCCGATCGCAAAATCGCGTTTCTGCAGCGAGCGGGGGCGCAGGTACGGGTAGTCGACGAGGCGGATTTCGACGAGTCGCAAATCGACACCGTGGTGCTGGTGATTGCGGCAACCGATAACCGTGAGCTCAACCGCCGTATTTCAGAGGCGGCTCAGGCCCGTCACCGTCTGGTGAACGTGGTGGACGATCGGCCGCTGTGTTCGTTTATCTTCCCGTCGATTGTTGACCGTTCGCCATTGCTGGTGGCCATCTCCTCCGGCGGGACCGCGCCGGTGCTGGCACGCGTGCTGCGGGAAAAAATCGAAGCGCTTTTGCCTACCAGCCTTGGGCGGATGGCGGAGAAAGCGAGCTTCTGGCGTAACCATCTGAAAACGCGCCTGACCAGCGTGACGGAACGCCGTCGCTTCTGGGAGCGCGTGTTCCGCGGCCGATTTGCCAGCCTGATGCATGCCGGAAATGAAACGGCGGCGCAGCAGATCCTCGAAGATGAGCTGGATAACCCTGGCAGTAGCGGCGGCGAGATCATTCTGGTCGGTGCGGGGCCGGGTGATGCCGGGCTGCTGACCCTGCGCGGCCTGCAGGTGCTTCAGGATGCCGATGTGGTGTTCTATGACCATCTGGTCACCGACGGGGTGCGCGAATTGATTCGCCGTGACGCAGAACAAATCTGCGTAGGCAAACGGGCGGGCGAGCACTCTGTACCGCAGCATGACACCAACCAGATGCTGGTGGCGGCGGCAAAAGCGGGCAAAACGGTGGTGCGGCTTAAAGGTGGCGACCCGTTTATCTTTGGTCGCGGCGGGGAAGAGCTGCAGGCGGCGGCTGAAGCGGGCGTGCCGTTCCAGGTCGTCCCGGGTATCACGGCGGCTTCCGCAGTGACGGCCTACGCCGGTATACCGCTTACTCACCGCGATTATGCCCAGAGCGTGACCTTTGTCACGGGCCATTACAAGGCGGACAGCACCCCGTTTGACTGGTCGCATCTGGCCCAGAGTCGTCAGACGCTGGCTATCTATATGGGCACGATGAAGGCGGCGGACATCAGTGAACAACTTATTCAACACGGTCGAGAGGCAACCACGCCGGTCGCCGTAATTTCTCGCGGCACGCGCGTCGATCAGCATGTGGCTATCGGTACGCTACAGGATCTTGCCACCCTGGCGAAAGAGGCCCCTATGCCCGCGCTTATCGTGGTAGGGGAAGTGGTGCACCTGCACAGCACACTCGCCTGGTTTCAACATACAACAGACTCAGAGGGGTTTGGCTCCTCTGTGGTGAATCTGGCTTAAGGAACGGTTATGGACCAAAAACGACTTACTCACCTGCGGCAGCTCGAAGCGGAAAGTATCCATATTATCCGCGAAGTGGCAGCCGAATTCTCTAACCCGGTGATGATGTATTCCATCGGTAAAGATTCCAGCGTGATGCTACACCTGGCGCGTAAAGCGTTTTACCCGAGTACGCTGCCGTTCCCGCTGCTGCACGTTGATACCGGCTGGAAATTCCGTGAAATGTATGAATTCCGCGACCGTACGGCAAAAGCCTACGGCTGCGAACTACTGGTGCATAAAAACCCGGAAGGGGTGGCGATGGGCATTAACCCGTTCGTGCACGGTAGTGCCAAACACACGGACATCATGAAAACCGAAGGGCTGAAGCAGGCGCTGAACAAATACGGTTTTGACGCGGCCTTCGGCGGCGCACGCCGTGATGAAGAAAAATCCCGTGCGAAAGAGCGTATCTACTCTTTCCGCGACCGCTTCCACCGCTGGGATCCAAAAAACCAGCGTCCGGAGCTGTGGCATAACTACAACGGCCAGATCAACAAGGGCGAAAGCATTCGCGTGTTCCCGCTCTCCAACTGGACCGAGCTGGATATCTGGCAGTACATCTATCTGGAAAATATCGAGATCGTGCCGCTGTACCTGGCCGCTGAACGTCCGGTGCTGGAGCGTGACGGCATGCTGATGATGATCGATGACGATCGCATCGACCTGCAGCCAGGCGAAGTGATCAAAAAACAAATGGTGCGTTTCCGTACCCTCGGCTGCTGGCCATTGACCGGTGCCGTGGAGTCCAGCGCGCAGACGCTGCCGGAGATCATTGAAGAGATGCTGGTGTCGACCACCAGTGAGCGACAGGGCCGCGTGATTGACCGCGACCAGGCAGGCTCCATGGAGCTGAAGAAACGTCAGGGTTATTTCTAAGGAGCCGCCATGAACACGACCATTGCTCAACAAATTGCCAATGAAGGCGGCGTAGAAGCTTATCTGCACGCGCAACAACACAAAAGCCTGCTGCGCTTTCTGACCTGCGGCAGCGTCGATGACGGGAAAAGCACGCTGATCGGCCGTCTGCTGCACGATACGCGTCAGATTTACGAAGATCAGCTCTCTTCCCTGCACAACGACAGTAAACGTCATGGTACCCAGGGCGAAAAACTCGACCTGGCGCTGCTGGTGGACGGCCTGCAGGCCGAGCGCGAGCAGGGCATCACCATTGATGTGGCGTATCGCTATTTCTCCACCGAGAAGCGCAAATTTATTATTGCCGACACCCCGGGGCACGAGCAGTACACCCGTAACATGGCGACCGGTGCGTCTACCTGTGAACTGGCGATCCTGCTGATTGACGCCCGTAAAGGGGTACTGGATCAGACTCGTCGCCACAGCTTTATCTCCACGTTGCTGGGGATCAAACACCTGGTGGTGGCGGTCAACAAAATGGATCTGGTGAACTTCAGCGAAGAGAAGTTTGATGAGATCCGCCAGAGTTACCTGACGTTTGCTGAACAGCTGCCGGGTAACCTGGATATTCGCTTTGTGCCGCTCTCTGCGCTGGAAGGCGACAACGTGGCTTCCCAGAGCGCGAACATGCCGTGGTATAGCGGCCCGACGCTGCTCGAAGTGCTGGAAACCGTGGAGATCCAGCGCGTGGTCGACACCCAGCCGATGCGCTTCCCGGTTCAGTACGTTAACCGTCCTAACCTCGATTTCCGCGGTTTCTCCGGCACTCTCGCGTCGGGCACCGTGGCGGTCGGTCAGCGCGTTAAAGTTCTGCCGTCTGGTGTGGAATCCACCATCAGCCGTATCGTCACTTTTGATGGCGATCTGCCGCAAGCCGGTGCGGGTGAAGCGGTCACGCTGGTATTGAAAGATGAAATTGATATCAGCCGCGGCGATCTGCTGGTGGACGCTCAGGAGACGCTGGCAGCGGTGCAGGGGGCTTCCGTTGATGTGGTGTGGATGGCTGAACAACCGCTGAGCGCCGGTCAGAGCTACGACATTAAAATCGCGGGTAAGAAAACCCGTGCCCGCGTGGACGGTATCCAGTTCCAGGTGGACATCAATAACCTGACCCAGCGCGATGTCACCGAGCTGCCGCTGAACGGCATTGGTCTGGTCGACGTGACCTTTGACGAGCCGCTGGTGCTGGATCCCTACCAGCAGAACCCGGTAACGGGTGGGCTGATCTTTATCGATCGCCTCTCCAATGTGACCGTGGGTGCCGGTATGGTGCGTGAGCCAAATGAACAGGCTACGGTAGCCTCTGAGTTCAGCGCTTTTGAGCTGGAGCTGAATGCGCTGGTGCGTAAGCACTTCCCGCACTGGGGTGCGCGCGATCTGCTGGGAGGCAAGTAATGGCCGCCCATGATGAGAACGTCGTCTGGCATCCTCATCCGGTCACCGTCGCGCAGCGCGAGAAACTTCACGGTCATCGTGGCGTGGTACTGTGGTTTACCGGGCTATCCGGCTCTGGTAAATCCACGGTAGCGGGCGCGCTGGAAGAGGCGCTACACCAGCAGGGGGTCAGTACCTACCTGCTGGATGGCGACAATGTGCGCCACGGCCTGTGCAGCGATTTGGGCTTCAGCGACGACGATCGTAAAGAGAATATTCGCAGGGTGGGGGAAGTGGCCAGCCTGATGGCGGATGCCGGGTTAGTGGTACTGACCGCGTTTATCTCACCGCATCGTGCCGAACGCCAGATGGTGCGCGAGCGCGTCGGGCAGGATCGCTTTATCGAAGTGTTTGTTGATACGCCGCTGGAAATTTGCGAAGCGCGCGATCCCAAAGGGCTGTATAAGAAAGCGCGCGCGGGAGAGTTGCGAAACTTCACCGGCATTGACTCGGTGTACGAAGCGCCTGAATCGCCTGAAATTCACCTGGAAGGTCAACAATTGGTAACAAATTTAGTAAGCCAATTATTAGACCTGCTCAGACGGGACGATATTATCAGATCCTGAGACGGTATCGTTCGGGAGCTGTCTTCCCGAACGATGAGTCACGGTCACAGGATCAGCTATGCGCAACAGTGAGAACTACATTATTACCACCGGGTCGGAGCCGTTAGCGACCGACGACGAGACGACCTGGTCCTTTCCTGGGGCCATAGTCGGCTTCGTCTCGTGGTTGTTGGCCCTGGGCATCCCTTTTCTTATCTACGGCGGTAATACGCTGTTCTTCTTTCTCTATACCTGGCCTTTCTTCCTGGCGCTGATGCCTGTGGCGGTTGTCGTCGGTATTGCGCTGCACTCGCTGCTTAATGGCAAACTTCTTTACAGTACCGTGGTCACGATTGTGACGGTGGTTCTGATGTTTGGTCTGTTATTTTTGTGGCTCATGGGCTAACTTCAGCCATAATTCAAACCGTAAACAACTGTGTGACGATATTGAGCAAGGCGATTCTGCGGAAAAAATGTGGTACATTTGCCCGCGATGTTGCGGCATCTCTGTTACCCCGGCAAAAAGATCTGGGGGCGTTTTGGGATGATGATGCCGTTTTTCAGGGGGCAGGATGGGTAAACTAACGCTGCTGTTGCTGGCTTTGCTGATCTGGCTGCAATATTCGCTGTGGTTCGGTAAAAACGGACTGCACGACTATAGCCGGGTAAGCGATGACGTCGCGGCTCAGCAGGCAACAAACGCCAAACTTAAGGCGCGAAACGATCAACTCTTTGCTGAAATTGATGACCTCAATGGCGGGCAAGAGGCGATTGAGGAACGCGCACGCAATGAACTCAGTATGACTAAGCCGGGCGAAACTTTTTATCGTCTGGTTCCGGATGCGTCTAAACGCAATCAGGGCTCAGCACAAAACAATCGATAATCAGGCCCAGGATTACGACATGGCAGTAACTTTTTCGGACGTATGCGCCGTGGTGCCGGCTGCGGGTTTTGGCCGGCGCATGCAGACAGAATGTCCCAAGCAATACCTCTCTATTGGCGATAAAACGATCCTCGAACATTCCGTGGCGGCGCTGCTGGCGCATCCGCGGGTGACGCGCGTGATTATCGCTATCAGCCCGGGTGATGCGCGTTTCGCGCAGTTACCGCTGGCAAATCATCCGCAGATTACCGTTGTTGACGGCGGCGCCGAGCGTGCCGATTCCGTGCTGGCGGGCATTCAGGCCGCCGGTGAGGCACCATGGGTTCTGGTCCATGACGCTGCCCGTCCGTGCCTGCATCAGGATGACCTTGCGCGCCTGCTGGCGCTTAGCGAAACCAGCCGGGTAGGCGGTATTCTTGCCGCCCCTGTACGCGACACCATGAAGCGCGCTGAGCCGGGCAAGCAGGCTATCGCGCACACCGTTGAGCGCGTCGATTTATGGCACGCGCTGACCCCCCAATTTTTCCCCCGCGAATTACTTCACGACTGCTTAACGCGTGCGCTTAAAGAAGGTGCGACCATCACGGACGAAGCCTCGGCGCTGGAGTATTGCGGTTTCCATCCTGAGCTGGTTGAAGGACGCGCTGATAATATAAAAGTGACGCGTCCGGAAGATTTACAGCTCGCGGAATTTTATCTTACCCGTTCGACCCATCAGGAGAAGGCATAATGCGAATTGGACACGGTTTTGATGTACACGCCTTTGGCGGAGAAGGCCCAATTATCATTGGCGGCGTACGCATTCCTTATGAAAAAGGGCTGCTTGCGCATTCTGATGGCGACGTAGCATTACATGCCCTGACCGATGCATTGCTGGGTGCTGCGGCACTGGGCGATATCGGTAAGCTGTTCCCGGACACTGACCCGGCCTTCAAAGGCGCGGACAGCCGTGCGCTGCTGCGTGAAGCCTGGCGTCGTATTCAGGCGAAAGGCTACACCCTCGGCAACGTGGATGTGACGATCATTGCCCAGGCCCCCAAAATGCTGCCGCATATCCCGCAGATGCGCGTGTTCATTGCAGAAGATCTGGGTTGCCACATGGATGATGTTAACGTCAAAGCGACGACGACAGAGAAACTGGGCTTTACCGGTCGTGGTGAAGGGATTGCCTGTGAGGCCGTGGCGCTGCTGGTGAAGGCAAGCCAATGACGGACTTCGACAACCTGACCTGGCTGCACGGTAAACCGCAGGGGAACGGGCTGCTGAAAGCCAGCCCTGAAGATTTTGTTGTGGTGGAAGACCTGGGATTCGCGCCGGATGGCGAAGGCGAACATATCCTGGTACGCATTCTGAAAAATGGCTGCAATACCCGTTTTGTGGCCGATGCGCTGGCAAAATTCCTCAAAATTCATGCCCGCGAAGTGAGCTTTGCCGGGCAGAAAGATAAACACGCCGTCACCGAACAGTGGCTCTGCGCACGCGTGCCGGGTAATACGATGCCTGATTTAAGCAAATTTGAGCTTGAGGGCTGTAAGGTACTGGAATACGCACGCCATAAGCGCAAACTGCGTCTGGGCGCGTTGAAGGGCAACCATTTTACGCTGGTACTGCGTGAGATTTCGGACCGTGACGATGTGGAAAAACGCCTGAACGCTATCAATGCGTGCGGCGTACCAAACTATTTTGGCGCACAGCGCTTTGGTATCGGCGGCAGCAACCTGCTCGGCGCACTGCGCTGGGCGCAAAGCGATGCCCCGGTTCGCGACAGGAATAAACGCAGTTTTTGGTTGTCGGCGGCCCGCAGTGCGTTGTTTAATCAGATTGTGAGCGAACGGCTGAAAAAACCGGACGCGAATCAAGTTGTTGTCGGCGATGCGCTACAATTAGCGGGACGCGGGAGCTGGTTTGTGGCAACGGCTGAAGAAATGGCCGATGTGCAGTCGCGCGTGGATACTCAAACGCTGATGATTACCGCAGCCTTGCCCGGCACGGGCGACTGGGGTACGCAGGGCGATGCGCTGGCTGCTGAGCAGTCTGCCGTCGCTGATATGCAGGCATTACAAACACTGCTGGTGCGGGAAAAAGTCGAGGCGGCACGCCGTGCGATGCTGCTCTATCCGCAACAGTTGAGCTGGAACTGGTGGGACGACGTAACCGTCGAGTTACGCTTCTGGCTGCCGGCAGGTAGCTTTGCCACCAGTGTTGTCAGGGAACTTATCAACACGTCGGGTGATTATGCGAATATTGCTGAGTAACGATGACGGGATCCATGCGCCGGGTATACAGACCCTGGCGAAACACCTTCGCGAATTTGCGGAAGTGCAGGTCGTGGCACCCGATCGTAACCGCAGTGGAGCGTCTAACTCTCTGACGCTGGAGTCGTCGCTTCGCACCTTTACCTTTGAAAATGGTGATATCGCCGTCCAGATGGGCACGCCGACCGACTGCGTTTTTCTGGGCGTGAACGCGCTGATGCGCCCGCGCCCGGACATCGTCGTCTCCGGTATTAACGCCGGGCCCAATCTTGGCGACGATGTGATTTACTCCGGAACCGTGGCCGCCGCCATGGAAGGGCGCCATCTGGGGTTCCCTGCACTGGCCGTTTCGTTAAACGGCCACACGCACTACGACACGGCGGCAGCGGTGACCTGTTCTCTCCTGCGGGCGCTCAATCGCGAGCCGCTGCGTACCGGGCGCATCCTCAATATTAACGTGCCGGATCTGCCGCTGAGTGAAATCAAAGGCATTCGCGTAACGCGTTGCGGAAGCCGACACCCGGCTGACCAGGTGATCCCGCAGCAGGATCCGCGTGGCAATACGCTTTACTGGATTGGTCCTCCTGGCGACAAGTGTGACGCCGGACCGGATACCGACTTTGCCGCCGTTGATGAAGGATATGTCTCGGTTACGCCGCTGCATGTAGATTTAACCGCGTATAGTGCGCATGATGTGGTGTCGGGTTGGCTGGATCGCGCAGGAGTGAACGCGCAATGGTAAGCAAACGTGTACAAACTCTTCTGGAACAGCTACGCGCTCAGGGGATCCGCGACGAGCATGTGCTCGACGCGCTCGCCCAGGTGCCGCGTGAGAAATTTGTAGACGAGGCGTTTGAACACAAAGCGTGGGAAAACGTGGCGCTGCCTATCGGGCAGGGTCAGACGATTTCACAGCCTTACATGGTGGCGCGTATGACGGAGCTGCTGGAGCTCACGCCCCATTCGCGCGTGCTGGAAATTGGCACCGGGTCGGGGTACCAAACCGCGATCCTGGCGCATCTGGTGCATCATGTTTGCTCCGTTGAGCGTATTAAAGGTTTGCAGTGGCAGGCGCGTCGTCGCCTGAAACAACTTGATTTACATAACGTTTCGACACGACACGGTGATGGATGGCAGGGTTGGCAGGCACGCGCCCCGTTTGACGCGATCATCGTGACGGCTGCTCCACCTGAAATTCCCGCTGCTCTGTTATCGCAGCTGGATGAAGGCGGCATTCTTGTTCTGCCTGTCGGGGACGAGCAACAACTCCTGAAGCGCGTTCGTCGGCGTGGCGGCGAGTTTATTATCGATACCGTGGAAGCCGTGCGCTTTGTTCCTCTGGTAAAGGGGGAGTTGGCCTGAGACTCAGAATTATCCAGGGTTATTAAGGCAAATTCAGCGTATGGTGTGGCGCGAAAGATTCGTGTCATCACGGTAAATTTTAAGTCACTGGTAGTTAACACATTCCTGGGGGATAAATGAGCGCGGGAAGCCCTAAATTCACCATCAGCCGTGTTGCGGCATTATCACTGGTTTCGCTCTGGCTGGCAGGCTGTACAAGTTCTAATAATGCACCTGCGCCCGTCAGTTCCGTGGGGGGATCCAGCAGCTCGGGTAACACGTCCAGCGGAATGTTGATCACGCCTCCGCCTAAAATGGGCACTGCTGCGGCACAACAAAATCCGCCCATTCAGCCAATGCAGCCTCCTGTTACGCAGCCAACACAAGTTCAGCCAGTGGAACACCCTGTGCAGACTCAAAATGGCCGCATAGTGTATAACCGCCAGTATGGGAACATTCCGAAAGGTAGCTATACCGGTGGGAGCACCTATACCGTAAAACGCGGCGACACGCTGTTCTATATTGCGTGGATCACCGGGAACGATTTCCGTGACCTGGCGCAGCGTAATAACGTCCAGGCCCCGTATGGTCTGGAAGTCGGCCAGACGCTCCAGGTGGGCAATGCGACGGGTACGCCGCTCACGCCTGGCAACACCGTTTCAGCGGCCGATGTCACTGCGCAAAATAACAGCGTTAAGCCTGCACAAAAATCCACCACGGTGGTTGCTTCACAACCGGTAATTACGTATTCTGAGGATTCAGGTGATCAGACTGCTAACAAAATGTTGCCGAATAATAAAGGGACTGCGACTGTTGTCACAGCACCGACTACGGCACCTGTGGTTAGCTCTACTGAACCGACTGCCAGCAGTATGACCTCCAGTTCGCCAATTTCTGCATGGCGCTGGCCAACTGACGGCAAGGTTATCGAAAACTTCTCTTCCTCCGAGGGAGGAAATAAAGGGATCGATATCGCAGGGAATAAGGGACAGGCTATTATCGCGACCGCAGACGGTCGTGTTGTATATGCCGGTAACGCTCTGCGCGGTTACGGTAATCTTATTATCATCAAACATAACGATGATTACCTGAGTGCCTACGCCCATAACGACACAATGCTGGTCCGGGAACAACAAGAAGTTAAGGCGGGGCAAAAAATCGCTACCATGGGTAGCACCGGCACCAGTTCTACACGCTTGCATTTTGAAATTCGTTACAAGGGGAAATCCGTAAACCCGCTGCAGTATTTGCCGCAGCGATAAGTTGACGGGGCATGCCAGCCAGGGTGTCTCGTTCAGGGATCACGGGTAGGAGCCACCTTATGAGTCAGAATACGCTGAAAGTTCATGATTTAAATGAAGATGCGGAATTTGATGAGAACGGAGCAGAGGCTTTTGATGAAAAAGCCTTAGTAGAAGAGGAACCCAGTGATAACGATTTGGCTGAAGAAGAGCTGTTATCGCAGGGCGCCACACAGCGTGTACTGGACGCGACTCAGCTTTACCTTGGGGAGATTGGTTACTCCCCACTGTTAACGGCCGAAGAAGAAGTCTATTTCGCACGTCGTGCTTTGCGTGGTGATGTTGCCTCGCGCCGTCGCATGATTGAAAGTAACTTGCGTCTGGTCGTGAAAATTGCCCGTCGTTACGGCAATCGAGGTCTGGCTCTGCTGGACCTGATTGAAGAGGGCAACTTAGGTCTCATCCGCGCAGTTGAGAAGTTTGACCCGGAACGCGGGTTCCGTTTCTCAACCTACGCGACCTGGTGGATTCGTCAGACCATCGAACGGGCGATTATGAACCAAACCCGTACGATTCGCCTGCCGATTCACATCGTCAAAGAGTTGAACGTCTATCTGCGTACTGCGCGCGAGTTGTCCCATAAACTGGACCACGAGCCAAGCGCGGAAGAGATCGCCGAACAACTTGATAAACCGGTTGATGACGTAAGCCGTATGCTGCGTCTCAACGAGCGCATTACCTCCGTTGACACCCCGTTGGGTGGCGACTCCGAAAAAGCGCTGCTGGACATCCTGGCCGATGAAAAAGACAACGGTCCGGAAGACACCACGCAGGACGATGACATGAAACAGAGCATCGTCAAATGGCTGTTCGAACTGAACGCCAAACAGCGTGAAGTGCTGGCACGTCGTTTCGGTTTACTGGGGTATGAAGCTGCAACACTGGAAGACGTCGGCCGCGAAATTGGCCTGACTCGTGAACGTGTTCGTCAGATTCAGGTTGAAGGTCTGCGTCGCCTGCGTGAAATCCTGCAGGGGCAAGGTCTGAATATCGAAGCGCTGTTCCGCGAATAAGCAATCTTTCATCAAAAAAGGCCCGTCGTGAGACGGGCCTTTTTCTTTTGCGTTACGGTTGTGCCGTTTCGTGCAGCAAACGCCACGTTATCTTGCCTTCCTTCTGATTGAGCACGGCGGTTGACCAGCGCACATTGACGGGCTGATCCGGGCGAGTTTGCGTTTCCCGGTAGTGAAGCACTGCGCCGTTGGCCCACGTCTGTAGCGTCGTTATCTCATCAAGAACAATCTCCAGACCAGGACGGCTGCCGCGCTGAAGGTCCAGGAAACCGACCAGCGCGTTATAGTCGAAATGGACGCCACCTGGGGTGAGCATCATAAAATCCGGCTGAAAGTGGGCAAGCAGGGCGTCAACATCCCCTTCGCCCTTACCCAACCAGTTCTCCAGCATAACGTGAACGTCGATAATGTCCTGTTCGAAATGGTTCATGGTTTCTCCTGTTGCACCTCTGAAAGCACCTGCGTGTTGTTAAGACGAAAGACGTACACGACGGGCAGTAATGTGATGGCCGCAGCAACACTAAACATCCAGTGCCATGCGGCGAGCGGCGTGAAAAACGCCAGTGTCAGGTTCAGCACCTGCGAGAGCAGGAATGCCCCTGCAAAAAAACTGATCTGACGATTAAGATTCCATAGCGCGCTGGCGTCAGGCATATCGTCGCGCGCCGTCGTTAAAAATGCGCTGCTTTGCGCCGTACTGCTGCAAAGACTGCCGCCCGCGCCCATTAACGTAAACGCGACGCCAGGTAACAACACTGTGGTAGTCGGGCTGACGTTAAGCAGCAGTAAAACGCCCAGCGCCTGTAACAGGCAACCCACGACAATGAGAGGCCGGGGACCCACGCGGTTAAAATAACGTCCGGTCGCGGTGATCGCCATAAACGAGGCCAGAGACCATGGCAGCATCAGCATCCCCGTTGCGGCAGGTGTCATGTGCGCCTCGCTCTGAAGATAATACATCCCCGTGACGTTCACCCCAATAAACATGCCGGGTACGCACAAATAGACAAGCATGGAAAAACGCAGCAGCGGGTCGGCCAGCAGGGGCAGGTTTAAGAGCCTGCTCGCTTTCACGGGGGCCCTCTCATTCTTAAGCCACACGCAGGCCAGGAAAAACGTTACGGCGGCGACAGGCGTTGTGGCAAAAAATATCCATCGCCAGCTGAGTGCCTGAACCAGCACTCCCCCCACGGTGGGTGAGCATGCAGGCGCAAGCAATGCAACCAGCATGACCGCTGAGGAGAGCCTGGCACGCTCATGGGGTTTAAACTGTTGCCAGGTCAGCGCTTGTCCGACCGGGATCAGTAAACCGCCTCCCATGCCCTGCAGCACTCGCCAGGCAATCAGGCTCTCAAGTGAGGATGACAAACCTGCCGCAACGGAGGCGGCGCTAAAGAGAAAAAGCGAAAGCAGAATGACATGCTTCGGCCCGAGCCTGCGCGTCAGCAGGGTGCTGAAGGGGATGACGAGCGTCAGACCGGCAATATAGCCGTTACTGACCCAGGCAAGCGATGAGGGCGTGGCGCTGAACGCCTGAGCCATTGCCGGGAAAGCGACGCTGGCGATAAACATATTAATTAAATCAAGAAAAAAGCCCAGCAGATAGACAACGGCGACTTTGCTGCGATACGACATGGCGGCACCTCCAGTGAGGGGCGTATCGTATCGGGCAGGGAGGTACGGATAAACGTTATAAAGCGCGATATACTGTCAAAAAATTTTTGACAGTAATAGGGCTGACCATGATTAATTTGCAGCGTACCGCGATGTTTGTCGCCGTCGCAGATACCGGCAGTTTCACCGCCGCAGCAGAGGCAATGGGGCTGACAAAAGCGGTGGTCAGCTTCAATATCCGCCAGCTGGAAGATGAACTGGGTGTCACCCTGTTGCTGCGTTCCACCCGTCGACTGACGTTAACCGAGGCAGGGAGGCTTTTCCATCAACGGAGCGTCGCGCTTTTAAAGGACGCGGAACGCCTGAAGGACGACGTCCGTGCAAACCATGCAGGTCTCACGGGGGAGTTGCGGATCACCACCACACCGGAGTACGGCTCGCAGGTTGTGGTCCCGTTACTGGCTGAGTTTAGCCAGCAACACCCGGACCTTCGCGTGCGTCACGTTTCGTCTTCACTGCATGCCGATTTGATTTCAGAGCGCTTTGATGTCGCCATCCGGCTGGGAACCCTTGCAGATTCACGCTACCACGCGGCATTGATAACGCAGTTCACTATTTTCCCCGTAGCGACGCCCGGCTGGCTGCGTAACCATCCTGTAGAATCGCTTGAACAGCTGGCGAAAGCTGACTGGATTATTCATGAGCGCTTAGCCTCGCCGCTGCGCTGGCAGGTGAACGATGCCAGCGGTGAGCCTGCCACGCTGGAAATTAAAAAAGCACCGCGTTTGTTTGCGGACAGTGCTCAGGCGCTGATGGCCTTTGCGCTCGCGGGATGCGGTGTGGCGCTGTTGCCGGAGTGGCTGGTGCGCCATACGCTTGATGACGGCAAGCTGGTGTCGGTTTTACCGGAATATACCTTTGCGCGGCAGGGCATCTATGCGGTTTATCCCGATGCCCCGCATGTGCCTGCGAAAGTGCGCACCTTTATCGACTTTATGCGCACCCGGGTTAACTAGTCGCGCATCATTTTTTTGACGAGTGCGGAGAATTGCGCCCGCTCGTCGTTGCTCAGCCGCCCTAAAAACGCCTCATCCACGTCATTGCCGAGCGGTTTACAGCTGGCAAGCAGCGCTTCACCTTCCGGCGTCAGAAAGACGAAACGACGGCGCTTGTCCGCCGGATCGTGCTCGCGTTTTACCAGTCCACGCGCCTCCATGCGGCTCAGCATCTCCGCGAGCGTCGCCTTTGTGCTGACCGCCACTTCTGTCAGCGCAACTTGCTCAATCCCCGGATTTTCGGCAATAGACCGCAATACCGCGTACTGCGGTTTGGTCAGTTCCGGCAATGCATGTTGCCAACGGGCAGTATGCTGTTGAAAAAGCTGGCGTAACAGGTGAAACGCCTCTTGTCTCAGTTCCATGAACACTCCGACGAAAAATTCTCTCCCTATGATAGCCGCTCTTGCCCAGGATTTTAACGCGGCAATTTTTAGCAATTAATGTGATCGTGTACGAACAATATTGTCAGAAACAGGATCCGGGAGTAACGTACCTAACATGTTCGTATGCGAACGAATTAATTGAGGTGCTGAATGAGATTGATAGTTGGAATGACGGGCGCAACGGGCGCGCCGCTGGGCGTAGCGTTGCTGCAGGCATTACGTGACATGCCGGAGGTGGAGACCCATCTGGTCATGTCGAAATGGGCAAAAACCACCATTGAGCTGGAGACACCCTACACCGCACAGGATGTGGCTGCGCTGGCCGATGTTGTCCATAGCCCGGCCGATCAGGCTGCCACTATCTCATCCGGCTCGTTTCGCACCGACGGCATGATCGTCATTCCCTGCAGTATGAAAACCCTGGCAGGCATTCGCGCAGGCTACGCCGAAGGACTGGTGGGCCGTGCGGCAGATGTGGTGCTGAAAGAGGGGCGCAAACTGGTGCTGGTTCCTCGTGAAACCCCGCTCAGCACCATTCATCTCGAGAATATGCTCGCACTGTCCCGTATGGGCGTGGCAATGGTGCCGCCGATGCCCGCGTATTACAACCACCCGCAGACCGCCGACGATATCACCCATCACATTGTGACCCGCGTGCTCGACCAGTTTGGTCTGGAGCACAAAAAAGCGCGCCGCTGGAACGGGTTGCGGGAAGCAAAACATTTTTCACAGGAGAATAAAGATGGCATTTGATGATTTGAGAAGCTTCCTGCAGGCGCTCGATGAGCAAGGGCAACTGCTAAAAATTGAAGAAGAGGTGAATGCAGAACCGGACCTGGCCGCGGCAGCCAATGCCACAGGCCGTATTGGCGACGGCGCACCGGCGCTGTGGTTCGATAATATTCGCGGGTTTACCGATGCCAGGGTGGTAATGAACACCATTGGTTCCTGGCAGAATCACGCCATTTCTATGGGACTGCCCGCGAACACCCCCGTCAAAAAACAGATTGATGAGTTTATTCGCCGCTGGGATAAATTCCCCGTCACGCCAGAGCGCCGTGCAGATCCCGCCTGGGCTCAAAATACGGTGGAGGGTGAAGACATTAACCTTTTCGACATCCTGCCGCTGTTCCGTCTGAACGACGGTGACGGCGGTTTTTACCTCGACAAAGCGTGCGTCGTTTCGCGCGATCCGCTTGATGCGGATAACTTCGGCAAGCAGAACGTCGGTATCTATCGCATGGAAGTGAAGGGAAAACGCAAGCTGGGTCTGCAACCGGTTCCGATGCACGATATCGCCCTGCATCTGCATAAAGCGGAAGAGCGCGGTGAAGATCTGCCGGTCGCGATTACGCTTGGCAATGATCCGATTATTACACTTATGGGCGCGACGCCGCTGAAATACGATCAATCTGAGTATGAGATGGCCGGTGCGCTGCGCGAAAGCCCCTATCCCATTGCGACGGCACCGCTGACCGGCTTTGATGTACCGTGGGGATCTGAAGTCATTCTGGAAGGGGTGATTGAAGGCCGCAAGCGCGAAATCGAAGGACCCTTTGGTGAGTTTACCGGGCACTACTCTGGTGGCCGTAACATGACGGTGGTGCGTATTGATAAAGTGTCTTACCGCACAAAACCTATTTTTGAATCCCTCTACCTCGGCATGCCGTGGACCGAAATTGACTACCTGATGGGCCCGGCTACCTGTGTACCGCTCTACCAGCAGCTGAAAGCAGAATTTCCGGAAGTGCAGGCGGTCAATGCCATGTATACCCACGGTTTGCTGGCGATTATCTCCACCAAAAAACGCTACGGTGGCTTTGCCCGCGCAGTCGGCTTACGTGCTATGACCACGCCGCACGGCCTGGGCTACGTGAAGATGGTGATTATGGTGGATGAAGACGTTGACCCGTTCAACCTGCCGCAGGTGATGTGGGCGCTGTCCTCGAAGGTGAACCCGGCGGGCGATCTGGTGCAGTTGTCGAATATGTCGGTACTTGAACTGGACCCGGGCTCCAGCCCGGCAGGCATTACCGACAAACTGATTATTGATGCCACCACGCCTGTTGCACCCGACAACCGGGGCCACTTCAGCCAGCCGGTACAGGATTTACCTGAAACCAAAGCCTGGGCCGAAAAACTGACTGCGATGCTGGCTGCACGCCAATAAGGAGGAAAAGATGATATGTCCACGTTGTGCTGATGAGCATATTGAGGTGATGGCAACATCACCGGTGAAAGGGGTCTGGACTGTCTATCAGTGCCAGCATTGTCTGTATACCTGGCGAGACACGGAGCCGCTACGCCGGACCCACCGCGATCATTATCCGCAAGCGTTTCGCATGACGCAGAAGGATATCGATGACGCACCACAGGTGCCGACGATCCCGCCGTTACTGGCCGACGATAAGCGCTAAAAAAAAGCCGGGTGGCGGTTTCGCCTTACCCGGCCTGTTTGTTTCAGATACCGCTACTTCCCGGCAGGCCCGGTAAGCATTGCGCCACCGGGTGCAGACTACACCAGGCTTTTCAGGCGATAAATCCACTCCAGCGCCTGACGCGGCGTGAGCGAGTCCGGATCGAGATTTTCCAGTGCCTCAACGGCCGGTGACGTCTCTTCTGCCGGGGCTAGCAACGACATTTGCGTGCCATCAATCTGCGTGGCCGCGGCATTCGGTGACAGGCTCTCCAGCTCACGCAATTTCTGGCGCGCACGTTTGATCACCTCTTTGGGAACCCCCGCCAGCGCGGCCACGGCCAGGCCATAGCTCTTGCTTGCGGCACCATCCTGTACGGTGTGCATAAAGGCGATGGTATCGCCGTGTTCCAGCGCATCGAGGTGGACGTTTGCCACGCCTTCCATCTTTTCTGGCAACTGTGTCAGCTCGAAATAGTGGGTTGCGAACAGCGTCATTGCCTTGATCTTATTGGCAAGGTTTTCAGCGCAGGCCCATGCCAGTGACAGACCATCATAGGTTGATGTTCCGCGCCCGACTTCATCCATTAACACCAGGCTGTATTCGGTCGCATTATGCAGAATATTGGCGGTTTCGGTCATCTCCACCATAAAGGTTGAGCGACCGCTGGCCAGATCGTCCGCTGCCCCGACACGGGTAAAGATACGGTCGATAGGGCCAATCTCCACTTTTTGCGCAGGAACGTAGCTGCCGATATAGGCGAGGAGGGCGATAAGCGCCGTCTGGCGCATATAGGTACTTTTACCGCCCATGTTTGGACCGGTAATGATCAGCATTCTTCTCTGCGGCGACAGGCTTAGCGGGTTGGCGATGAACGGCTCGTTCAGCACCCGTTCCACAACCGGATGACGGCCTTCGGTGATGCGAATACCGGGTTTATCGGTAAAGGTCGGGCAGGTGTAGTTCAGCGTTTCAGCGCGTTCTGCCAGGTTGACCAGCACGTCCAGCTCTGCCAGCGCGCTGGCGCTTGACTGCAGGTCTGCAAGGTGCGGCATCAGCATGTCGAACAGCTCTTCATACAGCTGTTTCTCCAGCGCCAGCGCCTTGCCTTTCGAGGTGAGAACTTTGTCCTCATACTCTTTCAGTTCAGGGATAATGTAACGCTCTGCGTTTTTCAGCGTCTGGCGGCGCACGTAGTGGATGGGGGCCAGATGGCTTTGTCCACGGCTGATCTGAATGTAGTAACCGTGAACCGCGTTATAGCCCACTTTGAGGGTATCGAGCCCAAGGCGTTCGCGCTCGCGAATTTCCAGCTTATCCAGGTAGTCCGTGGCACCGTCGGCCAGCGCACGCCATTCATCCAGCTCTTCGTTGTAGCCCGGGGCAATTACGCCGCCGTCACGCACCAGAACCGGAGGGGCGTCAATAATGGCGCGTTCGAGCAGCTCGCGCAGCTCGCTAAATTCACCCATGGTTTCACGCAGTTTCTGCACCGGCGCGCTATCCACATCGGCGAGCAGGCTGCGCAATTCTGGCAACTGCTGGAAGGCATGACGCATGCGGGCGAGGTCGCGCGGACGTGCCGTACGCAGCGCCAGACGCGCAAGAATACGCTCCAGATCGCCGACCTGACGCAGCACGGGCTGCAGTTCACTGTAGCGATCCTGCAACGCGGCAATCGTCTGCTGACGACAGGTAAGCGTGCCGGTATCGCGAATGGGCATATGCAGCCAGCGTTTTAACATACGGCTGCCCATCGGTGTCACCGTGCTGTCGAGGACGGAAGCGAGGGTGTTTTCCACGCCTCCGGCCAGATTCTGGGTGATCTCCAGATTTCGCCGCGTCGCGGCATCCATAATGATGCTGTCCTGCTGACGCTCCATCGTGATCGAGCGGATATGCGGCAGGGTGGTGCGCTGGGTATCTTTGACGTACTGCAGCAGGCAACCCGCGGCACACAGTCCGCGCGGGGCATTTTCCACACCAAAGCCAATCAGATCGCGGGTGCCAAACTGCAGATTCAACTGCTGGCGCGCGGTATCAATTTCGAACTCCCACAGCGGACGACGGCGCAGACCACGGCGGCCTTCAATCAGCGCCATCTCGGCAAAATCTTCGGCATAGAGCAGTTCTGCCGGGTTCGTGCGCTGCAATTCAGCCGCCATCGTTTCACGATCTGCCGGTTCGCTCAGACGAAAACGTCCGGAGCTGATATCCAGCGTCGCATAACCGAAACCTTTGCCGTCCTGCCACAGTGCTGCCAGCAGGTTATCCTGACGCTCCTGCAGCAGGGCTTCGTCGCTGATCGTACCAGGCGTGACGATGCGCACGACTTTGCGCTCAACCGGCCCTTTTGATGTTGCCGGATCGCCGATCTGTTCGCAGATGGCGACTGACTCACCCTGATTCACCAGTTTCGCAAGGTAGTTTTCTACCGCGTGATGCGGAATACCGGCCATGGGAATGGGCTCGCCTGCAGATGCGCCACGCCGGGTCAGCGAGATGTCGAGCAGCTGCGACGCACGTCTGGCATCGTCATAAAATAGCTCGTAAAAATCGCCCATACGGTAGAACAGCAAGATTTCCGGATGCTGTGCTTTCAGCTTCAGGTACTGCTGCATCATCGGCGTATGTGCGTCGAAATTGTCGATTGTGCTCATGGAGTTATGATGTCCATTTCTTTGAAAATAATACGCTTTGGGCGGCTCAGTGGCCGTTAGTTCCTTCTATTGTCGCATGAAAAAAAGGTACGGCGCAGAAAAATGTCGCGGCATTACGAGGTGCCTTCCTGCACTAACTCAATGACAATTTTTCCATGCTCAACCCCCACTCTGACCTGCGAATGGGTGGTAAACCCCGCTTTTTCAAGCCAGTCGCCCTTTAAGCTCAGCGCCGCATGCACGCTGTAGCGTTTGGGTATCTTGGTGTTACGGTCTTCATGACGCTTTCTGAAATACCCCACTTTCAAATGACGATAGGATTTGGTGATAGCGATCTCGTGCATACGGCCTCCGGACAACGTGGACAAGGGTCATTCCTGATGCTGTATAAAATACCAGTGATTTACTGCAGGCGTGGGCTTAATACTGGAATCAGCCTTCAGAAAACAGAATGCAACACCTGAAATCAGTATCTGAAAGGCGTATTATAAATGCACTTTATTATCTGGTGAGCCGTTATGTCCGGAAAACGCATTACACGTGAGAAAGAGACGATCGCGAAAATGATCGCGCTGTATGAAACACAGTGTCCCCAGGCTTCGCAGGAAGAGGGGCATTATCAGGCGCTGAAAGCGTATGCCAATAAGCGCCTGGATAAATGCGTTTTTGGTGAGGAAAAACCCGCCTGTAAACAGTGCCCCGTTCACTGCTATCAGCCTGCCAGGCGCGAAGAGATGAAGCAGGTGATGCGCTGGGCTGGCCCACGTATGTTATGGCGTCATCCCATCCTGACGGTACGCCACCTGATGGATGACCGTCGCCCGGTACCGGAATTACCGGAAAAGTATCGCCCGAAAAAGTAACCGTTCAGGCGCTTCGCTGACAACCGTATCCCAACGCCTGCATGCGGGATCTCAGCCAGAATGACGCTACACCAGGCTCTCTTTATCAATCCCCAGACGCTTCATCCTTGAGAGCAGCGTGGTGCGTTTTAGCCCCAGTCGCTGGGCGGCACCTTTCGGTCCGGCCACGACACCGTTAGTCTCTTTCAGCACGCGCATGATCAGCTGATATTCGTCTTCACCTTCCTGCGCCACGTCGGTGGCTGTAACCGGGGTTTCGGGCAGGGAAACTTCGGGCAGGGAGAGTTGCAGTACGTTACCGCGCGTCAGCAATACCGCACGTTCAATGACGTTTTCCAGTTCACGGACGTTACCCGGCCACTCCATCGAGGAGAGGGTACGTAGCGTCTCGGCGGGGATACTGTCGATGTTGCGGCCCATCCGGCGGGCTATTTTGGCGGTAAACGCTTTGACCAGCAGAGGGATATCTTCCGGCCGTTCACGCAGGGGCGGCAGGCAGATTGGGAAGACGTTCAGGCGATAATAGAGGTCGCTTCGAAACTCGCGGTCGGCGACCATTTTTTTCAGATCGCGGTTGGTGGCGGCAATGAGCCGCACGTCAGTCTGGATAAGTTTGTTACTGCCAAGACGTTCAAACTCCTGCTCCTGCAGGACGCGAAGCAGTTTGGGCTGCAACTCCAGAGGCATGTCACCCACTTCATCAAGGAACAACGAGCTTTTGTCCGCCAGCTCGAAACGGCCCAGGCGCTGGCTGCTGGCACCGGTAAACGCGCCGCGTTCGTGGCCAAAGAGATCGCTTTCCAGCAGGCCTGCGGGCATAGCGGCGCAGTTCATCTTCACCATGCGGCGGCTGTTACGGTTGCTGAGGTTGTGGATCGCACGGGCAATCAGCTCTTTACCGGTGCCGGTTTCACCGAGGATCAGCACCGTACTGTCACTTTGCGCCACCATCTCCACCTGTTTCAGCACGCTGTACATGGCATCGCTGCGGCCGATGATTTCGCCAAACTCGCTGTCCACGTTGTTGAGCTGTTCCGTCAGCGCCAGGTTTTCATCCACCAGCCGTTCTTTCAGACGGTGGATCTCCTGATAAGCCAGCGCGTTATCCAGTGCGATGGAGATACGCTCGGCAATCTGGCGCAACAGTTTCAGGTTGGCGGTGGTAAAGACGCCCTCTTCACACTGCGCCAGCTTCAGGACACCAAGCATAGTATTGCCGGACATCAGCGGCAGCAGGCACAGCGTCTGGATTTTATTCCCCCAGGTGTTAAACAGCATCCGCTCATAAGGCGCGAGCGCATCCTGTTCGTTGAGGTTGAGCAGCAGGATCTCTTTGCTTTTAAATACCCGCTCAGAGAGCGTGCCCGCCTCATCCACTTCACTCTGTTCGTGGGCGGGGTTTGCCTCATCAAGATAGTGGGTGGAGTAGATGTTCAGCTTGCCTTTCCGGTGGCCCCGGAGCGCAATACTGATGGCGTCGATTTTGAAATAGTGGTGGATCTCTTTTGAGACTTCGCTGACCAGCTCATCCATATCGAGGCGCGAAAGCACCGCGTTGGTGATGGCCACCAGGATCCGGAAATTGTCACGTTCGCGGCTCAGCAGGTCGTAATCCACATTATTGGTGACGCGGCTTTGAATTTGCTCTGCGACCACGGCCACAATCTGGGTGAAGGTGTGCAGACGCTCGTATTCCGCCTCGCTCCACGGCTGGTCGGTGTGACGAATAAACTCGCAGCCGCCGAAGATATGCCCTTCCACCGCCAGTGGCAGCAGGCTGTAGTGGCCGAAAGGCGGGTATAACTGACTCTGCGCCAGCATCGGCCACGCTTCGCGGAATTCCTCAAAATTGCAGTGCAGCGCCTCCGGGCGGGAAAGAATACGCCGGACAGGACCATGAGCGAGGTAGGTTTCATCCTCGTACTCAAACGCTTTGCCATTGTCGCGCGTTGAATAGTAGCTCGCGCGATGGCTTGCGCTATGCCAGAGCACAATTGCGGCGCTGTCTGCCAGCGCTGATTGCCTGACCAGCCGCGTCAGGGCATCGCTCAGCGCGCCAAGATCGGGCTGCTGTAAAAGTGTGCGCGTAATGTCAAACAGGCCCTGCTGTCCAAGATCGCTCATCGGTGTATACGGCATATTGCTTTCCAATAGAAACTGGCAAAAAAGAGAAAGTCAGTGCTGACCGCTTTTGGCGCGGTTCTAGCAAATGCGGGGTAAAGGTTCCGCGTGCGGCAGATCCAGCGTCCGCTTGACGCCATACAACCCGGTCAGGCGCACCCCTTTGCGCTCAACCACTTCACCAATCAGCGCGGCCTCTTTCCCGAAAGGATGTGCCCGCAGCTGTTCAAGTACGGATTCGGCCGCCGCGCGCTCCACGCCAATGACCAGCTTGCCTTCATTTGCAAAGTTTAGCGGGTCGAGCCCGAGGAGTTCGCACAAGCCGCGAACGGCAGGCTTAACGGGCAGCGCGCGTTCAGTGAGTTCGATACCCAGACCGCAGCGCGCCGCGAACTCATGTACCACGGCGTTAACCCCGCCGCGGGTCGCATCGCGCAGGGCTTTCACGCCTGGAAGGGAACGCAGGGTCTGGATAAGCGGGGTCAGTACCGCGCAATCACTGCGTAATTCTCCGTCCAGCCCCAGGCCTTCACGCAGGTTCAGGATCGTCGCCCCGTGGCAGCCCAGCGATCCGCTGACGATCAGCACGTCGCCGACGGCAAGCTGCTGCGCGCCCCAGTGAATGTCGGCAGGGATCGCCCCCATGCCGGCGGTATTGATGAACAGTTTGTCGGCTGCGCCACGCTGGACCACTTTGGTGTCGCCGGTGACGATGGCGATACCCGCCTCGCGTGCCGTGTGCGCCATGCTGCTGACGACCGCAGAGAGCGTCTCCATCGGCAGCCCCTCTTCAAGGATAAAGCCGCAGGATAGAAAGCGCGGAACAGCACCGCTGACGGCCACGTCGTTTGCCGTACCGCAGACCGCGAGCTTGCCGATATCGCCGCCCGGGAAGAACAGCGGGTCAATCACGTAGCTGTCGGTGGAAAAGGCCAGCCTGTCGCCCTGCGCGGTCAGGGTGGAGAGGTCAATGCGGGCCTGATCCTCCTGCTCCGCCAGCCAGGGGTTATCAAACGCGTCCATAAACAGACGGTTAATCAGCTGCTGCATCGCCAGGCCGCCGCTGCCGTGTGCCATTTCAACCGTATTCATGCTTCAGACTCCTGATTGCGATACTGATACCACGCGGCACACGCCCCTTCGGAAGAGACCATCAGCGCGCCAAAAGCCGTTTGCGGGTTACAGGTGTTGCCAAATAACGGGCAGTGATGGGGTTTGCATTTGCCGGTGAGCACTTCGCCACAGCGGGCCCGCGGGTCGTCACACACCTGTTGCGGCTGCGGGCGGAAGTGGGCTTCGGCGTCGAACGACCGGTAGGCTGGCGTCAGGCGCACGCCGGACTCTGCAATCAGCCCCAGTCCACGCCATTCGCTGTCGCCCTCGACGCTAAATACCTCGGCTATCGCCTGCTGGGCCACCACATTTCCACTGTCGGGGACGACACGGCGGTACTGATTTTCTACTGCACTCTGGGCTGCTATTTTCTGCTCAACCAGCATGGTCACGCCTTGCAGTAGATCAAGAGGTTCGAAACCAGCCACCACTAAAGGCCGTTCGAACTGTTCAGCGATAAAGCCGTAGGCCGCCGTCCCGATAACCATGCTGACATGGCCCGGCGCCAGAAAAGCGTCAATTCCGTTGTCCGGCTCTTCAAGCAGGCTGCGTAACGTCGGGATGAGCGTAATGTGCTGGCAAAAAAAGAAAAAGTTATCAATGTCGCGGGCTTTGGCCTGCTGCAGCGTGATGGCCGTGGCGGGCATAGTGGTTTCAAAACCAAGCCCGAAAAAGACGACCTTGCGACCGGGGTTATGGGTGGCCAGCGTCAGGGCGTCCATCGGCGAGTACACGATCCTGATATCCGCGTCCTGGGCTTTTGCCTGCAGCAGCGAGCCGTTTTTGCCCGGCACGCGCATCGCATCGCCAAAGGTACAGAAAATCACGTCAGGCTGGTGGGCTATCTCAAGGCAGGCGTCGATGCGTCCCATCGGCAGGACGCACACCGGGCAGCCGGGGCCATGGATAAACTCGATGTTTTCCGGCAGAAGCTGGTCGAGGCCAAATTTAAAGATGGCATGCGTATGCCCGCCGCAGACTTCCATAATACGCAGCGGCTTTTCGGCGGTATAGCTCAGCCGTGCCGCCCGTGTTTTCAGATGTTCAATCAGCTGCATCACCTGCTCAGGCGCGCGATATTCATCAACGTAGCGCATGGTTTACCGCTCCTCGCCGTACAGCAATGCCCCGACGTCCGGCTCCACGTCGAACATATTCTGAAGGGCATCGAGCGTGTCGCGGGCCTCCGCTTCGTTGATGATGCTCATGGCAAACCCCACGTGCACCAGCACCCACTGACCGAGGCGTGAGGCGCCGGTTTCGTCGGTGCTGCCGACGAGCGTCAGGTCGACGTCGCGCAATATGCCACACACCTCAACGCGGGCCTGATTCCCGTCAATGGCGTGAATTTGTCCGGGGACGCCTATGCACATCGTTCGCTCTCCAGCCAGTTCAGCCAGGCATCCATCCCGTCGCCGCGGGTCGCGGATACCAGCATGATGTCAATCTCCGGGTTCACTTCACGGGCATAGGCCATGCATTTATCCACGTCGAAATTCAGGTACGGCAGCAGGTCAACTTTGTTCAGCAACATCAGCGAAGCGGCGGCAAACATATGCGGATATTTAAGCGGCTTGTCTTCACCTTCGGTCACCGAGAGCACCGCGACCTTATGTCGCTCACCGAGATCGAAGCTGGCCGGACAGACCAGGTTGCCCACGTTCTCAATAAACAGGATGCCGTTGTCCGCCAGCGGCAAGCGCGGCGTGGCGTCGGCAATCATTTGTGCATCCAGATGGCAGCCTTTACCCGTATTAACCTGAATGGCGGGCGTGCCGGTTTCGCGTATACGCGCGGCGTCGTTCACCGTCTGCTGATCGCCTTCGATCACCGCGCAGGAGATGCGCCCGTTCAGGCAGTGGAGCGTTTGTGTCAGCAGCGTGGTTTTGCCGGAGCCGGGGCTGGAGACCAGGTTCAGGACCAGCTGTTTACGCGTGGCAAAGCGGGCGCGGTTGCGTGCTGCAATCTGGTTGTTTTTATCCAGAACGTTGATTTCCACCTCCAGCATCTGACGCTGGCTGAGCCCCGGCGCGTGGGTACCGGCGACGCCATGCCCGTAATGCAGGTCGCCCGCAGCGGAGTGTTGGGGGGCGAAGGTGATACCGGTTAATGCCGCTGCAGGACGAGGGGCAGGTGAAAAGGGTGCGGAGCGAAACGCGGCGTGAGGACGGTGTTCATCCCCTTCTATATACAGGTTGCCTTCAGCGCAACCGCAGGTACTACACATATTTTACTCCTTTTCGATTTCGAGACGTTGGATCTGCATGCCGTCATCCGCCACGATGCGAAGCTCGCTGCTCTGGCACTGTGGACAGCGCTGAACCTTCGATGAAAGCAGAGTGACGTATTGCTGACACTGCGCGCACCAGCACTCCGCCTGCTGTTCTTCAATATGAAGTTCACAGCCTTCCGCCAGCGTGCCGCGGCACACCAGCTCAAAGCAGAAGGTCAGGGCGCTGGTTTCAACGCAGGAAAAGGCCCCGACCTGTAGCCAGATGCCGGTGACGCGTTTCGCATTGTTTGCCCGCGCCTGCTGTTCAATTAACTCGACGGCCCGCTGGCAGAGGGTGATTTCGTGCATGACGCCTCCTCAATGAATTGCCCCGATAATGCAATAACGGTGCCAGCTTGATTTTTGTTAAGGCGTGACGATGTCAATGCTGTCGAAATGACACGTCGACACGGCGCGATTGACACGCTTCTTTTGATTAAAAGAGTTAAAAATCAATCTGTTAAAAACTGGCATGGAATCTGCTTAACAGCCGCTATCTCCATTAACCGGATACCTTTTATGACTATTTGGGAAATTAGCGAAAAAGCGGATTACATTGCGCAGCGCCATCAGCAGTTACAGGAGCAGTGGCACCTTTACTGCAACTCTCTGGTTCAGGGCATCACCCTGTCAAAAGCCCGTCTTCACCACGCCATGAGCTGTGCAGCGCAGGGGGATATGCGCTTTGTGCTCTTCGGCCATTTCACGATAAACGTCACCCTGGCAGACACCTTCAACAGCCACACCATCGAGTACTACGTCGAAACAAAAGAAGGTGAAAAACAGTGTATTGCGAAGGCGCAGCTGATGGCCGACGGGATGGTCGATGGTCACGTCAGTAACCGCGATCGCCAGCAGGTGCTGGAGCACTATCTGGAAAAAATCGCGCCGGTTTATAACGGCCTGTACGCCGCTGTTGAACACGATCTCCCGGTCAACCTGAAACAGCTGATGGATGGAAATACCTCAGCGAACGTGGCCTGACCATTGCGTGTCGAGAAGTGTCGACAAGACAGTTTTTCGTCAAAAATGACTATCACCAGAGGATGACCCGGTGAACCGTTTTGTAATTGCTGACTCGACGGTCTGTATTGGCTGTCGAACCTGTGAGGCGGCCTGTTCGGAAACGCACCGTCAGCACGGGCTACAGTCCATGCCGCGCCTGCGCGTCATGCGTAATGAAAAAGAGTCTGCGCCGCAGCTCTGCCACCACTGTGAAGATGCCCCCTGCGCGGGAGTCTGTCCTGTTAATGCCATCACCCGTGTCGAGGGGGCGGTGCAGCTGAATGAAAGTCTGTGCGTGAGCTGCAAACTGTGCGGCATTGCCTGCCCGTTCGGCGCGATTGAATTTTCCGGCAGCCGTCCGCTGCATATCCCGGCGAATGCCAACTCCCCGAAAGCGCCGCCAGCGCCACCTGCGCCGGCGAAGGTGAGCACGCTGCTTGACTGGGTTCCCGGCGTGCGTGCCGTTGCGGTCAAATGCGACCTGTGCAGCTTTGATGAACAAGGGCCAGCCTGTGTGCGTACCTGCCCGACGAAGGCGCTGATTCTGGTCAATATTCGCGACATCGTTCGCACCAGTAAACGTAAGCGTGAGCTGACCATTAACAGTGATTTCGGCGATCTTTCTCTGCTTCAGGCGCTGAACGAGGGGGCGAAATGAACGCGGTGATGATAATTACCAGCGCGGTGGCCTATTTTGCCGCCGCCGCTGTGTTGGCCTTGATCTTCTCTTTCCATAAAACCCTGAGCGGCTGGATAGCCGGTATCGGCGGGGCGGTTGGCAGCGTGATGACGCTGGTGGCCGGTGGCCTCGTGTTAACAGGCGGACAATCTGTCGAAGCGGTGATGCCGCTGATACGGCACACCGTTGAAATTACGCCGCTGAATGCCATCTGGCTGGTGACCTTTGGTCTGTGCGGCGTGTTTATCAGCCTGTTTAATATTGACTGGCACCGCCATCAGCACACTCAGCCCAACGGTCTGCTGGTCAATCTGCTGATGGCCGCGGCGGTCTGTACCGTGACTGCCAGCAACCTCGGCGCGCTGGTGGTGATGGCCGAGATCATGGCGCTGTGCGGCGTATTCCTTACGGGCTGTAGCACCTCCGGCAAACTGTGGTTTGCGCTGGGGCGTCTTGGCACGTTGCTGCTGGCACTGGCCTGCTGGCTGGTGTGGCAGCGCTTCGGCACGCTGGACTTCTCCGCCCTTAACGGTCAGTCGCTGGGGAATGATGTCTGGCTCCTTGGCGTGATCGGCTTTGGCCTGCTGGCCGGGATTATCCCGCTGCACGGCTGGGTGCCACAGGCACATGCACATGCCTCCGCGCCTGCCGCAGCGCTCTTCTCGACGGTTGTCATGAAGGTGGGTCTGTTCGGCATTCTGACGATAACGCTCACCGGTGGGCAGCCACCGCTATGGTGGGGCGTTGTGCTGCTGGTCGCCGGGATGATCACCGCCTTCGTCGGCGGCCTGTACGCCCTGATGGAGCACAATATCCAGCGTCTGCTGGCGTACCACACTCTTGAGAACATCGGCATTATCCTGCTGGGTATTGGCGCAGGCGTTACCGGGCTGGCGCTCAATCAACCGGCGCTGATTGCGGCCGGCTTTATCGGCGGCCTGTATCACCTGATCAACCACAGCCTGTTTAAAAGCACCCTGTTCCTCGGGGCCGGTAGCGTCTGGTTCCGCACCGGTCATCGCGATATCGAAAAACTCGGCGGCATCGGCAAAAAAATGCCCGTTATCTCTCTGTGCATGCTGGTGGGGCTGATGGCAATGGCTGCGCTGCCGCCGCTGAACGGCTTTGCCGGCGAGTGGGTTATCTATCAGTCCTTCTTCGCACTCGGTCAGAGCGAGGTGTTTATCGCCCGGTTGCTCGGCCCGCTGCTGGCGGTTGGGCTGGCGATAACCGGTGCGCTGGCGGTGATGTGTATGGCTAAAGTCTACGGCGTGACCTTCCTGGGTGCGCCGCGCACGCGTGAGGCCGAAAACGCCTGCTGTGCGCCGGCATTGATGGGGGCGAGCGTTGTCGCGCTGGCGCTGTGCTGCATCGCGGGCGGGGTAGCTGCCCCGTGGCTTCTGCCGCTGTTGGGTAACGCCATTCCTCTGCCGCTCACCACGGCGCATACCACGGTGTCCCAGCCGATGATTGCGCTGCTGCTGATTGCCGCGCCGCTGCTGCCGTTCGTGCTGATGCTGTTCTTCAGACGCGACCGCCTCTCCTCTCGAGCACGCGGTACCGCCTGGGCTTGCGGTTACGCACACGAGCAATCCATGGTGATCACAGCGCACGGCTTTGCCATGCCGGTCAAAGAGAACTTTGCCGCGGTGCTGAAACTGCGGGACTGGCTTAACCCGGTGGGGTGGGTGCCGGGCTGGCAGAGCGCTGCCGTGCCCGTGCTGTTCCGCCGACTGGCGTTGATCGAGCTGGCGGTACTGGTTGTGATTGTGATTTCACGAGGAGCCTGACATGAGTCTGTTACTGGCAATACTTCAGGCGCTGGTGCTATTTGCCATGGCGCCGTTGCTCTCCGGGGTGAGCCGCGTGGCGCGTGCCCGGATGCATAACCGTCGCGGGCCTGGTGTACTCCAGGAGTACCGTGATTTGTTCAAGCTGATGGGACGTCAGAGCGTTTCCCCGGACGCGGCAGGATGGGTCTTTCGCCTGACACCGTTTGTACTGGCTGGCGTCATGCTCACCATCGCCACGGCGTTACCGGTCGTCACCGTCGGATCGCCGCTGCCGGTGCTGGGCGATCTCATTACGCTTATCTACCTCTTCGCTATCGCGCGTTTCTTCTTCGCGATTGCCGGCCTCGATACCGGCAGCCCGTTTACCGGGATTGGTGCCAGCCGCGAGGCCATGCTCGGCGTGCTGGTTGAGCCGATCCTGCTGCTCGGCCTGTGGGTCGCTGCGCAGGTCGCGGGGTCAACCCATATCAGCTTTATCACTCATACCGTGTATCACTGGCCCGTGGACCGTTCCCTTCCGTTGCTTTTGGCGCTCTGCGCCTGCGCTTTCGCGACGTTTATCGAGATGGGCAAACTGCCGTTCGACCTCGCGGAAGCGGAGCAGGAGCTGCAGGAAGGTCCGTTGACCGAGTACAGCGGTTACGGCTTTGCGGTGCTGAAATGGGGCATCAGCCTCAAACAGCTGGTGGTGCTGCAGATGTTTGTCGGTGTCTTCTTCCCGTGGGGGCAGATGACGCACTTTTCCGCGGCCGGTCTGGTGCTGGCGGTGGTCGTTGCCGTGCTCAAGCTACTTGTCGGCGTGCTGGTGATTGCCCTGTTTGAGAACAGCATGGCGCGTCTGCGTTTTGTGGCGACGTCGCGCATCACCTGGGCCGGTTTTGGTTTTGCATTTTTAGCGTTCGTCTCCTTGCTGGTGGCGTGATTAAAGAGAGTTTTTATGTCTGAAGAAAAGAAAGGTCAGCAGTATCTCGCCGCGTTGCACCAGGCCTTCCCGGGCGTGGTGCTGGAGGAGTCCTGGCAAACCAAAGACCAGATAACGGTGACCGTGAAAGTGAACTACCTGCCGGAAGTGGTGGAGTTTCTCTACTACCAGCAGGGTGGCTGGCTGTCAGTGTTGTTCGGCAACGACGAGCGTCAGCTGTGCGGAAACTATGCGGTTTACTACGTGATGTCGATGGAGCAGGGCGAGAAGTGCTGGCTCACCGTGCGTGTCGAAGTGGATCCCAACAAACCGGAATACCCGTCTGTCACCCCGCGCGTGCCCGCCGCCGTCTGGGGCGAGCGTGAAGTGCGCGATATGTATGGTCTGGTCCCGGTTGGGCTTCCGGATGAGCGCCGTCTGGTGCTGCCGGACGACTGGCCAGACGAACTCTATCCCCTGCGCAAAGACAGCATGGATTACCGTCAGCGTCCGGCCCCGACCACCGACAGCGAGACTTACGCGTTCATCAATGAGCTTGGCAGCAAAAAGAATAACGTGGTGCCGATAGGCCCGCTGCACGTCACGTCTGACGAGCCGGGCCACTTCCGCCTGTTTGTCGACGGCGAGAATATTATTGATGCCGACTACCGCCTGTTCTACGTCCATCGCGGGATGGAAAAGCTGGCGGAAACCCGGATGGGATATAACGAAGTGACGTTCCTCTCTGACCGCGTGTGCGGCATCTGCGGGTTTGCCCACAGTACCGCCTACACCACCTCGGTGGAGAACGGCATGGGGATTGTGGTGCCGGAACGCGCGCAGATGATCCGCGCCATCCTGCTGGAGGTGGAGCGTCTGCACTCGCACCTGCTGAACCTCGGTCTGGCCTGTCACTTTGTCGGTTTTGACTCCGGCTTTATGCAGTTTTTCCGCGTACGTGAAGCCTCCATGAAGATGGCGGAGATCCTGACCGGGGCGCGTAAAACGTACGGTCTGAACCTGATCGGCGGGATTCGTCGCGATCTGCTGAAAGATGACATGATCCAGACCCGCCAGCTGGCGCAGCAGATGCGTCGCGACGTTCAGGAGCTGGTGGATATGCTGCTCAGCACGCCGAACATTGAGCAGCGTACCGTCGGTATTGGCCGGCTGGATCCGCAAATCGCCCGCGATTTCAGTAACGTTGGCCCCATGGTTCGTGCCAGCGGCCACGCCCGCGATACCCGCGCCGATCATCCGTTCGTCGGCTACGGCCTGCTGCCTATGACCGTGCACAGCGAGCAGGGCTGCGACGTTATTTCGCGTCTGAAGGTGCGTATCAACGAGGTCTTCACCGCGCTGAACATGATCGACTTCGGTCTGGATAATCTGCCGGGCGGTCCGCTGATGGTCGAGGGCTTCACCTACATTCCAAACCGCTTCGCGCTGGGGTTTGCCGAAGCCCCGCGTGGAGACGATATCCACTGGAGCATGACCGGTGACAACCAGAAGCTCTACCGCTGGCGCTGCCGTGCGGCAACCTACGCCAACTGGCCAACCCTGCGCTACATGCTGCGCGGCAATACGGTATCCGATGCGCCGCTGATCATTGGCAGCCTCGATCCGTGCTACTCCTGCACCGACCGCATGACGGTGGTGGATGTGCGCAAGAAGAAAAGCCAGGTGGTGCCGTACAAAGAGCTGGAGCGCTACAGCATCGAGCGTAAGAACTCGCCGCTGAAATAGGGGATTTTGTGCTGGCTGATGCCCTCACCCTGACCCTCTTTTGATGAGAGATCCGGGGTGCGGAGCACAGGCAGCACATAAGCAGGAGTCAACATGTTTACCTTCATCAAAAAAGTGATCAAAACCGGGACGGTGACCAGCCGCTATCCGCTGGAGCCGATGCCGGTCGATAAAAACTTTCGCGGCAAGCCGGAGCACAACCCGCAACAGTGCATCGGCTGTGCTGCCTGCGTTAACGCCTGCCCGTCAAATGCCCTGACGGTGGAAACCGATCTGAAAACGGGCGAGCTGGCCTGGCAGTTCAACCTCGGGCGCTGCATTTTCTGCGGCCGCTGCGAGGAGGTTTGCCCGACGGTGGCGATCCGTCTTTCGCAGGAGTACGAGCTGGCGGTCTGGAAGAAAGAGGATTTTCTGCAGCAGTCGCGTTTCGCGCTCTGCAACTGCCGTGTCTGCAAACGCCCGTTTGCCGTACAAAAAGAGATCGACTACGCCATCGCGCTGTTGCAGCACAACGGTGATGCCCGCGCGGAGCATCATCGCGAAAGCTTTGAAACCTGCCCGGACTGCAAACGGCAGAAATGCCTGCTGCCGTCGGACCGCATCGATATTACCCGTCATATGAGAGAGGCCAGCTGATGGAAAACCTGATCGGCCCACGCGACGCTAACGGCATTCCGGTGCCGATGACGGTGGAGGAATCCATCGCCAGCATGAAGGCCTCGCTGCTGAAAAACATTAAACGTTCGGCCTATGTGTACCGCGTGGACTGCGGCGGCTGCAACGGCTGTGAGATTGAGATCTTTGCCACGCTGTCGCCCCTGTTCGACGCCGAACGCTTCGGTATTAAAGTGGTGCCTTCGCCGCGTCATGCGGACATTTTGCTGTTTACCGGTGCCGTTACCCGTGCCATGAGATCGCCAGCATTGCGTGCCTGGCAGTCCGCACCGGATCCAAAAATTTGTATCTCTTACGGTGCCTGCGGCAACAGTGGCGGCATCTTCCATGACCTGTACTGCGTCTGGGGTGGCACCGATAAAATTGTTCCGGTGGATGTCTACATTCCCGGTTGTCCGCCAACGCCTGCGGCCACGCTGTACGGTTTTGCCATGGCGCTCGGGCTGCTGGAGCAGAAAATACATGCCCGTGAACCGGGTGAACGCGACAACCAGGCTGCCGCAATTCTGCACCCGGATATGGTGCAGCCGCTGCGCGTGAAGGTCGATCGCACGGCGCGCCGGCTCGCGGGGTATCGCTATGGTCGCCAGATTGCCGACGATTATCTGCGTCTGCTGAGCCAGGGCGATCATCAGGTCACGCGCTGGCTGGAGGCGGAAAACGATCCTCGTCTTAATGAGATCGTCGCGAACCTGAATCAGGTGGTGGAAGAGGCGCGTATCCGATGAGTGAAACGGTGGTGTTCAGTCAGCTGAGCCGTAAGTTTATTGATGAGAATGATGCCACGCCGGATGCGGCGCAGCAAGTGGTCTATTACAGCCTGGCCATTGGGCATCACCTCGGGGTGATAGATTGTCTCGAAACGGCATTAAGCTGCCCGTGGCCTGACTATCTGGCGTGGATCGCCACGCTGGAGGAGGGCAGTACGGCGCGCCGCAAAATGGAAGGCGTGCCGAAGTACGGTGAGATCGTTATCGACGCCAACCACATTGCGATGCTCGCCAGTGCTTTCGACGCCGCGCTGAGCGTGCAAACCCCACAGCAGCAGGCCTGGAGCAAAATTTTGCTCAGCATGCTGCATGATATTCATCAGGAGAGTGCCATTTACCTGATGGTGAGGAGATTACGTGACTGATGTTTTACTGTGTGTCGGCAACAGCATGATGGGCGACGACGGCGCGGGCCCGCTGCTTGCACAAATGTGTGCCGCGCATCCGCAGGGTGAATGGGTGGTTATTGACGGCGGCAGCGCGCCGGAAAACGATGTGGTGGCGATCCGTGAGCTGCACCCGGACAGGCTGCTGATTGTGGATGCAACCGATATGGGACTTAATCCGGGGGAAACCCTCCTGATTGATCCGGATGACATCGCCGAGATGTTTATGATGACCACCCACAATATGCCGCTGAACTATCTGGTCGATCAGATTAAAGACGACGTGGGTGAGGTATTGTTTCTGGGCATTCAGCCGGACATCGTTGGGTTTTATTATCCGATGACGCCGCCTGTGAAAGAGGCCGTCGAAGAGGTTTACTCCCGGCTTGCCGGATGGCGTGGGGACGGCGGTTTTTCCCGACTGTGAGCAGTGCCGGGTGGTGGTAGCTTCCACCCGGCCTGGACACTCCCTCGCCCTGTGGGAGAGGGCGGGGGAGAGAGCAACAGGCTACGCCAGATCCGCGCCGTTACTTGCAATGACCTTCTTATACCACCAGAACGATTTCTTACGCGTTCTGTCCAGCGTACCGTTGCCCGCGTCATCGCGGTCAACATAGACAAACCCGTAACGTTTGCTCATCTCGCCCGTGGATGCGGCCACCAGGTCAATGCAGCCCCAGGTGGTGTAGCCCATCAGCGGCACACCGTCTTCTATGGCATCGCCCATCGCACGAATATGTTCGCGCAGGTAGCTGATACGGTAGTCGTCATTAATCTCACCGTGTTCATCCATGACGTCTTTCGCACCGAGGCCGTTTTCCACCAGGAACAGCGGTTTCTGATAGCGGTCGTACATCATGTTCATGGTGATGCGCAGCCCCAGTGGGTCGATACCCCAGCCCCATTCGCTGACCTGGATGTGCGGGTTGCGCAGGGATTTCACGATATTCGCCGCATTGGTATTACTGGCGTTCATGTCCGCCGACGCGCAGCGCGAGGCGTAATAGCTGAACGACACAAAATCGACGGTGTTTTTCAGCAGTTCATCGTCGCCAGGGTCTTTGACAATCACCACCCCTTTTTCGCGGAACACGCGGGCAGAATAGGCCGGGTAGCTGCCGCGCGCCTGCACGTCGATAAAGAACAGGTTTTCGCGGTCTTTCTCCAGCGCCATCCACACGTCTTCCGGTTTGCAGGAGTAGGGGTAGAAGTTGCCGCCGGCCAGCATACAGCCGACCTGGTTTTCCGGGTTCACCTCATGGGCGATTTTGGTCGCCAGCGCGCTTGCCACCAGTTCGTGATGCGCGGCCTGATATTTCACCTGATCTTCGTTCTCACCCTCTTCAAACACCAGCCCCGCGCCGGAGAACGGGCTGTGCAGCATGATGTTGATTTCGTTGAAGGTGAGCCAGTACTTCACCAGACCGTTAAATTCTTCGAAACAGGTACGGGCATAGCGGGCAAAGAAATCGACCATCTTGCGGTTGCGCCAGGATCCATACTCCGTGACCAGATGCATTGGTACGTCGAAATGGCACAGGGTGACCAACGGTTCGATGTTGTATTTTTTGCACTCTTCGAACACTGCGCGGTAGAAGGCAATCCCCTCTTTATTGGGCAGTGGCTCATCGCCTTTCGGGTAGAGGCGGCTCCAGGCAATCGAGGTACGAAATACCGTAAAGCCCATCTCCGCCATCAGGGCGATGTCTTCTTTGTAGCGATGGTAAAAATCAATCGCCTCGTGGCTCGGGTAAAACTCGTCGTCACGCAACGTAAAACGTTTTTCCTTACCGACCTTCACCGCCAGACGATTCGCGCCGTGGGGGATCATATCGACCGTCGTCAGTCCTTTGCCGCCTTCACGGTAAGCCCCTTCACTCTGGTTGGCGGCAAGCGCGCCGCCCCATAAAAATCCTTGTGGAAAAACAGACATCTTTACCTCGCTATAAATTTAGACTTGTGCTGCGTTGGCCTGAACCGGGGTGCTCTGCAGGGCGCGTGCTTTCTCAGCCTCGTCTTCGACCGGGATATCTTCAAAACCTAAAATCAGGGTCAGAACAAACGAGAGCACAACCGCCAGCGCCATGACTCCGAATACCCAGACGATGGTCATCGGGTTGGCCGGATCGAAGAACTGTACGCTGGTAAACAGCCCCGGCGCCGCCATTGAATGGCTGGCAAGACCGGCTATGCCAGCCACTGCCCCGCAGATGAAGCCGCTGATAAGGCTCGCAATCAGCGGGCGTTTCAGACGTACCGCCACACCATAGAGGGCAGGTTCTGAAATGCCTGCCATGATGGCAGAAGCCGCTGCCGCCAGCGCCGTCTGGCGCAGTTCCGGGTTTTTCGTTTTCCACGCCACCGCCAGCGATGAACCGCCGAGCGACAGGTTGGCTCCGATTTCCGACGGCATAACCATTCCCTCTTTGCCCGTCTCGGCAATGGTCTGAATGATCGTCGGCGTAAATACGCGGTGCATCCCGGTCATCACCAGCAGCGGCCAGAGGGCGCCCATAATGGCCACGGAGAGCCAGCCCAGATAGCCGTGAATAGTGTAGACCAGCGCTGAAATCGCGCTCCCGATCCAGATCCCGAGCGGCCCTATCAGCACAATGGCGAGCGGGGCGGCAATCAGAACGATCAGCATCGGTTTAAGGAAGTTTTTCGTGACCGCCGGCGTAATACGATCAACCCAGCGTTCGATGTACGACAGGCACCAGGTCATCACCAGCGCCGGGATGACCGTGTAGGTGTATTTCACTGCCGTCACCGGAATAAAGGCGAATTCAACGTGCTCGCCCTGTGCGGCTTTCGCCATCAGTTCGATAAAGCCTGGGTGTACCAGCACGCCCGCGATGGCAATCGCCAGCGACATGTTGGTTTTGAATTTCACTGCGGCAGAGGCGGCGACCATCAGCGGCAGGAAGAAGAACGCGCCATCGCCAATCAGCGTCAGAAGGGTGAGCGTCGGTGCCCCTTTTTCCAGCGCGCCGGTCATCTCCAGGATCATTGCCAGCAGTTTGACCATTGAACCGCCGATGATCGCCGGGATCAGCGGTGACATGGTGCCGATCAGCGCATCGAGGATCCCGGCACCGATGCGGCGCAGGGTCATTTTTTGCGGGCCTTCCGGTACGGCAGGCTGCAGGTCGGTGGGCAGCAGGCTTACCACTTCGCGGTAGGCCTGAGACACGGTGTTGCCAATGATCACCTGGCACTGGTTGTCGTTGCGGACCACGCCGAGCACGCCGTTAATGCTTTTCAGGCGCGGGGCATCGGTGAGGCTTTCGTCTTTGAGGACGAAACGCAGTCGCGTCATGCAGTGGGTGACGGCGACGATGTTGTCTCTGCCGCCGAGCGCGCTGACAACGTCATTCGCCAGCGCAGCGTAATTTTTGGCCATCGGATGTAATCCTGTTATCGTTGTGAGAAATGTAGGAAACCGGTTCCACATAATCATCAATAGTTTCTTTGAATGAAACAAGATCACATTTTGTACATTTTTTCATTTCGTGATGATGATCACCTGGAGGGGTAAAAAGCGTGATATCGCCGCTGCGACAATTTTTCTGCAGTGCAGTACACTGCGCCCTGGTAGTTTCAAACGGAAGATTACGATGACCACGATGCTTGAAGTCGCGAAGCGGGCAGGCGTTTCGAAAGCGACGGTTTCCAGGGTATTGTCGGGCAATGGCTACGTCAGCCAGGAGACCAAAGACCGGGTGTTTCAGGCGATTGAAGAGAGCGGCTATCGCCCGAATTTGCTGGCACGAAATCTGGCGACCAAACGTACCCAGACGCTGGGTCTGGTGGTCACCAACACCCTTTATCACGGCGTCTATTTTAGCGAACTGCTCTTTCACGCCGCCCGCATGACGGAAGAGAAAGGGCGGCAGCTGATCCTGGCGGACGGTAAGCACAGTGCGGATGAAGAGCGCGAGGCCATTCAGTATTTGCTCGATATGCGCTGTGACGCGGTGATCATTTACCCGCGTTTCCTGAGCGTGGATGAGATGGACGATATCGTTGAGAAATGCGAACAGCCGATTATGGTCCTCAACCGCCGCTTACGGAAAAACAGCAGTCACAGCGTCTGGTCAGATCATAAAGCCTCCTGCCAGGACGCCGTGTCGCAGCTTATTCAGAAAGGGCACCGGGAGATTGCGTTTATCACCGGTTCACTGGATTCTCCCACGGGCGTTGAGCGTCTCTCGGGCTACAAAGACGCCCTGGCACAACACCAGATCCCGCTGCGCCCGTCGCTGATTGCGCAGGGGAAATGGAATCCGGCCAGCGGTGCGGCAGCGGTGTCTGAGCTGCTTTCGCGCGGTGAAACCTTTTCGGCGCTGGTGGCGAGTAATGACGATATGGCGATTGGGGCCATGAAACAGCTGCATGAGCGCGGGATCGCCACCCCGGATGCCGTGTCGGTGATTGGCTTTGACGATGTGGCCATCGCCCCCTACATCGTCCCCTCGCTCTCCAGCGTGCGCATTCCGGTGACGGAGATGATCAAAGAGACCATTAGCCGCCTGATCTTCCTGCTGGATGGCGGTGAGTTTAAGTACCAGCAAACCTTCTCCGGCGAGCTTATCCTGCGTGACTCGGTTATTGACGGGCCGCACCGCTGATGTCGACAGCTGTCATCGTCAGAAGTGACGATGACAGCCCTGCTGTCATTTTATAAACCGCAGAAAATCAACAGGTTAATAATTGGCACGGTTTATGTATATCTCCGCGCAGGACTGTAATGCTGGAGAAGCAGATGAACCGTTTTATTATGGCCGATGCCAGTAAATGCATTGGCTGCCGTACCTGTGAAGTGGCGTGTGTGGTTTCCCATCAGGCGGAGCAGGATTGCGCGTCGCTCACCCCTGATACCTTTTTACCGCGGATCCACGTCATTAAAGGCGTGAATATCTCCACGGCCGCTATTTGTCGCCAGTGTGAGGATGCGCCGTGCGCTAACGTCTGCCCAAACGGGGCCATCAAACGTGAGAAAGGATTCGTGCATGTGATGCAAGAGCGCTGCATCGGCTGCAAAACCTGTGTGGTTGCCTGCCCGTACGGTGCGATGGAAGTCGTGGTGCGTCCTGTTGTGCGCAACAGCGGCATGGGGCTGAGCGTGCGCGCGGAAAAAGCGGAAGCCAATAAATGCGACCTCTGCTACCACCGTGATGCCGGCCCGGCCTGTATGGAAGCCTGCCCGACGCACGCCCTGGTCTGCGTGGATCGCGACAAGCTCGAGCAGATGAGCGCGGAAAAACGCCGTCGTGCCGCGTTCGACACGTCATCGTCACTGCTGTTTTAAGTCGCGATGGGCGATAACGGCGTACAGTTGCGGGTACGCGGCAAGGTGCAGGGGGTAGGGTTTCGTCCCTTCGTCTGGCAACTGGCGCATCAGCTACAGCTGACGGGTGACGTTTGTAATGACGGAGAGGGCGTGCTGGTGCGTCTCGCGGGTAATGGGGGGGCCTTTACCGCGAGGCTGCATCAGGACTGCCCACCGCTGGCACGTATCGATGCTGTCGACAGCCAGCCGTTCACCTGGGCAACGGTGCCGCAGGCGTTCACCATTCGCCATAGCGCGGGCGGAGCGATGGACACCCAGATTGTGCCGGATGCCGCTACCTGCCCGGCGTGCCTGGCTGAAATGCGCGATCCCCGAGCGCGGCGTTATCGCTATCCGTTTATCAACTGTACCCATTGCGGTCCCCGTTTTACCATCATCCGCGCCATGCCCTATGACCGCCCGGCCACGTCAATGGCGGCTTTTCCCCTCTGTGAGCCGTGTGAAACCGAGTACCGCAATCCCGCTGACCGCCGTTTTCACGCGCAGCCGGTAGCCTGTCCGGATTGTGGACCCGAGCTGGAATGGCGCGCGGGCGAGACCGTTGCCACCCGCGAGTCTGCGCTGAGTGCGGCGGTCCACATGCTCAAAAATGGCGGGATTGTCGCCATCAAAGGGCTGGGCGGTTTTCACCTTGCCTGTGACGCGTCCAACGCGCAGGCGGTGGCAACCCTGCGGGCGCGCAAACAGCGCCCGATGAAGCCACTGGCGGTCATGATCCCGCAGGCGGAGGGAGTGCCGGAATCAGTGCAAACGCTGCTGCGCTCGCCTGCAGCGCCCATCGTGCTCACGCCAAAAGCATGGTGTCCTCCGCTTCCTGACGCGATCGCGCCAGGGCTGGACACCGTTGGACTGATGCTGCCCGCTAACCCGCTACAGCATGTGCTGATGATGGACTGTCAGCGCGCGCTGGTGATGACCTCCGGCAACCTCAGCGGGCGTCCGCCGGCCATCACCTGCCAGCAGGCACTGGATGAACTGGGCGACATCGCTGACGGATTCCTGCTGCACAACCGTGACATCCTGCAGCGTATGGATGATTCCGTGATGGATCAGGACGGTATGATGCTGCGTCGCGCGCGCGGTTTTGTGCCGGATGCCATCACGCTGCCCGCCGGTTTCAGCGCTGTCCCGGCGATGGTGTGCACCGGTGCTGATATGAAAAATACCTTCTGTCTGGTGCGCGGTAACCAGGCGGTACTGAGTCAGCACTTTGGCGATCTGAGTGACGACGGTGTCGAGGCCCAGTGGCGTTCGGCGCTGTCGATGATGCAGCAGATCTATGCGTTTCAGCCGCAGCGCGTGGTATGCGACGCCCATCCGGGCTATCACGCCCGACAGTGGGCGCAAGCCCAGGCTTTGCCGATCGACACCGTGCTTCACCACCACGCTCACGCGGCGGCATGCATGGCAGAAAACGGCTGGCCGCTTGAGGGCGGAGATGTCATTGCCCTGACGCTGGATGGGATCGGCATGGGCGAAAACGGCGCGCTGTGGGGCGGAGAGTGCCTGCGGGTAAACTATCTCGACTGCGAACGTCTGGGCGGTCTGCCTGCGGTTGCGCTGCCGGGCGGGGACAGGGCTGCCATGCAGCCGTGGCGCAATTTACTCGCCCACTGCCTGGCGTTTGTGCCGGACTGGCGGCAGTACCCGGAAACGCGTGACGTTCAGCGGCAAAACTGGCCGCTGCTGGCTACGGCCATTCAGCGCGGTTTAAACGCGCCGCTGGCCTCATCCTGCGGACGTCTGTTCGACGCGGTGGCCTGCGCGCTCGGCATCACGTCAGAAACCCAGAGCTATGAAGGTGAGGCCGCCTGCCGGCTTGAAACGCTGGCCGCGCAGTGCCACGACGTTCAACACCCGGTTACGCTTCAGGCCGAAAACCTTACGCGCTTCTGGCAACAGTGGCTGAACTGGCAGGCGGAACCCTGCGAGCGGGCATGGGCGTTTCACGATGCGCTGGCGAAAGGGCTGGCGGAGCTTGTCACCTCCCATGCCCGGCGACTGGGGCTTTCCACCGTATGCTTCAGCGGCGGCGTGTTACATAACCGTCTGCTGCGCGCGCGACTGCGCCATTACCTCTCAGACTTCACGCTGCTTTTTCCTCATCATCTGCCGTCAGGTGACGGCGCTATCTCCTTCGGGCAGGCGGTGGTTGCTGCCGCCCGGTCATGTTCACAAAGGATGTAAAATGTTACGACTCTTACGCAATGAACCCCGCGCGGCGTTTCTGCTGCTGGCTCTGGTAATGGCTAATCTTCTGGCATGGGGCTGGGCATGGCAAACCTTCAGCGGCAGTACGGCGCTGATGGCCGCCAGCCTGCTGGCCTGGTGTTATGGACTCCGTCATGCGGTGGATGCCGACCACATCGCGGCCATTGATACCGTCACGCGTAAGATGATGCAGCAGGGTAAACGCCCTTCCGGCGTGGGGGCGTGGTTCTCTCTGGGACACTCCACCATTGTGGTGCTGGCCTCCATTGCCATTGCGGCCACCGCCACGGCGTTTCAGAAGAATATGGCATGGTTTCATGAAACCGGCAGCCTGATTGGCACCGCCGTTTCTGCAACGTTTCTGCTGGCGATGGCGCTGGTCAATCTGGTGATTTTGCGCGGCGTGTGGCGTAATTTTCAGGCGCTGAAGAACGGTCAGGTCACGCGTGACGACATCCCGCTTCCGGCATCAGGCGGAGTCATGAACTGGCTGTTTGGCGCAACGTTCCGCCTGGTGAACAAGAGCTGGCAGATGTACCTGGTCGGTTTCCTGTTTGGTCTGGGGTTTGATACCGCGACGGAAATCGGTGTGCTTGGGATTTCAGCCGCCAGCGCGTCAAACGGGATGTCAGTCTGGTCCATCATGATCTTCCCGGCGCTGTTTGCCAGCGGTATGGCGCTGGTCGATACCCTCGACAATCTGCTGATGGTCGGCGCTTACGGCTGGGCGTTTAACAAGCCGCAGCGCAAGCTTTACTACAACATGACCATCACCGGCACCTCCGTGGTGGTGGCGCTGTTTATCGGCGGGCTGGAAGCTCTGGGTCTGTTGATGGATAAATTTGCCCTCAGCGGAGGCCTCTGGGATCGCATTGGCGCAGTTAATGACAACCTCGGTAACGCCGGGTTCGTGGTGGTCGGGCTGTTCGTTGCCTGCTGGCTGATTTCCATGATCAACTATCGCTGGCGCGGCTACGATACGCTTGTCGTGCGTTCCTGACGCGGCGTCTGAACATCATTGTCGTTATCTGGCTAAACGACGTTGAAAAAAAAGCCCCGGGACATCGGGGCTGTGGACCATAAAATCCAAAGGTTACGTTAGCGTGGCAGGCGAATCAGCGTTAAGCGGGTAATGATTTCAGCAGAGCGAAAGCCTCTTTCATCCGGTCTTCGCTCACCACAAAGGCACGCATCTGCCCTTCGCTGTCGCACCCACGAGCCACCATTCCCTGAGGTTCAATGGTGAGTTGCCAGTGCAGATCCGGACGCTCGGTTTCGCCTGCCAGGTGCAGCGGGAGCGCCGGCGTTTTTACTTTTACCAGCATCGCGGGTAATTTCAGTGGCGCACTGCCGCCCGACAGGTTTTTCGCCAGGTACATGGCGCTCAGTTGAATGGGCTGCAGGAAGGGCAGGACCTGTCCGTTAATTTCAGCGCAGTCACCCAGGGCGTAAATATCGGGCTGCGTGGTTTGCAGGTAGCTGTCTACCTTCACGCCACGGCCTGTTTCCGCGCCGGCGCGATGCGCCAGCGCCGTTTCCGGACGCAGGCCCGTGGCGGCAACCACCACATCCACCTCAACGCTGCGGCTGCGGTCGAGCGTTGCATGAATCCCACTCCCGGTTTTCTTCAGGCTTTGCAGCTGGGATTTCAGCAGCAGATGTACGCCCATATCGGTCAGACGATGCTGTAAGCGACTACTTACTTCTGCGGGCATCAGCGCCGACAAAATGCTTGCCGCATGGTCGACCAGAGTGACGGATTTACCCGCCCGGCTAAAATCCATCGCCAGCTCTGTGCCAATCAACCCTGCGCCGACAATCATCACCCGCTTCGCGTCACGCAGCAGGGTTTCACTGGCCTGATACGCCTGCTGGCTGTTGAGGGTGATCATCAGTTCCCGGCCTTCCACCGGAGGTACAAAAGCTGACGCCCCTGTCGCCAGTACCAGCTTGTCGTATTGCCAGGTTTTGTCTTTTGCTTTCACCACATGGCCGGCGGCGTCGATGTCGGTTATCCAGGTGTGCGGAAATAACCGCAGACTAAACTGTTCCGCGAACGCCCCCGCGGTCTGGCGGGTGAGGTCTTCGGCTCGCTGATTCTGGCTGATAACGTGGCTTAAATCAGGCTTGTTGTACTCGTCCATGCTGTCGGCGGCAATGAGCGTCAACGGCACGCTGGCGTCTTGCTTGCGAATGTTTTTCACCAGCTGGCGGGCGGCAAAGCCCGAGCCGATGATAACGATACCGTGGTTCATTGTGCCTCCGTCGCCAGTTCGTCAAAGACCTCTTTTCCCAGGGAACATTCCGGGCAGAGGAAATTGTCCGGCACGTCGCACCAGGGGGTACCGGGGGCAACATCCTGCAGCGGCTCGCCCTGTGCCGGGTCGTAAATCCACTGGCAGACGCTGCACTGCATGCGAGGGCCACCGTCAGCGACGGCTGCGTCGCAGGCTTGTTGCGGCACGGGGTTTTTGGCGTTCATGTCGGGGAGCGGCGCGAGCGCCCACTGACGCGCAATGTCACGGCCATGCTGGCGGCACAATTCAAGCGCGTCGATGTCCGGACGCCATTTCGCCTTCAGGCTCATGGACATCTCAAAACCGGCATCCTGCAAACGCGTGGAGAGCCGGTCTACTGCGCCGCCGCTCCAGCCGTGGGAGCCAAATGCGCTGGCCCGTTTATTACGAAAGCGCAGGCCGGTCATCTCTTCCACAAGGCCCGCAATTTTCGGCATCATCACGTTGTTCATCGTGGAGGTGCCCACCAGCACGCCCTTGGAGCGGAAGACGTTGGTCAGGATCTCGTTTTTATCGCTACGCGCCACGTTGAAGATTTTCACCGCCACGTTCGGATCGACTTCGTTAATACCCTGCGCAATGGCGTCCGCCATCATGCGGGTGTTATTAGACATGGTGTCGTAGAAAAGCGTGATACGGTCTTCCTGATAATCCGCGGCCCATTTGAGGTACAGCTCCACGATCTGGGTGGGGTTTTCGCGCCACACCACGCCGTGAGAGGTGGCAATCATATCCACGGGCAGGTTAAAGCCGAGGATTTCGGTGATTTTTGGCGTCACCAGACGGCTGAACGGCGTCAGGATATTGGCGTAGTAGCGCTGACATTGTTCGAATAGCTCGGTTTGATCCACTTCATCGTTGAACAGGCGCTCGTCACAATAGTGCTGGCCGAAGGCATCGTTGCTGAACAGCACCGCATCGCCGGTCATGTAGGTCATCATACTGTCGGGCCAGTGCAGCATCGGGGTTTCAACGAAGATCAGCTGTTTGCCGTTGCCGATATCCAGCGTGTCGCCGGTTTTGACGGTGTGGAAATTCCACTCCGGGTGGTGGTGATGGCCGTTAATCGAGTCGATGGCGTTGGTGGTGCAGTAAATCGGGGTGTCGGGAATGCAGGACATTAACTCGGTCAGCGCCCCGGCATGATCCTCTTCCGCATGGTTAATGATGATGTAGTCGATATCCGCAAGATCGATTTCGCTGCGCAGATTTTGCACGAACTCCCGGCTGAATTTGTGATCGACGGTATCGATGAGCACGTTTTTGCCTTCACGGATGAGATAGCTGTTGTAGCTGCTGCCGCGCAGCGTTTTGTACTCCGTTCCGTGGAAGTCACGCACTTCCCAGTCACGTTGACCAACCCAATGAATGTTATTTTTAACCAGAATAGACATAGCAACCTCAATTAATACGGCGTTTTTCAAATAAGATGTCTAGCCTTTATCAAGTTGCGTGCCAGTTTTCATATTGCTGTTTTTTATGGTTTTTTAATTTTATCATCCGTAATGGGTAGTCAATATGACTATCTGATTTATGGTCATTGTGACAATATGAATGGTCAAAATGACAGTGAGGCGCAGATGAGCTTTTCCGTGGACGTACTGGCAAAAATTGCCATTGAACTGCAAACCGGTATCGGTCATCAGGACCGTTTTCAGCGGCTGATTTCGACGCTGCGCCAGGTGCTGGCGTGCGATGCGTCGGCACTGCTGCGCTACGACGCCCGGCAGTTTATTCCGCTGGCTATCGACGGGCTGGCGCAGGACGTTCTTGGGCGACGCTTCTCCCTGGAAGGCCATCCGCGTCTGGAAACCATCGCGCGGGCCGGTGACGTGGTGCGCTTTCCGGCGGACAGTGATTTGCCCGACCCTTACGACGGGCTGATCCCGGGGCAGGAGAGCCTGAAAGTTCATGCCTGTATCGGTCTGCCGCTGTTTGCCGGACAAAACCTGATTGGGGCATTAACCCTCGACGGCCTGTCACCGGATCAGTTCGACACCTTTAGCGATGAAGAGCTGCGGCTGATTGCCGCGCTGGCCGCCGGTGCGCTGAATAACGCGCTGCTGATCGAACAGCTGGAGAGCCAGAACATCCTTCCCGGCAGCCCGTCGGCGTTTGAACCGGTGGCACACACGGAGATGATTGGGCTGTCACCGGGGATGGTGCAGCTAAAAAAAGAGATCGATATCGTGGCGGCCTCGGATTTAAACGTGCTGATTTTCGGGGAAACCGGCACCGGTAAAGAGCTGGTGGCGAAGGGCATCCACGAAGCCTCGCCGCGCGCGGTCAACCCGCTGGTGTACCTCAATTGCGCCGCGCTGCCGGAAAGCGTGGCGGAAAGTGAACTGTTTGGTCACGTCAAAGGGGCGTTTACCGGGGCGATCAGCAACCGCAGCGGCAAATTCGAAATGGCGGATAACGGCACGTTGTTCCTCGATGAAATTGGCGAACTGTCGCTGTCGCTTCAGGCCAAACTGCTGCGCGTCCTGCAGTACGGCGATATTCAGCGCGTCGGCGACGATCGCAGCCTAAGAGTCAACGTGCGTGTGCTGGCGGCAACCAACCGTGACCTGCGCGAAGAGGTGTTGGCCGGGAATTTCCGCGCTGACCTGTACCATCGTCTGAGCGTGTTTCCGCTTACCGTGCCGCCGCTACGCGAGCGCGGCGACGATGTGGTGCTGCTGGCGGGGTTTTTCTGCGAGCAATGTCGGTTACGAATGGGCCTTTCCCGCGTGGTATTAAGCCCCGGCGCGCGAGCCCATCTGATGCGCTACGGCTGGCCGGGTAACGTACGCGAACTGGAACATGCGATTCACCGCGCCGTGGTGCTGGCGCGGGCGACACGTTCGGGAGATGAGGTGGTGATCCACGCGCGGCATTTCGCATTGCACGATGACACCGCTTCGTTCGTTACGCCTGCCGCGCCGGAAATGGCCCATGAGAACCTGCGGGAAGCAACAGAAGCGTTTCAGCGTCAGACGATCGCCCGCGCGCTGGAGCAGAATAACCGCAGCTGGGCGGCGTGCGCGCGAGCGCTGGAAATGGACGTCGCCAACCTGCACCGGCTGGCGAAACGTCTGGGACTCAAAGGTTAAATAATCCCGGCCTGGTAGAAATCCTGCAGGTTGATGGCGCCGCACAGCGTGCCGTGCTCATCCACCACCGGCGCGGCGGTGATTTTGCGTTTCATCAGCACCTCTTTGGCTTCGATGGCGCGGCTCTCGGCGTTCAGGGTCAGCCCGCCCCGGGTCATCGCTTGCGAAACCTGTGATTCCAGCTTGCCGCCACCCACCAGCCAGCGGCGCAGGTCGCCGTCGGTAAACACGCCTTTAACGCTACCGGTTTCATCGCACACCGCTACCAGACCCAGCCCGGTGCGGCTCAGTTCCAGCATCGCATCCATTACGCTGGTGTTGAGTTTGACCTGCGGAATGGCCTCGTCGGTCCGCATCAGATGATGAACTTTATTGAGCAGTCGCGCACCGAGCGCGCCCGCCGGGTGCGAGCGGGCAAAATCTTCTTCGTTAAAGCCGCGTGCCTGCATTACCGCCATTGCCAGCGCGTCGCCCATCATCAGCGTATTTACGGTGCTGGAGGTGGGGGCGAGGTGCATCGGGCAGGCTTCGCGCTCAACGGAGATATCAAGCGTGGCCTTGGCCGCCAGTGCCAGCGGTGAGCGGGATTTACCGGTCATCGCCAGCAGCGCGACCGATTTTTCCTGCAGACGCGGGATGATGAGATCCAGCTCTTTGGCCGAACCGGAGTAGGAGATAAACAGCATCACGTCGCGGCTTTCAATCATCCCCAGATCGCCGTGCAGCGCTTCGGCCGGATGCACGAAGAACGCCGGTGTGCCGGTGCTGGCAAGTGTAGCGGCAATCTTTTTGCCGATATGACCGGACTTGCCGATCCCGGAGACCACCACTTTACCTTCGCACTGGATAATGGTGTTTGCCGCGCGCACAAAATCTTCGCCCAGACGTTCCGGCAGGCGGCTGGCTTCCTGCAGCTCCAGCATCAGGGTCTGGCGGCCTGCGTTTAACAGAAAATCACTCATCTCTCTCTCCGGTTACAATCACGTCGATCCCTTTCTCTTCCAGCGCTTTTTTGAACGCCGGGTCGATACCTGCGTCGGTAATGAGCTTATCGACGCTTTCAAGGCTGCAGACAATGTTGGGACTTTTACGGCCAAACTTCGACGAGTCTGCCATCAAAATCACTTCGCGCGCGGCGTTGCACATCGCTTTGCTGACGCTGAACACCTCGTTAAAGGTCGTCACGCCGGCGTTCAAATCGATACCGTCCGTGCCCATAAAGAGTTTATCAAAGCTGAAGTGTTCAAAGGCGTTTTCCGCCAGTTGACCGTGAAACGACGCAGATTTTTTACGGAACGTCCCGCCGGGCATCAGAATGGTTTGCTCGCTGTCGAATTCCGACAGGGCGTTGACGATATGCAGACTGTTGGTCATCACCGTGATGTTGTTGAAGCGGCTGAGCATCGGGATCATTTGCAGCACGGTGCTGCCTGCATCAAGGATAATGGAGTCGCCATCATGGATAAATTTTACGGCGGCCTCGGCAATCAGCGCTTTCTGGTGAGTATTGATCAGCGTTTTGTGATCGATAGGCGGGTCGGCTTCATCTTTGTTGAGCATCACGCCGCCGTAGGTTCGGATGACTGCACCAGAGTTTTCGAGCAATACCAGATCCTTTCGTATTGTCGTGCCGGTGGTGTCAAAGTAGTGGGCCAGTTCTTCTACCGAGCATTTTCCCTGCTTTTGCAGATGCTCCAGAATGGCCGCCTGACGCTGACGTGGTTTCATAGGCGCTCAATTCCTTAGGTTGCGAAATGATAATTTCGCAAGCTTATCGCGTTCACAACGAAATTATCCATGTTTCAGATTAAGCGCTAATGATAGAGCATTCTGACAGAGCGAATCATGGGGAAAGATCACATCGGGTTGTAATTCCTGCAGCGATATCCCGTTAATCGCCTGGATTTTCGCCGGGCGGGCAAAAACGGTCATCCCGCGCATGATGAGGGAATCGCAGACCCTATTGTGTTCGTCCAGCGCAATGGCAACCACCACGCGCGGTTTGAAACGCCCGCCGGAACGCCCGACACCCACGCGCCCTTTCTGACACAGGGCATCAAACGCGCGGTTAAACTGGCGGATTTGCCAGCCGCCAAAGATCAGCTGGCACATCCAGGCGATGGCGGCAACGGTAATGAGTGCGGTAACCATACGAGCTCCTTGTTGTTCCCTCTCCCGAAGGAGAGGGGAATACGGGCATCAGCGTGTTCGATCAGAACATCACCTGCCCGCCGGTGACATTAATGGACTGCCCGGTGCAGTAAGAGGCTTTGGGGCTGGCATAAAACAGCAGCATGTTCAGCACGTCCTGATAATCGCAGCCGCGCTTCAGCGGCACTTTGTCGATGTAATACTGCTCCACTTCCTCCTCTTTCAACCCGAGCTTGGTGGCATATTGCGGCAGCAGGGACTGGAACATCGGCGATTTCAGCAGGTTGCCCAGCATCAGCGAGTGAACGGTAATGCCATATTCGGCCAGATCGAGGGCCAGAGATTGCGTCAGCCCTACGCCGCCAAATTTCGCCGCGCTGTAACCGGAGTTGTGTTTGCTGCCCACTTTGCCCGATTTCGAGTTGATCTGGATGATGCGCCCCTGAATGCCATCGCGGATCATCAGACGGGAAAACTCGCGTGCGCAGAGGAAATAGCCCACCAGGTTAACCTGCAGGGAGCGGTCGAAGTCCCCCAGTTCGAAATCGCTGATAAAGGCCGCTTTGGCTATTCCTGCGCTGTATACCAGCAGGTCGGTACGGCCAAAAATCTCGTCCACGCCGCGGGCCAGCGCCATCACGCTCTGCTCGCTGGTGGCATCAGCACCAAATCCGTAGGCCATCCCTTCACCCAATTCGGTGTTGATGGTGTCCGCCACGCGTGCGGCTTTTTCACTCTGAATATCCACTACCGCCACGCGGTAACCCTCTGCAGCAAGCCCACGGCAGAGGAACTCGCCTAAGGTTTGTCCCCCACCAATGACAACGGCAACCTGACTCATATCTTTCTCCTTAAATTACGCAACAAACTTCAACGTGCAGCCTGGGGTGACAGCCTGCGGAACCGGGCCATCCACATGAACCGTACCGGGATATTCCGCCTGCGGCTGGCCATCAAAACGCAGGGTGATATGGCCGAGCTCCCGCAGGTTTTGTTCGGCCACGTCGCCGACGGCGGTCACGGCGTAGCGCGCGTCGCCCAACTCCAGCTGGCTCCCGGCCTTCAGCTCACCGTTCATCTCGCCGTGACAGTGGATAAAGCAAAACTCTTCGATATCCGCGGGCGCACCTTCGCGGAAGGTAATCAGCATCTTGTCGCTGAGCGCATCGGCCGCGCTCTGGCCAATGCGGGTGATGGTGGTCTGGTAAATTACGGTCATCACAGGAACCTCTTATTGGTAAATAAAGCCGGAGACAAACCAGGCAATCAGCACCGTCGGTGCGCCGGTCAGGAAACGGCTGACCAGTACAGAGGGCACGCCAACGCGCACGGTGTCCTGGCGCGCTTCCGCCAGCGACAGCCCGACAGGAATGAAATCACACGCCGCCTGGGCATTAATGGCAAACAGGGCGGGCAGAGCCAGATGCGGGGGAATGTTGCCAAGGCCAATCTGCACGCCAATCAGCACGCCGATAACCTGCGCAATGACCGCGCCCGGGCCGAGAAACGGCGACAGCAGCGGGAAGGAGCAGATCAGCGCCAGCGTCACCAGCCCGAGCGGGTGGCTCGCCAGCGGGGCGAGGCCGTGGGCAATCCAGTCGCCAAGACCCGAGGCCATGATGATGCCGATCAGCGCCGAAACGAATGCCATAAACGGCAGAATGGTTTTCAGCACCGTGTCGATGGTGTCGCGCCCGGACTGGAACAGCACGGCCACGGCAGAGCCCATCCCCATTCCGACTTTTGCCAGCAGGCCGTCACTCTGTTCGGTGATTTTTTTACTCGTGTCGTAATCACGCGGGGCCGCTTTCTGAGGGGCAGCAGACCCCTGTGCCAGGTGAATGTTTTCCTCTTTCACGCCGGAGACATAAATGTCCTCCAGGATGTACTGCGCCAGCGGACCTGATTTACCGGTGGAATGGATATTCACGGTAGGAATACGCCGCTTGGGGTAGATGCCGCAGCGCAGCGTGCCGCCGCAGTCAATCACCGCCACGCCAATTTCCGCTTCAGGCGGTTCGCCCTCTTTGAAGCCGTCGACCGCTTCCCAGCCGGTCAGCTCACGCAGTTTGTCGACAATGGCCGGACGTGTGCCTGCGGTGATATAGACGATTTTTTTGCCTTCAGTGGCGTCGAATTCCAGCGGGCCGCCCCAGCCGCCCGTTCCTTTTTCAATACGAATACGGCTCATGCTGCGGCTCCTGAAAGATGGACTTTCTGTTCAAGCTGGATACCCATTTTCTTCTCGAAAATGGCGGTGGTGAGGTCCGTGACCCAGCCGCGGAAAAAGTTGGTGACCAGACCGACCAGCAGATAACTCACCGCCAGCGGACCGAGCGGCAGGCCAAGCGTGGTCAGGCCGCTGGCAATGCCCAGATAGACAAACAGCTCGCCGGGGTTGATATGCGGGAACAGGCCATTCATGGAGTGGCAGCTGTAGGAGGCTGCGGCGTAATAGCTGGGTTTGTATTTTTCAGGCATAAAGCGGCCGAGGCTCAGCGTCATCGGGTTGCAAAAAACAAACGTGCCGATGAAGGGCAGAACCAGGTAACGGGACAGCGGATTGCCGGCGCAGCGCTGGGCAAAGCGTTCAATGCGTTGCTGGCCGATAAAGTTAATCAGCGCGTTCATGATGACCAGCAGGCTAATCAGCAGGGGCAGGATCCCGGTCACCATGCCGGTGAACACTTCTCCGCCTTTCTGAAACAGCCCGATGAACCACTCGGCGCCGTGGGTGATGGTTTCTATCATTCTTCTCTCCTGTGGGGCTTTTTTGTTTTTGTATAACTGAGGCTAATAATAATCACTTTGAAAGGTTTTAAAGTGTTAATTAGATCTCACAATGAAAGAAAAATGGATTATTTTGAAAGTTAATTGCCAATGAGAGTCTTGTGTGGATGAAAATTGCACAGATTTGCGATGGGGAGCGTAAAGATTTGGTGGGGGAGGTGCGTACCACTTCCTTGAGGTGTTGCGGATGCTTTACCATACTGGGTTCTTATCGAACCCGTTAAATGGATGTCACATGTTCAAGCGTCGTTATGCAGCGTTGTTACCTGCGCTTATTCTGCTGTCTGCCTGTAGTAGCAAACCCAAGACCGAAGCCGTGCAGCAAACGGCTGGCGCGCCTTCCGGAGGATTCCTGCTGGAGCCGCAGCATAATATGATGCAAATGGGCGGCGACTTTGCGAATAACCCGGCGGCCGAGCAGTTCATCGATAAAATGGTGAGCAAACACGGTTTTGACCGCCAGCAACTGCATGAAATTCTGTCGCAGGCGAAGCGACTGGATTATGTTCTGCGTTTGATGGATCGCCAGGCACCGACGGCTCAGGTACCGACCGGGCCAAATGGCGCATGGCTGCGTTATCGCAAACAGTTCATTACGCCGGATAACGTGCAAAATGGCGTGGTCTTCTGGAACCAATATGAAGATGCGCTGAACCGTGCGTGGCAGGTGTATGGCGTACCGCCTGAAATCATCGTCGGGATTATCGGCGTGGAAACCCGCTGGGGCCGCGTGATGGGCAAAACCCGTATCCTCGATGCGCTGGCGACGCTCTCCTTTAACTACCCGCGTCGTGCTGAATATTTCTCGTCTGAACTGGAAACCTTCCTGCTGATGGCGCGCAATGAACAAGATGACCCGTTAGATCTCAAAGGTTCGTTTGCCGGTGCGATGGGCTACGGCCAGTTTATGCCGTCCTCCTATAAGCAATATGCCGTCGACTTTAACGGAGATGGTCATATCAACCTGTGGGATCCGGTGGATGCCATCGGCAGCGTGGCGAACTACTTTAAAGCGCACGGCTGGGTGCCGGGCGGTCAGGTGGCGGTGCAGGCTAACGGCCAGGCACCAGGGCTTGAGAACGGCTTTAAAACCAACTACAGCGTTTCGCAGCTGGCCGCTGCAGGCTTAACGCCAACGCAGCCGCTGGGAAATACGCAACAGGCGAGCCTGCTGCGTCTGGATGTCGGTACGGGTTATCAGTACTGGTACGGGCTGCCTAACTTCTACACCATCACCCGCTATAACCACAGCACCCACTATGCGATGGCCGTATGGCAGCTGGGGCTGGCGGTGTCACAGGCGCGCGTGCCTGCCGCGTCGCCGTTCAGTCAGTAACGCTTGATGTTCGACCCTCTTCCGCCGGGAGAGGGTTGGGTTGATATCCAGAAACATTTCGCCACACTCCCGTTAATCTCCGCTCATTTACATCCGCATTATCTTTCATTATTGTTATGTTATAACATATGATGTGGTGATGAGATGTCTACTTCCTTTTTTTCTCTGTCTGCGCCGGTCCGGCTTCTGATGGCGCTGGCGCTGATTGTCTTTATCGGACTGGCCGTGTGCTGGGCGGTGGCATTGCCATGATTGTGATGAATCAACTCACGGCGGGTTACGACCGCGAGCCGGTCACGCGCCCTCTGTCCGGGGTGATTGAATGCGGGAGCATGACCGCCATCCTCGGGGCCAACGGCTGCGGTAAATCAACGCTTCTGAAAACCCTCGCCGGGTTTATCCCGCCGGTAAGCGGCAGTTTTCACTGGCAGAAAAAACGCCCGGTAATGGGCTGGCTGGCACAGCGTCATGCCCTGGAGGCGCAATTTCCGCTAACCGTGCAGGATGTGGTCAGCATGGGCTGCTGGCCTGAAGCATCGCTTTTTTCTGGCCTTCGCCGTGAAATGCGGCTGCGCATTGCCGGTGCGCTTGAGCGGGTGGGGCTTGGAACGATGGCGCTAACGACCATTGATGAACTCTCCGGCGGTCAGTTTCAGCGCATGCTGTTCGCGCGGGTATTAGTGCAGCAGGCGCCGCTGGTCATGCTCGATGAGCCCTTTACCGGCGTTGATGAAGCTACCTGTAATGTGCTGATGGACCTGATGCTGGAAATGTATATGCAGGGGCAAACGGTGCTTGCGGTGCTGCACGACAGCGAGCGTGTATCGCGCCACTTCCCGCAGACGTTACGGCTGGACGCTGACATTCCCCAGTGGAAAACCGAGCGGGTGAGGGTGGCATGATCTGGCATATCTTTTTTCAGCCTTTTATTGAGTATGGCTTTATGCGCCGCGCGCTGGTGGTTTGCCTGGCGTTGTCCGTCAGTACCACTGCTCTGGGCGTTTTCCTTCAGCTGCGCCGGATGAGTCTGATGGGCGATGCCCTCTCTCACGCCATTTTGCCCGGCGTCGCGGTGGGGTATTTGCTCAGCGGTATGTCGCTGCTGGCCATGAGCGTGGGAGGCTTTATTGCCGGTATTACCGTGGCGCTGGTGGCCGGGCTGGTCAGCCGTCGAACGCCGCTTAAAGAGGACGCCAGTTTTGCCGGGTTCTATCTTGGCTCGCTGGCGCTGGGCGTCACGCTGGTATCACTGCGCGGTTCGAACGTCGATCTTCTGCACCTGTTGTTTGGCTCCATCCTGGCGGTGGATAACGATGCCGCGCTGTTTGTGGCAGGCGTTTGCATGTTCACCCTTATCACGCTGGCGATTTTCTACCGTGGGCTGGTGACCGAGGCCTTTGACACCGCCTGGCTGCAGGTAAACGCCCGCCATGTTCCCGGCTTATTACACGGTCTGTTTCTGGCGCTGCTGGTGCTTAACCTCGTTGCCGGTTTTCAGGTGCTTGGCACGTTGATGGCGGTCGGGCTGATGATGCTCCCTGCGGTAGCGGCACGCTGCTGGGCACGCACCTTACCCGGACTGCTATTGATGGCGGGTATCAGCGGTATTTTCTGCGCGTGGCTCGGACTCAGTCTCTCCTGGGCCGCCAGCCTGCCCGCGGGGCCGTCCATCGTGCTTACCGCCAGCGCGCTGTTCTTTATTTCCATTTTATTTGGCACGCGCAGCAGGCTGGCTGGCAGCCTGCGTGCGCTTTTTTAACGCAAGGGGAAACGATGAAACGTACGGGATTCGTAGTGGCGCTCGCGCTGGGGATGATGTCGCAAACGGTGATGGCGAAAACGCTCAATGTGGTGACCAGCTTTTCCATTCTGGGGGATATGACCCGGGAGGTGGGCGGTGACCATGTGAACGTCACGACGCTGGTGGGGCCGGACGGCGATCCGCATACCTTCGAGCCCTCGCCAAAAGATAGCGCGGCGCTAAGCAAGGCAGATGTTGTGGTGGTCAATGGTCTGGGACTGGAAGGGTGGCTGGATCGCCTGGTGAAAGCCTCCGGGTTCAAAGGCCAGCTGGTGGTGGCGTCGCGTGGTGTGCAGACGCATACCCTCGAAGAAGAGGGCAAAACCGTCACTGACCCGCACGCCTGGAACAGCGCGGCGAACGGGGCGCTGTACGCGCAAAATATTCTCAACGGGCTGGTGAAAGCCGACCCAGAAGATAAAACCGCGCTGGAAGCGACCGGAAAACCGTACATCGCGCAGCTTAAGCAGCTGGATAGCTGGGCCAAAACGCGTTTTAGCCAGATCCCGCTGGTGAAACGTAAAGTGTTGACCAGCCATGACGCGTTCGGCTATTTCAGCCGCGCCTACGGGGTGACGTTTATGGCGCCCCAGGGGTTGTCGTCAGAGAGCGAGGCCAGCGCGGCACAGGTCGCTGAGATCATTAATCAGATTAAAGCGGACGGCGTGAAAACCTGGTTTATGGAAAACCAGCTCGATCCGCGGCTGGTTAAACAGATTGCTACAGCCACCGGCGCGCAGCCAGGAGGCGAGCTTTACCCGGAAGCGCTCTCGGCAAAAGGGGGCGTGGCAGAGACCTACATTAAGGCGTTCCGCCACAATGTGGATACCCTCGCTGACAGCATGAAATAATCTTCGCCACCGCCGGTGCGCTCGCATCGGCTTTTTTCTGAAGCCCCCTCGTAAATCCTGCAGCGCATCCCCATATCTGACGAGAAAGTGCTATCTTGTGCTGCATGTTTTTCTAAGGCCTGGAGCGAGAATGACTGACCATGAATTGATGCAGCTTAGCGAGGTGGTAGGGCTGGCGCTTAAGCAACGCGGGGCGACCCTCACCACCGCGGAGTCCTGCACCGGCGGCTGGGTGGCGAAAGCGATTACCGATATTGCCGGCAGTTCCGCCTGGTTTGAACGTGGTTTTGTGACCTACAGTAATGAAGCTAAAGCGCAAATGATCGGCGTGCGGGAATCTACGCTCGAACAGCATGGCGCAGTCAGCGAGCCGGTGGTGATTGAGATGGCTATTGGTGCGCTCAAAGAGGCGCGCGCGGATTATGCAATATCGATTAGCGGCATCGCGGGCCCGGACGGGGGCAGTGACGTGAAGCCTGTCGGCACCGTCTGGTTTGGTTTTGCTACCGCCAGAGGAGAAGGGATCACCCGCCGGGAGTGCTTTAGCGGCGATCGCGAAAGCGTGCGTCGTCAGGCAACCGTTTATGCGTTAAAAACGCTCTGGCAACAATTTCTACAAAATACTTGATACTGTATGACCATACAGTATAATTGCACCAACAGAACAGAAATCCACGGTGAAGCACAGTCGCTTCTCCCGGCATGACAGGAGTAATAATGGCTATCGACGAAAACAAACAGAAAGCGTTGGCGGCAGCACTGGGCCAGATCGAAAAGCAATTCGGTAAAGGCTCCATCATGCGCCTGGGTGAAGACCGTTCCATGGATGTGGAAACTATCTCCACCGGTTCGCTTTCTCTGGATATCGCGCTGGGCGCTGGCGGCCTGCCAATGGGCCGTATCGTAGAAATCTACGGGCCTGAGTCCTCAGGTAAAACAACCCTGACGCTGCAGGTTATCGCTGCGGCACAGCGTGAAGGTAAAACCTGTGCGTTTATCGATGCCGAGCACGCGCTGGACCCTGTTTATGCTCGTAAGCTGGGCGTTGATATTGACAACCTGCTGTGTTCTCAGCCGGACACCGGTGAGCAGGCGCTGGAAATTTGTGACGCGCTGGCCCGTTCCGGTGCGGTTGACGTTATCGTGGTCGACTCCGTTGCCGCTCTGACGCCAAAAGCTGAAATCGAAGGCGAAATTGGTGACTCTCACATGGGCCTCGCGGCACGTATGATGAGCCAGGCAATGCGTAAGCTGGCCGGTAACTTGAAGCAGTCCAACACGCTGCTGATCTTCATCAACCAGATCCGTATGAAAATTGGTGTGATGTTCGGTAACCCGGAAACCACTACCGGTGGTAACGCGCTGAAATTCTACGCTTCTGTCCGTCTGGATATCCGCCGTATCGGCGCGGTGAAAGAGGGTGAAAACGTAGTGGGTAGCGAAACCCGCGTGAAGGTTGTGAAGAACAAAATCGCAGCGCCGTTCAAACAAGCTGAATTCCAGATCCTCTACGGTGAAGGTATCAACTTCTACGGCGAACTGGTTGACCTGGGCGTGAAAGAGAAGCTGATTGAAAAAGCGGGCGCATGGTACAGCTACAACGGCGACAAGATTGGTCAGGGTAAAGCAAATGCAATCTCCTGGCTGAAAGAGAACCCGGCTGCGGCGAAAGAAATTGAGAAGAAAGTGCGTGAGCTTCTGCTGAACAACCAGGACGGTACGCCTGATTTCGTGGTGGATAACGCGGGTGCTGAAGAAACCAACGAAGATTTCTAATTCTCTCGTTTAAAGATGAAGGGCTGCTAATGCGGCCCTTTTTGCATTTCTGAATCAGCAGGTTTTTTATGAGTGAATCGACTTCACGCCGCCCTGCCTATGCACGCTTACTGGACCGTGCGGTGCGCATTCTTGCCGTCCGTGACCACAGCGAACAGGAGTTGCGGCGAAAACTGTCGGCCCCCGTCATGAGTAAAAACGGGCCGGAAGAGATTGATGCGACCGCGGAAGATTACGACCGCGTCATTGCCTGGTGCTATGAGCACCGCTATCTGGATGACGAGCGTTTCGCTTCCCGGTTTCTTGCCAGCCGTGGCCGCAAAGGATATGGCCCCGCGCGTATCCGCCAGGAGCTGAACCAGAAAGGGGTCGCCCGTGAAACCATTGAAAAGGCCATGCGCGAATGCGACACAGACTGGTGCGCGCTGGCAAAAGAACAGGCCATTCGCAAGTACGGCGAACCCTTGCCACGTGAATTTTCAGAAAAAGTTAAAATCCAGCGCTTTTTGCTCTACCGCGGCTTTCTGATGGAAGATATTCAGGATATCTGGCGTAATTTTGCGGATTGAACGCATGCGGGATTTTACTTCCCACTAAAGAAAACTTATCTTATTCCCACTTTTTCCAGTAGCTGGTCTGTCCAACGTTTTACCGATACAGGCTTGCTACGACATTTCGTTAGCTTGATTTCAGGATAATTATGAGCAAGAGCACCGCTGAGATCCGTCAGGCGTTTCTCGATTTTTTCCATAGTAAGGGACATCAGGTAGTTGCCAGCAGCTCCCTGGTACCGAACAACGATCCGACTCTGCTGTTTACCAACGCCGGGATGAACCAGTTCAAGGATGTGTTCCTTGGTCTCGACAAACGTAATTATTCCCGCGCCACAACCTCACAGCGTTGCGTGCGTGCGGGCGGTAAACACAACGACCTGGAAAACGTCGGTTACACCGCGCGTCACCACACGTTCTTCGAAATGCTGGGTAACTTCAGCTTCGGCGACTATTTCAAACACGATGCCATTCAATATGCGTGGGAACTGCTGACCGGTGAAAACTGGTTCAACCTGCCGAAAGATCGTCTGTGGGTTACCGTCTATGAAACCGATGACGAAGCCTACGAAATCTGGGAAAAAGAGGTTGGTATCCCGCGCGAGCGTATTATTCGCATCGGTGATAACAAAGGCGCACCTTATGCGTCTGACAACTTCTGGCAGATGGGCGATACCGGTCCTTGCGGTCCGTGCACCGAGATCTTCTACGATCACGGCGACCACATCTGGGGTGGTCCTCCAGGCAGCCCGGAAGAAGACGGCGATCGCTACATTGAGATCTGGAATATCGTCTTCATGCAGTTCAACCGTCAGGCTGACGGTACGATGGAGCCGCTGCCGAAACCGTCCGTTGATACCGGTATGGGTCTGGAGCGTATCGCGGCTGTTCTGCAGCACGTTAACTCCAACTACGAAATTGACCTGTTCAGCACCCTGATTAAAGCCGTTGCGCAAGTGACGGGTGCAACCGATCTGAACAACAAATCGCTGCGCGTTATTGCAGACCATATCCGTTCCTGCGCGTTCCTGATTGCCGACGGCGTGATCCCGTCGAATGAAAACCGTGGCTATGTGCTGCGTCGTATCATTCGTCGTGCTATCCGTCACGGCAACATGCTGGGCGCGAAGGACACCTTCTTCTATAAACTCGTTGGGCCACTGATTGGCGTGATGGGCGAAGCCGGTGATGAGCTGAAACGTCAGCAGGCGCAGGTTGAGCAGGTTCTGAAAACGGAAGAAGAGCAGTTTGCTCGTACTCTGGAGCGCGGACTGGCGCTGCTGGATGAAGAGCTGGCGAAACTTAAGGGCGATACGCTGGACGGCGAAACCGCTTTCCGCCTGTATGACACCTACGGTTTCCCGGTTGACCTGACGGCGGACGTTTGCCGTGAGCGCAACATTAAAGTGGACGAAGCAGGCTTTGAAGCCGCAATGGAAGAGCAGCGCCGCCGTGCGCGCGAGTCCAGCGGTTTTGGTGCTGACTATAACGCGATGATCCGCGTTGATGGCGCATCAGAATTCAAAGGCTACGAAAATCTGGAACTGACTGGCAAAGTGACCGCCCTGTTTGTTGACGGTAAAGCCGTAGACAGCATCAACGCGGGTCAGGATGCGGTTGTCATTCTGGACAAAACGCCGTTCTACGCGGAATCCGGCGGCCAGGTTGGCGATAAAGGCGAACTGAAAGGCAACGGTTTCAGCTTCAGCGTAAGCGACACGCAGAAATACGGTCAGGCGATTGGCCATCAGGGCAAACTGATTGCCGGTTCTCTGAAAGTGGGCGAGGGTGTCCAGGCGAACGTTGATGAAGCTCGTCGTGCGCGCATTCGTCTGAACCACTCAGCTACGCACCTGATGCACGCTGCCCTGCGTGAAGTTCTGGGAACGCACGTTGCACAGAAAGGTTCTCTGGTTAACGATAAAGTTCTGCGCTTCGACTTCTCTCATTTTGAAGCGATGAAGCCGTCAGAAATCCGCGCGGTGGAAGATCTGGTGAATGCGCAGATCCGTCGTAACCTGCCAATCGAAACCCATATCATGGATCTCGAGGCGGCGAAGAAGAAAGGCGCGATGGCACTGTTCGGCGAGAAATACGACGACCGCGTTCGCGTGCTGAGCATGGGCGACTTCTCGACTGAGCTCTGCGGCGGGACGCATGCCTCCCGTACCGGCGACATTGGTCTGTTCCGCATTGTTTCCGAATCAGGAACGGCGGCGGGCGTGCGTCGTATTGAAGCGGTTACCGGTGAAGGCGCGATTGCCAGCCTGCATGCGCAGAGCGATCAGCTGCACGACATCGCGCAGTTGTTGAAAGGTGATAGCCAGAACCTGGGCGAGAAAGTGCGCGTTGCGCTGGATCGTACGCGTCAGCTGGAAAAAGAGCTGCAGCAGCTGAAAGAGCAGGCTGCGGCGCAGGAGAGTGCAAACCTCTCCAGCAAAGCTGTAGACATTAAGGGTGTCAAACTGCTGGTCAGCGATCTGGCGGGCGTTGAGCCTAAGATGCTGCGTACTATGGTCGACGATCTGAAGAACCAGCTCGGTTCCACAGTTATCGTGCTGGCGACAGTGGCAGAAGGTAAGGTTTCTCTGATTGCGGGCGTCTCTAAGGATGTGACCGACCGCGTAAAAGCAGGGGAACTGATTGGTATGGTCGCCCAGCAGGTGGGCGGTAAGGGTGGCGGTCGTCCGGACATGGCGCAAGCCGGTGGTACGGATGCGGCGGCACTTCCTGTGGCATTGGCCAGTGTTGAAAGCTGGGTGAGCGCGAAACTGTAATAACTACAAAGCACAAGCAGACGCCATAGCGGTAACGTTATGGCGTCTTGTTCACTGCGCTATCGATAACGATAAAGTCAGGTTGAGTTTGTGTATATCGGCTAAACTTACGTTTAACAGAATGTGATGCCGTGACTGCTTACACTTTACGTGTTTGTCATCGCTTACTTTTTGGCGTTATATGATGGATAATGCCGGGATACAAGAGACCCGACTCTTTTAATCTTTCAAGGAGCAAAGAATGCTGATTCTGACTCGTCGAGTTGGTGAGACCCTCATGATTGGGGATGAGGTCACCGTGACAGTTTTAGGGGTAAAGGGTAACCAGGTACGTATTGGTGTAAACGCTCCTAAAGAAGTATCTGTCCACCGTGAAGAGATCTACCAGCGTATCCAGGCTGAAAAATCCCAGCAGTCCAGTTACTGATATTGTCGCGTCTCGCTGTCGGGCGAGACGCAACCTCTCCCGCCATTTTTCCTGCTTAAAGTTACCGTTTAATTTCAATCGCTCTGTTTTTAACCACACTCTTACCCTTAACTCGCCTCAACATCACTATTCTGTCATCAGTTTTCTGAGAAGATGCCTGCAAAATCCGCTTATAAAACACCCTCTTTGCAGCTTTTGCATGCGAATTGCGTGTGATTTGTGCAAACGATAAAAGCTTTTGGAAAATTGTTTGACTTATAAGTCCCAGAAAGTAATATATGCGCCACGCAGCGACGAGAAGCTCTTAACGAGTTATTCGAAGCACTCGAAAGAGGCGTTGTGTGGTGAGGTGGCCGAGAGGCTGAAGGCGCTCCCCTGCTAAGGGAGTATGCGGTCAAAAGCTGCATCCGGGGTTCGAATCCCCGCCTCACCGCCATTTTGCATCCGTAGCTCAGCTGGATAGAGTACTCGGCTACGAACCGAGCGGTCGGAGGTTCGAATC